>DJRT01000014.1:2732-132816 GCA_002437905.1 Ruminococcaceae bacterium UBA6353 | reverse complement strand
GGCGACAAAGGCGACACCGGTGCGCAGGGCATCCAAGGCGAAAAGGGTGAGAAGGGCGACACCGGTGTACAGGGCATCCAGGGTGAAAAGGGCGACAAAGGTGACACCGGCGCGCAGGGTATCCAGGGTGAAAAAGGCGTTAGTGTGATCGGCGCGGCGCTGGATAACAACTATAGGCTGGTCATCACCCTCTCTGACGGCAACATCATCCAGCTGGAGCAATCCCTGCTGGGTGCCGCCGGAGCCCAGGGAGAGAAAGGCGACAAGGGCGATACCGGTGCACAGGGGGAAAAAGGCGACGCCGGCGCAGACGGACGGGGGATCCTCTCCGTTACGCTGACCAACGATTTCCGGCTGGTGTTCCATTACACAGACGGCACCAGCTCGGTGCCGACAGACCCCATCCGCGGTGCACAGGGTGAAAAGGGTGAACAGGGAGCCACCGGAGCGGCTGGTGCCGACGGCCGGGGCATCACCACGGTATCGCTGGCCGACGGCAACCTGTATGTGACCTATTCCGACAGCACAGCCCCTACCCTCATCGGCTATGTGAAAGGCGAAAAGGGGGATAAGGGGGACACTGGCGCCGCCGGCGCACAGGGTGAAAAAGGCGCACAGGGCAGTGCCGGCGTGGATGGAAAATCCGCCTATGAGCTGTATAAAGCCGCCTATCCGGACTATACCGGCACCCTCACCGAGTGGCTCGCCTCGCTGAAGGGCGACACCGGCCGGGGCATCCAAAAGACGGAGATTGTGGACGGCAAGCTGATCGTGACCTACACCGACGGCACAACTGAAGAATTGCAATTACCGACAACCGCTGATACCAGTTGCTTGACATTTCAAAGGCTGGAAAACGGCACATTAGAAGTCTCAATCAATGCTAATTATAAAACCCTGGTAGAGGATTTAGCTATTCCGTCAAGTTTTTACGGAATGCAAGTAACTGCTATCGCTGACAAAGGATTTGAGGACTGTTCATATCTTAAACATATCACACTTCCCAGCACTATCACCTCAATCGGCACCTCCGCATTTTATAAATGCACTGCTTTGGAAAGCATAAACATCCCCGATTATGTTACCTCAATCGGCACCTCCGCATTTGATTCTTGTACTTCCCTGAAAGCGATTGTTATTCCAAACTCCGTTACCTTTTTGGGGAATGCGGCCTTTAGTGGCTGCTCTGCACTGATGGATGTCCGGCTATCCTCCAGCTTGCAGACAATAGAAAGCACTACATTTGCACGGTGTACCTCTCTGGCTTCCATCACACTTCCAGACACATTAGTCACTATAGGTGCAAGCGCATTTGAGGGTTGCAACAACTTGTCAGAAGTCGGTATGTCAAGAAGCGTTGTAACTATAGGGCAGTATGCTTTTCACAGGTGCACAGCATTGCAAAGTATTACAATTCCAAATAGCGTCACAGAAATAGGAATGTGTGCATTTAAAGACAGTGGGCTTGTAGAGGCCTATTTTGAGAGTCATTTGCTTTGGAACAGATACTGCAAAAAGATTGAAGGTATTACATACGATGGTATTACCCTTTGGGGAAAAGATTGTTCCTTTAGTCAGCCCGACACTGCGGCAGCGCTTCTCAAAGAAGTTTATAGGAACTCCTACGATGTAATAATCGGCTATATTTGGAAGCGAGCCGATCTTTAATCCCCTCCCCCGGCGGCGCGGAATTCTTCCGTGCCGCCGGGGATTATTTTTCCCGCAGCCAGTCCACCAGCTTCCGGGTGCAGTCCGGCAGGCGGCTGTCCGGGCGGTACACCAGCTGGATGCCGGAGTGCAGCGGCTCCTCCACTGGCCGCACTGCAAGGCCGCTGCCCGCAGCCGCCGAGGCCGGCACGATCGCCGTACCGATGCCGGCAGCCGCCAGCTGCACTGCCGTGCGGGCATCATCGCACACGCACCGGGGCAGAAATGGCGTGCCTGCCCGCTCAAACCGCGCCCGCAGCAGCTCCTCCCACCGGCGGTAGAGGATCAGCGGCTGCGCGGCCAGCACCGCCGGCGTCAGCTCCCCCTCTGGCAGCGCCCGGGCGGCGGCCACCAGCGTCTCCTGTGCCAGCGGCACACGCGCCAGCCCTTCATCCGGGCAGGGGGTACGCACGATGGCCGCCTGCAGCCGCCCCGCCCGCAGCAGCTCCAGCAGGCCGAAGGTATCCCGCTCCACCAGCTGCAGACGCACCAGCGGGTGTGCAGCAGCAAAGCCCGCCAGCCACCCCGGCAGCCGGGTGCTGGCCACCGAGGAAACCACCCCCAGCCGCACGGTGCCCTCTGCCGGCACACCGCAGGCCTGTACCTCCTGCCGGGCGCTCTGCTCCAGCTCCAGCAGCTCCCGCGCCCGCTCATACAGCACCTGCCCGGCGGCAGTCAGCCGCACGCTGCGCGCCCCGCGCTCCAGCAGCGGACAGCCCACCTCCTGCTCCAGCAGGCGCAGCTGGGCGCTCAGCGGCGGCTGCGACATATACAGCTTGCGCGCCGCCGCCGAAATGCTCCCCTCATCCGCCACCGTGACGAAATAGCGCAGCCGACGAAGTTCCATCCTGGCATCTCTCCCATATCTTTTTCGTATATTTTGCATACGCAACAAATACTTTTCGTATTGCTGCATTTATGATATACTGGAAAAGCTGAAATTGCAAGCCCATAATTTCCACGCCCTATGGGCATGAAGAAGGAGCGGACACGATTGAAGAAACTGTTGCGCTATCTGCGGCCGTATACCAAGGAATGTATCCTCGGCCCGCTGTTCAAGCTGCTGGAGGCCACGCTGGAGCTGCTGGTGCCGCTGGTGATGGCCGCTGTGATCGACCACGGCATCGCCGCCGGGGATAAGCCCTATATCCTGCAGCGCTGCCTGCTGCTGGCCGGGCTTGGCCTGGCCGGGCTGGTGTTTGCCGTCACCGCCCAGTATTTTGCCGCCAAGGCGGCCACCGGGTTCGTCACCCGGCTGCGGCAGGTGCTGTTTTCCCACATCCAGCGCCTGTCCTATTCCACACTGGATGAGGTCAACACCGCCACCCTCGTTACCCGCATGACCAGCGATATGAACCAGGTACAGAGCGGCACCAACCTGGTGCTGCGGCTGCTGCTGCGCTCCCCCTTTGTGGTGTTTGGCGCCATGGTGATGGCCTTCACACTGGATGTGCGTTCGGCGCTGGTGTTTGCCGTCATCATCCCGGTGCTCAGCGTGGTGGTCTTCGGCATCATGCTGCCCTGCATCCCACTGTATAAAAAGGTGCAGGGTCGGCTGGACGCCGTGCTGGAACACACGCGGGAAAACCTGACCGGCGTGCGGGTGATCCGCGCCTTCCGCAAGGAGGCAGACGAGACCGCCGCCTTTGACCGGGACAATGATGCGCTGACTGCGGCACAGAATTTTGTTGGCCGCATCAGTGCACTGCTCAACCCATTGACCTATGTGCTCATCAACGGCGCCATTCTGGTGCTGCTGTGGACAGGCGCCATCCGGGTGGAGGCAGGCCTGCTGACGCAGGGCACGGTGGTGGCACTGTACAATTACATGTCGCAAATTCTGGTAGAGCTGATCAAGCTGGCTAATCTCATTATCAATGTCACCCGCTCGGTGGCCTGCGGCAACCGCATCCAGTCGGTGCTGGAACTGCCCCCGGCCGCCGATGCGGCCGGCGGAGAGCGGCCGGCCGCCGCGCCCGGCACCCCGCGGGTGGAATTCCGCGATGTGACCCTGCGCTACCACACGGACAGTGCCCCGGCGCTGGAGCATATCTCGCTGGCCGTGATGCCCGGTGAAACGCTCGGCATCATCGGCGGCACCAGCGCCGGCAAAACCTCGCTGGTCAACCTGGTTCCCCGCTTCTATGACGCCAGCGAGGGACAGGTGCTGGTGGACGGCGCCGATGTGCAAACCCTGCCGGCCACCGTACTGCGGCAGCGCATCGGCGTGGTACCGCAGCAGGCGGTGCTGTTTGCCGGCAGCATCCGCGATAACCTGCGCTGGGGCGATCTGACCGCCCCGGATGAGGTGCTGTGGCAGGCGCTGGAGACCGCACAGGCCAAAGCCGTGGTGGAGGATAAGCCCGGCGGGCTTGATTTCCGCCTGGAGCAGGGCGGACGCAACCTTTCCGGCGGCCAGCGCCAGCGGCTGACCATTGCACGGGCACTGGTGCGCCGGCCGGATATCCTGATTTTAGACGACAGCGCCGCGGCGCTGGATTACGCCACCGAGGCCGGCCTGCGGCAGGCGCTGCGGCAGCTGCCCCAGCGCCCGACAGTGCTGCTGATTTCCCAGCGCATGGCCTCGGTACGCCACGCCGACCGCATTGCCGTGCTGGAGGACGGGGCGCTGGTCGGCCTCGGCACCCATGAGGCACTACTGGAAAGCTGCCCCGTCTACCGCGAGATCTGCGCATCCCAGATGCCGGAGGAGGTGTCCACCCATGGCTAAATCCGCACAAAGCCGCCAGCAAAAGCGCGCCACCCTGCTGCAGGTGTGGCGGTATATCCGCCGCTGCCGCGTGCTGCTGCTGCTTTCCATCCTGCTGGCCGCCGTTACGGTGGCGCTGAGCCTGTATATCCCCATTCTGCTCGGCCGGGCGATTGACGCCATGATCGGCGCCGGCCGGGTCGATTTCACGCTGATTCTGCCGCTGCTGATCCGCTGCGGCGTTCTGGCGGCGCTGACCGCACTGCTGCAGTGGGTGATGAACACCGTAAACAACGCCATCACCTACCGCGTGATCCGGGATATGCGGCGCGAGGCGTTCCACCATATCCAGCAGCTCCCGCTGGCCTATCTGGATACCCACCCGGTGGGCGAGACCGTCAGCCGGGTGATCGCCGATGTGGATCAGTTTGCCGATGGACTGCTGATGGGGTTCACCCAGCTGTTCACCGGCGTCGTTACCATCCTCGGCACCCTGCTGTTCATGGTGGCCATCCACCCACCCATTGCGCTGGTGGTGGTGGTGCTTACCCCCCTCTCCCTGCTGATCGCTTCGTTTATCGCACGGCGCTCCTTTGCCATGTTCCGGGAGCAATCGGTCACCCGCGGTGAGCAGACCGCCCTGATCGACGAGATGATCCAGCAGCAGAAGACGGTGCAGGCCTTCGGCTACGGGGCAGAAAGCCAGCGCCGCTTTGACGAGGTAAATGGCCGGCTGCAGCGCTGCTCACTGCAGGCTGCCTTCTTCTCCTCGCTGGTCAATCCCACCACCCGCTTCATCAATAGCCTGATCTATGCCGGTGTCGGCCTGGCCGGTGCGCTGGCCGCCATCAGCGGCGGACTGACGGTAGGCGGGCTGACCTGCTTCCTCAGCTACGCCGGACAGTATGCCAAGCCCTTCAATGAAATCTCCGGCGTGGTGACCGAGCTGCAAAACGCCCTGGCCTGCGCCGCCCGGTTCTTTGAGCTGATCGAAGCACCGGCGCAGTCGCCCGACCCGGTGGCGGCGCTGCCGCAGCCGGTGGAGGGGCACATCGACCTGCAGGAGGTGGCGTTCGCCTACACACCGGAGCGGCCGCTGATCGAGGGGCTGAATTTGCATGTGCAGCCCGGCCAGCGCATCGCCATCGTCGGCCCCACCGGCTGTGGCAAAACCACCCTGATCAACCTGCTGATGCGTTTTTACGATGTGAATGAGGGTGCTATTCTGGTGGAGGGCGAAGATATCCGCACGGTCTCCCGCCACAGCCTGCGCGCCGCCTACGGCATGGTGCTGCAGGAAACCTGGCTGAAAACCGGCACCGTGCGGGAAAACCTGCTATTCGGCAACCCCGCTGCCACCGAGGAGGAGATGATTGCCGCCGCCAAGGCCGCGCACGCCCACAGCTTCATCCGCCGGCTGCCGCAGGGGTATGATACGCCAATATCCGAGGCCAGCGGCAATCTTTCCGCCGGCCAGCGGCAGCTGCTGTGCATTGCCCGCGTGATGCTGGCAAAGCCCTCCATGCTGATTTTGGATGAGGCCACCTCCTCCATCGACGCCCGCACCGAGCTGAAGATCCAATCCGCCTTTGACCGCCTGATGCAGGGACGCACCTCGTTCATTGTGGCGCACCGTCTCTCCACCATCCGCACCGCCGACCGCATACTGGTCATGCGGGACGGCCACATTGTGGAGCAGGGGCGGCATGAGGAGCTTCTGCAGCAGGGCGGCTTCTACGCCACCCTGTACAATAGCCAATTTGCCCATTGAGCATTGCACAAAGCCGCCCGCACGGTTTACAACAACCGTGCGGGCGGCTTTTGCGTGAAGGATCGGCACGCAGAATTGACTATAACAGGAAAAACTGGTATACTATGGATGGAATCCATCCAAAAAGGAAATCAAGGAGGCGCTTGCTATGTCCATCCGCCATCGGCTGACAGCCGGCCTGATCGCCCTGCTGCTGTGCATCGTACCAACGGCCTGCTGCGGCCAAAAGCCGGCCGCTGAGCCGGCAAACACTGCCGCGCTGTACATCATAAACAAGCGCACCGGAAGCACCTTCTGGGTCAGGGAGACCGACAGTGTCCGCGCCCTGCAGACAGCCTATCAGGCGCTGGAACTGACCGGCCGGGAGAAAGACCCCGGGCAGCTCGGGGAGCTGTACGACATTCTCTATTGCAGCACCGATAATCGGCAGCTGGGATATCACTATGCCATTTTGGACGACGGGCACATCCGCGTACCGGAGGATGCGGAAGATGAGGACGCGATCTACGCAGCCGACCTGACCGCATTGCTGGCGCTGCTGCAACCGCTGGAAGCGGCTGCAGCAGCGGCGCCGGCCGAACCGGCGCCCGTACCGGTCGCTGCCGCCACGCTGCTGGTGGTCGATTGCCGCACGGGGGCATCCGCCACCGTGCAGGAGGCGGCCGCTGTGGAGGCACTGTACGCCGCCTGCAGCCGTCTGGAGCTGACCCCCTACAGCGCCTACAGCGATGCCGGCACACCGGCATTCCTCTATGCCCTGCATTACTGCGCAGCAAACGGCACCGATCTCAGCTATACCTACTACATCAGCGAGGATGGTACCGTGCGGGCCCCGACCGGCATAGCCGGCTATGCCGACTTTACCGCCACGGCTGCCACCCTGCAGCCGCTGCTGCAGCTGCTTGCCGCAGCCGGCTGATCGCCGATGCTCCGTCAAAAAACCGCTGTCCGGGCACACTTTATCGTGCCCGGACAGCGGTTTTTACTCTTCCGTGATATATTCGGCTGTTTCGGCCAGCAGCCGGGCGCCGAGGGTTACCGTCATCCGCAGCCCCTGCGGCACATATTCCTCCGCCTCCACCTGCCCCTCGCGGCGGCAGGCCTCGGCCAGCGCTCCTTTGGAGAAGGGCAGCAGCAGCGTTACCCGCCGCCTGTCCGGCGGCAGAGCCTCCGCCACCGCCTCCAGCAGTGCCGGCACTCCCTCGCCGGTGCGGGCACTGATGCACAGGCAGCGGTATTCCGGTGCCGCCTCCGGCACCAGATCACACTTGTTCATCACCTGCAGCACCGGGATATCCCCGCAGCCAAGCTCCTCCAGCAACGCGCCGGTCACCTGCAGGTGCTCCTGCGCATAGGGGCTGGAGGCATCGCAAATATTCAGCAGCACATCCGCCTCCACCGCCTCCTCCAGCGTTGAGCGGAATGCCTGCACCAGCTGGTGCGGCAGCCGCCGCACAAAGCCGACGGTATCCACCAGCAGCACCTGCCGGCCATCCGGCAGGCGCAGCGCCCGCGCCGTTGGGTCCAGCGTGGCAAACAGCTTATCCTCCGCCAGCACACCGGCATCGGTCAGGTAATTCAGCAGCGTGGACTTGCCGGCATTGGTGTAGCCCACCAGCGCCACGGTAGGAATGCCGTCCTTGCGCCGGCGCTGCCGGCGCAGCAGGCGCTGGCTGTCCACCTTTTCCAGCTGCTCCCGCAGCGCGGCAATGCGGCGGCGGATATGCCGCCGGTCGCTTTCCAGCTTGCTTTCGCCCGGGCCGCGGGTGCCAATGCCGCCGCCAAGCCGCGACAGCGCTGCACCCTGTCCGCCAAGCCGCGGCAGCCGGTATTGCAGCTGCGCCAGCTCCACCTGCAGTCGCCCCTCGGCCGAGCGCGCCCGGCCGGCAAAAATATCCAGGATCAGCGTGGTGCGGTCGATCACCCGGCAGGGAATGATCTCCTCCAGATTGCGCTGCTGGGTGGGGGTCAGCTCCCGGTCCACGATCACCAGGTCGATGTCCTCCGCCGCACACTGCAGCGCAATCTCCTGCGCCCGGCCGCTGCCAAGGCAGGTGGCCTTGTCCGGCGCCTCCTTTTTCTGCGTGGCGGTGCCCGCCACCTCGGCGCCGGCCGTGGCCGCCAGTTCAGCCAGCTCAGCCAGCGATACCGCCGCGTCAAATTCGCCGGTATCCACACTCACCAGCAGCGCCCGCTCCGGCGCCTGCTCCGTGATCTCATGCAGCTCCATTTGGCTCCCCCCATTTCATACTCCGTTATTTTACCACATTTCTGCCCACAGAACAACCGGCAAACGCATTTTTGCCGGTTGTGCAATCTTTCCAGTATTCCGGGCGAAAAATCAGCAAAAATTTGTCGTAAAAAGGCTAAGTGACAGTAGAAAAGCGCTTTCTTTTATGGTACAATAGAGGGGCAAAAGCGCTTCGGCGTATCATATGTAACGGAGAGGATAAAGAGCATGGAAACGATCAGCAGCGAAAATGTCTTTGCCCAGGACGCCAGCACCGCCCCCCTGCGGCTCATTACGATGAACGGCACCCAGGAGCTGGGAGACAAGATTGAGGGGCACCTGCTCCGGTGGGCACGCCGGTGCGGCCGCGAGGAAGAAAGCTTCCGCATTGAGGTCGATTGCCCGCGGTTTTCCTCCGGCGACGGTAAGGGCCTGATTAAATCCTCTGTACGCGGCGACGACCTGTATATCCTGGTGGATGTTGGCAATTACAACTGCAAGTACAAGATGTACGGCTTTGAAAATGCCATGTCCCCGGATGATCACTATCAGGATCTCAAACGCATTATCCAGGCCACCAGCGGCAAGGCCGCCCGCATCAATGTGATCATGCCGATCCTCTATGGCGGCCGTCAGCACCGCCGCAGCTACCGTGAAAGCCTGGACTGCGCCGTTGCGCTGCAGGAGCTGCAGGCCATGGGCGTGGATAATATCGTCGCCTTTGATGCCCACGACCCGCGTGTGTGCAATGCCGTGCCGCTGATGGGCTTTGATAACCTTATCCCCGCCTACCAGGCTCTGAAGGCCATGTACCGCTCCATTCCGCAGATGCACGCCGACCGTGACCATCTGATGGTGGTCAGCCCGGATGAGGGCGCGCTCAACCGCAATATGTACTACGCTGTCAACCTCGGCGTGGAAATGGGGATGTTCTATAAGCGCCGCGATTATTCCCGCATTGTGGACGGCCGCAACCCCATCGTGGCGCATGAATACCTTGGCAATTCCGTTGAGGGCAAGGACATTTTCATCGCCGATGACATCATTGCCTCCGGCGAGTCCATGCTGGATATCGCCTATGAGCTGAAGAAACGCAATGCCGGCCACATCTACGCCTACGCCACCTATGCGATCTTCACCGCCGGTCTTGAAAAATTCGACAAGGCCTACGCCGACGGCATCGTCAGCGGCGTATTCGGTACCAACCTGACCTACCGCAGCCCGGAGCTGCTGCAGCGTCCGTGGTTCCACGAAGTCGACTGCTCCAAGTATATCGCCTACTACATCGCTGCGCTGAACCAGAATGTTTCCATCAGCACCCTGATCGACTCGCATGATAAGATTCAGGCTCTGCTGCAGAAATACGAGCAGAAATAAGCCACTGCCACAATACAGGGCAGCGGCTGAGCACACGGAAGTCTATCCGCTGAAAAGCAAAAGGGGAGCCGGGCAATATGCCCGGCTCCCCTTGGTTTCTATGAGGCTTTCCGTCCACACACCATCCGGACAGAGCTTTATGCACAGCTGCACACAATGCATAGCGGAGAAGCCGCCACCACCGGCGGCCACCTTCCGTCTCAGGCACAGGCCGAGGACCGGCCGGCCGTCTCGCGGCGCCGGCGGTCACGCTCACCCATTGCCTGCTCAAAGGCCGCCCTGCTGCGCTGCAGCTGGCGGCGGCGCGCCTTGCTGCGCGCCCGTGCACGATCCACCTGCAGCAGCCGGCCGCAGCCCAGCAGCACGGTCAGCTCCAGACCCAGCAGCAGCCAGGAAAGCACCGGCGTCAGCATCGGCTGGATCTGCCCCGCAAAAGCGGCATCCAGCACCGCCAGCACCAGCGGCGCCACTGCCAGCTGGCGGGTGATGCCGTATTTCCCTTTTATCAACATGGCCGCCGCCATCGCTGCCAGCAGACCATCCATTACCCATGTCATCACAGTCATTGTGTATCCCTCGCTCTCATATCGAACACTTGTTCTGTTTTTATTGTACCAGATATTTCGAAAAAAGCAAGAGGTTTTTGCAAAAAATCGAACATTTTTTCGATTTTCACAAAAAAACCGGCGGAAACACTGCCCAGAGTCGTGTTTCCGCCGGTTCAATTGATTTTTAACGGAAGGTCATGGTATAGACATTGCGGTAGATCCCTTCCGGCTCCAGCTTTTCCATTTCCGGCAGCTCGGTCAGATCATTCACATGCCCATCCAGCGCCGGCGTACCGCGCCACGGCTCGATGCACACATAGGGCGCTGCCGCATGCGGCCGGTGCCACAGCCCCACAAAGGGCATATCCGGATACGCCACATGTACGCTGCGGGGGTCGCCGTCCGCGCACAGGGTGATCCCGCCACAGGTATCCCGCAGGAAAATGGCGTCATCATCAAACAGCTCATGCCGCAGCGGCAGGCGCCGCCCATCCTCCAGCGGGAACGGCTGCGAGGCATTGAGATAAAAACAGGTATCCGAGAGGCTCAACCGGCGCGCCGGACACGGCTCGTCAAACTCCACCCGGTACTCCTCGAAGGCATGGCCGGGGGTCAGCGGCACATTGAAGCCGGGGTGCCCGCCGACCGCAAACAGCATGGTCTTTTCGTCCAGGTTGTGGACGATCAGCGCCACCGAGAGGCTCTCCCCCTCCAGAGTATAGGCGATCTCCAGCGCAAACCGGAAAGGATACATGGCGCGGGTCTCCTCTGTATCCTGCAGCTGCAGGGTAATGGCATTCGCCTTTTGCCGCAGCACCGTCCACTCCTGCAGCTTGGCAAAGCCGTGGATCGGAATTTCATAGGTCTTACCCTCAAAGGTGTATTTTCCCTCCACCATGCGGCCGCACATGGGGAACAGATTGGTCGCACGGCCGGGCCAATAATGGGCATCGCCCTGCCACAGATACTCTGTGTCATCCTCCAGCCGGCGGATGGATTGCAGCTCCGCCCCCATGCTGCTGATCTTGACCTTCAGCACTTCATTTTCCAGAATATAGATCATTTTGCTACACTCCTTTCGGGCTTTCCGGCATTATTTTTTCCGGAAAACCGTTATTTCACTCTGATAATCGTGGTTTCTGCTCTGCAGAACGCCCATTTGCATCAGAAACTCGCCGGAATATTCCCGGCCGGTGGCCTCATCCACATACATCGCCTGGGGCTGCAGCCCCTGCAGGCGCACCCGCTTGGCATCAATGCTGGGATTGCCGGCGATCACAAAGGTGCACACCAGCACGGTATCCTGTTCCGGAGAAATGAATTCCCATGCGGCAAACGGCTCATGGAACGGATCGCACAGGCGGTACATATCCCCCTGCTGTACCGTATGCCGGTATTTTTTATAAAATGCCACCTGCTCCTTGGCCAGTGCCAGATCCTCCTCGCTGAGTGCCGACAGATCCAGCTCATAGCCAAACTGGC
Source organism: Ruminococcaceae bacterium UBA6353 (assembly GCA_002437905.1). Taxonomy (GTDB): domain Bacteria; phylum Bacillota; class Clostridia; order Oscillospirales; family Acutalibacteraceae; genus UBA5905. The sequence continues at coordinate 120,991 of DJRT01000014.1, read as the reverse complement.
CGGACATGGCGACATCGCCGCGCATCTTGAACGGCGTGGTGCGGCCAGTCTGGTGGTTGGGGCAGGCCGAAACATGTGCGCCCATCGTCACTGCCGGGTATACCACACTGGTGCCGTACTGGATGTACAGCCGCTCTACCGCGTCGGTATCGTCGCTGCACCAGATCTGCGGCATATAGTAGAGTATGCCGGGATCAAAGCGGGCGCCGCCGCTGCTGCAGCCCTCAAACAGCACCTCCGGGAAGCGGGAGGTGAGGGTTTCCATCACCCGGTACAGGCCGAGCATATACCGGTGCGCCAGCGCCGGCTGATCGACCGGTGCCAGTGCCGCCGAGCCAATCTCACTGAAGCTGCGGTTCATATCCCATTTCACATACGCGATCGGGGCGCTTTCCAGCACGCTGCCCACCGCCCCGATGATATAGTCGCACACCTCCGGGCGGGAGAGGTCCAGCACCAGCTGGTTGCGTCCCTCGCTGCGCGCCCGGCCATACACATGCAGGCACCAGTCGGGATGGGCACGGTAAAGGTCGCTGTCCGGTGAGACCATCTCCGGCTCAAACCACAGGCCGAATTTGAGCCCCTTTTCGTTCAGCTTTCTGCCCAAACCCTGCAGGCCATCGGGCAGCTTTTCGGTGTTGCACACCCAGTCGCCCAGCGAGCAGTTGTCGCTGTTGCGCTTGCCGAACCAGCCATCGTCCAGCACCAGCATGTCAATATCCAGCGCTTTCGCCTTATCGGCGATGGCCAGCAGCTTTTCCTCATTGAAATTGAAATAGGTGGCCTCCCAGTTGTTCACCAGCACCGGCCGGTCGGCGTGCTGGAAACGGCCGCGGCACAGGTGGTCGCGGTACAGGCGGTGGTAGCGGCGGGACATTCCGCCAAGGCCCTCGGCAGAATACACCAGCACCGCCTCCGGGGTCTGGAAGCTTTCGCCGCTTTCCAGCCGCCAGCCAAAGTCAAAATCGTTTATACCGATCTGGGCGCGCAGCATATCGTGGCTGTCCTTATCCGCCAGCGCCACAAAATTGCCGCTGTATACCAGGCTGAAGCCATAGGCATCCCCTGCCGTTTCGGTGGCATCCGGGGACAGCAGCGCCATAAAGGGATTGTGCAGGTGGCTGCTGTTGCCGCCGCGCGACTGGATGGAATGCGCCGCATAGGTCACCGGCTCACGCTGGATGTGGCGCTCCCGCGCCCAGTGGCCATCCAGGTGCAGCATATCCAGCTGTGCATCGGCAAAATCCACCGAAGCACTGGCCACCTGCAGCAGGTCGATCGGCTGCTCACCGCCGTTTGTCAGGCGCACGCTGCGGGCAATGGCATCCTGCGCCGGAAATACGGCATACTGCAGCACCGCCTCCAGCCCGGTCAGGGCATCCCGCAGGGTCAGTTCCAGCGTTTCCACCTCGTCCGCCGTGCCGTAGGTGGCCGGCAGCCCCTCCAGCGCCGGCTTGCCGGCAAAAATGCGATGCCCCACATATTCCAGCCGGGTTACCCGGCTGCCGTCAGCATAGCGCGCGTGCAGCGCCGGCGCACGCAGATCCGCACCAAAGGTGGGGTACTCCAGCGGCAGCGCCGCCGTGCTGCCATAGCCGCCGGCCACACCGGTATCCATTGCCACCATGCTGCGGTAATGCGTGATATCCCATTCCGTCAGCATGGGCATGCTGTGCAGCGGCTTGCCCCAATAGGCATGCATCGGGATGCGGCCGTCCAGCAGCTCAATGATATAGCTGCTGTTGGCGGTATGCAGATAAAACTGCTGTTTTTCTTCATGATAAATAATCGGCATACAAATTCCTCCTGAAAAGTCAAAATACAGACATTGGCTCTATTGTAGCAGAAGCGCTCCCGCATTGCAAGAAAAATCCGGTAAAAGCTTGCACACCGCCCGGCCGCCGCGCAGGAAAATTCCACTTGACGAACCGGGCGGGATAGGATACACTGATGGAAAACCCTGCCTCCGGCACCAGCAGTATGGCCGGAACCAAAAAACGGAGGGATAAACCATGCGCACGACGACCATTATGGCGCCCTGCTGCGCCTGCTGGAACGGGGGGAGCTGCGTCTGCGCATTGATTGCCTGTATTTCGATTTTCCCCCGGCACAATGGTGCGAACAGGCCGAGGCCGGCACCGCGCAGCCGCTGACCGATTTTCTCGCACAGATCGACCGGCACAGCCTGAAAACCGCACCGATCGGCCGAGGGGATCACTTTGATTGGGGCGTCGGCATCGAGGTGCTGAATTCCCTGGGAGATTACACCCAATTGCCCAGCATTAACGATACCAGCCTGGTTCTGCTGGCACACTTTCCGAAACGAGATGTGCTGTTCCTGGGCGACATGGCCGAGACCGGCCAAAAAGCGCTGGCAGACGGAGCCGCCGACCGGCTGCGCTGCGATATCGTGCAGATGGCGCACCATGGCCAGCAGGGCGTCAATTTCGCGCTGTACCGGCTGATCTCCCCCAAAATATGCCTCTGGCCCGCGCCGGACTGGCTGTGGAACAACGATAATGGCGGCGGGTTTAATTCCGGCCCGTGGCGCACGGTGGAAACGCGCAAATGGGCGGAGCAGCTGGGCGTGCAGGCAAGCTTTCCGGCCGCCTTCGGCGATTATGTTTTCGACTGACCGCCTGCCATATAGCCATATAGTATAAAGTCAGCGGGGCGATCACCCTCAGGTGATTGCCCCGCTCTTTTTATTTATCCGTTTTTCGCCGTCAGGCGGGCGTAGTTCGCCATCAGCTTTTTTCGCCCGGCGCGGTCAAAGTCGATCACCAGCAGAGTGTCTCCGGCCATCGGTGTGATGGCGGCGATCACGCCGTTGCCAAAGCTGGCATGGCTTACCGCATCCCCCACATGCCACTGCGCTGCCGGGGCGCCCTTGGCGCCGGCGGCCGGCTGCCGCACACCGATGGTGTGCGCCGTACCGGAGGAGGGGAACGGACGGGCGCTGCCAGCTGCCGCCGTGGGCGTGTAGGCCGCGCTGCTGCGGCGCTCACCGGCGAAGCTGCCTTCGCTGCGGCCACGGCCGAAGCCGCCGTAGCGGCTGCCGCCAAAGTCCCCGCCAAAATCCGTGCGGGCATGGGTTTTATTGATCTCCTCCGTCAGCTCCTGCGGAATATCCTGCAGAAACCGGGAGGCCGGATTGCGGGTGGTCTGCCCATAGAGCATGCGGCTTTGCGCGTGGGTGATATACAGCTCCTCCCGTGCGCGGGTGATTGCCACATAGCACAGGCGGCGGTCCTCCTCCAGCTCGGTGGGGTCAAACATGGTCTGATAGCCGGGGAAAATCCCATCCTCAAAGCCGGGCAGCAGCACCACCGGAAATTCCAACCCCTTGGCGGCGTGCATGGTCATCAGCACCGCTGCATCAGCATCGGTATCAAAGTTGTCGATATCGGTCATCAGCGCCTGCTCCTCCAGGAAGCCGGCCAGATCCGGATATTCCTCCTCGCTGTTCTTTTCGTACTGGCGGATGGAGGAGGACAACTCCTCCAGGTTCTCTACCCGGCCAGCTTCGGCCTCGCCCGCCTCCTGCCACATCCGGCGATAGCCGGTGCGCTCCAGCATGGTATTGTACAGGTCATGCAGTGAATTCTCCGGGTCGGCCGCTACGCTGCGCAGCTCTCCCATCATGGCCATGAAGGTGCCGATCTTAGCGGCCGCCCGGCTGATCGCCGGATAGTCGGCCGCGTGCTCCAGCACGCTGTACAGGCTCTGCTCCGTACCGGCTGCAATCTCTGCCGCGTGCTCCAGCGTGGTGGTGCCGATGCCGCGGGCGGGGGTGTTGATGATCCGCCGCAGGCTCACCTCATCCTCCGGGTTGTTGATCAGCCGCAGGTAGGCCATGGCGTCCCGCACCTCCTGCGTATCATTGAAGCGATGGCCGCCAACCACCCGGTAGGGTACGCCGCTGCGCACCAGCGCCTGCTCAATGGCATTGGACTGTGCATTGGCGCGGTACAGCACGGCATATTCACTGAAACGCCGGCCGCCGGCTACGCCCGCCAGGATGGTATCCGCCACAAAGCGGCCCTCCTCCTCGGCATTGTCCACCGTTACCACCCGCAGCGGATCCCCCTGCGGGTTGTCTGTCCACAGGGTCTTGCCCTTGCGGCCGGTGTTGCGGGCAATCACATGGTTGGCCGCCTCCAGTATCCGCTTGGTGGAGCGGTAGTTCTGCTCCAGCCGGATCACCCGGCAATTCCGGAATTCCTCCTCAAAACCGAGGATGTTCTCGATCGTCGCCCCGCGGAATTTGTAGATGCTCTGGTCATCATCCCCCACCACGCACAGATTGCCCGCACGGGCAGCCAGCAGGCTGATCAGCTTATACTGCGCGTGGTTGGTGTCCTGGTATTCGTCCACCATCAGATACCGGAAACGGTTCTGATACCGTTCCAGCACGGCAGGGTTTTCGGTAAACAGCCGCACCGTACAGCACAGCAGATCGTCAAAGTCCATGGCGTCCGCCTCCCGCAGCCGCTTCTGGTACACCGTATAGGCACGGGCGGTCAGCCGCAGACGGATGTCCCCGCTGTTGGCGTGGGCGGCGGCGTATTCCTCCGGCGAAAGCAGCTCATCCTTGGCGCGGCTGATCTCCCCCAGAATGGCCTTGTGCCCGAGCGTCTTTTCGTCGATATTCAGCTCCTTCATGCAGCTTTTCATCAGCCGGCGGCTGTCATCCGTATCGTAGATGGTGAAGTGGCGGGAATACCCCAGCGCTTCCCCCTCCCGGCGCAGGATCTTGGCGCAGAAGGAGTGGAAGGTGCTGGCGGCAACCTCGTCGCCCTCCTCCCCCAGCATCCGGCACAGCCGCTCCTTCAGCTCACCGGCCGCCTTGTTGGTAAAGGTAATGGCCAATATGCGCCACGCCGGACATGGCTCCACCGCCAGCAGCGCACACAGCTGCGGCGACGGCTCACGCAGGCCGGCGGCACTGTCCAGCAGTGCCTGCTCCTGTTCAGCATCCAGCACCGGCACCTCTGTGCTGTGGTAGGCGCGGCCAAACCGCACCAGATTGGCAATGCGGTTGACCAGCACCGTGGTCTTGCCGCTGCCGGCGCCGGCCAGAATCAGCACCGGCCCCTCGGTCTGGAACACCGCCTGCTGCTGCGGGGCATTCATGCGGGCGAAGCAGCGCCGCAGCACCGCCTGCCGCTTTTCGCAAATTTCCTGTGGAGTAAGCATCCCGATACCGCCTTTATTCCGTAGTCCGATTTTTTCATGGATAGAACAGGGCCGGGCAAGTGTTGCCCGGCCCTGCAGTAAGACCAAACTCTTTTTTAGCCGAACAGCGTCAGCAGCACACCGGCCGCCACCGCCGAGCCGATCACGCCGGACACATTCGGGCCCATGGCGTGCATCAGCAGGAAGTTGGAGGGGTTCTCCTGCTGCCCGACCTTCTGGGATACGCGGGCAGCCATCGGCACAGCCGATACACCGGCCGAGCCGATCAGCGGGTTCACCTTACCGCCGGTGAAGAGGTACATCAGCTTGCCGAACAGCACACCGCCGGCCGTACCCATGCAGAAGGCCAGCAGACCGAGCACGATGATCAGCAGGGTGGTGGGCTTGAGGAAGCTGTAAGCATTAGCGGTCGCGCCAACCGTCACGCCCAGGCAGATGGTCACAATGTTCATCAGCTCATTCTGTGCGGTCTTGCTGATCCGATCCACCACACCGCTCTCGCGCATAAGGTTGCCGAGCATCAGCATACCGATCAGCGGCGCCGCAGAGGGCAGCAGCAGCACGCAGATCACCGTGACAATGATGGGGAAGAGGATCTTCTCCGTTTTGGAGACGGTGCGCAGCTGGGTCATCACCACGCTGCGCTCCTTTTTGGTGGTCAGCGCCCGCATGATGGGCGGCTGGATGATCGGCACCAGCGCCATGTAGGAATAGGCTGCAATGGCGATCGCGCCCAGCAGCTCCGGCGCCAGCTTCGAGGTCAGGTAGATCGCCGTGGGGCCGTCCGCACCGCCGATAATCGCGATGGAGGCCGCCTGCTTCTGTGTAAAGCCAATGCCAAGCGCCTCGGCATTGGGGATCAGATTGAGGCAACGCGCGCCGAAATAGGTGGTAAAAATACCCAGCTGCGCCGCCGCACCCAGCAGAAAGCTCTTGGGGTTGGAGATCAGCGGGCCGAAATCGGTCATGGCGCCGATGCCCAGGAAGATCAGCGGCGGATAGATGCCGAATTTGACTCCCTGATACAGATACCACAGCAGGCCGCCCTGCTCAAAGTGCTGCCAGTAGGGGATCACCGCCGTGGCTGTGCCGGTCTCCTCGTTCACCTCGACCTTATATACGGCCGTGTCAACCTGGATGACCTGCACCTGCTGCCCCTGGGCATTGGTGATCGTCTGAATCTGCGAATAATAATTGGAATTTATCTGTGAACGCTGCTCGTAGACCGGGTACACCTGCTCATAGGTGCCGTCCACATAGGATTGCAGCTCCGCGTCGCTCATCGCCACCAGCGAGTTGCGCTGCGGATCCATCACGCCGCCCAGCGGCAGATTGACCAGCAGCATACCGAACGCAATGGGCAGCAGCAGCAGCGGTTCAAACTGCTTTTTGATCGCCAGATACAGCAACACACCGGCAATGACAATCATGATCAGGTTCTTCCATCCGCCGTTCTCGAAGTTCAGCAGACGGGCAAGGCCGGAGCCGTTCCACAGGTCGGCAATGGCTTCCAGAAACTTTTGCATACTCTTTCTCTCCTTATTTCTTGCGGATGCCGGAAACCGCGTATTGCTTGCCGGCCGGGGCCACGGCCGCCACCGCAGCCGAGATCGCCGCCACCGTCTCCTCCGGGATGCCGTTCTGCACCGCCGGCTGGGTGGTCACCGGCTGGGTATTGCCGACGATCGGCGCGGCGGCCGCTGCCGCAGGGGCTGCCGGCACCGCCGGTACCGCAGCCTCCGGCTGGGTCTCCCCGCCCTTGTCGGCGAAGATCAGGCCAAAAAGCTTGAACACACCGATGAGCAGCAGCAGCACAGCAAATACCACGACCAGGCCGGTCAGGATCGTCAGCCCGGCATCGCCGAGAATGGCGCCGGCCGTCTCTTTTGCTAACAGAATCATTGCCATCAAACCTCCGTTTGCACTATAATCCGGGTCAGCGCTATGGAAAAAGCCACATCCTCACCCAGTATAATTTTATGCTCCCATTATACACCGCGCAGGAACAAATTGCAATGCCCTTTTCGGGGTTTTCGGAATTTTTTCGTGGGAATTTTCCCCTATTCACACATTTGTCACAAAATGCTGGTATACTGCTATTGTTTATTTCGGAAAAGCAGAAAGGAGGCATTGCCGTGCAGCATAAAGAAAAGCCCCGCCGGCAGCCCACCCCCGTGTGGCAAAAAACGCTGTGGGGCAGGCTGACCGTCAGCCTTATCCCGCGGCAGGCCGTCGCCGGCGGCATATTCACCCTGCTGCTGCTGGCACTGACCCTGTGGCACGCCGGCTCCTTTCTGCAGGATTGCCCTACCTACGGCGGGCTGCTGCTGGGGCTTTCGCTGGCCGCCTGCCTGGTGCTGGGAGCACTGACCGTGCTGCGCTGGCAGCTTCCCGGCCGGGCCGGCACCGTGCTCAGCATCGTGGTCTTCTGCCTGCTGCCGGTGGTCGCCATGACCATGGTGGAGTGCCTCAATGGGGTGTTCACCTGGGACTGGTCGCCGGATACCCTGCTGCTCAATTACATCCTGTATTTTCTTTTCTACGGGCTGGTGTATGTGTTTTCCGGCAGCCTGCGGCTGCCCATGCTGATCGTCAATCCGCTGCTGTTCCTGCTGGGGCTGACCAATTTCTATGTTATGGAGTTCCGCGGCACTCCCTTTGTGCCGCTGGATCTCTTCAGTGCCGGCACCGCGGCCAATGTGGCCGTCGCCTACGATTTTTCTTTCAATTACCAGGTCGTGATTTCCCTGCTGCTGCTGGCCTTCCTGCAGGTGGCCGCCTATAAGCTGCGCACCCCGCGGATGCAGCTGATCGGCAAGGTCGCCACCCGCACCTTTTTCGGCACGCTGATCGTCTGCATCGTTGGCATCTACGCCTTCACCGACCTGTATGCCGAGGCCGGGCTGAAGCCGGACTTCTGGATGCAATCGCGCGGCTACCGCAACACCGGCGTGGTGATGAATTTTTGCCTGAACACCAAATACCTGCACTTCTCCAAGCCGTCCGGCTACAATGCCGGGGATATCGAGCGGATTGTGCAGGAGGCACTGGATGCCGACGCCGCGGATACTTCTATCAGCACGGACGCGGACGCGCCGGAAGAGAAACCCGTTATTCTCTGCATCATGAACGAATCGCTGTCCGATCTGCAGGTGCTGGGGGATGTGCAGACCAACATCGACTATATGCCCTTCCTGCGCAGCCTGACCGAGAACACCGTGCGCGGCAATCTGTATGTGCCGGTGGTCGGCTCCGGCACCAGCAATACCGAGTTTGAATTCCTTACCGGGCTGTCCACCGCCTTTTTCCCGGCCGGCAGCAACGCCTATACCTTGTATATCAAGGATCCGCTGCAGTCGCTGGTCTCCACCCTCGGCGCGCAGGGGTATTCCCGCATCGCCTTCCACCCCTACTACCCCAGCGGCTGGAACCGCATAAAGGTTTACGAGGCATTGGGCTTCCAGCGCTTTTCCTCCATCGGCACCGCCCTGGATGCGGAGGTGCTGCAGCGCTACCAGAGCAGCGGCTTTGATACCAAGGTGCTGGAGCAGGCCGCAGAGGAATTCTACCCCGGACAGACCGTACTGCTGCGCCGCTATGTCAGCGACAGCTGGGACTATAAAAAGGTGATCGAGATGTACGAGCAGCGGGATCCCGACCAGCCGTTCTTCCTGTTCAATGTGACCATGCAGAACCACGGCGGCTACACCGAGCAGGCCGAAAACTTCACCCAGGAGGTCTATGTAACCGACGCTGCCGGGCAAATGGCCGCCCGCGCGGCCGCCTCCGGGCTGCCCGGCGAAACGGTGGCCGCCTGGCCGCGGGTCAACCAGTACCTTTCGCTGGTCAAGCGCTCGGACGACGCCTTCGCCGAGCTGATCGACTACTTCAGCCGGCAGACAGCGCCAACCGTCATTTGCATGTTCGGCGACCACCAGCCGAATGTCGAGACCGACTACATCCGGCGGCTGCTGGGGGTGGATTCGCTCTATACCATGTCCACCGAGCAGACGCTGAAACAGTACATCACCCCATTTGTGATCTGGGCAAACTACGATATTCCGGAGCAGACCATCGACAAGCTCAGCGTCAACTACCTTTCCTCCTATCTGCTGCAGATCGCCGGGCTAGATATGCCCACCTACAACCGCTATCTGCTGGCGCTCAGCCACCAGGTGCCGGTCATCACCCCCGTCGGGTACATCGGGGCAGACGGCCGCTGCTACGATAACGGACAAACCTCTGTCTACACCCCGCTGCTCAAGGGCTACGAAAAGGTGGGCTATAACCTGCTGTTTGATAAGACCGGCCGGGTGGATCACCTGTACGAGCTGGAATAATTCCACACAGTTCTCCGCAAAAAAAATAAAAAGAGCCGTTCTCCCCAGGCGGATACAGCCGGGAGAACGGCTCTTTTTCTGCCATATATGGCCTCAGTCTGCTTCAGTCAGCTGCTGCTTCAGACGATTCAGCAGCTGCGGATAGAGCTGGCAGCTCATACCGCCATCCACCGTCAGCTCGGTGCCAGTCACATTTTTGGATGCCTCGCTGCCAAGATACCACGCCGCATTGGCAATGTCCTCAAAATCGGAAATGTCGCCGATCGGCGTCAGGCTGCCATTCACAATCTGCCGGTCCCCCATAGCCTCCCAGCGCGCCGTCTTGATGGTGCCGGGCAGCACCACATTGCTGCGGATACCGTAGGGACCAAGATCCACCGCCAGCGCACGGGACATGGCATTGATGCCGCCCTTGGAGGCGGAATAGGCACAGCGGTTGGGGATAGCCCGGTAGGCCGTATTCGAGCTGATGAAGACGATGGCTCCGCCGCCGTGCTGGCGCATGCGCAGCGCCGCCTGCCGGACGATCATGAAATTCCATACCAGATTGGTTTCAAACACGCTACGGAAATCCTCTATGGCGACCGAAAATACCGGCTGCCCCTTTGCCGGGTCGCTGCCAAAGCCCATATTGGCCGCGTTCAGCACCACCGTGCGCACCAAACAGCCGGTCGCGTCGATATCCGCGAACACGGCCTTTACCGCCTCCTCATCGCCGATATCCAGGCCATAGCCACGGGCAAACACCCCATTCTCCGCCGCCACCTCTTCTGCCGCCTGCTGCGCGCGGGCGGCATCGCGGGAGGTGATGAATACGGCATAGCCCTCCCGTGCAAACCGCTTCGCCGTAGCCAGCCCACTGCCGACCGTGCCGCCGGTAACAAACACCGCTTTTTTCTCTGTGCTCACAGTTTTTCCTCCTCAGAAATAGAATGCCGTTTCCGCCGGACGGATATCGGTCAGCGCGCCGGTATAGTGCCGCAGGGTGTGCGGCTGATAGGGGTGCGCCAGGCAGGCCGCTTCATCAATCTCGATCCCCAGCCCCGGCTTGGACGGAATGGTGATATAGCCGTCCTGATAGTCCAGCTGCTCATTGGTCACAGCCGACCGCCAGGACACATCACTGTACATAATCTCCAGAATACAGAAATTCGGGCAGCAGGCCGCCAGCTGCAGGGTCGCGGCATTGGCCACCGGCCCGGAGGGGTTGTGCGGCGCAAAGGGAATATAGCAGGCCTCGGCCGCCGCCGCGATCTTTTTCAGCTCCATAATGCCGCCGGCATGGCTCACATCCGGCTGGATGTAATCCGCCGCCCGCAGCGCAAACAGCTGCCGGTAGCCGCGCAGGGTATACAGCCGCTCACCTGCGGCGATTGCCACCGGGGACTTATCCCGCACGGCGCGCAGCGCCTCCAGATTGTCCGGCGGCGTCGGCTCCTCAAAAAACAGCGGCTTGAATGGCTCCAGCTCCCGCGCGATGCGGATGCTGGTGGGCACATCAAAGCGCCCGTGCCCCTCGATCAGCAGGTCCACCTCATCGCCCACCGCTTCCCGCACGGCCGCCACGCAGCGCAGCGCCGTATCCAGGTCCCGGTTGCTGATCTGCAGATAGCTCTTGCCAAATGGATCCCATTTCATGGCCGTTACGCCTCGCTGCATTGCCTGCCGGGCCTTTTCGGCGAATTGCTCCGGCGTTTTCGCCCCGGCGAACCAGCCGTTCACATAGATCCGCACCCGGTCATTCACCCGCCCGCCAAGCAACTGGTACACCGGCACGCCAAGCGTTTTGCCGAGAATATCCCACAGTGCACACTCGACCGCGGACAGTGCGCTCATCAGCACTGCACCGCCCCGCCAGTAGGCATCGCGGTAGATGGCGTGGGTGTGCTTTTCCACATCCAGCGGGTTCTGCCCGATCAGGTATTCCCGGATATGCTCCACCGCCCCGATCAGCGCCTTTTCCTTATATTCCAGCGTGGCCTCCCCCACGCCGGTCACCCCCTCATCGGTGTATACCTTCACAAACACCCAGTTTGTGCGGAAGCAATCTACCGCAAAGGTTTTGATATCCGTTACTTTCATAGCTTGACCTCCTGCCAGATTTTCGGTACAACGACATTTTCACCCGAAAGGTCCTCCCCCCGCACCTCATCAAACAGGCCGAAGTGCAGCGGCACCGCCTTCGCCGCGCCGCACCGCCGGATAAATGCCTCCGCATCCGGGATGTTCATATTGTTTCCGCGCCCGTTGATCGGCAGAAACACCGCGTCGATCTTCTCCGGCAGTGCGCCGAAGATGGCGTGGCTGTACAGTGTATCGCCGGTCACATACAGGGTTCTGCCCTCCGCCTCAATCACCACACCGATCGCCGCAGGATCGCTGTGCTGTGCCGGCACCGCCGTAAACCGCCATCCCCGTTCACTCCACACGGTCTGCCGGTCAAACAGCACATAGTTGTTCCCGGCGCCGCCGATACGGCGCACCTGCGGCCAGACGGAGGACGGCGCCAGCACCGTCACCGCCGTGTCCGCGCCAACGAAGCGGGCCACCGTTTCCGGATCATAGTGGTCGCGGTGGTCGTGCGTCAGCACCAGCACATCCGGCTGCACGGCGAAGAACCGCTCATCCACCGGCTGGCGCCGGTGATTTTCCGGCTGCAGCGCCGCCACACTGTCGGAAAGATACGGGTCAATCATCACCGTGATCCCCGCCCCCTGCAGCAAAAGCCCCGCCTGCCCAAGCCAAGTAATCTTCATTGTTGCTCCTTTTCAATTTCTTGTTTTTCTGCTTTACTTTCCTTTGCATCCATGCTACTATTTTATCATACGGATAAAGGTTGCTTATGTCTATCAAAAACCTATGCCGTTTTATCAAAATCTTATCTTTTGGAGGCTCTTTTCATGCTGGAAAACCTGCCTGTTCTGACCGGCTGCGGCATCTTCAGCTCCCGCAGCCACTTTCCCCATCAGCAAAAGACCGCGCCGCGTACCGTGGCCAACTATGAGCTGGAGCTTTTTCTGGAGGATGGGGGCGTCAGCTATATCAACGGCGAAGCACACCCCATCCGCGCGGGGATGGTGCTGCTGGCGCAGCCGGGGGATACGCGCTGCAGTGAGCTGCATTTCAAGGCATTGTTCCTGCATTTCCGCTTCCACGACCGGCCACTGCAGCAGCGCCTGTCCGGCTGCCGCTGTGTATTGCAGCCGGCCGACCCGCAGCCGCTGTACCGACAGATGCTGGCGCTGTGCGACAAATACTACACCGAAAGCCCGGAAAATGAGCTGGCCACGGCCGCCGGCATCCTTTCCTGCCTGCGCCTGCTGCTGCAGGAGCAGCAGTACCGCCGTGTCCCACTGGACCCGCTGGTGCGTACGGCGCGGGAGTACATGGAGCACCACTATGCCGACCGCCTCTCCCTGCAGGCCATAGCCGACGCCTGCCACCTCAGCGGCGTATATTTTCACCGCCGCTACACTGCCCTGACCGGCGAAACTCCGCATACCTATCTGCAGCGACGGCGTCTGGAGGCCGCCCGCTCCCTGCTGCGCACCACCGATCTGCCGCTGGCCGAGGTAGCGCAGGCATGCGGCTTTTCCTCCCAGGCCTATTTCAGCCAGCGCTTCCGGGAGGCAGAGGATTGCACCCCCAGCCAATACCGGCAGCGTATCAGCCACCCGGACAACCGGGATCGCTCCGCGGAATAGCCACATAAAAGCACGCAGTACGCCCTCGGAAGAAACCGGCTTTCGGCGCTCTTTGCCGATCGTCGGGATCAGCAGATTTATCCGGCACCGACCGTCTTTCCGTTTTTTCAACACTGGTTACAAAATTGTAATAAATTCCATATATTGACACTTGAACTGCCATGTGGTAAAATATTTTTGGGTTTATTATGTCTCTGTCGCATCATGTGCGATAATGCGAGGAGGAGATGCTGCAAAAGGATGTATAAAGCCAGCCATTGGTTCCCACTAACTAACATGAACGGAGGATTGAAACAATGACCCGAAAGAAAAAGTGGATCATTATCGCACTGTGCATTGTCTTAATAACCCCATTGCTGGTTTACGCCGGTCTTGTAGTATACCCTATCGTATACAACCACTTTTTTCCACCCGCTGAGTTTTATTTATATACCGATGCAGACAAGGCCACTAGCCTTGCAAGGCTAAAGGACTTCCGGGAGGAAACCATCACCGGCAACGAAGACCCGGTGGAGGCCGAGCGAATCGCCTACAAAAACGCCTTGATGCAGGAATACCGCGACTATGTGGATGCACTGTGCGGCCGAGCCGCGCCGGGCGGCGAACTGTATACCCATGATAATTATTTGGTAGATTTATACCAAAAATTGGAGAGATTGGATCCGGGGCCGACGCCGGAGAAACTGCTGGAAAACTGCATGAAATCTCTTTTATCCGATTTGATAGAGAAACAGCGTTCTATTGACGATCTCAAAGCGGAGGGATACGAAGAAGCTATCGCAAGCAATGGTGTGAATGTCCCGGAGCTAAAGGCCTGCATTGATGAAATAAGTGCCTTTTTGGAAAGAATAGACTCGGAAGGAATGACTTTTGAAGAAATACGGACCGAATGCCCTGGATATCTGGAACGGGCCAAAATAGCCGTTTCTTTCCTGTACGACTACGACAGCGTATATGAAGAGCTCGCCAAAGGGGGGGAGCGTCTTGTATCCTTTGAGCTCAAGGATGTGAATAGTTTCCTTGGCTATGCGGATGCGCTCAAGGGTGAGTCCACCACTGGTGACAACCCGGAGGAGGATGAACTGATCGCCCGCAAAGACGCCTTGCAGCAGGAATACCGTGACTATGTAGACAGTTTGCTTTGGAAGACGATGACATACGATGAGATGATCGCTCATAAAAAACATCTGGTAAATTTGCTATTTCAATTGAGCAGTCTGGAACCCGGCCAAGAGAAAAAGCAGCTGGTAGATTCCATGAACCGCCTTCTGCATCTACTGAAAGTCGATCTGGGATGCAGCAAATCCCGCGGAAAAGGATATGGCAAGGACTATATTAAGAATTCCAAGCTGAATGTCGAGGAATTACGGCTGTCTATCGATGAAATCACCGCCCTTCTGGAAAAGACAGCTTCAGAGGACTTTTCTTTTGAAGACGCTTTGCCCGAATACCTTGCGTGCCTGGAGAGAGTCAAGGTGGCCTCTCCCGAGCGGTATCCGCTATTCAGCAAAGAATTCTCCACAGCGCAAAGCACGACCTGATCAGCCGTCATTCGCTCCGCATGGCCGGAGCGAAGACACCATTGCTGTAGCCAACCCGCAAAATCCCGGCAGCCGGATATCCGGCAGCCGGGATTTTATGTTTTATGCATTGCTGTGTTGGAAGCAAAAAACAAGACCGCGCCCTGGACGGGCGCAGCCTTGCTTTTTGGTGCCGGTGGCGGGGTGTCGAATCGGTTCGACCCCCGAACGGCAAATGGCAAAAAAACAAGACCGCGCCCTGGACGGGCGCAGCCTCGCTTTTTGGTGCCGGTGGCGGGGGTCGAACCCGCACGCTGTTGCCAGCAACGGATTTTGAGTCCGTCTCGTCTGCCAATTCCAACACACCGGCGAATATACGGCGCCGTCTCCTGCGCCATTTTTTGGGGGGCTGCGGCCGCCGCAGCCTACCCCGTATTATACTGTATACCGCGTGAAAAAGCAAGCCTTTTTTAGCTGCCGCGGCGTTTTTTTCGGCGGGCGGCAGCAGCCCGCAGCAAACGGCAGAGCAGCCACACCGCCAGCCAGCCGCACACACACCCGCTGCAATCCAGCAGCACATCCCGCACCGCCGGACCGCGGCCGGGCGAAAGAAACTGCAGCAGCTCATCACAAACAGCCGTCAGCGGCCCCGCCACCCAGAACAGCCACGCCGTACCCCGGCCGGGACGGCGGTGCAGGCGGAAGGCGGTCCACTCCGCCCCCAGCACCATATATTCCGTAAAATGCGCCGCCTTGCGGATATAGGTGTACAGAAAGCTGCCGACAAAACCCTCGCCGAACAGGCGCACCAGCAGCTCCCGCACGGCACCGCTTTCGTTGGAGGAGCTTTCGCCGCTCATCAGGGATTGCCCCCAGATAGCGGCTGTTGTCAGCACCAGCAGCACCGGCCACACCCAGCTGCCGATGCGGTGCCATTTCGTCTGTTCCACGGCTCTCCTCCTCCCCTGCTCATTAGTATAGCGTCTTTTCGCACGGCTGTCAACTGCCCGGGGCTCTGCCGCAGCGTGCCCGCACAGGACGAAAAATTTCGTTCCCCCGCAGCGGTTGACAGCGAAAAAACGCCTATGCTACAATGAGAAAAAAGCAAAGGGAGAGTGTACCTATGAATGTTTCCATCACCGATTACGGTGCCTATATCGGCGGCGATCTGCAGACCGCTGCCATCCAGCAGGCGCTGGATGCCGTTTTTCTGGCCGGCGGCGGCACGGTGCGGATACCGCGGGGCATCTGGCGCACCGGCGGGCTGCGCCTGCGCTCCAATACCACCCTCTACCTGGAGACCGGTGCCATCCTGGAGGGCAGCCGCGACCCGGAGCAGTATCTGGCCTTTCTGGAGGATACCCTCGAGCCGGTCGACGCCGCCGCCACAGCGGATCAACAGCGCTCCGTGGACCCCTGCAGCCGCTGGAATAACGCGCTGATCCGCGCGATCGATGCGGAGAATATTGCCATCATCGGCGAGCCCGGTTCCTATATCAACGGCATGAACTGCTTTGACCCCACCGGCGAGGAGGAATACCGCGGCCCGCACGCCATCAATATGCAGCGCTGCAAAAACATCCGCCTGGAGGGCTACACCATCTACAACAGCAGCAACTGGGCACACGCCATTTTTATTGCCGAGGATATCACCATCCGCCATGTGACGGTCTACGGCGGGCACGACGGCTTTGATGTGCGCACCTGCGACCGGGTACTGGTGGAAGACTGCGCCTTTTACACCGGCGACGACGGCGTGGCCGGCTTTGACAACTACGATGTGACCGTGCGCCGCTGCCTGTTCAATACCGCCTGCAGCGCCCTGCGCTTTGGCGGCACCAAGGTGCTGGTGGAGGATTGCCGCGGCTGGGCGCCGGCGGCCTTCGGCTTCCGCGGCGATCTGAGCCGGGAGCAAAAGGCAGCGGGCGTGCAGGCCAATGAGGGCTGCCGGCACAATACGCTCAATGTCTTCCTGTACTACTGCGATTTCCGGGCAGAGATCCGGCACACCCCCGGTGATATCGTCATCCGCAACTGCACCTTTGAAAATGCCGACAACCTGTTTGACCTGTGCTTCAATGGCAAGGACTGCTGGTGCCTCAACCGCTCCCTTGCGGACATCACCTTTGAGAATTGCCGGGTGACCGGCCTGTGCCGCCCCATGACCGTCTGGGGCGACGAGAAGGAGCGCATCACCCTGCGGGTGAAGGACAGCCTGCTGGCCGCGCGGGAGGACAGCGCCGACATAGCCCTGGCACAGCTGAAAAACTTTGACCGGATCGACTTTGAGCATGTCACCATCGAGGGCTTCCGCGATCCGCACTTTGTGCGCCTGAGCGAGGGAGAGATCTGCGTGGAGGGCGGCACCCCTATCCGGGTGCAGGCCGGCGATCCGCAATAATTCCGTCCAATGCTTTCTTCCCGGTGTCCGCCGGGATACCCCTGCAAAGCAAAAAGCACGCCCCGTCGGCCGGCTTTCGCCGGTGCCGACGGGGCGTGCTTTATTCATCTGCGCAGATTTTACGGTCTCATTGCTTTTCCCACAGCCATACGCGGGTGGCCGAATTTTCCGCATCCGTCTGCACGGTATAGCCATCACGCAGCACCGCGCCGGTGACCGTCTCGCCGCTGAAGGCGTCGCGGTATATCGCATCGGGCTGTGCCACGCTTACCGGCAGCGGGAAGCTCTGCACGCCTCCTGCCGCCATTGGCTGCAGGAAGGACAGCAGTATCCGCTGGCCGGCCGGCTCCCCCAGGCTGCGGGAGCCGGTGTAATAATAGGCCGCCACATCCTGGCTGTTTTCAAACGGCGATACCAGCCGGTAAAGATCTCCCCTCTTGACCAGCTCCTCTATCTGCCGGTAGCGGATGATCTGCTGCCGGATCTCCTGCTGCACCCATTCCGGCATCTTCGGCAGATCCAGCTCATAGCCAAGCATACCGGCCAGCGACACATCATATTTGTTCTGCAGGCGGCGGTGGGGTTCCATATCGCCGCGGAACGGGTCGGATACATGGCAGGACATGGTGCTGGCCGGATAGGCCAGAGAGGTGCCGTACTGGATCCGGACACGGGGCTCGACCTCGGTATTATCGCTGGTCCATATCTGGGTGGAATACGCCATCATGGCCGGGTCATACCGGCCGCCGCCGCCGCTGCAGTTCTCGATCATCACGCCCGGATACCGCTCACGGAACCAGTTCATCAGCGCGTATACGCCCAGCTGGTAACGGTAGTAGGCCTCATCCTGCCGCTGCGGCGGCAGATAGGGCGAACCAACCTCCGACAGGTTGCGGTTGCAGTCCCATTTGATATACGACAGCGGCACGCCGTCAAACACCGCCGTGAATTGCTCCTTCAGGCACTCCAGCACCGCCGGATTGCACAGATCCAGCACCAGCTGGTTGCGCGAAAGGGAGTTTGTGCGCCCCTGGCAGGAAAGGCACCAGTCCGGGTGCGCCCGGTACAGGTCGCTGTCCGGATTGATCATCTCCGGCTCGATCCAAATGCCGAAGCGCAGGCCGCAGCGCACCACCTTGTGCGCAAAGCTCGCCAGACCATCCGGGAATTTTCTGCGGTTGGCGTACCAGTCGCCAAGGGCGGCATTATCCATATTGCGCTCGCCGAACCAGCCGTCGTCCACCACCAGCATATCCGCCCCGCAGGCTTTCCCCTGCCGGGCAAACTCCAGCAGCTTTTGCTCATCGATATCAAAGGCGCAGGACTCCCACGGGTTCAGCACCACCGGCCGGTGTTCAAACGGCTCCGGCGGCGAGATCTGCTCCCGGATAAAGGCGTGCATCCGGCGGGACATCCCGCCAAGGCCCTCGACCGAGCAGACCATGTAGGCCTCCGGGGAGCAGAAGCGCTCGCCCGGCCCCAGCAGCCAGGCAAAGCATTCCTCACCCAGGCCGATGTTCACCCGCGTATTGCCGAGAAAATCGACCTCCACCTCATCCAGGAATGAGCCGCTGTATACCAGATTGAAGCCGTAGGCACAACCATGCTCCTCATCGGCGCCGTCGGCTACCAGCGCCATAAAGGGGTTCTGCTGGTGGCCGATCATCCCCCGCCGGCTGGTGATCTGCTGCGTGCCGAAGCCCAGCGGCATCTTCTGCACACTGCGCTCATAGGCGTACGCGCCGGGCAGCGATACCAGCGAATAGGCATGGCCGGGCAGATCCAGGCTCAGGCACATCGCCTTCTCCAGCTTAACAGAGGCCTCTCCGCGGTTTTCCAGGCAGAAGTGCCGGGTGATCAGGTCGTATTCCGGAAAGACAGTATAGTACAGCAGCAGCCGGCAGGCGTTTACCGGATCCCGCAGCGCCAGCTCCAGTGTTTCACACTGCGCCGACGGCCGTGCATACGGCAGACCGGGGATCGTCTCGCGCCCGCGGAAGATGCGATAATTCTCATAGGTAAAGAGGGTGCAGCAATCCCCGTGTATGCCGCGCAGCTTCAGCGCGCTGCAGCGGTAATCGCCGCTCCCGAAAAAGGGGAATTCCAGAAGATCCGTATTCTGGGAAAAGATGCCGCCAAGTCGTTCCTGATAGGGCGAAAAGGAGCGGCATTTGATCTTGCACGGCTGAAAGGCCGTCTTTTCACCATAGTATTCGTGGCGCAGGAAATCCCCGCCCTCCACGCAAAAGCTGTATGCCGTATTCTCCGTTTGCAGCAAAAAGCGCTGCTCCTGCGGCATATGTGTTATGGACATCGTTCCATATCCTCCACATGACAATAAAACATATGATATAGGCAGACCGGTCGGGGGCATCCGCAGCATCGCTGTGCGGATGCCCCCGCAAAAATTCTCCGATCCGGTGCCGGTCAGTTTACTCCGGCTGTTTCTGCTTGTTCTTCTTGCGGCGCAGCAGCAGGAAGATGCACACACCGCCGCCGACAACCACCACACCGGCCGCTACCAGAATCCAGATCCACATCACGGTAGCCTCGCCATTGGCGCTGTTTTTCTTCTTGACATACTTTTTCTGATACTTTTTCACCGTCGACTGGCTGTTGTCATCGCCATCGTCCGCACCCGGCTGTATATCCGTCTGCGTGCCGCCGGGCTGTACATCATCCTCGTACACCGTCTCGTACCGCCACTCCTCCGTCACGGTGGTCTTGCTGCCGCCGCTCGGCACCGGCAGATCCTTCTGGATCGTGCCGCTGGGGGCGATCACAAAGGAGTCGAAATACAGGCTGGACAGTGCCGGGGTGCGAATGGCCAAGAAGTCTGTGTAGGCCCTAAAGGTAAACTTGACCTGCTGCCATTCGCCCACCTTCAGCCCGCCAAGGCTGCAGATGTTCTCCACATAGTAGGACGGCTGGCTTACATCCAGATAGTCGGTATGGACCAGCTTGATGAAGTCCTTGGCATCATTGACCGTCTCCGGATAGATCCAGAAGGTCATGGTGTACTCGCGGCCGTTCTCCAGGGTGCCCCAGCCATATTCGAACAGCTGGAAGTCCTGCTCGCCGGCATCGGCATCCCGACCAAGGCGGTGCAGGGAGGCCAGGCCGTCGTGGGTGTGTCCCATCTGATAACCAAGCACGCCGGGACGATACCGCTCGTAGTCCTCGCCAAGGCCTTCCAGCCCGGCGGTGCCATAGGGATAGGTCTCAAAATTCTGCGTAAAGCTCTTGACCGTCCACTTGGCATACAGCACTATATCGTACTCCAAGAAGGTATCCCCCGGGTACGGGCGTACACAGGTATCCTCCATGTACCAGCCGACAAAGCTGTCGCCATTGCGGGTCACGGTGCTGGTATCCGGCCACGGGATCTTTTCACCCGGGTAGCCGCTGACCTCCGGCACAGAGGAACCGCCAAAGGTGTAGAAGGAAATGGTCACCTTGCGCTTCGGGCGGGAATAGGCATTGCCGCCGAACACCCGCAGCGTGGGCGTACCGTCCTCCACAGCCAGCCACACATGGTCAAAGTCGAAGCCCTTGAGGGTCTCCTTCGCCTTATCCCCCATCAGCTCGCTCAGACCGACGGTCTTGATGCCGGTGGAGCCGTAGGTGGAATAGACATTGGTCAGGATCGGCTGCGGGCGGCCGTTATCGCTGCTGTACCACAGCATCGGCTGACGGCCGACATCCACCGACAGGCAGTTGGTCACCACCACGGGAACAGGCGAATCCATCATACCCACCAGGGTACCGCGGGAATGGATGCCCTCGCCCTGGCTCTGGGTGATGCAGTCGATAATGCTGATAGCCTGAGGAACATGGGCGATCATACCGCCGGAGTTCGAACCGTTGAGCTGGCAGGTGCTGGCTGCAATGCACCGCTGGATAGACACCGGCTTCTCCAGCGTCAGCAGAGTCATACCGCCGGCAATACCGCCCACATGGGTGCATCTGGGCGAAGAATAGAAGTTGGCCACTGCCACATTTTCAATCTGTGCGCCGGAACCGAGGGTCGGGAACAGCGCATAGGAGTGCCAGTCGTCCTTCAGGCGGCGGTCACCGTCCACTACCGTGAACCAGATGCCGTCCACCGTATGACCGCGACCGTCAAAGTGTCCCTGGAAGCCGGGGCCGCGGTAAACGAAGTCATCGAACCAATCGTTCAGACCGTCCTTCTTATACCATTCCTCTGCGGAGGTATCGTTCAGACGGATATCGTGCAGCAGCGCATAGTGCTTATCCGTGGTCAGGTAGGGCTGCTCCACCATGGTATTGACCAGCAGAGCCAGCTGCTCCGCTGTTTCGATCAGGTACGGATCCGCCTCGGTGCCGGTACCGCCGGCATAGGCGGCCGCAATGGCGCCGGACCAGATCGCCCCCACCGTGCCGGTGTTGGCCTCCACATCGCCGGTGAACACCCGCAGACGCGGGGTCTTGCCGGGCTTGGTGATGTAGGCGGCGGTGAAATCCAGCTCCTTCATGGTCGTTTTGGCCTTATCACCCAGCATATCCGCCTTATCCACGCGGTAATAATCGCCCAGCTTGGTGTAGCTGGCCGCCGCCCAGTCATCGCGGAAGGTCTGTTCCTTCGTGCCGTACACATTGATAATGTGCATATTCCCCATCACGGGGCCGTCCGGCCGCACGGTCCAGTCATCATCCGCTGTGGCCGTATAGCAGCCGCTGATGGTGATGGAGATTTTGCTGCTGATGCCGGTAAAGGTCGCCACAAAGCCGGACTTCGGCACTTCATCGGTGCCGCCGGTCAGCTTACCGGTAAAGAAGCAATTGTTCAGGGTAAAGCGGTTGGCGCGCACATCAGAGATCAGGCCGGCGCAGTATACGCTGCCCTCGATCTCCACGGTCTCGTCCGCATAGCACTGGCGCACCGTTACGCCCTCGCCGGAAACACCGATGGCGATCGCCGCAGCCTGCTGTGCTTTGAAATAGGAGCTTTCCACGCCGACCTTTTCCACCACAGCGCCCTTGCCCAGGCGGCTGAACAGTGCCGCACCGACGCCGTCGCCGGCATCCAGGTACAGGCCGCGCACCACATGGCCGTCGCCATTGAAGTAGCCGCAGAACAGCGCATAGGGATCGGTATCCCACTTCACGGCGGAGGCCTTCCAGTTGGCCTTGCTCACATCATTTACGGCAATATCGTTCATCAGCTTGAAGTACTTGCCGCGGGTCTGCCGGCTCATGGCCGTGCGCACCGCCTGCAGCTGCTCCGGGGTGCGGATGCGGTAGGGATCCGCCTCGGTACCGGTACCGCCGTCCATCTGGTCGGCCAGGTCCTCCTCGCCGCCGGCAGCGCCGCCGAAGATCAGCAGCGTCGGGTAGGTGCTCCGGTTCACCAGCCACTCATTTTCAAAGTCGAAGCCGACCAGGAAGCTTTCGGCAGCGGCTCCCTGCAGCTTTTCCACTTCCATCTCGACCACTGCCGGGAAATTGTTGTGGTTCACGCCGCCCTTACTGGTGCCGAAAACGGCGTTGTAGTTCAGACGGGTGCCCGGCCAGGTGATGGAGGTCACCGGCAGGGTCGTATCGTTTGTGACCACACCGTAGCACTTCCGGATGGTTGAACCGACAGCATTATCGGAAGAAAATCCGATCAGTGCACCACTGTGATCCGCCGCCACAGCGCCGGTAAGAGAAGCCAGAGAATAGCAATTTTCCATCGTCAGCTTGGGAATATGCAGGAAGCAGATCAGACCGCCCTGGAAGTCGTTGGACTTGATCTCCACATCACTGCCTACATAGCAATGGGATATTGTTACGCTGCCGCTGCCCTGCACCATCGCCACCAGACCGGCTGCATAAATGCGGTCTGCCAGGTAGGCGTTTTCGATGCCCAGGTTTTTGATCTCCACATCCTGGTCGGTATTCACCGTGGGGATCAGCGCGGCGCGTTCACGCACCGAATCGTGCCCGTAGTACAGGCCGAAAACCTTGTGGCCGTCGCCATCCAGGTGGCCGGCGAACCAGCCATCGCCACTCCAGGAGAAGGAGATCCACTGGTTCGGGCTGTTTTTCTGCCAATCCGGATCCGATATATCGTTCAGATAGATATTCTGCGTGATCTTATAGTATTTGCCTGCGGTCGTGGTGTTGCCGTTGACCAGCATCTTGTACAGCTGCCCGCCGTTCTCGATCAGATAGGGGTCAGCCTCGGTGCCGGTGCCGCCGGCAAAGCTGGCGGCCTCACGGCCGTTCCACACATCGCCGTCCAGGCGGCGGAAAACCTTCAGCGTGGGGTATACCCCATCTCCGCCGGCGATCCACGCATTGCCAAAGCCGAGACCGCCCATGTTCTCCCGGGCTGCCGCGCCCTGCATCTGCTCCGTGGTCACCACGGTGATGCGGGTATCCGCATGGGTGCCGGACTCCGCGCCGCCCTTGGTGGGGGCATAGACGCACCAGTAGTCCATCATGGTGCCTTCATAGGTCGTGTGCACCAGTGCATAGCTATCCGGTGCATTCAGCGCCACGCCGTAGCTGTAGCGCAGGTGGAAATCGTCCCACGGGGCCTTTCCGGCCGCCGCCGAGCCCACACGCCCAATCAGCGTACCGGTGTTGTTGGCCGTGCCGGTCAGCGAGGCCAGCGAGTAGCAATAGTTCATCTCGATGCCGGCGCTGTTGTTGCTCACAAAGCCCACCAGGCCGCCCTGACCCATGCCGCCGTTGGGGTTGGCAATCTCCACGCCCGCCCCGGCATAGCAGTGGTTCACGGTGAAGCTGGTGTTCTCATTCACCAGGCCGATCAAGCCGCCGACATAGCCCCAGCCGGTGATCTTCAGATAGGAATTCTCCAGGCCGAGGTTGGTCACGCTGACCGTGCCGGCGATCTCCGGCAGCAGGCCGACGCGCTCATCGCCGACGGCATACAGGCCGTAGATCACATGGCCATCGCCATCCAGATTACCGGCAAACACCCGGCGGTTCGGCCAGGCGTTCACCGTGCCGGTCTCCCAGCCGGCGAAGGTGGCATCATTGAGGTAAATATCCTGCGTGATCTTATAGTACTTGCCGGCGGTAGCCGTCTGCCCGGCGGTCACCATGGTATACAGCTGACCGCCGTTTGTGATCAGGTAGGGGTTTTCCGCGGTGCCGTCACCCTCGGTGATGGCCGCCGCCGCACCGTCCCAGATCTTGTCGTTCCCCGACGGGGTATCGTCATGCTGGAACACGCGCAGCGTGGGGTACTGGCCGGCCTCGCCGACCGCCCAGGTCACCGCGAAATCCAGGCCGCCCATGTTGTTCTTTGCCTCGGTGCCCTGCATCTGCTCCGGGGTCAGCACCTTGATGCGGTCAGAGTTGGTGCCGGACTCCGCGCCGCCCTTGGTGGGGGCGTAGATCTGCCAGTAGTCCATGCGCGCACCCTGCCAGGTGTAGGAGGCCAGCGGGAACAGCTCGGGGGCGTTCGGCGCCACGCCGTAGCTGTACCGCACATGGAAGTGATCCCACGGATACCGCCCGGCGGCTGCACCGCCCACGCGGCCGATCAGTGTGCTGCGGGTATCGCTGACGGCGGTGGGGCCGGTCAGCGAGGCCAGCGAGTAGCAATTGTTCATCTCAATGCCGACGCAGCCATCGTCCACATAGCCCACCAGGCCGCCCTGGCCCATTTTGCTGCCGGGGTTGGCGATCTCCACACCCGCCCCCACATAGCACTGGTTCACGGTAAAGCTGGTGTTGCTCTCGACAAAGCCGATCAGGCCGCCGATATAGCCCCAGCCGGTGATCTTCAAATAAGAGCTCTCCAGGCCAAGGTTGGTCAAGCTGACCGTGCCCTTGACCTGCGGGATCAGGCCAACGCGCTCGTCATTGACGGAGTACAGGCCGTATACCACATGGCCGTCGCCATCCAGATTGCCCGCGAACACCTGGCGATTCGGCCAGCTGTTCACCGTGCCGTTCTGCCAGCCGGGGGCAGAAACATCATTCAGATAAATGTCCTTTGTCAGCTTATAATACTTGCCGGCGGTTTCCTCCGCTCCGGCTGTCACCATCGTGTACAGCTGGCCTCCGTTCTGGATCCGGTAGGGATCCTCCTTGGTGCCGCTGCCCTGGGTGATTGCCGCCGCCTGGCCGTCCCAGATGTTTGCTGCCTCGGCGGAAACGCTGCCGGCAAAAAACATCCCGGTCGACAGCGAACCGACCAGTATGGCCAGCGCGCTGAGAACGGAGACGATTTTCGGTAATCTCATTTTCATAGCTTTCACGCTTTCACCTTTCCATAGTGTCGGTGGATCGCTGGCAGAAAGCCAGCCGTTGACCGGCTCCTGCCGGGGTGTCTTTTCTCCATGCGGAGGGCTGCCCGCGCTCAGTGCCGCTTGGGCAGCGGAACCTCTACATAGTTATTGGGGTCCTCCACCGCCTGCTTGGGGTCCGCCGTGGTGGTGGTTTGCTTTTTGGTCGTGGTGGTGTGCGCCTTGCTCGGCGCCGTGGTGGTGCCCTGCGGCTGCGCCGCCGTGGTGGTCGGCGCCGCCGTTCCGGCGGTGGTGGTGGCGGGGGCTTCATCCTCCCCCAGCGGCACCTGTCCGTCCGCCTTTCCCGGCGTGGCCGGGCTTGCCGGCTGTTTGCCGGGTCTGGTGCCCGGCGCAGCCGCCGCCCCATCCGGGGCAGTGGTGGTGCCGGTGGCCTCCCCGCCGCCCTCCGGCAGCGGGGAGGTGGTGGTTGCCGCCGTATCCGCCGGCGGCGGGGTGCTGCTGTCCGCGGCGGGCTTGCGCCGCGGACAGCCGGCCAGCAGCAGTGCTGCCAGCAGCCCCGCTGCCAGCAGAGCGGCCGGCCGCCGGAGTGCCTGTGCAGAAAAATCACACGGACGCTTCATGGCCGTACCCTCCGTTTTTATTCATCCTCGCCTATATCGACCCAGCCATCATCGCTGGTCGTTTTCGCCAGCTGCTCGGTCTGCTCCAGCCGATAGAGCTCCATACAGGGGTCATTGTACTGCTTTTTCGTGTTCATCATTTCCTTACCCCTTTCCGTTTAGTTCATCCAGCCAAAGTCGAGCGTAGGCTCCTGCTCCTGTGCCAATCCGACCAGCTGACGGTAGGTGACCGTACGCGTCTCGGCATACAGGGTGTAATCTGCGCCGCCGACCCGCACCTTCACATAGGGACGGAAGGTGATCTCGGTATCAAAAGCGGTCTTGAACACCCGGTTCACCAGCAGGCTGTACTGCAGCTTGCCGTTCTCGTCCAGCGTCCAGCAGTTATCGAAACCGTCCGTTTTGCTGAGGATATAGTAGCAGGTGGCAGCGGATGTATCCTTCCCGGCCTGCTTCAGGTTCACATAGCCGACCGCCTTGGACAGATCCATTTCGGTGCGGGTGCCCTTGCCCATGATGATGCCGCGCTCCACGACCGTATAGGCCGTGCCGTCCGCACCCTCCGGGATGATCTTGGCCGCATCGCCATCCGCGGTGGCATAGCTGCCCAGCAGACGGAACACACCGTAGTTGCCCTTATCCGCATCGGTCTTATAGGTTTTGCCGGTCGCCTTTTCGCGGTAGACCGCAGCCGTGGAATCCGGCAGGGAGAGCTTGCCGACCTGGAACACCCGCAGCGCCGGGTAGCTATCAGTGGTGTAGAATACCGTGTTGAAATCGAGGCCGCCCATGTTGGTCTTGGCCGCCGCGCCCTGCATTTTGTCCGCGGTCAGAACATGGGTGTTCTTTGCAGCGTTAGTCCCGCTGTAATTGCCACCGGATGCGTAAGTCGCCGCTATATCGGTTCCATAGATAAAGTAAGCATCAGAAGTTGCCGCGGCCCATGTAGCCGAAAGGACCGGAACCTTCAGCGCCGTTTCAGAGGTATCGGTGTTCACTGCGTAGCTGTAGCGCACCTGTCCTGCACTGCCCATACTGCCCACCAGCAGGCCCCAGCTGTCATAGCTTGTTTCTGCCGTCACACTCTCACCGGTGATCTTGGCGAGGGAGTAGCAATAGTTCAGTTTGACTACTGCAGTGCTATTACCGGCATTGCCGATCAAGCCGCCAAGACCAACCACAGAGCTCAGGCAATGGATTTCAACATCCTGGCCGGCATAGCACTGCTCTACGGTTAAAGTGGTGTTCGCATCAACTACGCCCACCAGTGTAGCTGTCTGGATCCAGGAGGGAGCGTTATTGCTTGCCAAATACGCCTTATCCACGCCAAGATTTTTCACGGAAACGGTGCCGCTCACATGCGGAAGCAGACCCATCTGCTCATCGCGCACGGAATACAGACCATACACCACATGGCCGTCACCATCCAGATTGCCATAGAAAGTCTTCCTGTTCGGCCAGTTGTTGTTACTTGTGTCGGTAGCCCAATCGCTGTCGCGCACATCGTTCAGATAGATATCCTTGGTGATCTTATAGTACTTGCCGGCGGTAGCCGCCCCGGTGGTCACCATGGTATACAGCTGACCGCCGTTTTCGATCAGATAGGGATTCTCCGCAGAGCCATCACCCTCGGTGATATCTGCCGCCTGGCCGTTCCAAAGGGAATTCTCATAGGCGATCTCCTCGGCGGACATGAACACCCGCAGAGTGGGATAGCCATTTTTGTTCACTTTCCAAACATTCGTCCATTCGTCCAGGCCGCTCATGTTGGTCTTGGCCGCTGTGCCCTGCATCTGATCAACCGTCAGCACGGCGATGCGGGTATACGCATGGGTGGTGGTCGCCGCGCCGCCATTGGTGGGGGCATAGACATGCCAATAATCGATCATGGTGGCTGGATAGGTCGTCGGGGAAACCAAGGCATAGGTTTCCGGCGCATTCAGCGCCACGCCGTAGCTGCGGCGCAGGTGGAAAACATCCCACGCGCCCTTTCCGGCCGGCGCATCACCAACGAAGCCGATCAGCGTACCGGTGTTGTTGGCCTTGCCGGTCAGCGAGGCCAGCGAATAGCAGTGGTTCATCTCGATGCCGGCGCAGCCACTCTCCACATAGCCTACCAGGCCGCCTTGACCCGTGCCGCCATTGGGATTAGCGATCTCCACATCCGCCCCGGCATAGCAATAGTTTACGGTAAAGCTTGTGCCAGAAAACGCAAGGCCCACCAAACCGCCGACATAGCCCCAGCCGGTGATTCCCAGATAGGAATTCTCCAGGCCGAGGTTGGTGATGCTCACCGTGCCGGAGATCTGCGGGATCAGACCGACACGCTGATCGCCAACAGAATACAGGCCGTACACCACATGGCCGTCACCATCCACATTGCCATAGAAGGTTTTCCAGCTCGGCCAGGAATTTACCGTGCCATTTTTCCAGTCTGCATTGGATACATCATTCAGATAAATATCCTGTGTCAGCTTGTAATACTGGCCGGCGGTATCCGCCCCGGTGGTCACCATAGTATACAGCTGACCGCCGTTTGTGATCAGGTAGGGATTCTCCGCAGAGCCATCACCCTCGGTGATCGCTGCCGCCTGACCATCCCATACAGTTGTTGTGGCTGCAGAAACACCGGTGAACAGTGCACCGATGGACAGCGAACCAACCAAAATGGCAACCGTGCCAAGAAGAGAGAGAAGCCGGAACATGCTCTTTTTCATTGTTTCTTTCCACCTTTCTTCATTTTGGTCTTTGGGTCCTGCTTGGGGGTAAACCCGGACCGCCCCGGCTGGCGGGGCTGTCCGGGGTTCTGCTCATCCGTCCGTACCCTTATTGGGTCTGGGTCTTGATGTACTCGTTCACCGTCTTGCAGTAGCCCTCGATCACATTGTTCTCGGCCTGGATAGCCGTGCCGATCTGCTGCGAGGAGTAGCTATAGGGCATATCGCAATACTTGAACCAGGTAAAGGTACCGACCACATCCGCCACACCGTTCATGTAGTAGATGTTCTTCTTTTCCACGGCGGCGCTGGTCACCTTGAAGAAGAAGGTGGCGGCATCGGTGGAGATGAAGGTCTTGTTCAGGTCATAGTTGGCGGAATCGAGGTAATAGCGCAGGAAGATGCCGGCCGCCACCGGGTTGGGCGCCTTCTTGCACACGCCGTAGAAGCGGTCGATGCCGCAGGGCTGTGCTTTGGTGTTCTTGTCATAATCGGGCATGAAGGTATAGCCGACATAGTCCTGGTTCATCTTGGCGAAGGTGCCGGTGCGCTTGAGGCCGAATGCGGGGTCGATGCACAGGCCCACATTGCCGTCATTGAAGTAGCTGTCCGCCGTTACCAGCAGGCCCTCCTCATACCACTTGGCAATGCGCTTGTACACATTGGTCAGCATGGAGCTGCCGCTGTTGTTCACCATCTTGCCGTCCTGCATCTTCACCCAGTCGCCGTCGTAGCAGGCCGCCAGGGACTCCGGCCGCGTGAAGCCGCCCTTGTAGCCGGCGTTCTTCACATCCCGCAGGCACTTCTCCATGGCGTCCAGATCCCACTTGCCCGCGGCATAGTACTCGGCGGGGGTGGTGATATTGTTGTCCTCCATCAGCTTCTTGTTGAAGAAGACGCAGTCCGCCTCCGACCACACATTGCCGAGGGTATTGCAGCCGTAGACCTTGCCGTTGATGGTCGTGGTCTTGAAGGTAGCCTGATCCCAGATGGGGTCGGACATATCGATCTGCGCGTCGGTGATCGGCGCGGCAATGCCGAGGGTAGCCGGCCATTCGGCGGTATCAATGTACACATCCGGGGCATCGCCGGAGGCGATGTAACCCATGATCTTCTGGATATAGCCGCCCTGCGGCACGCTGACCACCTGCACGGTGATGCCGTAGCGCTTCTGGAAGGCCTCCACCACGCTGCCGTCCTCATTCAGCTTGGGATCCTTCCAGGTGGCGTACTTCACCACGGTGCCGCGGTACTTGCTGGCATCCACGCTGGTGCTGGTGCCGGAGCCGCTGGTGTTGTTCTTCCCACCGCTGGTGTTGGCCTGGCCGCCGCTGGTATTGCCGTGGCTGCCGCCCTGGCTGCCACCCTGGCCGTCGGAGGTATCCTGGCCGCCGGGAGCATTGCTTTCACCGGTGGAGGTTCCGTCGCCGCTGACCTCCTCCCAGATAACGCTGTATTCGTCACTCTCGTTTTTGCCCTTGCCGCAGGCGGTGGTGACCGTCAGCAGCATCACAAAAACGCACAGCAGTGCCAGCAGCTTTACAAAAGTCTTGCCGTTCATACTTGTTCCATCCTTTCTGTGTGTTATGGGGTATTTGCGTGGACACATTGTAGGGCTGCGCCACCTCCTCTTTCCTCTAAACGCGCTTTTCGTCTTTTTTCGCTATGCAATGCGGCCACAGCGCCCGTATGCAGGGCGCCCGCCGCAGGGGAAAAGGCTCTCTTGCTGCCGGCTTAGCCGGTGATACCCACCCGGTCGATGCTCTCCACAAACCAGTGCTGCACGATCAGGTAGAATACCAGCGGCGGCAGAATGAACATCAGGCAGGCGGCCATGATATAGGCCAGTCCCTCCGGCCGGTCCGGAGACAGGTAGACATTCTTGTAGGTCAGCAGTTCCACCAGCTTGCTCATGGTCACGCTCAGGGGATAGTCGGTATCCATGTACATGGTGGCCAGGAAGGAATCGTTCCAGTGCCAGATGATGGAGAACACCGTGACCGTGAGAATAACCACGCTGGAGGAGGGCACCGCGATGGAGAAGAAGGTGCGGATGGGGCCGGCGCCGTCCATCCAGGCAGCCTCCTCCAGCTCACCGGGCAGGCCCTTGAAAAACTGGATGTATATGTAGATCATGATGCCGGCACGCAGGCCGTTGGCGAACAGCGAGGGCAGCCAGAAGGTCCACGGCGTGCCCAGCAGATCCAGCCGCAGATCCGGGCCTCCCAGCGTCTTGACCAGCGACAGGATGCCGAACAGATCCAGGTGGGAAAAGTTGATCATCAGCGGAATAATAATCATCGGCGCCGGGATCAGAATGGTAAGGAACAGCGCCGCGGTCATCAGCCGCTTGCCGGGAAAGCGGAAGCGGGCAAAGCCATAGGCGACGATGGCACAGGTCAGCACCTCGATCAGCGCACTGACCAGTTCCACCCGCACGGTGGACAGGAATGCCTTGCCGTAGTCCATGACCTCCCACATGAATTTGAAGTTATCCAGCGTCAGCTCCTTCGGGATCCACACGCTGGTGGGATCCAGCAGCGAGCTGCGGGAGCTCAGGGAGGAGGTGATCATATAAAACAGCGGATAGATGACAATATAGCCGATGGCCAGCAGGATGAACCACCGCACCACGGCGACCACGACATCGGCCGTTTTGCGTGCCGCCTTTGGGCAGGCGGAAAGTCCGCCGCCGAGTTTTTTATCGTTCATGGCACACCTCTCATTCCCACCGCTTCATCAGCAGCCGCGTATACAGCAGGATCACAAGACCCATTACCGCGCCGACCACCGCAAAGTACATCCACAGCATGGCCGAGGATACATCATAGATACCCACGCCCATCTTGGAGTACGCCGTCCGGATGACCGGACTGGTGGTGGCGGTGAACAGCTCGATCATGGTGAACACCCCCACCAGCAGCGTCACGCGCGAAAGCATGGGGAAGGTGATGAACCAGAAATCCTCCCACCGGGAGGCGCCCTCCACCCGGCTGGCCTCATACAGGCTGGACGGGATGGACTGCAGGCCGGCGATAAACAGCACGATCTGGATACCGCACTGCCACAGCAGCGAGAAAATGCTGCTGATGATCTTCTGCACATAGGTGGCCACTGCCGTCGGCAGGTTCAGCACATTCATGATATCCGCAACGGAAAACATATTCTCCGTGACGGAGGAGGACAGCTGATCGGAGGAATTAAGCTGGCCGCTGATCAGCTGCATCACCACGCCGGAGGCGATGATGACCGGCAGAAAATACACTGCCCGGAAGAACAGACGGCCGCGGAATTTCTGGTTGAGGATCAGTGCCAGCACCAGGCTGACAATCAGGATCAGCGGCAGCGAGTACAGCATGGAGCTGACCGCCGAGCGCAGGTTATCGGTATAGCTGGGGTCCTCCAGCAGCAGCGTGCGGAAGTGCTTGATTCCCACAAAGGTATTGCCGCCCTTGTCGCTGC
Source organism: Ruminococcaceae bacterium UBA6353 (assembly GCA_002437905.1). GTDB lineage: Bacteria > Bacillota > Clostridia > Oscillospirales > Acutalibacteraceae > UBA5905. Next base: position 88,800 of record DJRT01000014.1, on the reverse strand, counting down.
CAAACACCACATCGCAGAACGCGTAGGTAAAGGACTGGCACAGCGGTACAAGGAAAAACAGCACAAAGCCGACCACCCAGATGGAGACGAACATCAGCCCGTAGCGGCTTTTCAGCGAATCAATGCCGCGCAGCTTCTTCTTTTTCATCCGGTGATCCCTCCGATCCGATAGCTCCAGGCCTCCACGGTACCCAGCGGCGACGGCTGCGCCGTATCGCTGCGGTTGACCGCCACCTGCACACCGTTACTGAATTCGGTCACCCGCACGCCGCCCTCCAGCAGCCGGTGCGCCGTGATCTCGGCTCCGGCAATGGCGGTGTAGAACGGTGCGACCTCCTTGACCGTCTGCACGATCGCATCCTTCCACTCCGCATAGACGCCGGCGTGCAGCTCCGCCGTGGTGCAGTTCAGCACGGCGGTATCGTACCGGTACATCAGCGACCAGGTCGGCGCACAGCCGGCCTCCATAGCCGCCAGCAGGGCATCCTGCGGGCGGGTGGCCAGGTCGATCGCGGGGGTGGACAGGGCGGTGTGCCCCTTAAAGACGGCCGCATAGAACGGCACATCCTCATCAAAAACATCGTATTTGGCCGAGCTGAGCGGCACATTGAACACCTGCTCCGCTGCCGCGGCGGCGTACCCGTTGGCCTCACTCACGGCCACCCGGCGGCCGCTATTCTGCACGGCGGCCAGGGCATCGGTCACGGTCTGCGCCATGCCCTGCTGGCAGTAGTAGCCGGTGCCGTAATCCGAATAGGCGGTATCGGCCAGCGTATCAAAGGCCAGACCCTCCACCTGCCAGCCGGCGGTCTTCTTCAGCAGGCGCGCCGTGGCATCCGCCAGCTTCTCGCGGGTCAGCAGCGCGTACTTGGTGCCTGTATTCTTGCTGCGCAGGGAAACATAGTACCGCACCGGGTAGTAATTCTTCATATTGGCTGCCTGCGCCGAGCTGGTCAGCTTATTCCAGCCGCCGCTGCTCTTTCTGAAGCGCAGCAGATCCACATTGAAATACAGCGGGATGCTGCTTTCCCGGCAGTAGGCCGACAGGGTGTTCAGGCCCTTCACACCGCCCAGCCGGCTGTTTACCGTATAGCCGCCGGCCAGCTTGCCGGTGGTCAGTCCGGTGCCGCCGAAGCCCTTCAGATACACGGCCGGCTGCTGCCCGGTAGCCTCGCTCAGCTCACGCAGCATGGTTTCGGCCTGTTTGGTATCCGTCAGCACGGTCATGGTGCTGTGCGGGATACCGAGGAAGGACTGCTTGCTCATCAGGCCGCCGTAGATATACAGCGTATAGGGGGCCGCCGCGCTGTCCGTCCCGGTCAGCAGGCCGGCCGTCTGCAGATAGCTGCGGTAGACACCCGCCATGCCGATGTAATCCGCCTGTGCATCATACAGAGGCGTGTAGGCGACCGTCAGGGTGGTGTCCACGATATCCTCGGTATAGTAATCGCTTTGGATGATATTGCCGGTGTACGCCTTCACGCGCAGGTTGGCATAGCCGCGCAGCCGCAGTGTGGCATACGCCGCGGAATAGCGGTAGGAGCTGCCGCCGATCAGGGCGTCCAGCATCGCGGACTCAGCGCCCTCCTCCACGACTGCGCACAGGGCGGTATCGCCGTTTTTCGCGCCGTAGACCGGCAGCCGCACCGGCGCCTCCACAGAGGGCGAATCGAACACTTCGATCATCGGGTCATCGCCGTAGATCGACTGGCGGTAGCTGACGCCGGTAGCCGACAGGGTCTTGGGATACACCAGCGCGCCGGAGCCGGAGGGCAGGAACAGATAGGCATCCTGCGCCGTGTTCTCCACCGCACACATAAAGGGCAGCAGGGACAGCTCAGTGACGCGGTTCTCGCCCTCCTGCAGCTGCTTGGTGCGCACCGTCACCGCCAGCCCGGTCTCCCGCAGGCGGTACTCCACCGGCACGGCCACCTGGATCTCATCAAAATAGTAGGTCACCAGCAGGCCGTCCTCCAGCGTGGTCGCCAGCACACGGCCATTGCGCACCGCCCCATTATAGGAGTTGGCGGATACCTCATGGCCGGAAACGGCGTCAATGTATTTCAGCTGCAGTGCCGAGGAGAGCAGCGGATTGCTCTTCACCGGCATACCAAGCTCGTCATATTCCGGCTCGGCCGAGGCCGCAGGATCGGTGGAAAAGCGCGTACCGCGCTGTATATCCGTCAGGGCGACCGTCTTTTTGGCGTCGTCCCACTCCAGCCGGTAGCGGCTGTTTTCCGCCACGATGCCGCCCTCCGGAGCCTGCGACACAGCCGTGGTGTCAAACGCGGCCGGCCGGATACCGGTCGGCTGTGCGCTGCAGCCCGTCAGGCCGGTCAGCAGCAGGCAGCCGGCGGCCACCGCCGCCACAATTCGTATCTTTTTCAGAGCAACCAGACCTCCTCGTCTACCATGCGCCATTACACGATCTCCAAAAACAGCGTCGTCAAAAAGCCGATAAACTGCTGGGAGAGGATGAACACCATAATCAGCAGGAACAGCACGATCGCCATGCCGGCGACGCTCAGCACCGTGGTGCCGAGGAATTTGCCCATGCCGTAATCGTGGATGCGGATGGTGCCGACCACGATCAGCAGCAGCGTCCACACCAGCATCACACCGCAGAAGATATTCAGGAATTCCGCCTCGTCCGAGCGCAGGGCATTGGACAGGGCGAGATATACAAAGCGGGAAAGGATCATCGGCACCAGACTGTAGGTGGTGACGATATAGATCTCCTTGCCGGTGCCCTTGCCGTCCATCAGCGCCGTCACTGCCTTATTGCAGATGACCCACAGCAGCACCACGCCGACGCTGCGCAGGAACACGAACAGGGAATTGTAGCTGGCCAGATCCACATAGGTGAAGGAGAAGCCACCGCACAGATCCGACAGCACGGTGCCGATATAATAGAGCACCAGCAGCACCGTACCGATCAGCACCGAGCCCTGCTTTTTATCCTTGATTGTGCCGAATGCGTCAAACGGGTGAGCCAGCATATGGAACAGCAGACGCAGCCGGGGATTTTTGATCAGATTGAACTGGCGGCGCATGGAAACCACCATCAGCACCAGCAGACCGCCGATCACCAGGATCGCCAGCGCCAGCAGCCAGGAGAAATTGCGGCTGATAAAGGCAGTGCGCACCTCGCTGAAGGCCAGGTCATAGGTGTCCCGGTCATAGCCCTTGCGCGCATAGGCCATTGCCGCGTCATAGTCCTCCTCCGCCAGGCTGGCACGGGCCAGGCCGTTGTAGGCCAGCTGGCAGTTGCTATCCTGCCGCAGCACCTCCTGCCACAGGGGCTTCGCCTCCAGGTACTTGCCGCCGATGGTCAGCGCCCGCGCCTGCTTGAATTGTTCGCCGAACGGCGTCAGCGCCAGCACGGTCAGCGCGTTTTTTGTACCGTCACAGACCAGCAAGTCACTGCCGTTCAGGGTCAGGCCGACCGCCTTCTGGAACACGCCCTCCTGCGTGCCGGTGCCCATACCGCCGCCAAAGGCGGACAGCAGGTGGCACTCCTGGTCATACAGGTACACGCGCCCATAGGTGCTGTCCAGGCAGTAGATAAAGCCCTGGTCATCCACCGTCAGCGCCGTGATATCCTGCCGCAGCAGCTCACCCACACGGAAGGTCCAGTTGGAGCCGTCATCGGCAAAGTTGACGCTGTCCGAATCCAGAATATTGGTGCCGTTGCCGGGGCTGAGCTTCTTCACCTGCCCCTTCATACCGGAAATATCGGTATAGCCGGTGGCGGTATAGACAAAATCCTCCCGGTCGATGCTGATATCGACAAAGCAGAAGGGCAGCTCGCTCTGGCTGACGGATTTTTTCGCATTGTTTACAAACACCCGGCTGAGCATGGTGGAAAACGCCTGCACCACCGTCTTGCGGACCTTATTGGCGCCATAGAAGCCGCCGAAGGTCTCCTCCGGGGTATAGAGAATTGCGCCGTAGTAGGAGCCGTCGCACAGCACATAGGCATAGCCGGCGGAGTCCACCGCCACGGCAATGGGGGCGTAATTGAAGCCCTCCGGGATCAGCGTGGACTCCGGCAGCGTCAGCATGCCGGTCAGCCGTCCCTCGGCGTCGCACTTCAGCACACGGGCGTGGTCCGTATCACACAGGTAGATCGTGCCGTCCGCACGCACATACACATCCCGCGCCCCGGTAAAGTCCAGCGGCGTGCCGTTATCGTCCACCGTCGTCAGCTCCCGGAGAACGGTGTACTGGCTGTCGGTGATCACCAGGCGCGATGCCGCCCCGTCCAGCAGGTAGATATTCCCCTGCGTATCGGTGCACACCGCCGAAAGGCTGTTGAAGTCCGCAACGCCCAGCGTTTCGGCCGTCACCATGGCCTTCACCTGATACATCGGCTGCGAATAGACCGCCTTGCGGCTGCCGGAGCCGACCTTTTCCCAATAGGTATAGCTTTCGACCGGAATGTCACCGTAGGTTGACTGCGCAGCCACTGTCAGCGGTGCAGCCAGCAGGCACAGCACCGCTGCCAACGCTACGATCCTTTTCAAATGTTTCAACTTGCCATCCTCCCAACGGTGCTGTCTTATTCCTTAATGCCGACACTGCTCATCGACTCGATCACATTGCTCTGCGAGATCAGATACACGATCACCGGCGGGATCATCAGAATGACCGTTACCGCCATGGCGCTGCCGGAACGGGCAATGCCGCCGGCGGCGATCTGGGACATGACCATCGGCAGCGTTTTCAGCTGCTCGCGGAAGATGGTGCCCTGCGGCACCATCGCCCAGGAATCGCGGAAGCAGAAAAGCATCAGCGTCAGCAGCGCCGGCTTCACCAGCGGCAGGGCGATCTGGAAAAACACCCGGAACAGCCCCGCGCCGTCGATGCGCGCCGCCTCCAGCAGAGCGTCCGGCAGGGCGCCCTCCATATACTGCTTGAGCAGGAAAACACCCAGCGTAGCCGAAAGCTGCGGCAGTATGTAGGCCCAATAGGTATCGATCACATGCAGGCGGGCCAGGATCAGATACTGCGGCACCGCCAGCGTATAGGGGTTAAACAGCAGTGCAAACTGCACGATCATGAACAGCGGCCCGCAGAAGCGGAACCGGGATTTGCACAGGCCAAAGGCCGCCATAGCCGAGATCAGAATGTAGACCGCCGTGGTCACGGCACTGATGGACAGGCTGTTAAACAGATACCGTCCCAGGGGGATAAACTGATCCGACAGCAGCCCGGACAGCGCTGTGTAGTTTTCAATCGTGGGACGCCGCACAAAAAAGCGCGGCGGAAACAGCAGCAGCTCATCCAGCGGCTTAAAGGAAGTCGCCACCGCGTAGATCAGCGGCAGCATGGTAAACAGGCCGGCCAGCACGATCACCAGCAGGCACAGGAAGTTGCCGAAGCGCGAGCGGGTAAAGCGGCGGCTGCTCAGGCTGCCGGGCGCATGGCCCAGCCGCAGGCGCCGCAGCTTATGTAGGGTAGCAGTTTTCATGTCGCGTCCGTCACCTTCCGATCATCTGCAGGAATTTGCCGAGGATGATCCGCGTCCCTGCCATCAGTAAAAACAACACCACAGCCACTGCTGAGGCGTATCCCATCTCATACCGCACCGTGCCCACATCGATCATGTGGGACACAATGGTATCCACCGACTGCCCCACACTGGGATAGCCGGCCAGCTCGGTCGTGATCGCGCTGACCGAAAAGCTGCTCTGGATCTGCATAACCACGCTGAACAGGATCATGTGCTGCATGGAGGGCAGCGTGATGTACCACAGCTCCTGCCAGCGGTTGCGCACACCGTCAATCGCGCCGGCCTCATACAGGTCGCGGTTGACATTCTGCAGACCGGCAATATTGGACAGGAACGAAATACCCATGCACTGCCACAGCTGCACCAGCACGATGATCGGCATCAGGTACCGGGCATCGCTCAGCCAGGTCACCGGCTCCGTGATCATGCCCAGGTTCAACAGGAAGCTGTTCAGGTAGCCATAGCTGTCGCCGCTGAACAGGATCTTCCACACGAAGAAGGCATTGCCGGCCAGCGACGGGGCATAGAACATGAAGGACAGCAGCGTGCGCATCATCGGGGAAAACTCATTGACCAGCCACGCCAGCAGGAATGCCAGCAGGAAGCCCACCGGCCCGGTCAGCAGCACGATCACCAGCGTGTTTTTCAGCACCACCAGAAAGGAGGCGTCGCTGACAAACAGCCGCAGATAGTTGTCAATGCCGACAAAATAGGTCGGGTTGAGCGTATCATACGAGGTCAGGCTGAGCACCAGCGAGCAGATGATGGGGATGACCGTCATCACCGTGAACAACAGGAAAAAGGGCAGCATCATCACCAGCATCGGCCACTGCTCGCGCAGCAGCGCCCGCGTGCTGCCGGGTCGCTTAATTCTTGGCATTGCGTCTGCCCTCCTCCAGGTACTCATACTCCTGCACCTTGCGCGAGATCTCCTCATTGGCGATATCGCTCCACTTGTTTACGGCGTCCATGCTGTTGGATACGCCGTTAAGGACTTCCCAGTACGCCTGATCCAGCGCACGGGAAAGATAATAGCTGCCGGGGATCTCCGGGATCTCCTGCACCTGCGACCACTGCGCCAGCAGCTGCTCGCGCTCCGTCGCACTCCAGGAAAGCTTCTTGAATGCCTCCACATTGGAGGTCGCCACACGGCCGACGGTTCCCAGCACGGACTCCACATTCTTGGAATACCGCTCCTGGGTCTCGGCACTCGTCCACCATTTCAGGAATTCCCATGCCTGCTCCGCCTTGTCGGTGGTGGAGAGGATCGCACAGCCGGTGCCGCTGCCGGCCACGGTGTGGTGCTCCCCGTCCGCCGCCGGCACCGGCGCCATTGCCCAGCGGCCATCGATCTCGGCCGCCGTTTGCGAAAGCGTCAGGCAGGTGGTATAGCCGGCAATGCCCAGGGGCATGGAGCCGGTACGGAAGCGGTTGTAGAAATCCGCCTCTTTCAAGAATTGATAATCGGTGTACATCCGCGTCCAGCTGTCGAACACCGAGACCGACTGCTCGCTGCCGATCACCGTCGCCGTCTGCTCATCGTTATACAGCGGCAGCTTGTTCTGCAGCATCAGCGTCGGATAGAGGTTCAGGCTGCCGATACCGGCATTGACCGTGGTGCCGGAGGTGATGCGGGTATACGGCAGGTACACCTGCATATTGTGCCGCTGGATCACCGTGGAGGCACGGATAAAGTCCTCCCAGGTGTTCGGCACCTCCAGCTCCAGCTTCTCCAGGATATCCGTGCGGTAGAACATGACCATGTAGCTCTGGGTATCCGGCAGGGCATAACAGCGGCCGTTGTAGCAGTAGGGCACCTCGGCGCCCGGCTGGAAGCGCTGCAGCACCTCCTCATAGTCCGGAAAGCTCTTCAGATCCATCAGAGCATTGCGGATACCGAGGTTTACCGGCTCCGCACGCGACATCTGCAGCGCCAGATCCGGCGCATTGCCGGACATGATACCCTGCACCAGCGTGGCGTTGACCATCTGCACATCCACCTCAATGCCGGTGCCGGCCGTGAAGGAGTCCTGGATCAGGCTGCTCAGGGCACGCGTCTGATCGCGGCCCCAGTTCACCCACAGGCGCAGCTTGGTGTCGCTCTTCGCCGTGGCCTGGCTGCCGTCATTCTGGCGGAAGGAATTGATGAACCGCCGCAGGGAAAACAGCAGCCGGTCAAGCACCCCGACCGATTGCATCTCCGCCTCCTGCGAGTGGTACACGATACGCAGCTCATCCAGCGCCAGCGGCATGGAGGACATATCGTTCATCCATGCGCTGACGGAGCAGTAGTTGGAATAATAATCCGAAAGGTACTGGTGCGCGATATAGGGGCGCTCCAGCATTAGGCGCAGCACCCGGCGCATATTCTGCATGGAGGCAATGGCCTGCGTGCTCTTCTTACCGGAGAGCGTCTGCAGCTCCTGCACCAGGGCATCCAGCGCCTCCATATTGGTGCGCAGCGTGTCCTCAAAGCCCGGGATGGAGCGAAAAAGCTCATAATCGCGGCCGGCGTCGGGGGATTCCCCGGTCACCATCACCACGGAGGTGTAGGTGTCGCCAAGGCTCTGCACAATGGTCTGCAGCTTGCCGTAGACCGCCGCCGCGGCGCCCAGGGTGGACTCCATCGTGACGGTATGGTCGCCCGCATCCAGCCACACCAGGCACTCCTCGCCGGCGGCATTGGTCAGCACCTGCGCCTGCCATTTGGTGGCATACGGAAAGGCGATGCACGCCGCCTCGGCAAAGGGGGTCACCCCGTCGATCTTCAGGCGGCGGTAGGTCTTGGCATTGATGATCTGATCCTGCTTGAAGCGGAAAGCCAGCTTATAGTAGCCGGCCTGCTCCACGCGGAAGCTCCAGGTGGCCGAGGCATTCGGCTTCGCCCAGGAGGAGCCGCCGATATAGTTCAGGCGCACATTCTCCGCGCTGGCCGGGGTCATTGCTGCGTCGGTATTATCCCCTTTCGGCACCATGGCCGAGGAGGACTTATAGGTCGCGGACTCGCCCTGCAGCAGGATGGGCTGCACCCCCTGCGCGTCCGTCAGATCCGTCGGCGCCGTATAGGCGGCCGGCCGCTCCGGCGGCAGGAAACGCAGCTGTCCCAGGGCAAAGGCCTCGCCGCCGCCCTCCACCGTGATGGTGTGGCGGCCGGCGGTCAGCCGGAAAACATACGGCTCCACCTCCACGCCCAGGCTGTCCCGCGCCGGCTGATCCACCATATCGCGGTATTCCGTCTGCTCCGGGGTCAGGTCGTTGCCGTCCTTGTCCTGCTTCCAGGTCTCGCTCTCATTATGCCACATGCGCGGAAAGCTCAGCTCCGCTGCCTCGCTGAACGGGTACTCCCCGTCAATGCGCAGGCCCACGCGGATATCCAGGCCATTGCCCTCCAGCGAGGCGTACCGCAGGCTGAGCGCGTACAGCGCTGTCTGCGGCACCTCCAGCTCATATGTCAGGGTGCCGGTGCCCTGCGGCAGCAGCACGGCGTCCGGTGCCGTTTCATAGTCGGCGCTGCGCTGCAGTCCGTCCGTTGCCTGTATGTAAGCGCCGCCGGCCAGCGTGATCGCCTGCGCCGCGTCCGGGCAATCCGTCAGCGCCGCCGCGTACACCGCATAGCCATCCGCTGCCGCTGTGACGGTATCCGCCGCCGCAGCCGGCAGGGTCTCCGCTGCCGCCGGCGGCAGCGCGGCGCCAACGGCGCCAAAGGTCACCGCCATGCAGGCTGCGGCCGCACATAATCTCCTGACAAGCTTCATTCTCTGTAACCCTTTCCGCTGTTAGTTGTTGTAGTAGTTGACCTTCTGTCCATTCTCGTTGAGATAGTACAGGCCGTTGTCGGGGTTGGTGGGATCCTGATACAGCCGCACATAATCCACCCAGTACTGGAACGGGAAGATCGTGTTTTCATCAATGATGTGCTGCGTGATCACGCTGCCGTTCTCTCCCACGCCGCTGTCCGCATTGGCATAGATCAGGTTCTGCAGCAGCAGGTAGATGTAATCGTGGTAACCACTCATATCCTTCTTCTGGGGGCTGAGCGGCTGGGTGGCATTTACATTGGGGCCGTAGTCCCAATCCTTATCGTAGGCATAGTTGACATCAAAGGTGCAGTAGCACTCGCCGTCCACATAGGTCTTGATGTATTCCTTGGTCCACTCCACACCGTACAGATGGAATTCATACGGCAGCGTGCGGATATCCTTGAAACGGTAGATGCCGTACTGCGTTTTGCCGATACCGGTATTGCCCTGCTTCTTCGACCAGCTCAGATCAAAGTTGCTGTGGCTGTAATCGTCGTACCACTTGTGGAAGTTCGGCACCAGCTCGTAGTCACTGCCGAATTCCTCAAAGAAGTCGATCTCGGTGTAGTAGCCGTTCGGCAGCTTGGAGACCAAGCCCGGCTTACCGATCGCCCAGAAGGCGGAGAAGCTGCCGGCGCGCATCGGCACCATGGCGCGCATCTCCACATAGCCGTAGCGGAAGTTCATCGTCTCGCGGGTGCTGAAGGATTTGTTGGTCGCGTATTCGATCTTCGAATTTGTCTTGCTGACATAGCGGCGGGCATTCATCTTCAGCAGGCCGTCCTCAGCCGTGATGATGCTGGGGTCCTCATCCTCGGTCAGCAGCAGCATGTTGTCGTAGGTGTCCGGGTTCTCCGAGCCGTAGCACCACTTGTTATAGTCGATGCCGTCCTTGTCGAATTCGTCGTTCCACACCAGCTTGTACGAGCCCAGCGTGCCCTGCTTCCATTCGGTCAGCGGCGGCGCGTCGTCCCGGTTGACCGGATCCTGCGATACGCGGTTGCCGGCATCCTCACCGGCATTGCTGTCCCGGTCGGAGCGGCGGGTGGGGTCGCTCTCCGCCACCTGGCTGGTCACCGTCACGCGGACAAGCCGCTGCGAGGTGGTGGTGCCATCCTTGCGGCCGGCGGTGGTGGTACCGCTGGGTGCGGTGGTCGTTCCGATCTGCTCGGGCGCAGTGGTCGTGGTTGTCGGATTGGTTGTTTTATTGCCGGAAGTCGTGTCCTGCTTCCCGGAATTTCCGCAGGAAGCGACAAAGATCATGGAAAGTGCGATAGCCAGACAGGCAATTTTCTTTCTCACTGTGGGCGTCCTCCTTATGTCGTCAATACTTCACTATTCAAATTTTATCGTACCCCCCGGTTCTTTGCCATGGACATTTTCTTCAATGATATGTCAAAATCATTCTTGGCCGTGCGAAAAAAATAGTTGTATAGCACAAATGGAACACCCTGCCATTTGTACCACACAACTATTGGATATATTACCTTATATTACCGGCGTGCTTCGCGCTGCTTGTACTCGGTCGGCGTCAGCCCGGCAATCTTTTTGAACGCCTTGGAAAAGTAGAACTGGTCGGAAAACCCGCAGGAAAGCGCGGTTTCCTTGATCGTCAGGCCGGCCTTCAGCATTTTCTGTGCCTGCTGGATGCGGTAGCTCTGCAGATAGGTGTTCGGCGACAGGCCGCTTTTTGTCACAAAAAGGCGGTATAGGGTGGCGCCGCTGATGTTCAGATCCGCGGCAATATCGGCCACCGAATACTTGTCCGAATGGAATTTTCTTTCAACGATCTGCACCGCCCGCTCATACAGCGCCTCCGAGGCGGTCAGCCGGTGCTGCGGGTAGGCATCCAGGTACACCCCCACAATGGCGTGCGCCAATCCGTACCGGGTCATGGCCGCCTCCGGGAAATTGCCCACCTCGTCCAGCATCCGGTACAGCGGCACGATCTTGGCAGGCTCCACATAGCCGATCGTAACATCGTCCTGCTTAAACACCAGCTGCTCCATCATCATCTCCACCGATTGGGCATCAATGATGCACCAGGCGTATCCCCACGGGTCGTCGGTGTCCGGCACATACCGGATCATCCGGTACGGCTGCACCACAAAGCTCTCCCCGGCGGTGACGGTATATTCCCGGCCGTTGCAATAGATCCGGCCTCGCCCCTTGGTGACATAATGGATAATGTGCTCGCTGCGCACACCGGGTCCCCAGGCGACCGGTTTGTCGTCCGAATCACCGAAGACAATCTTCTTGACAATCTCCATCCGGCTGCCTCCCTGCTCACAGAATGGTTAATTCGTCCAATTTTTTCGGCGTAAAACCAGTAATATTGTAGCATTGACAAAAAATATCTGTCAATCGCTTGAAAGAAATTTACCGTATAATGAATGAAAAGTACAAAGAAAAAGCGAAACTCTCCATTCTTTTTTCTTCAGCTTCATGCTATACTATGGATACTTTCCCGTTTCCCGCCGAAAAGTGCCGAAAACGGCCATTCTGCCGGAAAGAATGAAAATAGCCAATTTTTCCGGCGCTTTTTTCAATATATTGCCAACAAACGCCATCGGCGCCATAGAAAAATCGACGCTTTCGGCAAACTAAGGCCAAAAAGGGTAAAGAAACCACACATATTCAGCAATATCCTCATAGCCAAAGCAATCGCTGATATGGTATTATATCAAGTATGTTACTATAAGCCGATGATCGGCCGCACACAAACAGGAAGGAATGATATACCACAATGAGAAGCAAGCATGACCGACGCAAGCGGGAGCTGCAGCACACGGCTGTCCGGCCGGCAGCCCTCGTGGAGGTCACAGCCGACAGACGCAGCTTTCAGGGCTATGCGATACACCGGCTGCGGGATGTCACTTTCCCGCTGATACTGGAAAAGGAGCCGATCATCCTGGATTTCGGCGACCACTATACCGGCTATCTGCACCTGTCGCTGGATTGCGGCAGCGCAGACCACATTCCGGATTCCCCGACCAATTTCAGCTTTTCCTTTGCCGAGATGCCGATCGAGCTGATGGAGTCGATCGAGGATCAGCCCAATTGCCTTTCCGCCACATGGGCGCAGCTGGATTTCAAGACCGTGCCCTTCGTGCCCTATACCGGCAGCCTGGAGCGGCGGTATTCCTTCCGGTACCTCAAGCTGGAGCGTCCCGGCACCTTCCGCTTCCCGGTGGCCCTGACCGACCTGTATGTGGACAGCGTTTCCGCCGTGCGGCTGGAGGACGCCGACCCGTACACCGCCCCCGATGAGCAGCTGCAGCGCATTGACACCATGTGCGTAAAAACGCTGAAGGAATGCGAGCAGGATGTGTTCGAGGACGGCCCCAAGCGTGACCGGCGGCTGTGGATCGGCGATCTGCGGCTGCAGGCGCTGGTGGACTCGGTCACCTTCCACAATACGGCGCTGATCCGCCGCTGCCTGCACCTTTTTGCCGACCACCGCAACAAAAGCGGCCTGATCGCCCCGTGCGTCTTCCCGGATACCAGCCCCTATGTGGATCAGTGGATCTACCTGGACTATTCGCTGTGCATGGTCCCGTGCCTGTACGATTATGTGCAGTACAGCGGCGATCTGACGCTGGCCAACGAGCTGTACGATGTGGCGCTGCACCAGATCCGGTATGCGGACACGGTTTTTGACCGCAAAACGCAGCAGCTGCGCGCGCCGCTGTTTATCGACCACGGCAACTACGACCGCGCCGTGGCCGGGCTGGGGTATCTGGCCTACATCCTGCGGCAGATGATCGAGCTGGCCAAGTGCCTGCGCCGCACCTATAACTGCCTGACCTCGCTGCTGGCGGAGGTGGAGCAGGCGCTGCTGCACTATTACGATGCCGAAACCGGGCTGTTTATGACCGCCCAGGGCGAGGTCTCCTGGCAGTCGCAGATCTGGGCAGCGCTTTCCGGCGCCCTCAGCCCGGAGGAAGGACAAAAGCTGCTGGAGCGCACCGAGGCGGCCGACCCGTCCATCCGCTGCTCCTCCCCGTTCATGATGCACTACTATCTGGAGGCGCTGTACACCTGCGGCCTGTCGGAAAAGGCGCTGCAGTGCATCCGCACCTATTGGGGCGCCATTGCCGATGCCGGCTTTGATTGCTGCCCGGAATGCTTCGACCCGCGCAATGAGCGGCTGTCGCCCTATGGGCAGCCGGCCCTGAACAGCGCCTGCCACGCCTGGAGCTGCACGCCCTCGTACTGGCTGCGCAAATATCACAACAAGGCCGAATAAGCTTCCGCAAGATATACCGGCGGGCGCACCTCCACCGTGCAGGGGGTGCGCCCGATTTTTTATAGCACAGCCGCCTTCGGGCTGACACAATGGCCGCCCCGCATCGGCTCTCGGTGCGCGGCGGCCATTTTTGCTGCCGCCGGTCAGGCGGCCGGCGCCGTCTGTGCCGCCTGCTCCGCCTCCTCCAGCATGGTCTCGGCAAATATGCCGTACCCGGCGGTCGGGTCGTCCACCAGCACATGGGTCACCGCCCCCACCAGCTTGCCGTTCTGGATGATCGGGCTGCCGGACATCCCCTGCACAATGCCGCCGGTCAGCGCCAGCAGGCGGCTGTCGGTCACCCGCAGCACCAGGTGCCGGGTGGCCGCCGAGGCATGGTAGCGCACCTGCACGATCTCGGCATCGTACAGCTCCGGCGTGGTGCCGCTGACCGTCGTCAGGATCTGCACCGCTCCGGTCTGCACCTCCTGCTTCATTGCCACCGGCATGCTCACACCGCCCGCCGGCAGGTGGGTCAGACAGCCGTACAGGCCGTCCGCTGCATTCACCTGCAGGCGTCCCAGCGTCCCCGGCTCAAAGCTGCCGCACAGCTCGCCCGGCGTGCCCTCTTCCCCTTTTTCCACACCGAATATGCGCGCCGGCACCACCTCGCCGCTGCCCACGCTCAGCGTCTCGCCGGTATCGGCATCGCTGACGGCATGCCCCAGCCCGCCAAACGCCCGGCTCTCCGGCTCATAGAAGGTCAGCATGCCGATGCCGGCGGTGCTGTCCCGCACCCATAGGCCGGCCTTGTAGCCCTCCCCCTCGGCCGCCCGCGCCGGGGTGAAGGCGGCGGAAAAGGTGATCCCCTCCCGCCGGATGAGCATGGTCACACTGTGCCCGCCGGCCGCGTTGATGGCGGCCGCCACCTGCTCATTCGTCGTCACTGCGCGGCCGTCGATAGAGACGATGGTATCCCCCACGCGGATGCCGGCCGCCGCGGCCGGGTTCACCTTGCCGGCCGCCGTGCGCACATCATCCATGCCGACGATCAGCACCCCGTCGGTATACAGCTTAATGCCAAAGGGAGTGCCGCAGACGGTCACCACCGGGGCATCCACCACCGTGACCGTCGCCTGCTTGATCGGCACGGCTCCCAGCAGGCGCAGGCTGGTCACATAGCTTTCCTCGCCGCTCTGGCGCCCCACCAGTGCCACCGTGTGGCCGCCGGCCACCGGCCGGCTTTCCACCAGCCGGCTGATCACCAGTGCACTGCCGCGGGTGATGGTATAGCGATCCGGCAGCGTCTGCTGCAGGTAGCCGACCGCGCCGAGCAGGCACAGACACGCCGCCGCCAGCAGCCACCACAGCATTTTTCCCATTACACAGCCGGCTGCACGGCCGCGCCCCTGTTTTGTCATATCGCCTGCGCCCTCTCCCTGTTTTTTCATTATCCGGGCTTAGTTTGTCGCATATAGCCGGCAAAAACGCTGGAAAAATCCGCCGTGCAAAAATGCCGGCGCAAACAAAAAAGCCCTGACCGCTGTACGAACGCGCCGTACAGCGGTCAGGGCTTTTTCCGTTTTCATTTTATTTGGTATCTTCCCACTCCATCGTCAGCGGGCGCGGTGTCACCCGCAGGCGGGAGCTAAGCTCGCGGCACAGCCGGTGCAGCCGTACCGTCAGCCGCCGGACGCTGACAAGGGCGGCCACCAGCGCCGCCAGCACAGCCAGCAGCACGATCAGAAGCTGCCATACGCTGCGGCTGCTGTTATTGCAGGTGGTATTCTTCATTGTTTCTCCCGTCCTTTCCGTTTTGGCCGGCACGCGCCGACCCTACAGGCTCATTATAGAGGAAAAGGGCGGTATTTGTCAATGAAAAACCGCATTTGTTTTCAACCTGTTAATAGCCTGTTCACAAGCACCTGATAGAATAGAGCCATTCAGTTTATGCAAAGGAAAGGAAGATTCCCTGTGCTGCAGCTTTGCAATATTGTCAAAACCTACGGCAGCGGCGATATGGCGGTGCCGGCGCTGCGCGGTGTCAGCATCGCCTTCCGCCACAATGAGTTTGTCTCTATCCTCGGCCAATCCGGCTGCGGCAAGACCACCCTGCTGAACATTGTGGGTGGGCTGGACCGCTACACCAGCGGTGATCTGATCATCAACGGCCGCTCCACCCGCGATTTTGGCAGCCGGGATTGGGATACCTACCGCAACCACACCATCGGCTTTGTTTTCCAGAGCTACAATCTCATTCCCCACCAGACGGTGCTGCAGAATGTGGAGCTGGCGCTGACCCTTTCCGGCGTATCCAAGGCGGAACGCCGCCGGCGCGCCAAAGCGGCGCTGGAGCAGGTGGGGCTCGGCTCCCAGCTGCGCAAAAAGCCGGGGCAGATGTCCGGCGGCCAGATGCAGCGGGTGGCCATTGCCCGCGCGCTGGTCAATAACCCGGATATCATCCTGGCGGACGAGCCGACCGGTGCGCTGGATACCGAGACCAGCGTGCAGGTGATGGAGCTGCTCAAGCAGGTAGCAAAGGATCGCCTGGTCATTATGGTCACGCACAACCCAGCGCTGGCAGAGCAGTATTCCACCCGCATTGTGCGTATGCTGGACGGGCAGGTAACCGGCGACAGCGCCCCGCTGACCGAGCAGGAGCTGGCCGCCGAACAGGCCCTGGAACAGGAAAAGGCGGCCAAGCGTGGCAAAAAGAAGGAGAAGAAGCCCTCCATGTCCTTCTTTACCTCCTTCGGCCTGTCATTGAAGAACCTGTTTACCAAAAAGGGCCGCACGATCCTGACCAGCTTCGCCGGCAGCATCGGCATCATCGGCATTGCCCTGATCCTGTCGGTTTCCCGTGGGATGAACGCCTACATCAGCGCCCTGCAGGAGGACACACTGGCCTCCTACCCGCTCACGCTGGAGGCCACCCATGTGGATGCCACCTCGCTGCTGAACATTTTTGTCAACAGCGCCAAGGCCGACAGCACCCATGAAAACGATGCCGTTTACCAAAAGGCCGTCATCTACGATCTGATCAACTCCCTTAACCAGCTGGAGGAAGACAAAAATGACCTGGCCTCCTTCAAAAGCTATCTGGAGCAGCACCTGGCGGATGAAAACGACGCCACCGGCCTGCGTGCAGCGGTCAGCGGCGTGCAGTACAGCTATGACCTGCAGCTGCAGGTATACACCAAGTCCCCGGACGGCAGCGTTGTGCGCTCGGACACCACCGAGCTGATGCAGGAGCTGATTGCCCAATACATGGGCACCGACATGGCCAACCGCACCGCCGCCAGCCAAAGCGGCTCCCTGAGCAGCCTGTTCGGCGGCATGGGGCAGTCGACCGGCATGTGGCAGGAGATGCTGCCCGGCGAGGACGGTTCCGCAGTCAGCCCCCTGCTGAAAAAGCAGTATGATGTCATTTACGGCAGCTGGCCGCAGGCATATGATGAGGTCGTGCTGGTGGTGGATGAAAACAACGAGCTGGACGATATGACGCTGTACGCGCTGGGTCTGAAAA
The DNA here is from genome assembly GCA_002437905.1 of Ruminococcaceae bacterium UBA6353. GTDB lineage: Bacteria > Bacillota > Clostridia > Oscillospirales > Acutalibacteraceae > UBA5905. The sequence continues at coordinate 71,731 of DJRT01000014.1, read as the reverse complement.
GCCGCGAGGATATCGACGCCATCATGAAGGCGGCCGTGGATAAGACCCCGCTGGAGAAGAGTGACCGTCACTGGAGCTATGAGGAGATCTGCGCCACCCCGCTGCGCACCGTGCCGGCCGCGGTCTGCTACACAGCCGACGGCGCCTCCGGCACCTACACCGACCTGCGGGAAAGCGAGGCCGGGATGAAGTACCTCTACGATAACGGCCTGACCCTTAAGGTGGTCGGCATCATCCGCCCCAGCGAGGAGGCGGTTTCCGCCATGCTGACCGGCTCGATCGGCTACACCACGGCGCTGACCGACTACATTATTGCGCAGGCGAACGATTCGGCCGCCGTGAAAGCGCAGCAGGCCGATCCGGCCACCGATATTTTCACCGGCCTGCGCTTCAAGGATGCCTCCGCTGCCCTCACGGACGAGGAAAAGCAGACCATTTTCCAACAGACCGTACAGGCGCAGGATGAGGCCGGCAAGGCTGCCACCTACACCGCCATCATGAGCATCCCCTCACAGGAGCAGCTGGATGCCGCCGTTGCCCAGACCGCCGGCTCTGCGGACAGGGCCGCCATGGAGGAGGCCATGCTGACCGCTATGAGCCAGCAGATGAGCGTGAACAGCGATACACTGAAAAGCTACCTCAGCTCCATGAGTGACGAGGATCTGGCCGCTACCTTCCGCACCGCGGTCGAGGAGCAGGTCAAGGCGCAGTATGCCGCTGGGGTCAAAGCCCAGCTGGCCGGCATGAGCAATGCCCAGCTGGCCGCCGCCATGACCGCCGCGCTGGACACCTACACCCCGGCACAGTGCGCCGCCTACTACGACGCTGTGCTGCAGTTCTCCGATTCCACCTATGAGGAAAATCTGGTCAAGCTGGGCAAGGCGGACGCCGACAAGCCGACAGCCATCAACCTGTACGCCGCCGCCTTTGCCGACAAAGATGCCATCGAGGACGCCATCGCCGCCTACAATGAGCAGGTGGGCGAGCTTTCCCGCATTGCGTACACCGACTATGTGGGGATCATGATGTCCTCCGTGACCACCATCATCAACGCCATCACCTATGTGCTGATCGCCTTTGTGGCCATCTCGCTGATCGTTTCCTCCATCATGATTGGGGTCATCACCCTCATTTCGGTGCAGGAGCGCACCAAGGAGATCGGCATTCTGCGGGCGATCGGTGCCTCCAAACGGGATGTGTCCGGCATGTTCAATGCCGAGACCATCATCATCGGCTTCACTGCCGGCGGCATCGGCGTGCTGCTGACCTATCTGCTGTGCATCCCGATCAATCTGCTGATCCACCATCTCACCGGCATCAGCAACCTCAGCGCCTACCTGCCCCTGCCGGATGCGCTGGTGCTGATCGCGATCAGCGTCGGCCTGACGCTCATCTCCGGCATCATTCCCTCCCGCAGCGCCGCCCGCAAGGATCCGGTGGTCGCCCTGCGTACCGAATAAGAGCCAAAACCAAAAACCGCGGCGGCGCGTCCTATCCGGACACACCGCCGCGGTTTTGTTTCTGTATATTGGTATTGCGAGGAAGGCTTATTTTTCTTCTTCTTCCGAGGGGAAACGCAGCTCGGCGTAGGCCGCCAGCAGGTCCACCGTCTGGTCGATGCCCAGCTTCAGGCTGTCCAGCACCAGATCGTAGCTTTCGCTGTTGCCCCAGCGGGTATCGGCATAGAAATTGTGGTAGCTGGCGCGGCGCTTATCGGTCTTCACCATCTGATCGGCTGCTTTCTTCTCGGTCAGGTCGGCATACTGCTCCACCAGCCGCTTGGTGCGTGCCTTGGGGTCAGCACGCAGAAAGACATTGATGACCTGCTGCCGCTTGGCCAGCGCATAGTCGGCACACCGGCCGATGATCACGCAGCTTTCGCCCTTATCCGCCAGCTTCTGGATGGTATCAAACTGCGCCAGAAAGATCTTCTGGTGGATGGGCATATCGTACTGCCCCATCGCCATGCCGTAGTTGCCGAGCGAGAGGGAATACAACAGGCTGTTGGTCGGCACCTCGTCGTACAGCTCAAAATTCTCCGGTGCCAGGCCGCTGTGCTCCGCAGCCAGCCGCAGCAGCTCCTTATCATAGCAGGGCACCCCCAGCTTTTCCGCCAGCTTGCGGCCGATCTCATGGCCGCCGCTGCCGCACTGCCGCCCGATCGTGATAATCGTTCCATGTTTCATCCCAATGACCTCCTTATATTCTGGATGACCCGTTACGAAAGGGTCCTCCGGTCTTTCTGTGGTATATTATAGCAAAAAATTTCCGGTTTGTACAGCTTTTTTGGGCAAGAAATATAAAATATGGTGAATTTTTTCTTTGTGTGCGCTTTACCATCTTTTGCAGCCGCTTTCCGGCCTCCTGGCGGTGCAACAAAAATCCATCCGGCCGACCTAAAAATCCATTGTCAAACCCCGGACGGCAGGATAGAATAAGGATGAACGGGTGGGACAAGGCCGGCCTGCGGGCCGGGCACGCCCCCTCGCCTGAAGCATTTTTTCAGGCTCTATCATTTTTAAGGAGAGATCACTATGAAAAAGATCGCGGTTCTGACCAGCGGCGGCGACGCCCCCGGCATGAACGCAGCCGTGCGCGCCGTTGTCCGCACCGGCCTGCATGACGGCATGGAGGTATTCGGCGTGGTACGCGGCTACAACGGCCTGATCCGGGACGAGCTGATCCCCATGGATCTGCGCTCGGTTTCCGACACCATCCACCGCGGCGGCACAGTGCTGTACACCGCCCGCAGCCCCGAATTCTGCACGGAAGAGGGTATGCAGAAGGCAGTGGATACCTGCGCACGCCATGGCATCGAGGGCGTGGTGGTGATCGGCGGCGACGGCTCCTTCCGCGGCGCCCGCGATCTGACCGCGCACGGCGTGCCCTGCATTGGCCTGCCCGGCACCATTGATAACGATATTTCCTGCTGCGAGTCCACCATCGGCTACGATACCGCCACCAACACCGTGGTGGAGATGGTCGATAAGCTGCGCGACACCTCCCAGTCCCACGACCGCTGCAGCGTGGTCGAGGTAATGGGCCGCCGCGCCGGCTGGCTGGCACTGAGCGCCGGCATCGCCGTGGGCGCCACCAGCATCCTCGTACCGGAGGTGCCCTACGATTTCCAGCGGGACATCGTGGATCGCATGCAGGCCACCGCCGCCACCGGCAAGCACCACTTCATCATCATCGTGGCTGAGGGCGTAGGCCATGTCGGCGAGATCGCCGAGAAGATCGAGGAGGCCACCGGCGTGGAATCCCGTGCAACCGTGCTGGGGCATGTGCAGCGCGGCGGCAGCCCCTCGGCCCGCGACCGCATTCTGGCCAGCCAGATGGGGCACTATGCCGTGCAGCTGCTGCAGCAGGGCAAGAGCAACCGCATCGTGGCGATCCAGAACAACCATGTGTGCGATTTCGACATCACTGAGGCGCTGGAAATGAAGAAGCCCTTTGATATGGATATGTATCGGATGGCCTACGATATTTCTATCTGAGCATAAAACAGGAGAAAAAAGCTCCCCGTTGCCGGCAGGCAGCGGGGAGTTTTCCGTTTTTTTCTCGAAGCCTTCCCCCTGCGGCACCGTTCCATTGCCCGCCGGCAAAAAAATACGCTCTTCCCCCTGTGCAGCAGTTGCATGCGGAGCAAAGTCGTGCTATACTGCTGAAAACAAGCCTTTTCAAAACCGGGCGGCAAACAAGGAGAGTGAGCATATGCGCCTGTTTGATATTCTGGGGCCGGTGATGGTCGGCCCCTCCAGCAGCCACACGGCCGGCGCCGTGCGCATTGGGCTGGCAGCACGCAAGCTGCTGGGGGAGCCGCCGGTGCAGGCCGCCATCGGGCTGCACGGCAGCTTTGCCCTGACCGGGCACGGCCACGGCACCGATTGCGCTCTGATCGCCGGCCTGCTGGGGATGCAGCCGGATGATCTCCGCATACCGCACAGCCTCGCGCTGGCAGCCGAACAGGGGCTGCACTACACCTTTGAAACGATCCAGCTGCGCGGCGCACACCCCAATACCGCCCGCCTGCAGCTGACCGGCCGCACCGGCCGCACACTGGATGTGGTGGCGGAGAGCATCGGCGGCGGCCGCATCCACATCCGCAGCATTGACGGCATTGATGCCAACTTTTCCGGTGAGCACAACACCCTTATCGTCCACAACCAGGACGAGCCGGGGCATGTGGCGGCCGTAACCGCCGCCCTGATGCAGCGGCAGGTGAATATTGCCACCATGCAGCTCTACCGCAGCCGGCAGGGCGGCTATGCAGTGATGATCCTGGAGTGTGACCAGCCCATCCCGACGGATATCGGGCAGTGGCTCTCCCACATCCCCGGCATCCGCAAGATCACGATATTCAATCAGGAGGAGAGCCTATGAGTTACACGGCCATTGCCGCCATGCTGGAGGCGGCCAAAGCGGCAGGGCAGCCCCTTTACGCCGTAATCTGCGCGGACGATTGCGCCGAGAACGGCTATACGCCGGCCCACTCCCGCGAACGCATGGCGGCGCTGTGGGCGGCCATGCAGCAATCCAGCCAGCAATACCGCGCCGATGACCGCTCTGTCAGCGGGCTGAGCGGCGGCGATGCCGACCGGCTGCGGCAGGCGGCGCAGGCGGGGCGGCTGCTGGGCGGCAGCTACCTGCTGCGGGTAACGGAGGAGGCACTGAAGATTGCCGAGTGCAACGCCTGCATGAAGCGGATCGTCGCCGCCCCCACAGCCGGAAGCTGCGGCGTGCTGCCGGCCGTACTGCTGCCCCTGGCCGAAGACGGCAGCGTGGAGGAAGAAACCATCCTGCAGGCGCTGTACATTGCCGCCGGCTTTGGGCAGGTCACAGCCGCCCGCGCCAATGTCTCCGGCGCCGAGGGCGGCTGTCAGGCAGAGATCGGCACGGCCAGCGCCATGGCTGCTGCCGCGCTGACCCATGTGCTGGGGGGCTCGGCCACCCAGTGTGCGCACGCCTTTGCCCTGGCCATGAGCAATCTGCTGGGGCTTGTATGCGACCCGGTGGCCGGCCTGGTGGAGCTGCCCTGCGTACGCCGCAATGTGATCGGCGCCGTGGGCGCCGTGAGCGCCGCCAATATGGCACTGGCCGGCATCGAAAGCCGCATCCCGCCCGATGAGGTGATCGACGCCATGGGCGAGATCGGCGACGCGCTGCCCGCCGGCCTGCGGGAAACCGGGCTGGGCGGCCTGGCCGCCACCCCCACCGCCCGGAAGCTGGCAGAGGACATCGGCAAGGGGCAATAGCCATGCATGCCGGCTTGCTGGCCGGCAGCCTCTTTCCGGTAGTGCTGATCGCCGCAGCGGCCATAACAAAGGTCTTCATCCCAACCAAAAGCCCCACCGGACAGGTGTAACCAAAACACTGTATCCACAAGAAAAACGGCGGGGCAAATCACCCCGCCTCCCACCGGCAAACAAAGGGGGAGCACCCATACGGGCGCTCCCCCTTTTTCCTTTCGCCGCAGCAGCGGTCACAGCCGCTTTTCAATTTCCGCATTCACGCGGGCACGCATGGCCAGCACCGTTGCCGCTTCCTGCGCACAGTGGCCAAAGGTGATCGTCTCCCCGGCAATCTCCTCCAGCAGCTTCACCAGAGCCTCATGCCCCATCATTCCCTCCAGCAGACGCATAGCCCGCAGATCCTGCAGCGCCTCGCGGAACACAAACAGCCGCAGCGACGGCTCCGGCCCCTGCGGGCCGGGATACACCGAGAAGGCATCGCCAGCCGGGAAAGCGTGGCCGGCATCCGTTTCGGTAAAGGGATCCACCGGCCGCGTAGAAAACTGCGTATAATAGAAATTGTAGCCCCACTGCAGGAAGCCCTCCGCCGCAAATTTGAACAGCGGATAGGCGATAAACCGGGTACGCCAGGAGGGCATGGCCATCAGGCGGTTGGAGCAGCCAGCCACCTGCCCGCAGCAATAGTACGCCCACAGCGGCCGCACATCATGCTCAATAAAGGTGCCGATGGCCGTGGTGGCCACAACCGGGTGCGCCACCAGCCCACGGGAATAAAAGGCATAGGAGGACAGGGCATCCATCATCCGGAAGCCCTGCAGATGCTTTTCGGCCAGGCGCTTGGCCGCCGTATAGCTTTCCAGGTGCCCTTCCTCCGGCTCATCGGAGATGTGAAAAACCGTGCGTTCAGCCACACCGGCTGCCCGCAGCTCCGCCGTCAGCGCCGGCAAGAAAGCATCCAGAAACGCCTCATAGCGCGGGTCGGTCGCCGCCACATCCCAGCCAAAGGCGCGGTGCAGCACCCCGTCCTCCTCCACCATGATCTTCGGGGTGTACTCCGCCCCCCACTGGGTAAACAGGTGCGCCATCTCAAAATACCGGATACCGCAGCGCTCCCCCAGCGCGATCCAGCGCCGCAGGGCGGTAAAATCAAATGTGTACTGCCCGTTCCGCCGGGAAATGCCGACCAGCTGCACCGTCGGGCGCTCACCGCCCACAGCCGTATCCAGCGGCGGGGTGAAGATGGGGGTCAGCAGCATGTTCACCCCGTTTTCCGCCGCCATGCGGATGAATTTTTCAATCAGCACCCAGTGCTCCTCAGAGAAAGCCTCCACCCCGTAATAGGTGCTGATGCAATCGGTGTGGAACCACTGGGTGTACTGCAGCTCCTGCGGCGGCAGCGCGGCATCTATGGTGTGCAGGCAGAAGGTGGTCTCCTGCCGCTCGCCATCGGCCGCCGAAAACACCAGCGTAACCGTATGGTCGCCGGCCGGCAGATCGCCGGACAGCTCCACCCACAGCGCCTCATAGCCGGAATAGGCCTTCACCGTGGGCTGCACCAGCGGCTGCAGGTGATCCGGGTACAGCCCGCCGTTGTGGCTGATGTAGTTTGGGTCGTCCATGGCAAAGCTGAAGGTAGCCAGATACACCGGCACGCAGCGCACCGCATACAGCCGCACATGCTCGGCCACCGCCGATTGCACGCTGACCGTATATTCCTTCGGCTCATTTGCGCAGTAGGCCACCTGATAAAAGACCGTTTCCCCCCGCAGGGCAGAAAGCCCCGTGATCTCCGCTGCCGGGCAGGTCGTCTGCGGCAGCACCTTCTCCAGCGAGGAGGTCTGTAAAAGCTTGAGCATTTCTGTTCACGCATCCTTTGCTTTTTATAGTCATTCCACAGCATTATACTGCTATCTGTCGGCCGCCGTCTATGGTCGATTGTCTTATTTTCTGTAAAAATGTCCATTTTCGCATTTTTGCCCAGGGCATACCGTTTTTGTCCTCTTTCGGCTGCCGCGGGCAAAAGACTTGACTTTCCGCCACCGGATGTAGTATTCTCCTACTGGATATCGGCTGCGCGGCCGGGCGCCGCCGCAGCAAAAGATGAGGTGACCGTATGGAACAAAAACACTATGACCGGCAGACCTTCGCCGACCTGGCCGCAGCCTGCCATGTGCCGCTGCATGAGCAGCTGCTGCACCCGGCCTGCCCGGAGGCACCGCTGGACAACGGCGACAGCATCACACTGGATCTTGGCAATTACTATGTCGGGCATCTGTCCTTCCACCTGTGGCATGCCGACCGCTACCTGGATGCTCCGGTGCGCCTGCGGATCAAATTCTGCGAAACGGCGTGGGAGCTGGAACAGGACTTCTCCGTCAGCGCGGCATGGATCTGCCGCTCATGGCTGCAGGAGGAGGTCATCCATGTCGACCGCCCCGGCCAGTTTGCTTTGCCGCGGCGGTATGCGTGCCGCTACATCCGCATCACCGTGGAGGCCACCCCGCAGAAGCTGCTGCTGCGCGACTGCTGCTTCCGGGCGGTCTCCTCGGCGGATACCGCCGCCCTCCGGCCGCTGCACACAGCGGATGCACAGCTGCGGCAGCTGGACAGCATCGCCGTGAATACGCTGAAAAACTGTATGCAGGGGGTATTCGAGGACGGCCCCAAGCGCGACCGGCGGCTGTGGAGCGGCGATCTGCGGCTGCAGGCACTGACCAACTATTACACCTTTGATAACCGTGAGCTGGTCAAAAAGTGCCTGTTCCTGTTCGCCGCCTGCCGCACCAGCGCGCAGGGACTGGTGCCCTCCGATGTGTTTGAGTATGTGCTGGACGGGGACAGCAACCATGTGGACTATGCCCTCTTTTATGTGGTCACCGTGTGCGAATACTTCACCCACACCGGCGACACTGAAACAGTGGAAAAGCTGCTGCCCGTCTGCGATAATCAGCTGGCGGGCACAGCAGAGCTGATCGACGGCGAGGGCTGCCCCAGCTGCTTTGTGGATTGGTGCGAAGGGCTGCAGAAGTGGCTGTCACTGGCCGGCATCTACCTGTATGCGCTGGAAAAATATGCGGCTGTGCTGGCGCATTTCGACCCGCCGCGCGCCGCCGCGCTGAACACTGAGCTGGCCACACGCCGCCGCACGCTGCAGGATACCTGCTTTGATCCCGAAAAGGGGCTGTTCCTGTGTGAGCGGGACGGCCGGCAGATCAGCGTTCATTCACAGGTGTGGATGATCCTCGGCGGTGTGGCGGCCGGGGAGCAGGCGCGCCGGGTGCTGGAAACGGTCAGCCATACCGCGGGGGCGCTGCAGCCCTTTACCCCCTATATGCACCACTACATTGCCGAGGCGATCGCCAAGACCGGCGACACCGCCGGTGCTCTGGCCTATGTCCGGAAAATCTGGGGCGGCATGGCGGATGCCGATACCTTCCGCGAAGTCTATGTGCCGGGCGATCCCGACTTCTCCGCTGTGTGGGACCGCAAGCTGAACAGTGCCTGCCACGCTTGGAGCAGCACACCGGCCTATTTCATCCGCCGATACGCGCAGCCGTAATTCTGCCCGCAGCCGTCCGCCATATGGCGGACGGCTGCTTTTTTCTGCGCATAGGGGGTGGCTTTTTCGGCCGATCTGTGCTACAATACCGGCGTACGCTATCCGTGGTTTTACAGGAGAAAATGCTTCATGCTGGCAATCATTTTATCCCCTCTGTATATTTTGGTCAATTTATACTTGTTTTGGCGGATTTTTGGCTGGATACGGGTGTGGTTCCCGTCCTTCGAAAAGAAGCGGCGCTGGCTGATCCCGGTCATCATTTACGCCTTTTTTGCCCTATCCTTTCTGGTGGCGTTTTTCCTGCCGGCCGGCCAGCTGCGCCGCTGGATGAAGCTGATCGGCAACTACTGGCTGGGGGTGCTGCTGTATATGCTGCTGGCCGTTGCCCTGGCCGATCTGCTGCGGCTGCTTTTTGTGCATCTGCTGCACCTGCGCGAACGGGTGTGCCGGCCGTGGGTGCACCGCACGGTGGGCGGCCTGTGCGCCGCTGCCATCCTGGCCGTGACCGTGCTGGGGGTGGTCAACGCAGGCAATATCCAGGTAACCCCCTACACCGTCACGGTGGATAAGCGCGCCGGAGATATGCAGGAAATGCAGGTGGTGCTGCTGGCCGATCTGCACCTTGGCTACAATATCGGTCTGCGGCAGATGCAGCAGATGGTGGAAAAGGTGAACGCCCAGCAGCCGGATCTGGTGGTCATCGCCGGCGATATTTTCGATAATGAATGGGAGGCCGTCGACCAGCCGGAGCAGCTGGCCGCCACGCTGCGGGGCATCCGTTCCACCTACGGGGTGTACGCCTGCTACGGCAACCACGATATCGAGGAACCCATCCTGGCCGGCTTCACCTTCGGCGGCGGCCGGGAGAAAGCCAGCAGCCCGGAGATGGACGCTTTTCTGACCGAGGCCGGCATACAGCTGCTGCAGGACGAGGCTGTGCTCATCAATGGGCAGGTGTGGCTGTACGGCCGCCCGGACGCCAAAAAGCCCGGCCGTGGGATCGCGACCCGCCGCACCCCGCAGCAGATCACAGAGCAGCTGGGCACGGACAAGCCGATTCTGGTGCTGGATCATGAGCCGTCCGAGCTGGCTGAGCTGGCGGACGCCGGGGTGGATGTGGATCTGTGCGGCCACACCCACGACGGGCAGCTGTTCCCCGGCAACCTGACCATCCAGCTGTTCTGGGAAAACGCCTACGGATACTCCCGGAAAGACGCGATGCAGGTCATCGTTACCTCCGGCGTCGGCCTGTTCGGGCCGAATATGCGGGTGGGCACCAAAGCGGAGATCTGCCCGATCACCCTGCGCTTTGCCGGGTAAAACCGGCGCAATTCGGCACGAAGCCGGCATAAAATCGACATAAAGTCGGCACAAACCGCCGGAAAACACATAGGGAGAAACAACATGCAGACAAAAACCGTCCGAAAAGCGATGAAAAAACGCGCCCGGCAGGTCGTCCGGCGGCACTATGTGCTGCTGTTAGCCGTATGCCTGGTCGCGGTCTTCCTCGGCAATGAGTTTGCCGGCAGCCTGGCCTTTGCCAGCCTGCCCACGCCGCAGGGGATACAAACACAGGTGAAAAACTATATCGGCTCGGTGGAGCTGGAAAACAGCGGCTTCTGGAACAGTGTTTCGGCGGTGCTTTCCATCGTGGCCGGGGACAGCGACGAAACCGCCGGCAGCAGTGAAACACCGGCAGGCGAGGCGCCGGAACACGCCGTGCTTGGGCGGCGGCGCGGCGTGCTGGCCAAGGTGGTCAACGGCCTCACCGGCGGACTGTTTCTCCTGCAGGTGACCAACGCGCTCTGCCGCCTCGGCCTGTCCAAAAATGTGGTGGTGGGGATCGTGGTGTTTCTGCTGCTGCTGCTCATCTTGGCCTATTGGTTCCTGATCAAAAACATGTACGCAGCCGTCTCCCGCCGGATGTTTCTGGAATGCCGCACCTATGAAAAGGTCACGCCGCAGCGGTTCCTGTTCTTCCTGCGGGCGCGCAGGTGGCTGAATGTCTGCCGCAATATGCTGATGCTGTATATATTCCGCTTTTTATGGTCGCTGACCATCGTCGGCGGCATAATCAAGCACTATTCCTACTTCCTTGTGCCGTACATCACCGCCGAAAACCCGGAGATCGGCTGGCGGGAATGCATCACCCTCTCCCGCCGTATGATGAACGGCCATAAGTGGGAGTGCTTTGTGCTGGAGCTGACCTACCTCGGCTGGTGGCTGCTGGGGATCGTCACCCTCGGCCTGACGGATACCCTGTATACCAATGCTTACAGAACCGCGTTCTTCACCGAATACTATGCCGGGCTGCGGCAGCGCGCGCTGGAAAACGGGCTGGAGGGCAGCGGGCAGCTGTGTGACCGCTATCTGTTCGAAAAGGCGGATCCGCCCCTGCTGCAGCAGGAATACCGCGACATCATCCGGCTGAAGGAGGAAGCTCCGCTGCCCCAGCCGCAGACCGGCCGCGTGCTGGCCTTTATCGAGCAGAATTTCGGCGTCACCCTGCGCAACCGCGCAGACGAGGAAAAATTCCGTGTCTGCAAGGAGCGTGAGCTGCTGATCGCCGCCGCAGAGGACGCCGTGGAGGGGCGCAGCTATCCCGACCGGCTCTCCCCCAGCCCCATCCACCGCAAAAACAGCCGGCTGATCCGGCTGCACTACCTGCGGCGCTACTCCGTTACCTCGCTGATCCTGCTGTTTTTCATTTTTTCATTCATCGGCTGGGCCTGGGAGGTCGGTCTGCACCTGCTCAATGATGGCCGATTTGTCAACCGCGGCACCATGCACGGCCCGTGGCTGCCGATCTACGGGTTTGGCGGCGTGCTGATCCTCCTTTTCCTCTACCGGCTGCGGCGGCGGCCGGCGCTGGAATTCGGCGCCACCGTTCTGCTGTGCGGCATAGTGGAATACTTTACCTCGTTTTTCCTCGAAAAGGCCTTCAATGGGATGCGCTGGTGGGATTACAGCGGATATTTTCTCAATCTGAACGGCCGCATCTGTGCCGAGGGACTGTTTGTATTCGGCGTGGGCGGCATGGCGATCGTCTACCTGCTGGCGCCGGTGCTGGATAACCGCCTGCGGCGGCTGAAACCGGCGGTGGCTATCCCCCTGTGCGCCGTGCTGCTGGCCGTTTTTGTCGGTGATCAGGCGTATTCCTCCCATCACCCGAATGCCGGCGCCGGCATCACCGATTATGAGCGCTCTGCCGCTGCGGAGACCCATCAGTAGGAAAATCCCCCCGGTGTCTGTCCTGCGGACGGACGCCGGGGGGATTCTTTCATTCCCTGGCGGTGCGGCAGCTCCGGTACACCGAAAGAAAAAGAGGCTGTCCCTTTTCGGGACAGCCTCTTTGGCTGCTTTGGAAATGGTCGCGCTTACTTCAGCGCCTCGGCCACCGCCACCGCGCAGGCAACGGTCGCACCGACCATGGGGTTGTTGCCCATGCCGATCAGACCCATCATCTCCACATGCGCGGGCACGGAGGAGGAACCGGCAAACTGGGCATCGGAGTGCATACGGCCCATGGTATCGGTCATGCCGTAAGAGGAAGGACCGGCGCCCATATTATCCGGGTGCAGTGTACGGCCGGTGCCGCCGCCGGAGGCCACGGAGAAATACTTTTTGCCGTTCTCGCCGCACCACTTCTTGTAGGTGCCGGCGACCGGATGCTGGAAGCGGGTGGGGTTGGTGGAGTTACCGGTGATGGAAACACCCACATTCTCCAGCCGCATGATGGCCACGCCCTCCGGCACATTGTCCGCGCCATAGCACTTGACCGCCGCACGGGGGCCGTTGGAGAAGGCCTTGGTCTCCACAACCGTAACCTCCTCGGTATAGGGATCAAACGAGGTCTCCACATAGGTGAAGCCGTTGATGCGGCTGATGATATAGGCCGCGTCCTTGCCGAGACCGTTGAGGATCACGCGCAGGGGCTTCACACGCACCTTGTTGGCGTTCAGCGCGATCTTGATAGCGCCCTCCGCCGCAGCAAAGGACTCATGGCCGGCCAGGAAGCAGAAGCACTCGGTCTCCTCGGACAGCAGCATCTTGCCCAGGTTGCCGTGGCCAAGACCGACCTTGCGGTTCTCTGCCACAGAGCCGGTGATGCAGAAGGACTGCAGACCGACACCGATATTGGCCGCCGCGGTCGCTGCCGATTTGTCGCCGGTCTTCTCCGCCGCCTTCAGCGCGATGGCGGAACCGACGGTGTATGCCCACTTGGCATTCTCAAAGCAGATCGGCTGGGTCTCCTGCACGATGGTGTAGGGGTCGATGCCGTGCTGCTCACAGATGGCCTTGCACTCGTCAATGGAGGCAATCCCGTATTCCTTCAGGACGCCCAGGATCTTGGATTCGCGTCTCTCGTAGCCTTCAAACTGTGCCATTATTCTGTGCCTCCTTCTTATTCCTTACGGGGGTCAATATACTTGACCGCACCGTCTTCCGCCGTGAAGCGGCCATAGTGACCCATCGACTTCTTATAGGCCTCATTCGGCTCCATGCCGCCCTTGATCAGGTCGGTCATCTTGCCGAGGGACACAAACTCGTAGCCGATGACTTCGTCATTCTCATCCAGTGCCATGCGGGTGCAGTAGCCCTCGGTCATCTCCAGGTAGCGCACGCCCTTGGCCTTGGTGCCATACATGGTACCCACCATGGAACGGAAGCCCTTGCCGAGATCCTCCATGCCGGCGCCGATGACCAGACCGTCATCGGAGAAGGCGGACTGGCTGCGGCCGTAAACGATCTGCAGGAACAGCTCACGCATGGCGGTGTTGATAGCGTCACACACCAGGTCGGTGTTCAGCGCCTCCAGGATGGTCTTGCCGGGCAGGATCTCGGCGGCCATGGCGGCCGAGTGGGTCATGCCGGAGCAGCCGACGGTCTCCACCAGCGCCTCCTCAATGATGCCGTTCTTGACATTCAGGGAGAGCTTGCAGGCGCCCTGCTGCGGGGCACACCAGCCGACGCCGTGCGTATAGGCGGAGATGTCCGTGATCTCCTTGGCCATCACCCACTTGCCTTCCTCGGGGATCGGAGCCGGACCGTGATGCGGGCCCTTAGCAATAGGACACATGTTTTCAACTTCACGGGAATAGTTCATGTTGGTACTCCTTTCGGTTTTTACTGTACGCGCCAAGCGGCGCATTTCCGTACTTTGTTATTATACCCGCATTGCGCCGCGTTTGCAAGTCCCGGCCGGGGAGAAATGCGCAAAAAGCGCAAAAAATTTGTTCCGGCACGCCCGACGCTTTTACAACAGTTTCCACAAAACGGGACAAACCGTGCCAAACCAAAGACCCGCCGCTGCATACTGTGCAGCGACGGGCCCGCTTCTGTCCCGGAAACTCACCCACGGGTGGGGAGCAGCGCGGTTACCTGCGACAGATGCCAGCCGGCCGCCTCCCCCCGGATGACCGCCTGCGGCAGCAGCAGCCGGTACGCCTGCCCGCGATACCGGTAGGAGAGACCCTCCTCTCCGGCGGCGATCTCCGCCTGCGGGGTGCCGACGGTAAACTGCAGCTCACCGCAGTCCTGCAGCAGGATCTGTTCCGGCGTCAGCCGCAGGCTGCCGCTCCTCCCATCGGCAAAGCGCAGCTGCAGACACAGCGCCTCCCCCTGCGCCTGCGGCTCAACTGCTGCAACCGGCCGGCAAAAACGCAGACGGCATTCCTGTCCGTCCGCCGACCAAAGGCGGTTATCCACCAGCGGGAGGTTGTCATAGGTGGCGCTCCACTCATGACACGGCTCGGTCAGATAGCGTTCCTCATAGCGATCGTCAAACAGGAAAATATCGCGGAAAAACAGCTGCTCCCCCTCCAGAAACACATTGGCCCGGTAGTTCCGGCTGCTGTACCAGTAGGATTGGTTTCCGTTGCCTGCCCAGTCTGTGCGTGCCATCAGCGCCGAAGCCGGGGTTGTGGCAAACGCCTGCCGAAAGCGCTCGGCCGTCCGGCCCAGGTGCTCCACCAGCAGCCTTCCCGCCTGCACCGCCTCTGCCAGCCGCTCGGCCTGCAGGCGATATCCCTGTGCCATCATCGGCCAGCCGAAGCTGTTTTCCTGCCCGGTGGTCAGCTGCGCAAAGCCAACACAGGGGTTATCAAAACACTCCCGCAGGTACCAATCCACCACCGGCTCCTCGAAGGTCCACACCGGCTCCAGCGTGCAGCATCCCACCGGAGGATGAGGATATTTTTTCTCATCGTATCCATACAGCGGATCAATGCCCAGCATCCGGAAAACCGGGGCATCAATCTGCTCCGCCGGTGTCTGCGCAGGGCACAGCCCATTGCGCCTGGCGGGGTAGTAGCCGCCGCTGTAATACCCGCCCCAGAGGGTATATGCATCCACCGCGTACTGCTCCCGGCAGCAGCAGAAGCCCTTGACGCCATAGCGCTGCTGCATATACTGCATAGAATGGGCATCCAGCAGCCAGCAGCCGGCCACAGGGGGATAGCTGCCGAACAGCTCCCGGAATTTGCCGAAGATCTCATCAATCAGCTGTTCCCGCTGCGCCGGTGTATAGGCCATCAGAAAGCCGGGGTCGACATACCAGTCCCAATCGTACCCCGGCCGCCCGCGCCACGGAATACCCACTTTTTCCGTCAGCGGCCGGCAGAGCTCCAGCCATACCCCCACCTCGCAGTCCGGCCGGGCATTTTCCTCCTGGAACAGGGTGCGGAAATCCTCCCGCAGCATCGCATCATACTGCAGCAGGAAGGTGTGCGGCAGACCATATTGCTTATCCACCGCCAGCTGGTTGACCACCGGCAGATACAGGTCCAGCCCGGCCGCCTCCGGGCGCGGCTCACAGCCGCGCACAAAATTGACCAGGTTCACCACGCGATTTTTCTCCATACTTTCAAGCCTCCGGATGCATTTTTTCGTAGCATAGCACACCGGCGCGAAAAAGCGCAAGCCTCTGCCGGCAAATGCGTAAGGGACGGTACAAAAAGCCAAAAACGCCCCCGGCGGCGCCAAGCGCCGCAACCGGCGGTTCTGATAATTCCGCAACCGGCGGTGTATTGACAAAAGCCCGGCCGGCGCGGTATACTGGAAGCACTGAATTATCCGGATCTTTCCGCCAAAGGAGACACTGCCATGAAAAATGTTCCCGCGCTGTTCGGCAGCATGGTATTCAATGACCAGGTCATGCGTGACCGCCTGCCGCAGGAGACCTATCGGGCGCTGCGGCGCACCATGCAGAACGGCCGCCACCTGGACCCCGGCGTAGCCGCTGTGGTCGCCAATGCTATGAAAGACTGGGCGATCGAAAAGGGCGCCACCCACTACACCCACTGGTTCCAGCCCATGACCGGCATCACGGCGGAAAAGCATGACAGCTTCCTCTCCCCTGCCGGCGAGGGGCGTGTGATCATGGAGTTTTCCGGCAAAGAGCTGGTCAAAGGTGAGCCGGACGCCAGCTCCTTCCCCTCCGGCGGTCTGCGCGCCACCTTTGAGGCGCGGGGCTACACCGCCTGGGACCCAACCTCCTATGCGTTCATCAAGGACAATACCCTGTGCATCCCCACCGCCTTCTGCTCCTACGGCGGCGAGGCGCTGGACAAAAAAACACCCCTGCTGCGCTCCATGGAAGCCATCAATAAGCAGGCGCTGCGGGTGCTGCGGCTGTTTGGCAATACGGGCGTGGGCATGGTGCGCACCACCGTGGGGCCGGAGCAGGAGTATTTCCTGATTGACAAGGCCGTCTACGACAGGCGCAAGGATCTCATCAATACCGGCCGCACGCTGTTTGGTGCCCGTCCCTCCAAGGGACAGGAGCTGGACGACCACTATTTCGGCGCGATCAAGCCGCGCGTGCTGGCCTTTATGCAGGATCTGGATGACGAGCTGTGGAAGCTGGGCATCCTCTCCAAGACCGAGCACAACGAGGCAGCCCCCGCCCAGCACGAAATGGCGCCCTTCTTCACCACCACCAATATTGCTGCCGACCACAACCAGCTGACCATGGAGCTGATGAAAAAGGTCGCTGCCCGCCACGGCATGGTGTGCCTGCTGCACGAAAAGCCCTTTGCCGGCGTCAACGGCAGCGGCAAGCACAATAACTGGTCTCTTTCCACCGATACCGGCATCAACCTGCTGGAGCCGGGCGAGACCCCGCATGAGAACGCGCAGTTCCTGCTGTTCCTGTGCGCCGTGATCCAGGCGGTGGACGAATACCAGGATATGCTGCGGGTTTCGGTGGCCGGGGCGGGCAATGACCACCGGCTGGGCGCGCTGGAGGCGCCGCCGGCGGTGGTTTCCATCTTCCTCGGCGATGAGCTGACGGCCGTGCTGGAGGCCATTGAAAACGGCACCGCCTACGATGCCAAGGAAAAGGTGCAGATGAAGATCGGTGTGCACACGCTGCCCCGCTTCCCCAAGGATACGACCGACCGCAACCGCACCTCCCCCTTTGCCTTCACCGGCAATAAGTTCGAATTCCGTATGCTTGGCTCCTCCAAATCGGTCTCCGGCCCCAATGTGGTGCTGAACACCGCCGTGGCCAAGGTGCTGGACGGCTTTGCCACCGAGCTGGAAAAGGCGGACGATCTGACCGCCGCCCTGAATGTGCTGATCCGCCGGGTAATCAAGGCGCACAAGCGCATCATCTTCAATGGCAACGGCTACGATGAGGCGTGGCTGCAGGAGGCCGCCCGCCGCGGGCTGCTGAACATGCCCACCACACCGGACTGCCTGCCCTGCTATATCGCACAGAAGAACATTGACACCTTCACCAAATACGGTGTGTACACCGAGGCGGAGATGCGTTCCCGCTACGAGATCCACCTGGAGAATTACGCCAAGGTGCTGCATATTGAGGCGCACACCATGGTCAGCATGACGCAGAAGGATATCGTGCCGGCCGTGTTCCGCTACGGCCGGGAGCTGGCCGAGACGATCACCGCCAAAAAGGCCGCCATCCCGGATATGGACTGCACGGCGGAGCAGACGCTGCTGACCCGCATCAACGCCCTGACCGGTGAGCTGTGCCATGCCCTGCAGGCACTGCGCAACTGCCTGGCCGAGGCCGAAAAGCCCCACACAGACGGGCAGGCGCTGGCCAACTACTACCGCGATACCGTGGTGCCGGCGATGGAGGCTCTGCGCGCTGCCGCCGACGGGCTGGAGGTTCTGGTGGCCAAGGACCGCTGGCCCTTCCCCAGCTATGGCGATATTCTGTTCTCTGTGCAGTAAAGCAGCCCCCAAAACGGCTCTGCCCGGCCGCCGCACAGCCGGGCAGAGAAAGTTTACGGTTTTGTTGATATTCGTTCACAAATTCCGCCCGCCGCCGCGGTATACTGGACACACAGAAGGACGAAAGGAAGTGTGCCCCATGCTGTATCGGCTGCGCAATACCATCGCCCGGTTTATGGCCGGACGCTATGGGACAGATACGCTTAACCGGTTTCTGCTGGCGCTGTATCTGCTGCTGTGGCTGGTTGGGCTGTTTCTGCGCGGCCGGCCGGCGCAGGTGCTGTATCTGCTGTCGGTGCTGGTGCTGGCGTATACCCTGTACCGCTTCCTTTCACGGGATCTTACCCGCCGGGCGGCGGAGAATGAGCGCTTTATCCGCCTGTATGGCCGCAGCGGCCTGCGTGGCTGGCTGCACCGGCAGCGCATCCGCCTGCGGGATATCGGCCGCTTCCGCTACCGCCGCTGCCCCGGCTGCAGCGCGTGGCTGCGCCTACCCATTCGCCGCGGACGGCGCACCGTGACCTGTTCACGCTGCCATACGCAGTTCAGGGCGTTCTTCCTGTAAGTTTTTATTTGTCCGGAGCAGCTCTTTTCAGCTGTTTCAAATATTATCGTACACGGAGGTAAAACGGTATGCAAAAGTTCATGCTCAACGAAACATCCTATCATGGCGCAGGCGCAATCCAGGCAATCCCCGATGAGATCCGCGGCCGCGGCTTCAAAAAGGTCTTTGTCGCATCCGATCCCGATCTGATCAAATTCGGCGTGACCACCAAGGTGACCGCCCTGCTGGATGCGGCCGGCATCCCGTACACCGTCTATTCGGATATCAAAGCCAACCCCACCATCGAGAATGTGCAGCACGGCGTAGAGGCCTTCAAGCAGAGCGGTGCGGACGGCATCATTGCCATCGGCGGCGGCTCCTCCATGGATACCGCCAAAGCCATCGGCATCATCGTCGCCAATCCGGAATTTGCCGATGTGCGGTCGCTGGAGGGCGTTGCCCCGACCAAGAAGCCCTGCGTACCGATCATCGCGGTGCCCACCACCGCCGGCACTGCCGCTGAGGTAACCATCAACTATGTGATCACCGATGTGGAGAAGAAGCGCAAATTCGTCTGCGTGGATGCCCACGATATCCCGGTGGTTGCCGTTGTGGATCCCGATATGATGTCCTCCATGCCCGCCGGCCTGACGGCTGCCACCGGCATGGACGCCCTGACCCACGCCATCGAGGGATACATCACCAAGGGCGCGTGGGAGCTGTCGGATATGTTCCACCTGAAGGCCATTGAGGTGATCTCCCGCAGCCTGCGCAGCGCCGTAAAGGGTGAGCCGGTCGGCCGCGAGGGCATGGCACTGGGCCAGTATATCGCCGGCATGGGCTTCTCCAATGTCGGCCTGGGCGTTGACCACTCCATGGCGCACACCCTGTCCGCCTATTATGATATGCCGCACGGCAAGGCCTGCGCCACCCTGCTGCCCACCGTGATGGCCTACAATGCCGACTATACCGGCGAAAAGTACCGCGAGATTGCCCGCGCCATGGGCGTGGAGGGGGTCGACGCCATGTCGCAGGCGGAGTACCGTGCGGCTGCCGTGGCCGCCGTGCAGAAGCTGGCGGAGGATGTCGGCATCGTGACCAGCCTCAAGGGCGTGGTCAAGGAAGAGGATCTGCCGCAGCTGGCCAAGGATGCCTACGCCGACGCCTGCCGCCCGGGCAACCCGCGTGACACCAGCGTGGAGGATATCGAGGCGCTGTACCGCAGCCTGATGTGATCCCTCTGCAAACAAGGCAATCCGCTGCATACCCAATAAATACGCCGCCGCCCGGAACGGTTCTCGTTCCGGGCGGCGGTTGTTTATTGTATTCCATATCGCTTCACCGGCGCATGTCTGCCGGCGGCATTGCTCAGAACAGGCTGCGGCCGGCGCTGCGGCGCTCATCGCTCAGCGGCGCGCGCTGCCATTCCTCCCCCGCCAGCGTTTTCCAGCAGACATCGCTGCCCTCCAGCAGCATATATCCCCGCGGCGATCCCTCCTTCGGGATGGAGACCGAGCCGGGATTGAGATACCACCAGCCCCCCGGCTGGTGCAGGCAGGCCGGCACATGGGTATGTCCGTGCAGCAGCACATCCCCCTTGCGCAGCGGCGGTGGATTCTGCGTATTATACAGGTGCCCGTGGGTAATAAACAGCTTGCAGCCATTCAGCGGCAGCACGGTGTAGTCCGCCATCAGCGGAAACGCCAGCACCATCTGATCCACCTCGGCATCGCAGTTGCCCCGCACGCACAGGATGCGGTCGGCCAGCGGGTTGAGCAGGGCAATGACCTGCTTGGGGTCATACCCCTCCGGCAGGTCATTGCGCGGCCCGTGGTAGAGGATATCCCCCAGCAGGATCAGCAGCTCCGGCTTTTCCCGCACATAGGCATCCAAAAGCTGGCGGGTGTACAGCGCCGAACCGTGCAGGTCCGAGGCGATCATACAACGCAATTCATTCATAGCTTCAGCCACTCCTTTTTATCGGCGCCGCAGGATGGCGATGACCCCATCCTGCCGCACCACGGTTTCATATTCGGTATCTGAAAGCGCTTCCAGTGCGGTTTTTCCCTCAGAAAAGCGCAGATCCAGCGCCACATAGGCCGTCTGCCGCTGGGTGTAGCCCTGCTCATACAGCTCCCGGCAGCGGCTGAGATGCGACACCAGGAAACAGGAGGCGGTCACCGAGGCATCCTCCGGGATCTTTTCCAGCGCCGCATCCATCTGCTGCCGTTCGGCCACATTGGCGGGCGCGTGATAATCACTGTACACCGCCATCTGCCGGCCAAAGGCCGCCGTGCAAACGATCAGTGCGCAGCCGCCGGCCAGCAGCGGCAGCGGCCGGCGGCGCCGGGCAGGCAGGTCAGCATAGTTGCGCACCGCCAGATACAGCAGCAGCGCCCCGCTGCCAAAGCCGTACTGATACCCCACATGGTGCTGATACCCGTAGTCGGTCATCAGATTGACCAGCACATAGGGCATCCACAGCACCCAGCGCGCCGGCCGGCGGGTCAGCAGCGGCAGCAGACCGAGGGGCAGCAGCGTTTGCAGGATATACTGCCACTTACTGCGGTCAAAGCACTCCGCCAGCACATACAGCGGATCCTGCACAGCAGCACGCACCGCCGCCAGCAGTCCCTCGCCGGCGTTCCCGTAGTTGGCGTAGCGGTCGGTCATCACCCCATCACCAAATGCGGCCAGCAGCCCGATAGCCGCTGCAAACCACGCCAGCGACAGAAGCAGCAGCCCCGCACCCAGCCGGCGGTGCTCCTTCGTCAGCAGGCAGTACAGCGCCACCGCCGCCACATAGACCGGTGCATCCTCCTTGACCGCGCACACCGCCAGCGCCAGCAGCACCGCCGGCAGCGGCCGGCGGCACTCCACTGCCCACAGCAGACACAGCAGCAGCGGCGCCAGAAAGTTGTTTTCGTGCAAATACCACAGGCTGCCGCCCAGAAAGCAGGGATACAGCAGATACACCGCGGCAAACAGCCCGGCCACCCGCCGGGAAAGCCCCCGCCGCAACGCAATATGCACCAGCGGCACCGCGCCCAGCGCCGTTACCAGGCACTGCAGCACCAGCAGCGTTTCCGGCCGCGGCAGCAGCGCATAGAACGGCAGCAGCACATAGAAGATCGGCGAAAAGTGCACCGCAAAGTGGCTCAGCAGGCCATCCCGCTCACAGGTGGAAAGCGGCAGGCCGGTGGTGCGCATATACTCATACATCTGGGCAAATATGCCAAAATCGTACCCGGGGGTCAGGTAGGCACGGTGCTTAAGCACGCACACACTACCCACCACCACCGTAAAGGCCGCCACCATGCCGCCCACAGCCAGCCACAGCCACACCCGCGGGCGGGCGGCAGCAAGCGGTGAGACCGGAGGCACGCCGATCCACAGCAGCAGCAGGGCGAACGCACAGCAGCCGGCCACCGCCACGGCAATGCCGTTATCCTGCCGGACGGCCGCCACACAGGCGGCCAGCGCCGCAAAAAGGCTGCACCAGTGCGGGGTATTCTCACCGGGCAGCAGCCACACCAGCGCCGCCAGCATAGCCGCCAGCAGCAGAAACTGCCACAGCGGCAGCAGCACATAATAGGCCTCCGTGCCGGGGGCGGCCAGGCACAGAAGCGCCGCCACCGCCAGCAGCCAGCCGGTCAGCAGCGCGCAGACCAGCCGTTTGCCGGCCTGCGGCCGACGGAAAAGCCCTTCCATTGCTTCGCCCCCTTACTTTCTTAAGGATACCAAATCCGCCGCCATTCGTCAATGGCCGGATAAATAAAAAAAGCTTGTCAGCGGCTGCAATATGCGGTATAATAAAATTTGTGTAAGTGTGTGCGGAGGTGAGGGACCATGCAATTCGGCGATCTGGCGGGCAATGTCGCCGTCAAGCGGCAGCTCAGCGCGCTGGTGGATGCCGGGCATTTCCCCCACGCGCTGCTGCTGGAGGGGGCAGCCGGCAGCGGCCGCCGCACGCTGGCGCGGCAGATCGCCCGCGCTGCCGTGTGTCAGGTCCCAGCCGCACAGCGCCCCTGCGGGGCGTGTGCCTCCTGCCGCAAGGCCGCACACCCGGATATTGCCCTGTACGGCGGCGATGGCAAGGCCCTGTCGGTCGATACCGTGCGGCAGCTGCGGCAGGAGGCTTTTGTGCTGCCCAATGAGGCGGCCTACCGGGTGCTGATCCTGGCCGAGGCACAGACCATGACCCCCCAGGCACAGAACGCCCTGCTCAAAATTCTGGAAGAACCGCCGGCGCATGTCATCTTCATCCTGACCTGCGAAAACCGCTCACAGCTGCTGGAGACGGTGCGCTCCCGCTGCGTTTGCCTGACCCTGCAGCCGGTGGCATGGGACGAGGCCGCCCCGGTGCTGCATAGCCGGCTGCCACAGGTGCCGCCGCAGGAGCTGCAGCGGGCACACAGTCTGTTCGGCGGCTGCATCGGGCAGGTGATCAGCGGCATCACCGATGGCACACTGCAGCAGGTGCTGGAGCTGACGCCGGCCATCGGCGAGGCCATTGTGGATCCGCAGGAGCTGACCCTACTGCGGCTGACCGCCCGGCTGGAAAAGGAACGGGCACTGACCGACGGCGTGCTGGCCGGCCTGATCCTGCTGCTGCGCGATGCCCTGGCAGCCCGCAGCGGCAGCCCCACCCGGCTTTCCACCGCACCCGAAACGGCACTGCTGCTGGCCGGCCGCCTGAACGGCGCCCGCCTGATGGCGCTGCTGGAGACCGTGGAGAGCCTGCAGCAGGATGTGCTGCACAGCATGAACAACACGCTTTTCCTGACCCGCATGAGCGCCTGCCTGCGGCAGGCGGCGGGCTATTAACAGAAAGGTTGGAACACAATCATGGCTATGACCGTAGGTATCCGTTTCCGGAATAACGGAAAGGTATACGATTTTGACCCGAAGGAGCTGACGCTGCTGCCGGGTGAACTGGTAATGGTGGAGACCGCCCGCGGAGTGGAATGCGGCGAGGTGGTCCGCGCCAACCGTGAGCAGACCGGCAGCGACAAGCCGCTCAAGCCGGTGCTGCGCCGCGCAGACGATGTGGATCGCCGCCGCATGGAGGAAAATGCCGCCAAGGAGCGCGAGGCCATGCGGGTGTGCCAGGAGCGCATTGCCGCCCATAAGCTGGACATGAAGCTGGTGGACGCCGAATACGCATTTGACAATTCCAAGATCCTGTTCAATTTCACCGCCGAGGGGCGGGTGGATTTCCGCAGTCTGGTCAAGGACCTGGCCGGCATCTTCCACACCCGCATCGAGCTGCACCAGATCGGCGTGCGGGATGAGGCCAAGAAGATCGGCGGCCTCGGCATCTGCGGGCAGCCACTGTGCTGCGCCCGCTTCCTCAAGGATTTTCAGCCGGTGTCCATCAAGATGGCCAAGGAGCAGGGGCTTTCCCTCAATCCCACCAAGATCTCCGGCTGCTGCGGCCGCCTGATGTGCTGCCTGAAATACGAACAGGATGTATACGATGAGCTGATCAAGCTGAGCCCCCGCAACGGCGCCGTTGTGATGACCCCGGAGGGACGCGGCGTGGTGGTGGACAGTGCCATCCTGACCGGCAAACTGAAAGTGCGGCTGGATAAAAACCCCGACTCCCCGCCGGTGGATATGCTGCGCGAGGATGTGAATGTGATCCGCAGCGGCGGCAAGCCGCGGGCAGAGGAGGAACCGGCCGAGCCAGAGGGGCAGCCAGCCGAGGCGGCAGCGGCAGCCGACGCCGGCCAGCCGGCCAAGTCCGGCCAGCGCAGCAACCGGCGGCGCAGCCGTTCGCGCGGCGGCAAGGGCAGCAAACCCCAGGGCGATGGGCAGCCACAGGAATAACCTTTCTGCCCTGCCAGGCATTCACAGCGGACAGAAACGGAAAATTTACAAAAAAACCGTTGCATTTTCTGTTTTCTATGGTATGATAAAGGCATAAACAGAACAGGAGGTGTATACCATGGCCTATAAGATTTCGGACGAGTGCATCGCCTGCGGCGCCTGCGCCGAGGGTTGCCCTGTCGGCGCCATCAGCGAGGGCGACGGCAAGTATGTCATCGATGCGGATACCTGCATTGATTGCGGTGCTTGCGCGGAGACCTGCCCTGTGGGCGCTCCTGCTGCGGAATAATCGCACATCGGATTGCCGGGCAGTCAAGGCTGCCCGGCAATTTGCGTTTTCAGCCACCAAAACAACACGATCCGGCCAAGGAGGACGCCCGCATGACCGAACCCATCTGGCAGCCGATCGCCGGCCGCTACCGTATAGCGGTCAGTCCGGCGCACCGCTATGGCACCGACGCCCTGCTGCTGGCGCATTTTGCCGCGCCGCACCGGGGTGACCGGGTGCTGGATCTCGGCACCGGCTGCGGGGTCATTCCCCTGCGCCTGTGTGCCACCGGCCTGCCGGGCAGCGTCCATGGCATTGATATTGCCCCCCAGGCGGTCGCGCTGGCACAGCGCTCCGCTGCCGCCATGGCGGCGCAGGGCGGCTGCCCCGTTCCCACCTTTGCGGTGGGCGATTGGACACAGCCAGCCACCCTGGGGCAGGATAACCGCTACGACCTTATCACCTGCAACCCACCCTATTTTGCCCCCGGCAGCGGCGCCCTCAGTGCCGCTGCCGCAGACCGGCGCAGCCGGCACGAACAGCCCGGCACCCTGCCCGCTGTCTGCCACGCCGCCGCCCGGCTGCTGCATCCGGGCGGTCGCTTTTGCCTGTGCCATCGGCCGCAGCGGCTGGTG
The DNA here is from genome assembly GCA_002437905.1 of Ruminococcaceae bacterium UBA6353. Taxonomy (GTDB): domain Bacteria; phylum Bacillota; class Clostridia; order Oscillospirales; family Acutalibacteraceae; genus UBA5905. The sequence goes on along the minus strand of DJRT01000014.1, from coordinate 46,440 downwards.
GCGGTGCTGGCGGCACTGACCGCCGCCGGCCTGGAGCCGAAGCGGCTGCAGCCCGTGCAGGCGCGCACGGATACCGCCCCGTGGCTGTTTCTGCTCGAGGCACGCCTCGGCGGGCGGCCGGGGATGGACTGGCTGCCCCCGCTGCTGCCGGATGAACCGGCCTTCCAGGCCATTCTGTATGCCGAAAATGAAGGAGACTGATTTCATGGAAAGTGCGCAGACGACCGGCCGGCTGACGCTGGTGGGAACCCCCATCGGCAATCTGTCGGATTTCTCCCCCCGCGCGGTGGAGGCGCTGCAGGCATGTGATTTCATCGCCGCCGAGGACACCCGCGTCACGCTGAAGCTGCTCAATCACTTCGGCATCAGCAAACCGCTGGTCAGCTATTTTGAACACAATAAGCGGGAGCGCGGCGAGGTGATCTGCGCCCGGCTGCAGGCCGGCGAAAACGCCGTGCTGGTGACCGATGCCGGTATGCCGGCTATCTCCGACCCCGGCGAGGATCTGGTGGCCCTGTGCCATGAGCGCGGTATCCCGGTGGGTGTGGTGCCCGGCCCCACCGCCATGGCTACGGCGCTGGCCGTGGCCGGCCTGCCGACCGGCCGTTTCACCTTTGAGGGCTTTCTCAGCGTCAACCGCCGCAGCCGCCGGGAGCATCTCCAATCGCTGCGCGGCGAGCAGCGCACCATAGTGTTCTACGAGGCACCGCACAAGCTGGCCGCCACCCTGCAGGATCTGCTGGATACCCTTGGGGATCGGCCGGTAGCCCTGGTACGGGAGCTGACCAAGCTGCACGAAGAGGTTATCCGCACCACCCTGGCCGGTGCCATGGCGCGCTATGCGCCGGAGAGCGGCCACAGCCCGCGCGGCGAGTATGTGCTGGTGGTGGGCGGCGCCGAAAAGCCGAGCGCCCCGGCCATGGCCCCGAAACAGGCCGCCGCCCTGGCGCGGGAATACATGGCGGATGGCATGCCGCCGTCGGAGGCGGCTAAAAAGGCTGCCGCCGAAGCCGGCTGTAAAAAGGGCGAGGTCTACCGCCTGCTGCTGGACTGAAAAAGGAGCGAAGATGCAATGAAAAAAGAGGAACTGATCATTCTGCTGATCCTGCTGGCGATCGTTGTGGTGCTGCTGCGCCTGACCGGCCGCCGCAAAAAGGACACCACCCGCGCCGGCCGCCTGATGAAGAAATACGGCCACATGACCCGCGAAAAGCTGCTCAGCGCGCCGGAGGGCGAACTGGTGGACGCCGTGGTGTGCCGGGTGCTGGCCAAGGCGGAGGAAAGCCGCCGTCCCGACCCCGTACGCACGCTGGCCGAACTGCAGCACGGCTCCACAGTGGTCTATACCGTGTGGGCGGTATGCAAGGAGATGGCGCGCGGCGACTTTGCCGCACTGCGCCACAGCGCCACATGGGAGCTGGCCGACCGTGCCGCCGAAAATTTCCGCGGCATCGGGGCGACCGCCTGCGGCGATGCCTGGCAGGCACTGATGGAGGCCGACGATGGGGAGACTGCCGCCGCCGAGGAGGCTTTCCGCCGGGCGGTTTCGGCCGAACAGCCGCTGGGGCTGTGCGAGGACTATATCCGCGACCATGTGGAGGAATTCCTGGACGAAGATGCGTCCCCTGCGCCTACCGGGGAGACGCTGGCATGAGCGAAACCATTGCTGCCATTGCCACCCCAGCTGCTCCGGCAGGCTTAGGGGTGGTACGGCTGTCCGGCAAGGAGGCCATTGCCATTGCGGCGCGGGTGTTCCGCCCGCTTAACCCCGCACGCGCACCGGAAAAGCTGCCCGGCTACACCGCCGCCTATGGCCATGTCTTCGACCGCGAGGGCGATATCGACGATTGCGTGCTGCTGGTCTTCCGCGCGCCCCACAGCTACACCGGGGAGAGCGTGGCCGAGCTTTCCTGCCACGGGGGGCAGTACCTGCTGCAGCGGGTTCTGCGCGCCTGCCTGGATGCCGGTGCACGGCCGGCCGGCGCCGGCGAATTTACCCGCCGCGCCTTTATCAACGGTAAGATGGATCTGACCCAGGCGGAAAGTGTGATGGATCTGATCGCCGCCAACGGGCGGCTGGCCGCCCGCACCGCGCTGGCCGCCCGCGAGGGCGGCACCTACCGCCGGCTGTCCGGCGTGCGGGAGCAGCTGCTGGCCGCCGCAGCGCAGCTTGGCGCCTATGTGGACTATCCGGATGAGGACATCCCGGAGCTGCAGCCGGAGGCGCTGGCCGCCACCGTGGAGAGCTGCCGGCAGACCATCGCCGCACTGCTGAGCACCTATGATGCCGGCCGCGTGCTGCGGGAAGGGGTAGACACGGCGATCGTGGGCAGCCCCAATGTGGGCAAATCCACCCTGATGAATTGCCTGGCCGGCTGTGAGCGCAGCATCGTCACCGAAATCGCCGGCACCACCCGCGATGTGGTGGAGGAGACCGTACGGCTGGGGGATGTCCTGCTGCGCCTGGCGGATACCGCCGGCATACGCGAAAGCGCCGACCGGGTAGAGAGCGCCGGTGTGCAGCTGGCCCGCCGGCGGCTGCAGAATGCCGCCCTGGTGCTGGCCGTATTTGACGGCAGCCGCCCGCTGACAGCAGAGGATCGGGCGCTGGCGGCAGAGGTGGCTGCCACCGCCGGCGACCACGCCATCGCCGTGATCAATAAGGCAGACCGCCCGGCGGCGATCGACCGCGCAGAATTGGAGGCACACTTTGCCCGCGTGGTCACCCTGTCCGCCCGGCAGGGCAGCGGCGTGGAGGCGCTGACCTCCGCGGTGGCGCAGATCACCGGAGTAGAGCAGCTGAACGCTGCCGAGCCGGTGCTGGCAACCGAGCGCCAACGCCAGTGCGCCCGCGACTGCCTCGCCTGCCTGGAGGAGGCCGGCGCCGCGCTGGCCTCCGGCATGACGCTGGATGCCGTATCCGTCAGCCTGGACGGCGCTATTGCCGCCTTGCTGCAGCTGACCGGTGAGCGCACAACCGAAGCCGTGGTGGACGAGGTTTTTGCCCGTTTCTGCGTAGGAAAGTGAAAGTGCTTTACTCTAAGTATAATATGCGCGCAATATAACAAAAAAGCGGATGATTGCCCGGCAATTCGGGGCATCATCCGCCTTTTTTATTCAAAACCGCCATCCGTTCAGTTGGCGTTGCGCTCCTTCAGCGCCCGCTCCGCCTCCCGGCGCATATCCCGGCGGGCGGCGTCCTCGCGCTTATCGTACAGCTTTTTACCGCGGCACAGCCCCACCTGCACCTTCACCCGGCTGCCCTTGAAGTACAGCGAGAGAGGGATCAGGGAATATCCCTGCTGCTTCAGGATGCCATACAGCCGCATGGTCTCCCGCTTATGCAGCAGCAGCCGACGCACCCGCAGGGGGTCGCGGTTGAACACATTGCCCTTATCGTAGGGGCTGATGTGCATACCATTGACGAACATCTCGCCGCCCACCACCGAGCACCAGGCATCCTTCAGGTTCACACCGCCCTGCCGCAGCGCCTTCACCTCGGTGCCGCACAGCTCGATGCCCGCCTCCATGGATTCTTCGATAAAATAGTCGTGGAAAGCCTTGCGGTTTTCCGCAATGGTTTTGTTTCCCGGCCTCGTCTGCGCCATATGCGCGGCCTCCTTTCGCCCGTTTTTACCGGTATTACAGTTCGCTGCGTCCCTCCAGCGACCGGCTGAGGGTCACCTCGTCCGCATATTCCAGATCGGCACCCACCGGGATGCCGTAGGCCAGCCGTGTCACCTTGATATGCAGCGGCTTGAGCAGGCGTGAAAGGTATACAGCGGTATAATCCCCCTCCACCGTCGGGTTGGTCGCCATGATCACCTCGGTCACCCGCTCATCCTCCAGGCGGTGCAGCAGCTGCTTGATCCGCAGCTGCTCCGGCCCGCGGCCATCCATCGGGGAGATGGTGCCGTGCAGCACATGGTACAGCCCGTGATACTCGCGCGTGCGCTCAATCGCCAGCACATCCCGTGGATCCTCCACCACACAGATGACTGAGGCATCCCGGCGGGAATCGCCGCAGATGGCGCAGGGCGAGGTATCCGTCAGATTGCAGCACACCGGGCACTCGCAGATCTTCTCCCGCGCGTCAGCCACGGCGTCCTGCAGTGCCTTTGCCTCCGCCTGCGGCATATACAGCAGATGAAAGGCCAGTCGCGCGGCGGATTTCCGTCCAACGCCCGGCAGCCGCTCCAGCTGCTCCGTCAGCCGCTCCAGCGGCGCAATGCTGTATCCCATAGCCGCTCCTCAGAACATCCCCGGCAGGTTCATGCCGCCGGTCACCTTGCTCATCTCGTCCTCGGCATTCTTTGCCGCCGCGCGGTGTGCCTCGTTCACAGCGGCCATCACCAGGTCCGCCAGCATATCAGCATCCTCCGGGTCGATCACCTCCGGCTTGATCACCAGAGCCGTCAGCTGATGGCCGCCGTTGACTGTGGCCGTCACCGCGCCGCCGCCGGCATTGGCGGTGTATTCCCGCGCCTCCAGCTCCTGCTGCAGCGCAGCCATATCCTCCTGCATCTTCTGTGCCTGGCGCAGCATGCTCTGCATATTGCCGCCGCCCATACCCGGTACGCGTGCTTTCATGTGTCATCCATCCTTTGTATCTGAAAAATTTATTTTTCGGTAATCGCCACGCCGGCGGAACGGCCAGCCTGCATCAGCCGGCTCAGCGGATCCTCCACCGGTTTGGCTGCGGCGGCGGTGCGCCGCAGACCGATGCGCAGCTGGCTGCCGGCCACCGTGTGGATGGCCTCTGCCAGCAATTGCTTATTGTTATCCCGCTGGAACAGCTCCTTGAACAGGGCATTATCCGTACAGATCAGCAGCACCCCATCCTTGAGCACCGCCGTAGAATCGGCCAGCACACCGAAAAGCGGAATACAGGTCTGCTTGAGCCGCTCCAATACATCCCCCCAGCGGGTGAACGGCTGCTCACCGGCCGGCTCTGCCGGCGGCACAGGCGGAGCCGCCGCGGCCGGTTCATCCGGCTCCGGCAGCGGAACCGCCTCTTCCGGGGTCAGCACCGCAGCCGCCGGGGCGACCAGTGCCACAGCCGGCCTCGCTTCCGCAGGCGCCGCGGCCGGCGCGGCCGGCACACCGGCACGCACGGCTGTCTCCAGCTCACCTACCCGGCGCAGCAGTGCCGCCGTACCGGTATCCAGCTGCGGCTCACACAGCCGCAGCACCGCCATTTCCATTTCTACCCGGCGGGAAACGCCCCCACGCAAACGATCCAGCGTGGTCTGCAGTGTTTCCATGATGTGCAGGATCATCGGCAGCGGCAGCTTCTGCGCCGCAGCCTGCAGCTGTTCCAGCTCCTGTGGTGCCGCCACAACCAGCTCCCCCGGCTCCCGCACACTGTGCAGCACCATCAGGTCGCGCATATAGCCAACCCACTCGCTGCACAGCCGCTCCATATCCTTGCCGGCGGCATACAGCCGGTCGATCTGCTCCAGCGCCGCCGCGCCATCCTGCCGCAGCACACAGTCTGTCAGACCGGCCAGGGAATCCCGCCCGGCCATGCCGGTGGCTGCCGCCACGGCGGCTGCGTCGATTTGGGTGCGCCCGCTGGCGCACTGATCCAGCAGCGAGAGGGCATCCCGCATGGCACCGTCCGCCAGCCGCGCCAGCAGCATGGCTGCGTCCGGGGTGATCGACAGCCCCTCCTGCTGCGCCACATAGGTCACCCGCGCCGCAATGGTCTCCGGCCGGATGCGGTGAAAATCAAACCGCTGGCAGCGGGAAAGGATCGTAGCCGGCAGCTTGTGCACCTCGGTGGTGGCCAGAATGAAGATCACATGGGCGGGCGGCTCCTCCAGCGTTTTCAGCAGGGCGTTGAACGCACCGGCAGAGAGCATATGCACCTCATCAATGATATACACGCGGTATTTGCCCGTAACGGGGGTAAAGGAGACCTCCTCCCGCAGGTCGCGGATGCTGTCCACCCCATTGTTGGAGGCGGCATCAATCTCGGTCACATCCAGCACAGAGCCATCATCAATGCCCCGGCACACCGCGCACTCGCCGCATGGGTCGCCGTCCACCGGATGCTCACAGTTCACCGCCTTGGCCAGGATCTTGGCGCAGGTGGTCTTGCCGGTGCCGCGGCAGCCGGTAAACAGATAGGCGTGCGACAGCCGGCCGGACTGCAGCTCGTTTTTCAGCGCTGTGGTCACCGTTTCCTGCCCGCACACATCCGAAAAGGTGCGGGGGCGCCACTTACGGTAAAGGGCCTGGTACACGCGCTCATCTCCTTTGCTTGCTTTTGGGCGAAAAAAAGCCGGACTCTCTCGGGCATACGGGCGGGCGGGGATCTGCGGCACACGGACACAACCGCTTAATGCTGCTCGGTTCCCCGCCTGACATGGTTCACGGCGCACCGTCGCACAGGACCGCCCGCCCGTATGCCCCAAAGCGTACGGCTTTCTCTATTCACCTTAGTATACACTATCCCGCGGCGGAAATCAACCGCTAATTTTGCAATTTTGCGGTTGATCCGCGGATTTTGTGGGCCAATCACTGTAGCAAAGCCGTCCCCGCTGGAAAAAAAGGCGTCTGCCGGTATCCGGCAGACGCCTTTTGGCTGCATTTATCGTGTCGCCACCGGTACGATCCGGTACTCGCCGCTGTGCACGGCACCGCAGGCAATGCCGCTCTCCAGCTGGTAGCCGCTCTCCAGCGACAGGAACGCCCGTACCCCCTGCGGCACCTCCAGCTGCAGGCGGATAGCCTCACCCTCCCGCTGCCAGCGGCAGCGGATCAGGCCGGCCGGTGCCTCATACCACCCCTCGGCCCACTCCAGGGCCGACACAAAGGACGGACGGAACTCCACCCGGCGCACATCATCCTCCTGCGGGTTGAAATGGATGCCCGCCAGGCAGGTGATAAACCAGGCACTGATATCCCCCCAGAAGTGGTGATTGCAGGAATGAACGGTATCCGGGAAGAAATCCTCCCACAGCGTGGTAGCCCCACGGGCGATCCAGTTACCATAGGACGGGAAATCCGGCCGGGTAATCATGTGCAGGGCCAGATCGCTGTACCCGTAGGCCGACAGCACCCGGAACAGCACCCGGCCGCCAAGCACACCAACATCCATGTGGTCATCCGCCGCGTGCACCATCTCCAGCAGCCGGTCAAAGGCCACCCGCGCCTCCGCCGGGGTAAACACATGATAGTAGATCGCCAGGGCCTGCCCGCTCTGGCTGTTGCCGGCCACCGTCATGGTGCTCAGATCCACCAGCTTTGTGCGGATGGCCGTGCGGAAGCGCTCCTCCACCGCGCGGGCAAAATCCCGCTGCGGCAGCATATCCACCGCCGCAAACATTACCGCCATCTTGCGGGCAATCTCCATGCCCATCAGGGTATCGGTAAATTCCAGCGGCACCTGGTAATTATCCGGCGCCTGCCGGTTGACCGGGCACCAGTCGCCAAGGCCGATATGCAGCAGACCATCCTCGTCCGCACGGGTGGTCAGATAGTGCAGATAGGCCATAAAGGCGTGTGCCGACTCGCGGATCATCGCAGTCTCGCCGCGGTAGACATACACAAAATACGGCAGACAGGCCAGCACGCTGTCCCACGCCGGGCCATTGCCCCACTCAAAGCCCCAGCCGCCGGTGGGAACCACGCCGGGCAGCGCACCCTCGGCATTCTGCGCCAGGCAGATATTGCGCAGCCATTCGCGGTAGCTGTTCTCGGCGGCAAAATTGATCAGCACCTGCTCCGAGGACAGTGCCGCATCGGCTGTCCAGCCATTCTTCTCCCGGTGGGGGCAATCCGTCGGGAAATAATGGAAGTTGGACAGGTCGCTGCGGCGGGTCATCTCCTGCAGCTTGTTGACCGTTTCGTCCGAGCAGGCAAAGCCGCCGCGGGAACGCAGCGCCGAATGCATCACCACACAGGTCAGCAGCTCCGGCGTAGCCTGCTGCGCCGTGATGCCGGTCACCTTCACATAGCGGAAGCCGTGATACACAAAGGTGGGGGTATAGCTCTGCTCCCCCTCACGGCAGGTATAGGTATCCAGATGGACAATGTGCTTGTAGTAGTCCCAGTTGCGGGATTCGTAGGGGAACCAGCAGTTATCCAGATAGAAGCGGCCATCCAGCAGCTGCTCCGCATGGCGCAGCCGGATCTGCTGCCCGGCCGCCGCATTGACCGTCAGCCGGCACACGCCGGCATCCGATACACCGAAATCGTACACAAAGCCGTCGTCCTCCGGCCAGATCTTGACCGGCCGGCGCTCCTCAGCCACCAGGATCGGCTCCGCCTCACACCGGCGCAGCACACCGCGCGGCGCGCGTACCGGGATGACCGGCTGCCAGCCGCTGTCGTCGAAGCCCGGCTCATTCCAGCCGGGCAGCTCCCGGCGGGCATCATAGGTCTCGCCGAAACGATAATCGTCCGCCAGCAGCGGCGAAGGTGCCGTGCGGAAAGATGTATCGCTGAGCAGCACCTGCTGCCCGCCGGCCGCGTCTGTATAGGTCAGCTCCAGCGCCAGCTGCGGCGCGCTGCGGTAGGGCGCCTTGTCAAACTCCCACGCGTAGCCGCCGGGATTGTTCTGGAAACCATTGCCCAGCCATACGCCGATCACATTTTCCCCCGCCTGCAGCGCAAGCGTGTACTCATCATAATACACCAGGTCATCCGGGTTGCTGATATACGGTGCCAGCCGCCCCTTGGTGCAGCGCTGCCCGTTGATGTACAGCTCATAGAAGCCGCACACGGCAATACGCAGCCGGCCCTCGCCGGCCGCCGCCGTAAAGCTGCGGCGGATATACGGCGCCGCCACCGGCGCCTCAAAGGTATTGTATGCCATGGTGGCCTGCACAAAGGCTGTCGAAAAATCCATAGAATCTTCCTCCGTCTTTCTGTATTTCGCCGCAGCGGAAAAGCGGGTACCGCAGCAGCGTAACGGTTCTACCGCTATCATAGGAGAAGCGGCCACCGCCGTCAATGGGGAGGATTTTCAATTTTCAGGGGGATAATTCTGCTTTTTTCTGCAGACGACCACGATCAGACCTCAGCGGGCATAAATGCCGCCCACCAGCCGGTTGCATAGCCCGGCCGGCAGCACCTTCACCAGCCCGCATACCAGCCGGTAGCGCCACCCGATGGTGCGCACCGGCCGGCGGCTGCGGCCGGCCGCCACACGGGCAATAAAGCGCCCGGCCGTCTCCGGCGCCATACCGGTCTGTTCATCGTGCTCCATCACTGCCACCGAACGGGCGATCCGCCCGCCGTAGACCTCGTCGCCGGCCGGCTGCTTTTCCCGTGCAGCCGTAAATCCGGTGCGGATATCCCCCGGCTGCACACACACCGCCGTGATGCCGAACGGGCGCACCTCATTGGCCAGCGCCAGGGTGTAGGAAAGCAGCGCCGCCTTGGCCGCCGAATAAAATGCCTGGAACGGGATCGGCACCACCCCGGCCACCGAGCCGATATTGACAATGCGGCCGCTGCCCTGCCGCCGCATGACCGGCAGCACGGCACAGCACAGACGCACCGCGCCAAAAAAGTTGACATCCAGCTGCTTTTTCGCTGCGGCAATGTCGGTAAACTCCGCCGCACCGGAAATACCAAAGCCGGCATTATTCACCAGCAGGTCAATACGCCCCTCAGCCGCCAGCACCGTCTCCACCGCCCGCTGCACCGATTGTTCGTCTGTCACATCGCCGCAGATATGGTGGGTGCCCGGCGTTTCCGCCGCCCGGCGGGAAAGCTCATAGACGGTATAGCCGCGGCGGCAAAGCTCCATGGCCGTGCAGCGGCCGATGCCGGAGGTGCCGCCGGTCAGCAAACAAACTCTCTTCATTCCGTTCCCTCACTGTTTGTGCGTTTCCCGGCCGGCGCGGTGTGCTTCCCGCCGGCCTGTGCCGCCTTGATACGCTGGTACATATCCTGCATCTGCCGGTCAATCTCGGCAATTTTTCCGGCACATTCCAGCATTTCCTCATTGATGCCCTGCGGCAGCTTTTCCTTATCCGCCTTATAGCGGATATCATGCTCCAGGCTGGCCCAGAAGTCCATGGCGATGGTACGGATCTGGATCTCCGCCAGCACATATTCCGTCCGGTTGGAAAGGTACACCGGCACCCGGATATCCAGGTGCAGCGACCGGTAGCCATTATAGTTCGGCGTACGGATATAATCCTGCCGCTTCACAATGGTCACATCCGTCTGTCTCTCCAGCATTTCCGCCACACGGTATACATCGTCAATATAGCTGCACACCACCCGCACGCCGGCAATATCATTCACCCCGGTCATGGCGCCGGCAATCGTCATGGGCAGCCCCTTTTTCTGCAGCTTGGCAGCAATGCTCTGGGGCGATTTCACCCGGCTTTCGATGTGATGGATGGGATTGCGTGCATACAGCACATTAAATTCGCTGTTCAGCACCTCAAATTTCAGTGTCAGCTGCTTCACCGCCGCCTCGTACAGGTTATGCATCACCAGAAATGCGTGCGGATCCTCCCGGAACAGCTCATTTTCCGGTTCTCCCACCGTCGGCGTATACAGCTCCGGCTCCTTCAACACAGCAGCGCCCCTTTCATCCGATACAAAAACACAAACAGCCTGTCCTATCCGCCTGATAGTATACCATGCCGGCAGCATAAAAGCAATGCCGCCCGCCCGATTTTCCCTGCCCACAGCAAAGAACCAGAAAACAGCCCCTGCTGATGCAAGGGCTGTTTTCTGGTCAAAGCGGGAAGCACAGGACTCCGCGGTCGCGGGCTACAGGCTCCCCTCGCCGCCCATCCGGGCGGTCATCTCCTCCAGGTATTCCAATGGGAACGGCGGCGCGCACAGCGGCCGCATGGCAATGCTCATCAGCTTCAGAGGGTTATCGTCCGCTGCCACGCGGTTGGAGCTGAAAGCCCCGCACCGCTTGCAGCGGTGGATGATCGCCCACTCGCCACCCCGGCGCACCCACACCGCCACCGGTTCCATATGCCCGCCGCAGTCGCTGGCGCGGTCGCCCGGCTCAATATCCACATGCAGGCTGGTCAGACAGTTGGGGCAGTGGTTGCGGTGGTCGCTGCCGGCATTTTCCGGCGTTACCAGCCGGCCACAGGCCTTGCAGGTGAAGCTTTCATAGCAGGCATGGGTCTTGTAATATCCCTGCCCGAAGGTTTTGCGTTTATTCTCACGGTTCATGCTGTTTTCCTCCTATGGATCGCATACTCTGCGCTCCGGGAGGCTGGTGTGTGATGGATTTACCGGCCTCCCGGTCAGCCCACACACTCCGATGCTTCATAAGTACTCTTCAAACAATAAACTCCTTTTTACCATTGTATTTCTATTATATAGGGTTCGTTATTCCTCCACCGCATAGGCGATGTTTTCCAGCTTGCACAGCTCCGCCAAAGACAGCTCCACATGGCGCTCGAATACGATATTCATCCCCACATGGCCGCTTTTCTCGCTTTTGGGGGCGAAAACCTGGTAGCTGAACGGCTCCGGTGTCAGCGCGTGCAGACGGTCAAGCACCGCATTCACACAGTACAGATCATCAATCTCCACATAGATCACCTCGGCGCTTTTGCGCTTGCGCTCAAAGCGGGCGAACAGCACAATGGTGCAGAGGAAAGCCAGCGTCACGATGCCTGCCCCGACATAGAAGCCGTAGCCAAGCGCCACACCGATGGTAGCGGTTGCCCATACCCCGGCCGCCGTGGTCAGGCCGGTAATGACATTGTTGTTTTTCAGAATGATCATACCGGCCCCAAGAAAGCCGATGCCGGAAACCACCTGTGCCGGTATCCGGAATACATCCCCACCCATATCCGTCGCCTGCGCCACAAAAACGCTGGTCATGGAAGTCATGCAGGAACCCAGACAGACCAAAATGTGCGTGCGCATGCCGGCAGCGCGTCCGTGCCGCGCCCGTTCGCTGCCAATCAGCGTGCCGATCAGCACCGCGGCCAGCGTGCGCACCAGTACCTGTTCCAGTGACATCGCCATTCTCCTCTCCCAATGCGACCCTGGCCGCCGCTTATTTGCGGCCGGCGGTCAGCTTGTTCAGCAGCACCATGGCCAGGATGATCACGCCGGCCACCAGAAAAATGCCCAGCATCCCCTTGCCCATCAGCGGCAGGGATTGCAGAAATGCTTCGATATTCATTATTGTTGGCCTCCTTTTTCTACCGCGCTCAGCGGGCGATCAGGTTCAGGATCATGCCGCCGGCGATCACCGAGGCGATCTGGCCGGAAACATTGACCCCCACCGCGTGCATCAGCAGGAAGTTCTGGTTGTCCTCCTTCAGCCCCATCTTGTGCACCACACGGGCAGACATGGGGAAGGCGGAAATGCCCGCCGCACCGATCATGGGATTGATCTTTTTCTCCCGCGGCAGAAACAGGTTCAGCAGCTTGGCGAAGATCACGCCGCCGGCCGTATCGAAGATGAAGGCCACCAGCCCCAGGGCGATGATGCCCAGCGTCTGCGGGGTCAGGAAATCCTCTGCCCGCATCTTGGTGGCTATGGTCAGGCCGAGGAACAGGGTGATGAGATTGGCCAGTACCTTCTGCGCCGTCTCCGACAGGCTATCCAGCACGCCGCACTCCCGGATCAGGTTGCCAAACATCAGGAAGCCGATCAGCGCCACGCTGCGGGGAGAAACGATACCGGTGATAGCCGTAATCACGATCGGGAACAGGATGCGGGTGGTCTTGGTCACGCTGGCCGCCTTGTACGGCATACGGATCAGCCGTTCCTTTTTGGTGGTCAGCAGGCGGATGACCGGCGGCTGGATGATCGGCACCAACGCCATATAGGAATACGCCGCCACCACGATCGCGCCCAGATACTTCGACTCGAAATAGTTGGCCACGAAAATCGAGGTGGGGCCATCGGCCGCGCCGATGATGGCCACCGAGGCGGCATCCTTGAGATCAAAGCCCAGCAGGCAGGCCAGGCTGAGGGTGAAGAAGATGCCGAATTGCGCCGCCGCGCCGAAGATCATCAGCTTGGGGTTGGACAGCAGCGGCCCGAAATCAATCATGGCGCCGATACCGACAAACAGCAGCAGCGGAAACAGCTCATTGGCGATGCCGGCGTCAAACAGCACATTCAGCGCACCGACCTCCTCGCCTGTTTCGTACAGCTGGGTCACCGCTCCGGAAAGGGGCAGGTTGACCAGGATCGCGCCAAAGCCCATCGGCAGCAGCAGCGACGGCTCCATATCCTTCTTGATCGCCAGCCAGATCAGCACCGCGCCGATCACCCACATAAGGCACTGCTGCCAGGTAATGTTGGTGAAATTGGAAAACAGTTCTGCCACAAAAAGCCCTCCTATAATTCCTATAATGAGATAAATACGCCGCACACCACACGGCACGGCAGCAGCAGTGGGAAAAACCGTCCCCGGGAATGAAAAAAGACCTCTGCCGTTTTCGGTCGACCGACCAAAAGCGGCAAAAGTCTGGCAATTTCATCCTCAAGCGGGCCGTACGGCCGTGTTTTGACGCCGGAGAAACGGATCGCTCCGCCTGCTACTCCCTTTTGACAGGTTTATTATAGGCAAACCTCCCGGATTTGTCAACTGTTTTTTGTTTCACGGCCGTACGCTTTCGCGTGCTAACGCGCTGCCATAGTAAAATATGCACAACCGTGGGGAAAAATCCGCCGTGCCGGCCGGCGATTTTCACAAATCGCAAAAAACAGCGAAAAAACACTTTACTTTAGCGTGGTAGTGTGCTATTATGATGGCACAACGAAACAACAAACAAAAATCAAACGGAGGGCTTTACCAATGAAAAAAGTATTGTGTCTTATTCTGGCGCTGGTTCTGGCGCTTGGCCTGTGCGCCTGCGGCAGCACCGGCACCGTAACCGAAAAGGATCTCGGCAAGGGCTTCAAGCTCAAGGTCGGCTTCGATGCGGAGTTTCCGCCCTTTGGCTTTGTCGCTGCCGACGGCAGCTACGACGGCTTTGACCTGGCCATGGCCAAGGAGGTCTGCAGCCGCCTCGGCTGGGAGCTGGAGGAAAAAGCCATTGACTGGAATAGCAAGGACGCCGAGCTGAAAGCCGGCTCGATCAACTGCATCTGGAACGGCTTCACCTACACCGGCCGCGAAAACGACTACACCTGGTCGGTTCCCTATGTGGACAACAAGATCGTGCTGGTGGTCAAAAAGAATTCCGGCATCACCTCCATGGCTGACCTGGCCGGCAAAAAGGTGATGGCGCAGAGCGGCTCTTCAGCGGTGGACGCGATCGACGGCAACGAGAGCTTCAAAAACTCGCTGGCCGAGGTGGTTCAGCTGGCCGACTACAATCTCGGCTTCATGGATCTCAAGCAGGGCACAGTGGACGCAATTGCCGCCGACCTGGGCGTAGCCACCAAACAGGTAAAGGATAATGGCGACGAGTATGTGATCCTGGACGAGCCGATCTCGCAGGAGCAATACGCCATCGGCTTCCTGAAGGGCAACGAGGCACTGCGGGATACCGTCAATGAGCAGCTTAAGGCAATGGCTGCGGACGGCACCATGCTGAAGATCGCCGAAAAGTATGTGGATGATGGTCTGGTGCTGGAGAGCCTGTGCCTGATCAAATAACCACAGCCGCGATACAGAAAAACGGGGATGCTGTGCATGCACAGCATCCCCGCTTGGGGCTGTTTACCGGCCACCACAACACGATGAAGGAGCATCACCCATGACGATCATGACCATGCTTGGGCTGCTGGCCAAGGGCTTTTGGCAGACCCTGCTGATTTTTCTGCTGACGCTGCTGTTCTCTCAGCCGCTCGGGCTGCTGGTGTACTTTGGCAAGGTCAGCCGCTTTGCGCCGCTGCGCTGGCTGGTGAATATCTACATTTCCATCATGCGCGGCACACCGCTGATGCTGCAGCTGATGGTGGTATTCTATGGCCCCAATCTGCTGTTCGGCGTACAGCTTCCGGGCAATTGGCGCTTCATGGCAGTGATCGTGGCCTTTGCCATCAATTACGCCGCCTACTTCGCCGAGATCTACCGCAGCGGGATTGAATCCATCCCGGTTGGCCAGCATGAGGCGGCACAGGTGCTGGGCTATACCCGGGTGCAAACCTTCGGCAAGATCATTCTGCCGCAGATGATCAAACGGGTGCTGCCCCCCGTGACCAATGAGGTCATCACCCTGGTCAAGGACACCTCCCTGGCCTCCGTGATCGGCACAGTGGAGATGTTCACACGGGCCAAGCAGATTGCCGTGGCGCCCAATTCCCCCGGCATGATGACCTTTGTGGCCGCCGCGGTTTTCTACTACATATTTAACTATCTGGTGGCCTTTATCATGCAGCGGCTGGAAAAGGCGCTGGACTACTACCGCTGAGGAGGGATGGCAATGAATATCTTACGCATGGACAATGTCTGCAAGCGCTTCGGTGAGCTGGAGGTGCTGAAGGATATTTCCCTCACGGTGGACAAGGGCGAGGTGGTATCGGTCATCGGCCCCTCCGGCAGCGGAAAATCCACCCTGCTGCGCTGTGCCACCCTGCTGGAGCGCATGGACGGCGGCAGCCTGAGCTACATGGGCCGGCAGGCTGCCGGCATGCAGGACGGACGCATGACCTATGCCAAGGATCTGCGTCCCTTCCGGCAGAGCTTTGGCCTGGTGTTCCAGAATTTCAACCTTTTTCCGCACTATACCGTGCTCAAGAACCTGACCGATGCCCCGGTATCGGTGCTGCACCGCGACCCAAAGCAGGTGCGGCAGGAGGCCATGGAGCTTTTGGCCAAGATGGGGCTGGAGGACAAGGCTGACGCCTATCCCTGCCAGCTTTCCGGCGGGCAGCAGCAGCGCGTATCCATCGTGCGGGCACTGGCCATGAAGCCGGAGATCCTTTTCTTTGATGAGCCGACCTCAGCGCTGGATCCGGAGCTGACCGGCGAGGTACTGAAGGTCATCCGCCAGCTGGCTGAGGAAAAAATGACCATGGTGATCGTCACGCACGAAATGGATTTTGCCCGCGCGGTATCCGACCGCGTCATCTTCATGGATGGCGGCGTGATCGTGGAGCAGGGCAAGCCGGAGGAGGTCTTCGGCAATACCACACAGGAGCGTACCCGCCGCTTCCTGCAGAATTACCAGCGATGAACCGGGTGAATTACGCCCTGATGGATCCCACCGGCAACCGCACGGTGCTGGTGACCACCCCCGTGCCGCCGGCGCAGCGGCCGGCCGTGGCCGCTGCACTGATGGCCGCAGAGCCGACAGCAGAGCAGCTGGGCTTTGTAACCGCCGGCGAGGCACCGGCGCTGACCATGGCGGGCGGCGAATTCTGTGGTAACGCCTCCATGGCGGCCGCCGCCCTGCTGCGGCCGCAGGGCGGCCGGGTGCTGCTGCGGGTATCCGGCACACCGACACCGGTGCCGGTCGAGATCACCCCGGCACCCGGCGGCTGGCGCGGCCGGGTGGCCATGCCGCTGCCGCTGCGTATCGGAGTGCGTGAGCTGCCGTCCCTCGGCTCTGTACCGGTGGTGGAGCTGCCCGGCATCACCCATATCCCGCTGACTGCCCCGCTTGACCGGGCAGCCGCCGAAGCCCTGATCCGTCCGCTGTGCCGCCAGTTGGCCGCTCCGGCACTGGGGCTGCTGCTGACCGATGGCAAAAGCCGCATGACGCCGCTGGTCTATGTGCCGGCGGCCGACACCCTGTTCTGGGAGAGCTCCTGCGCCAGCGGCACCGCCGCCGTGGGGGCCTGGCAGCAGGCGTTGCTCGGCACACCCGTGCGGCTGACCCTGCAGCAGCCGGCCGGCAGTCTGACCATCGAAGCCGACGGCAGCTGCCTGTGGCTCTCCGGCACGGTACGCAAGCTGTACGAAACGCCGGGTATCTGACACCCCGGCAAGGGCGAAAACCTGTTGACATCCTTCCGGATTCCTGTATAATGGGAGTACCAACAAACGGAAGGGTGTTTTTTATGTCCGCCATGCGTCTGTTCTGTTTCCTGCTCTGCCTGCCGCTGCTGCTGGCCGGCTGTGCCGCCGGCACCGCCGGGTCGGATAGCAGCACCAATTCCCTCTCCTCAACGGATGAAGACCTGCCGGAGAAGCAGGGCGTGCCGGACGGCTATGAGCTGGTATGGGGCGATGAATTCGACGGCGATACACTGGACGAAAGCAAATGGCGCATTTATGACGGAGAACTGGACAGCAGCGCCGGCGGCAAGGTGCAACTGATAGCGAACGAGCAAACGGTCACCGTGCACGACGGCCTTGTGACCCTGCGGTATTTCAAAACCGATGACGGCACCGGGTGGTACGGCTCCGATGCGCTGAAAACCACAGAAACCATGCGGTTTCACTGCGGATATCTGGAGATGCGGGCGCGCCTGCCGGATGCCGTCGGTGTCTATTCCTCTTTTTGGACAAACGGCAATGAAAAAGATATGTTTGAGATCGACATCTTTGAGAGCCTTGGATTGGCTCACCGCCTGACCGCCAATGTACACAAATGGCCCTCCGCCGAAAGCGGCCAGCAACACTCCTCACTGGACGGCGTGGTGGACAGCCTTTCCCGCCGGTATTTTCTGCCGGGCAGCGCCTTTTCGGACGATTTCCACACCTTCGCCCTGCTGTGGACGGAAGAAAAAATGACATTCTACTGCGACGGTGAGCCATACTTTGCCTATGATCTGGACGAGTATTTTAAGGATAAGTACCAGTGTATCATTACCGGCTTCAATGTCGGCTGGAAGGACCGCACGCCGCCGGATGCCGCCCTGACCTACCCCATCGAGATGGATATTGACTACATCCGCCTGTATCAGCAGCCGGGCAGCACCGCGCTGCGGCTGGGGAAATAGACAAAGCAATAGGAACCGCCGCCTGCCGGATCTCCGGCAGGCGGCGGTTTTGCTGTTTCTGTTCTTATTTTCCGGCGCTGACGGCCTTTTCGGCAAAGGTATTGTTCACAACCTTGCTGTAATCCGCCCGCTGCGAAAGCTCGCCGGCCTCGGTCATGACGGTCTGCAGCCGGTCAAAGCTTTCTTCACTGAGCACAGGCGTATCGTTCCAGGCATCAATGCGGCGGTAGCTCTCCACAGCCTTTTCCAGCAGCGCCCGGTCGGTATCCGGGAAGCTTTCCGCCACCGTGGCAGCGATCTCCTGTGCCGAGTGCGCAGCCACCCACTGCTGCCCGCGGTACAGGGCATTGGTGAAGCGCTGGATCACATCCGCGTGCTTTTCGATATAGCTCTTCTTGGCAAAATAGGCGGTGTAGGGGATATCGCCGGAGGCCTCGCCCACCGAGGCAACGATATACCCCTGCCCCTGCTGCTGCAGCAGCGAGGCCGTCGGCTCGAAAGCGGTCACATAGTCCCCCGTGCCGCCGGTGAAGGCCGCGGTCATCATGGCATACTGCACACTGTTGTCCAGTATGGTATCCGTCGCCGGGTCAATGCCGTTCTGACGCAGTACATGCTCCAGCGTCATATAGGGCACGCCCCCCTTGCGGCCGGGCAGCACGGTCTTGCCCCGCACCTTATCCCAGGTGAAATCCGGGTCCTCCTGCCGTCCCAGCAGGAAGGAGCCATCCCGGCGGGTCACCTGCGCAAACACCTGGGTATAGTCCTCCTTGCCCTCATTGTATACATAGATGGAGGCCTCCGGCCCACAGAAGCCGATATCAATGTTGTTGCTCAGCACCGCGGCCATCACCGCATCGGCGCCCTGCCCGTTGGTCAGCTCCACCTCCAGCCCCTCATCGGCAAAATAGCCCAGTGCCAGCGCGGCATACTGCGGCGCGTAGAATATGGAGTGGGTCACTTCACACAGGCGCACCTTCACGGTGTCGCTCTTGCCGGCGCAGCCGGCCAGGCCGCACACCCCGGTGCACAGCAGCACGGCGGCGCACAGCACCGCCGTTAAACGGGATAAAATATGCTTGTTCATGGCTTTCCTTTCTCCGCAGACCATGCGGTTCGGCCCTCAGCAGCGGCTCATACGGCGGCGTACAAGCACCTGCATCAGCACAACAGCCTCATACAACAGGGCGGCAACCACCGCCAGAATGATCACACTGGCCATCACCAGATCCATTTTGAACACCTGGCCGCCATACACGATCAGGTAGCCCAGCCCGGCACGGGAGACCAGAAATTCCCCCGCGATCACCCCAACCAGCGACAGGCCGATATTCACCTTGAGCGAGTCGAACAGCGTTGGGATATTGTAGGGGAACACGATCTTGCAAAAGATCTGCCGCTTGGTGGCGCCGAAGGTGGCCGCCATACGCAGCGCCCCGCCATCGGTATCCCGAAAGCCGCTGAGCATTTCCAGCACCGTTACCACCAGCGAGATGGCCAGCGCCATAAACACAATGGCCCGGGTGCCGGCGCCCGCCAGGATGATGATGACCGGGCCGAGGGCAATTTTCGGCAGGCTGTTAAGCACCACCAGATACGGTTCGCTGATCCGGGATACGGTGGGACTCCACCACAGCACGATGGCCAGCAGCACCCCGGCCGCCGCCCCCAGCAAAAAGCCGGCCAGCGTCTCACCAATGGTAACCGCCATGTGGTACAGCAGGCCATTCTGTGCCATATCCCAATAGGTACGCAAAATGCGGGAAGGCTGGCTGAAAATGAAGCTGTCGATCCATCCGAGCCGCGCCGTTCCCTCCCAAACCAGCAGAAACAGCGCCAGCACGCCCCACCGCCACAGGCGGATACGGCGGCGGATACGCTCTTCCTGCCGCAGATACAGGGTCCTTTCCGGCGACGGCGCCGGCACGGTCGGTATACTACGCTTCATGCATCCCCAATTCCTTCCATATGTGGTCGAAGTAGCGCGCAAATTCCGGCTGGCTGCGGCAGGCGATGGGCGTGCGCTCCGGCAGCGAAAACCGGATAGGGAGCTGTTCACGGATAACGGCAGGGCGGGCGGACAGGATCAGCACCCGGTCGCCCATGCAGATGCTCTCCGGGATATCGTGGGTCACCATCAGCGCCGTTACCTGCTCCTGCCGGATGATGCGGTACACATCCTCCGTCACCTCCAGCCGCGTCTGGTAATCCAGCGCGGAAAAGGCCTCATCCAGCAGCAGGATGTCCGGATTGACGGCCAGCGTACGGATCAGCGCAGCGCGCTGCCGCATCCCGCCGGAAAGCTGCGACGGACGCCGGTTGGCAAAGGCGGCCAGTCCATAGGTTTCCAGCAGCCGCTCGGCCCGTTCGCGGTTCTCCCGCGTCAGGGCATGGCGGATCTCCAGCCCCAGCAGCACATTCTGCCGGATGGTGCGCCATTCCAGCAGGTTATCCTGCTGCAGCATATAGCCGATATGGCTGCTCGGCCCGGTCACCGGTTCGCCCGCCACCAGCACCCGCCCGCCGCTGGCCGGCAGCATACCCGCTATGATGGACAGCAGTGTGGATTTTCCGCAGCCGCTTGGTCCCACCACACTGAAGAAATCCCCCTTTTCCATGGAAAAGTGAATATCCTGCAGCGCCACCGTTTCTCCATCCGCCGCCTGATAGACCTGCCGCAGATGCTCCACCTGCAAAACCGCCATAGCCCCCACCCTTTCTCCGTGCTTTCCGCTCCCTTTTCCAGTGTATGCGGCCGTCTCCGGCCGGTGAAAGAAAAATACCCACCGTATTCGATGGGAAATTTGTTACAGAAAATCACAAAATTTTCCTTGACAGTCATATGAACCTGTGATATGATTATGTAAACCGCAAATGAAAGGAGAAGGACCATGCAACTGCTGTTTTCCGCCGGGAAGGCCGAAACCATCCATCACGATCCGGGCTATCGTCCGGGTGATCCACAGCCGGGCAAGCATCCGCTGCCGGCCTGCCTGCCGGGCACCGTGATCCCCCAGGCGCCAGGCGCCGCCGGGGCGGGGATGTTCGCCCAACTGCGGCCGATGCTGGAGGCCACCGACGGCCTTTCGCTCGGGCAGGTATGCGCCATCACCGGTCTGGAGCCGTCCACCGTGCAGAACTGGATCAAACGCGGCTTTGTTTCCCACCCCGTCAACAAAAAGTACCGGGCACGCCAGCTGGCCCGTATTCTGCTGATCGCTGCCCTGCGGGACTGCATGCCGCTGGAGCGCATTGGTGAGCTGATGACCTGTGTGAACGGCGACACCGACGACGAGGGGGATGATATCATCTCCGAGGAGCAGCTCTACGATTACCTGTGCGCCATCGTGGCGCCGCAGGGGGCCGACCCGGAACCGGCACAGGAGCGCATCCGGCGGATTACCGCCGCCTACCGCGCCCCGGACGAGGGCGCACGCGGCCGGCTGATGCAGGCGCTGCTGGTGATGACCTATGCCTACGAGGCAAAACGCTATAAACAGGCGGCGGACGCCTGCTTTGAAAGCCTGAAGTCCGCAGCCACCGAATAACATACGGCGACCGGCGGCGCCTGTTCCGCCGGAAGAAGAGAGAAGGAGCTTATATGGAAAGCACAAAACCCCAAGGAAAAACCGTGAAGAAAATTCTGATGGTCGCCGCCGTGGTCATCGTTGCACTGGTGGTGATCGCCAACTGCTTTACCGTGGTGCAGGCCGGCCATACCGGTGTGGTGGTTACCCTAGGCAAGGTTAATGAGGGGGTACTGCAGGAGGGGCTGCACGCCAAGATCCCCTTTGTGCAGGAGGTTGTCCGCATTGACAACCGCATTACCAAGCTGGAGGTAGAGACCGAGGCCTTTTCCAAGGACCTGCAGACAGTGGCCACCACACTGGCCATCAACTACCGCGTCGACACCGCGAAATCGTACAGCATTTATAAGAACATCGGCGCCAACTACGAGGATGTGCTGGTCACCCCGGCGGTCAATGAGGTGCTGAAGGCCATCACCTCCCAGTACACGGCGGAGGAAAGCGTGACCAACCGGGCGCTGATCTCCGATGGCCTGATCCAGGGGCTGAACGAAAAGCTGAACGGCATCGGCCTGTACATCACGGATGTCAACATCATCAATTTTGAATTCTCCGAGGCCTTTATCAACGCCATCGAGGAAAAGCAGGTTGCCCAGCAGCAGCTGCTGAAGGCCGAAACAGAAAAGCAGACCGCCATCACCAATGCCGAGGCCGAGGCACAGACCATCCGCATCAAGGCCGAGGCCGAGGCGGCTGCCAATGAGACCATTCGCCAGTCACTCAGCGACGCCGTGATCGAATACAATAAGGTAGAGAAATGGAACGGTGAGCTGCCGCAGGTGACCGGCAGCGCCGGCAGCTTCATCAATCTGGACGCCAAAGGCGCCGAATGACCCCGACACCCCAAAGGACACATCAGACCGTTGCTGTACAGACCGCGCCCCCGCGGCCGCGGGGGCGCAGAGGGAGAGGGAGGTAAGCATGAGCCAACCAACACTGCAAGAGGTACTTAACGAGGAATATATCGAGGTGAGCAAAAGTGTGCCCGAAACGGTACGCTGCCTGGAGGAACAATCCTGTGAGCGAACCGGCAAATGTCCGGTTTCCATGCCGAACCGGATGAGAATGTTATTCAAATGTTCCAAGCAGGGGGATATCAAGGTCACCAGTGATTTTGGTTTGTTCCGGAAATGGGGGTATTTTCTATTCCCGCTGATATTTCTGTTCTATGTTCTGTGCCCAGTCTATTTTGTGCGCGGCGAGGTGGTTTCAAAAGACCACAAGACGCATGTGAAAATAACCCCCGTTTATAAAAGAGCCCATATCGTGGCGCGTTGCCTTTTGATCGCCTTTTTCACCGGGATCGTTCTGTTTCGAGCCCTTCCGGATGTAGTGGCGCTCTTCATGTGGGGATACCTGAAGGGCGCGGGCGGAATTTCGTCCATACTTCCGTACCTGTTCAGTTTGTTGATTTTTTTAACCATAGCGGTCGATCTTGTTAGAACGACATATTTGTACATAAAGACCGCGCCGCAGGTTATTGTCCTGATGAAAGAAGAGGTCAAAAGGCGGGTTCACAACATCGAATACTGGGAAAATTGAGCTAAGAGCTCAGACCAGTGCCATCATTAGAGGTGAGACCATGCAAGAGGATTTATTTACCAAGCAACGGCTGACGAAAGATATCCTTGTCTCCGAGCTGAAAAGATATTATCGGCGGAGTCTTATCCCCCATCTTTATGTCAGTGCATTTTGTCTGGCGGGCGATGCTCTTCTTTGGACGATCTGTTGGCCGATTACGGAAATCTATGTCCTGCTGTGCCTGTTGATCGTCACCGGAGTCTTCCTGGCCGCGATCAGCGATGCCGCCATAGCGCTATACCGCTATTTCACCAGCCCCAGAACATACCGCATAGTCACGGATGAATTGATCGAGAGCGGCATTGCCCACAGGAGGCTTCCGGGAAGCCGGCAGTGGGATACCTACTACGCTTTTTGCTTCGCTTTTTACGGAGAATTCCGCGTGGACAATTGCTCTTACTCCGGTTCTCAGCTGTTCAAAAAGGAGTATTACCCGTATTCCCGGGAGCATTGTATGCTTAGCGATCAGCTGTTCAAGGAGTCCATTATCGGTGATGAATTCTACCTGCTGATCAACGGCAAAACGATCATCAATGTATTCAACACGAAAATGTTCCAGCTGGTCGATGAATGATGCTGCATCTCCCGTGTGCCCCCGCAAACGGGCGCATAGGGTCTATGCACATCACCCGCGGCTGCAGGAGCGCGTATAGAGGAGGAAACACAAATGAGAGCAGCGAAGCTGCGAGGGCTTCTTACCGAGGAATATATCGAGGTCAGCAAAAGCGTGCCCGAAACGGTACGCTGCCTGGAGGAACAATCCTATGAACAGGCCGGAAAATGTCCGGTTCCCATGCCGGACGGAATGCGCATGTGGTTCAAATGTTCCAAGCAGGGGAAAATCAAGGTTGTCTATGATTTTGGCGTTCCCCCCTTCGAGGACCGCTGGGATCCCTGGCGTTTTTCATTCCCGGTCTGTTTTTTGCGCGGCGAGGTGATTTCAAAGGATGACAAAACCTATACAAAAATAGCCCCCGCTTACAAAAGATCCCACATCGTGATACGCAATCTTTGGATCGCTTTGGGCGCCTTGCTTATCCTGACCCTGTATGTTCCGGAAGCATTCGAGCTCACGGTAGTGGAATTTTTCGGAGCAAGAAGGGGACTGCCCATGATGGCTTTCCTGTTTTGTTTATTCGCTTATTTGGCCGTGATAGTCTATGCCTTCGTGTCGGAGTCCTTACATCAAAAGAACGCGCCGCTGGCGATTTCCCTGATGAAGGAAGAGGTCAAAAGGCGGGTTCACAACATCGAGCGCTGGGAGGATTGACACCCCTATCCTGCCGCCCCAAAGGGACGCAAAAAGCTCCCGGCAGAGACCGAATGTCTCTGCCGGGAGCTTTTTTACAGCTGTTATTTCGCGTAGTCCACCGCGCGGTTCTCGCGGATAAGGTTGACCTTGATCTGGCCGGGATAGTCCATGTTGGACTCGATCTTTTTGGCGATCTCATGCGCCAGAATGACCATCTGGTCGTCATTGACCTTCTCCGGGCGAACAATGATCCGCACCTCGCGGCCGGCCTGGATGGCAAAGGAGCGCTCAACACCGTCAAAGCCGTTGGCCAGCTCCTCCAGCTTCTCCAGCCGCTTGATGTAGTTCTCCAGGTTTTCACGCCGGGCGCCGGGGCGGGCAGCGGATATGGCGTCGGCCGCCTGCACCAGGCAGGCCACCACCGTCTGTGCCTCCACATCGCCGTGGTGCGCCTGGATGGCATGCACAACGGCCTCGCTCTCTTTATACTTGCGGGCAATATCCACACCGATCTCGATGTGGGAGCCTTCCACCTGGTGGTCGACCGACTTGCCGATATCATGCAGCAGGCCGGCACGGCGGGCGATCTCCGGGTCAATGCCCAGCTCACTGGCCATAATGCCGGAGAGGAACGCCACCTCCATGGAGTGATCCAGCACATTCTGCCCGTAGCTGGTGCGGTAGTGCAGCCGGCCGAGCAGCTTGACGATCTCGGGGTGGATGCCGCGCAGACCGGTCTCCAGCACCGCGCGTTCGCCCTCCGCCTTGATGGTGTTCTCCACCTCGCGGCGGGCCTTATTGACCATTTCTTCAATGCGGGCGGGATGGATACGACCATCCGAGATCAGGCGCTCCATCGTCAGGCGGGCGATCTCGCGGCGCACCGGGTCAAAGCAGGACAGGGTGATTGCCTCCGGTGTATCGTCAATGATCAGATCCACACCGGTCAGCGTCTCGATTGCACGGATATTGCGGCCCTCGCGGCCGATGATGCGGCCCTTCATCTCATCATTGGGCAGCGGCACCACAGATACCGTGGTCTCCGCCACCTGGTCGGCGGCCACCCGCTGGATGGCATGGGAGATCAGTGCACGGGCGCGCTGGTCGGCCTCGCTCTTCAGCTGGGTCTCATATTCGGCCATCTTGACCGCCTTTTCGTGCTCCAGCTCGGTGGACAGATTATTGAGCAGATACTCCTTCGCCTGTTCCTTGGTAAAGCCGGACAGCCGCTCCAGCAGCTCGTATTGGCTCTTTTTCAGCGCCTCGATATCCGCCATACGCGCCTCCGCGTCGCGGTTCTTCTGCGCCAGGGCCTCTTCCTTTTTCTCGTAGTTTTCGATCTTGTGGTCCAGGGACTCCTCTTTTTGCTGCAGCCGGCGCTCCTGCCGCTGAACATCCGCGCGGCGCTCCTTGAGCTCCTTTTCGGACTCATTGCGCAGACGATAGATCTCGTCCTTCGCCTTGAGTACCGCCTCTTTCTTTGCAGCATCAGCGCTGACACGCGCCTCCTTGCGTATGCGCTCCGCCTCGGCCTCGGCCGAGCCGATCGCCGCCTCTGCCTCTTTCTTACGGTGGGCAATACCGGCGCGATAGGCAATCAGCGCCGCCACCAGTGCACCGATGATCAAAGCACCCGCGCTGGCGCAGATCATCGTGAGCAGGGAAACCTGCATGGGATACACCTCCTGATTTTTTGTTCGTTTGCCGTTCACGAGGCGCGCCCCAGAGACTTTTCTTCAATTTTGAAAGATCAAGCAGGCAAAAAAGCCGCCTGCACCGTCAAAAAAGCCGTCAATATACCGGAAAAGCCCCCACGGGGCCGCCGTAAAGCGTGAAACTGTTACGCGAGACAGTTTTAATGAGTTATCGGCCGGGCGTCCAAACGCCGCCCGACGGCATAATGGGCAAAAAACAGCCAACCTGCCACATTAAACCAGATACAGTATACACCATCTTATGCAATATTGTCAACTGTTATCTTCGCACCGGCGGCGGCAAATGGCTCATATCCGCGCGGCAATATCCGCCAAAAGCTGCTGCCACGCCTCCTCATGCTCCACATAGTACAGCGGGCACAGCTTGCCGGTCACATCGTAGTGGCGGATAACCTCCTGTGCGCGCAGGTGGCCGGTACGGCACAGCCATGCCGTCAGCTCCACCAGCGCCTCATAGGTTGCCTCGTTGAATTTACCCGTTTCGTCCGGGTGGCAGACCTCAATGGAGATGGTATCCCGGTTGCGGCTGTTGCTGGCCGCCGAGCGTTCCCCCAGCGGCACACACTGGATAACCTCCCCCTCCAGCCCCACCACAAAGTGCGAACACACCTCGGTGGCCGGCTGGGCAAAGTAATTGCGGTTATTGCGGGCAGAGGTGCCGGGATTGCCAACATAGTGGATCACCACACCGGTGAAATCCGCCAGCGCCTGGCCGCTGCGGGCACGACCGATCTCCAGCGGCAGCTGGAGCACATTTTCCGGCACCGTAGCCTCCGCCAGCCGCTGCACGCGCTTTTCCGCCTGCCGGGCAGGGGAAAACCACAGCTGCTGCGCGGCCAGACCGCCGGCCAGCACAAGCAGCAGGACAAGCAGCAGCGACAGCCGCCGCGGCCGCCGCACACGGCGGCGCCGGCGGCGGCTGTGCCCGGCACGGGTTCTCGCTTTCGTACAGGCCGGCATACCGCTATCCTCCCCATCCCCGGTCAGTCGGACGACCGAAACGCAAACAACCGCTGCCCCAAGTAATTCAGCCCCGTGAACAGCCCCATACCCACCAGCATGGCCACATTCTCCCGTGTGCTCTGCGCCGCAGCCGCCAGCAGGCGGCGGGTCAGCGGCTGTGCCACACCGTAGGCCAGCAGCCAGCAGGCGGCAACATTCAGCGCAAAACGCAGCACCTGCCGCCAGCCGCCCTCCCGGCGGCGGAAGGTGAAGTATTTATTGAGAAAAAAGCTGAGAATGCTGGTCAGCACATAGTTGGCCGCCGAGGATACCCAGTACCCCACGCCGGCCAGATTATACAGCCCGAACATGATGGCCGAGCCAACAAGGGTGTTCGCCACCCCAACCAGCAGAAATCGCAGCAGGTGGGCATCCAGCAGCGGCCGCACCCGTGCCCACAGCTTACGCATGGGGCTGCTCCGGCGTGCGTTCCTGCACGATATACCGCGGGCGGTGCTTCACCTCAGCATAGATCTTGCCGATGTATTCCCCCAGCACCCCCACGCACAGCAGCTGCACCCCGCCAAGGAACAGCACAATGCACATCAGGCTGCTCCAGCCGGTCACGGTGGCGCCGGCAAAGTGCCGCACGATACTCCATACGATCATCACTGCACTGGCCAAAAACACCGCCAGCCCCAGCACCGTGATCAGCTTCAGCGGCTTGACGGACAGGCTGGTGATGCCATCCACCGCCAGCAGCAGCATCCGGCGCAGGGAATAATGGGTCTCACCCGCCACGCGCGGCGCGCGGTCGTAGTACACGCTGCTGCTGCGGTAGCCCACCAGCGGCACCAGCCCCCGCAGGAACAGATTGACCTCCGGAAACTGTGCCAGCCCCTCCACCGCCCGGCGGCTGAGCAGCCGGTAATCGGCGTGGTTATACACGCTCTCCGCGCCCAGGCGGGTCATCAGCCGGTAAAAGAGCTGCGCCGTGGAGCGCTTGAACAGCGTATCCGTTTTGCGGCTGGCGCGCACGCCATACACCACATCGCAGCCGGCTTCGTATTCGGTCAGCATAGCGTCCACAGCATGGATGTCGTCCTGTCCGTCACAGTCCAGGCTGATCGTCACATCCGCCTGCGGCACCGCCTCAAAGAGTCCGGCCAGCAGGGCATTCTGGTGCCCCCGGTTGCGGGAAAGCCGCACCCCGCACACCGCCGGCTGTGTCTGCGCCATGGCGCAGATGGTCTGCCAGGTGCCGTCGCTGCTGCCGTCGTCCACAAACAGCACACGGCTGTGCGGCGCAATGCGCCCGGCCGCCGCCAGCGCCGCCAGCTTACCGGTAAAAAGCGGCGCCGTCTGCGGCAGCACAGCCGCCTCATTATAGCAGGGAATGACAAGATACAGCACGGGCAGACCCATGGATAAACGACCTCCTGACAGACGATATAAGCATATGCCCCAGTATGGATTTATAGTAGCACACCTCGCCGGCATTGTCAATCGCACAGCCGGGCCCGTCCGGGGAACCGTATAACACCGGCGCATAAACCATTGTTGCATAGTCTGCCGTATTATGGTAAAATCACCGTGAGGATACGGCTGCCATGTTTCGTCGCACCGGGTTTCGCCGGGCAGCTGTACCTGTCAAAAACGAAAGGAGAATTTGAATGGAAGACAGAATAGCAGAGCTGGAAAAAAGAATTTCAGAGCTTGAAGAAAAGCTGGAAAATGTGATGATTTACTCCGAGGGGGCAAATGTATCATTTAATAATTCTAATATAGATATGCTGCAAATTCTCGGCGACGGAGCCAATGTTGCGTTGGAAAATGTGCCGCTTGATTCGGTGGAGATTTCCGGTGACGGAAACAATGTAGCCTTTTCTGATTGTCCAATCGCCACTTGTGCAAATGGAAACGAAGATGACCTCGACGATATCGAGGACAGAGCCGACGAGCTGGATTGCCATATAGCAGATATA
This sequence comes from Ruminococcaceae bacterium UBA6353, assembly GCA_002437905.1. Lineage (GTDB taxonomy): Bacteria > Bacillota > Clostridia > Oscillospirales > Acutalibacteraceae > UBA5905. Next base: position 17,575 of record DJRT01000014.1, on the reverse strand, counting down.
AAATGTGCGGCGCTGGACGCAAAAGCCATTTTAGATGAAGTGCAGGCACGCTTTGATACACTTTCAACTGAAATCGAAAGCCTAAAAGAACAAAAGTGAAAATACGCACTCTTATCGGCGGCCGCGCTTCTTCTCTCTTGCCCAGCTGTCCAAAGTGTGATATACTTATTTTGGTTTTGTGAACCCTACACACATATTCCCGGCAAAAATGTTTCCCCGTCCCGACCCATCCGTTCTGGAACCTGAGCTGCGTGGCAACAGCTGTCGTGGAGGACATTTTTCGGCACACAGCGTCAGCTGTGTGCCTTTTTTGCCTTATTTCGACTTTTTTCTTGCTTTGCTCCCGGAAATATGCTACACTGTTTTTGCGACACAGATGAATATATCCCATCGGAAATGCCTATGGTAAAAATGCATTTCCGCATACTTTCCGATGAGGATAAGTAATCTGTGTCGCAACAGCGCGGATGTGCGTTTTTCGGCGTGCAGCTCCGGCTGTACGCTTTTTTTATGCTTTTGAAGGCCGTCAGGCTGCAGGAAAGGAAGGGCTTTTCATGAACAATAGCTCCCCTGCACTGTTTGCCACCCGCCTGTCCGCCCTGCGGCGGGAGAGGCACTGGAAACAGGAAGCGATCGCCATCCGCGTCGGCGTTACCCGTTCGGCCTATACCAAGTGGGAGACCGGCGTTGCCTGCCCCCGCTTTGAGGAACTGTGCAAGCTGGCAGAGCTTTTCCGGGTATCTACCGATTATCTGCTGGGGGTCAGCCCGGCGCCGCTTCCCACCAACAGCCCGCAGGCGCAGCACATGGCCGAGCTGTTCTGCCGCCTGCCGCTGGAAGAGCAGCAGCGGCTGCTGCTGCAGGCCGGGCTCTCTATACCGGAATAGAAAATAAAAAAACAAGACGAACGCCCCGGCCATTTGACCGAGGCGTCTGTCCATGAAGAGGAAAAAGAAAGAAGAATGAAAGAAAAAGAGGGGTGTCAAAAGGAATGAAGGGAGAAACATTCCTTTGAACAGTTTTTATCATACCGGATAAGTATGGCGTTTTTATAGCGAAAATGCAAACGAATAATGAACTTTTTTCGGGAAATACTGAAACAACCGCTCTTTTTTATCCGATTGGAGGAGAATCGCTATGCATAAGATCGCCTTTTTCGACACAAAACCCTACGATAAGGAATGGTTTGACCGCCTCAACCCGGGCTACGAGATCGTGTACTTTGAGTCCAAGCTGCGCGCCCGCTCCGCCCGGCTGGCAGAGGGCTGCGAGGCCGTGTGCGCCTTCGTCAACGATACCGTAGACGCCGAAACCGTCAATGAGCTGTATCGGCTGGGGGTACGGGTGCTGGCGCTGCGCTGCGCCGGCTACAACAATGTGGACCGCAAGGCCGCCTACGGCAAGCTGACCATCCTGCGGGTGCCGGCCTACTCCCCCCACGCGGTGGCCGAACATGCCATCGGCCTGCTGCAGTGCCTCAACCGCAAGGTGCACAAGGCCTATATCCGCACGCGGGACTTCAATTTCAGCCTGGTGGGCCTGACCGGCACCGACCTGTACCGCAAAACGGCCGGCGTTATCGGCACCGGTAAGATCGGCCGCGCCTTTATCGACATCTGCCGCGGCTTCGGCATGCGGGTGTTGGCCTACGATCCCTACCCGGCGGCGGACAGCGACATTGCGTATGTGCCGCTGGACACCCTGCTGGCGGAAAGCGATATCATCTCGCTGCACTGTCCGCTGACCAAAGAGAACCACCACCTGCTGGACGCCGCAGCCTTCGACAAAATGAAAAAGGGCGTGTTCGTGCTCAATACCTCCCGCGGGGCGCTGATCGACTCCGCCGCCCTGCTGGATGCCCTCAATGCCGGCACTGTGCGCGGCGCCGGACTGGATGTGTATGAGGAGGAAGCCGACCTCTTCTTCGAGGACAACTCCGACGCACCGGTGCTGGATGATACCCTCAGCCTGCTGGTATCCCGCCCAAATGTGATCATCACCTCCCACCAGGCATTTCTGACCGAGGAGGCGCTGGCCGACATTGCCCGCACCACCTACGCCAACCTGGACGAATATTTCTCCGGCTCCCCCACCCTCACCAACGAGATCTGCTACCACTGCCCGCAGCGCAAGGAAAACCCGCAGTGCCGCAGCACGCGCAAGGAACGGTGTTTTTAGCATACAATCCGGATAATTTACACAAAAATATACAGCCCGGAAATCAGCTGTTGATTTCCGGGCTTTTCTTTTGCCGCAAAATGCGGTATACTTTGGGTAAAAGCGGGCGCGCGCCGCCTGCATAAATAAGGAGCATGGCAGATGGACGAACGACTGATCTACGAAATTCTGTCCGTGGTGGAGGAGATCCCACCGGGACAGGTGGCCACCTATGGGCAGATCGCCCGGCTGATCGGCCGGGAACGCAATGCCCGGCTGGTCAGCCGCGTTCTGCGCATGGCCGGGCACTATGGCGAGTACCCCTGCCACCGGGTGGTCGATCACAGCGGCCGCCTGGCCCCCGGCTGGCCGGAGCAGGCATTTCTGCTGCTGCAGGAGGGGGTTCCCCTGCGCGACCCCGACCATGTGGACATTGCCCGCTGCCACTGGAAAGAATAACGGCAAAAAAGCCTTTTCTTTTTGCCGCAGATGGTGTATACTGACACTATGGAATGCCTTATTGGCAGCACACACAACATACAGGAGTGACGAATTATGGCACAGAACATTGCAATCATCACCGGCGCCTCCGCCGGATTGGGACAGGCATTTTTCCGCAGCGTGGCGCGGCGGTATCCGCAGCTTTCCGCCATCTGGCTGATCGCCCGGCGGGCGGATCGGCTGCAATCGCTGGCCGCCTCCAGCCCCGTGCCGGTGGAGATCCTGCCGCTGGATCTGGCTGCAGATGCCAGCTACCAGGCACTGAGCGAACGGCTGGCTGCGGAAAAGCCGGCAGTGCAAATTCTTATCAACAATGCCGGGCTGGGGGAGCTGGCCAATATGGCAGACAGCGATTGGGCCACCCAGATCCGCATGGTGGATGTCAACTGCCGCGGGCTGACGGCGGTAACCACCGCCGTGCTGCCGTATATGGCGGAGGGCGGATTCATTCTCAATGTGGCCTCCATTGCCGCCTTTGCGCCCAACCCGCGCATGACGGTGTACTCCTCCACCAAGGCCTATGTGCTGAGCCTCTCCAAGGGGCTGCGGGAGGAACTGCGGCCGCGCCGGGTGAATGTGCTGGCCGTTTGCCCCGGCCCCATGCGCACCGAGTTTCTGGATCTGGCCGGCATCACCGGCCAGTCCCGCACATTTGAGACCCTGCCCTACTGCGACCCGGTCAAGGTGGCGGACAAGGCCGTGGTCAAGGCGGCGGCCGGCCGCGCCGTGTACACCCCCCGCGGATTTTTCAAGTTCTACCGCGTGCTGGCCAAGCTGCTGCCGCACAATTTCATCATGAAGCTGAGCAAGACCTGATCCGCCCTCAGCCTGTAAGGAGAACCGCTATGAACCGGTTGAAGCCGCTCTTTTCCCGCATTCTCTGCGTGGCCTTTGCCCTCGCCGCAGCGCTGACCATGACCGCCTGCGGCGGCCATACCCAAACCCCGCCTGCCTCCGTGCCGGTGCAAAGCTCCGCGGACGGGGCGACCGTACTGGGCGAGGGACAATCCGCCTTTACCCTGCAGGTCGTCGACGGTGACGGCCGGCAGACGGATTTCTCCATCCGCACGGATGAACAAACCGTAGGCGCCGCCCTGCAGCAGCTGGGGCTGATCGAGGGGGAGATACAGACATACGGCCTGTATGTCAAAACGGTCAGCGGCATCACCGCCGACTATGCAGTCGATCAGACCTACTGGGCTTTCTATATCAATGGCGAATACGCCATGGCCGGCGTGGACAGCACCCCGGTCGAAAACGGCGCCGTATATGCACTGAAGGTGAGCAAGTAATATGGCTGTACAATCCATGCCGCCCATGCGGCGGCGCGACCGGCAGGTAACCGACCGGCAGAGGATCCGGCAGATCATAGATGCCTGCCCGATCCTGCGCCTGGGTCTGGCAGATGGCGAGTATCCCTACATCGTCCCGGTCAATTTTGCCTACGAAACACAGGAGGAGCAGCTTTTTCTGTACATCCACGGCGCCATGGCGGGGCGCAAACATGCCCTGCTGCGGCAGCACCCTGCCTGCTCCTTTGAAATGGATATCCCCCTGCAGCTGGAATGCCTGCCGGAAAAGGGGGATGTGACCATGCGCTACCGCAGCGTGATGGGCACAGCCATCGCCGAGCCCCTGGAAGGGGCGGAAAAGCAGGACGCCATCGACCGGGTGATCATGGCGCGGTATCCCGCCACACGGGATTTTGCCTATAACCGGGCGGCCGTTGCCCGCACGGCAGTGTTCCGTCTGCGGGTCACCGCCCTTTCCGCCAAGGAGAACCTGCCGGCCAGCGGCGCCGATCTGTAAATAGCAACAGACAAAGGCCCGCGGCGGCTGACCGTTTGTGTCAGCCGCCGCGGGCCTTTTTGCCGCTTATTTGCCCTCCTGCAGCTCCTTGATGCGGTCACGCAGCATCGCTGCGTGCTCGAACTCCAGCAGACGGGAGGCGTTTTTCATTTCTTTTGTCAGCTGGCGGATCAGCTCCTCGCGCTCGGCGCGGGTCATACGCATCCCCTTCCTGTTGCGGGCCGTACCGCGCGCCGAGATCTCCAGCACCTCATGCACATCCTTCACAATGGTCTTGGGCACAATGCCGTGTGCCTCATTATAGGCCATCTGGATATGCCGGCGGCGGTCGGTCTCGGTGATGGCAGCCTCCATGGAGGGGGTCACACAGTCGGCGTACATGATCACCTGGCCATTGGCATTGCGGGCAGCACGCCCAATGGTCTGCACCAGTGAGGTCTCACTGCGCAGGAAGCCCTCCTTATCCGCGTCCAGGATGGCCACCAGCGAGACCTCCGGGATGTCCAGCCCCTCGCGCAGCAGGTTGATCCCCACCAGCACATCAAATTCGCCCAACCGCAGATCCCGGATGATCTGCATACGCTCGATGGTATCAATATCGTGGTGCATATACCGCACCCGCACACCATTCTGGTCCAGGTAGGCGGTCAGATCCTCCGCCATTTTCTTGGTCAGGGTGGTCACCAGCACCCGTTCCTTTCGCTCGGTGCGCTGGCGGATCTCATCCATCAGGTCGTCGATCTGCCCCTCCACCGGCCGCACCGATACCGGCGGATCCAGCAGACCGGTGGGACGGATCACCTGCTCCACGATCTGTGCCGCCTTTTCCCGCTCCAGCGGGCCGGGGGTGGCGGAAACAAACACCGCCTGGTGTACATGGTCGTAAAATTCATCAAAGCTGAGCGGCCGGTTATCGTAGGCGCTGGGCAGGCGGAAGCCATAGTCCACCAGGCTCTTTTTGCGGGCATGATCACCGCCGTACATCCCGCGCACCTGTGGCAGCGTAACATGGCTTTCGTCCACAAACAGCAGAAAATCCTCCGGAAAATAATCCAGCAGCGTGCAGGGGATGCTGCCGGCCGGCCGGCCGGAAAGCACACGGGAATAGTTCTCGATCCCCTTGCAGATACCCACCTCCTGCAGCATTTCCATATCATAGGTGGTGCGCTGGCGGATGCGCTGTGCCTCCAGCAGCTTGCCCTCCTGCTTGAACCACGCCTCCCGCTCCTCCATTTCGACACGGATGCGCTCAATCGCCTCCGCCATACGCTCACGGGGGATGATATAGTGGCTGGCCGGGTAGATCGCCACATGGCTGATCACATTTTTCAGCTCCCCGGTGAGGGGATTTACCTCGGTAATGCGGTCGATCTCGTCCCCGAAAAACTCCACCCGCACCACCGTCTCGCCGGCATAGGCCGGGAAAATCTCCACCACATCCCCCCGCACACGGAATTTATTGCGGGTCAGGCTGATGTCATTGCGCTCATACTGCAGCTCCACCAGCTTTTTCAGCAGCTCATCGCGGCTCTTCTGCATACCGGGGCGCAGCGAGATGACCATGCTGCGGTAGTCGATCGGGTCGCCGAGGGTATAGATGCAGCTCACGCTGGCCACGATGATCACATCCCGCCGCTCGGACAGCGCCGAGGTGGCCGAGTGCCGCAGCCGGTCGATCTCATCGTTGATGGCGGAGTCCTTTTCAATGTAGGTGTCGGTGGAGGGAATGTATGCCTCCGGCTGATAGTAGTCGTAGTAGGACACAAAATATTCCACCGCGTTCTCAGGAAAGAATTCCCGGAACTCCGAGCAAAGCTGTGCAGCAAGGGTTTTATTGTGCGCCAAAACCAGCGTCGGGCGGTTCACCCTGGCAATCACATTGGCCATGGTGAAGGTTTTACCCGACCCCGTTACGCCAAGCAGAACCTGCTCCTTCATGCCGCTGTTGATGCCGGCCGCCAGCTTTTCGATCGCCTCCGGCTGATCGCCGGTGGGCTGATACCGGGAATGCAGAATAAATCGCTCCATCGGATAAGGCTCCTTTCCGCTCTTCAGCGGTTGTTCATATGGGTACGGGAAAAGCGGTCACGGAAGCGCGCCGGCGACAGCCCTTCGTGGTACTTGAAGAAGGCGATAAACGCCTTATCGCCGGAAAAGCCCAGCGCGGCCGCCACCTGCTTGACATACAGGTTGGTATTGCACAGCAGCTCCCGCGCCCGTGCCGTGACAAAGCGCGCCGTCAGCTCCTTGACGCCGCAGCCATAGGTCTTTTGCAAAATCCGGGTCAGGTGATCCTCCGAAAAGCCGAACTGGGCGGCCACATCGGCCGCCCGCAGCCCCGCACAGGCGTGGATGCGGATCCATTCGCCGATCTCCTCCGCGCGGCGGTCATACCGCACAGTCTGCTCCGACAGGCGGCACAGCTCACACAGGATATGGTTGAGCACTGCATCCACCGCATACGCCGGCGGCTGCGGCAGATTGGCCAGATGCAGCAGCTCCCGGAACAGCGGTCCCTGCTCAAAGCCGGTAAACACCCGCTGCGCAAACGGCAGCTGCCCCTGCTGCAGATGGAAATGCACCCAATAAAAGCGGACATGGGCGGAATGCTTCGTGCCGTAGTGCCGGCACCCCGGCTCCAGCAGCAGCACCTGCCCCTCGCCGGCAGCCACCTCGCCGAAGCACGCATCGTGCAGGTGCACCACCCCGCGGGTAACACAGATCAGCTCATAGGTCTCCTCCACCCGGTCGGGGTGGATCCAGTCCTCCTCCCGCACAAAGCAGCCGGCATAAGCAAACCGTATACCGGGGACAGTCAAGGCATTTATCACGCTTTTTCTTACCTCTTATCGCTTTTTCGGCATTGTATCCCTGCCACAGCCATTGTATACTGAAATCACCGCAGCGTCAAGCATTTTCGGGAGGAATGAAGCATGAACAGCATTGACCACAGCCGGGTACACCTGCACAGCGGCTTCTGGCTGGAAAAGGCGGAGCTGAATCGGAAAATCACGATCCGCGCCGTATATGAACAGTTTGCCCGCACCGGGCGCCTCCGCGCCTTTGACATGAATTGGCGTGAGGGCGAGGAGAACCGCCCGCACATCTTCTGGGACAGCGATGTGGCCAAATGGATGGAAGGAGCTGCCTACAGCCTGGCGCAGCACCCGGATACGGAGCTGGAAGCACAGCTGGACGCTCTGATTGAAAAGATCCGCTGCCACCAGGAGCCAGACGGGTATTTCAATACCTACTTCACCGCGCTGGCGCCGGCCGAACGGTTCCGGAACCGGGATAACCACGAACTGTACTGCGCGGGCCATCTGATCGAGGCCGCCATTGCCTGCGACGCCATTGGCAAGCCGGTGCTGCTTTCCTGTATGAAACAGTATGTCGCCTATATCCGCCGGGTATTCATGGAGGAGAAAAGCGCCGGCTTTTCCTCCCCGGGGCATGAGGAGATTGAGCTGGCGCTGCTGCGCCTGTACCGCCACACCGGTGAGCCACAATACCGGGAACTGGCCGAGTACTTTATCCATATCCGCGGCACAGCCGCGGACAGCTGTGATCCGCGCTTCCGCCCAGCATTTTATGACCCCGACCACTCCACCCACAACCAGAGCCACCGGCCGGTACGGGAGCAGACGGAGGCGGTGGGACACGCGGTGCGCGCCCTGTATCTGTACACCGGCATGGCCATGCTGGCCAAGGAAACCGACGACACAGCCCTGCTGGAAACCTGCCGCACGCTGTATACCGATATCACCCGCCGCAAGATGTATGTCACCGGCGGAGTAGGCTCCACCCACATCGGCGAGGCTTTCACCAACCCCTACGACCTGCCGAACGATACCGCCTACGCCGAAACCTGCGCGGCCATCGCGCTGGTGCTGTTCTGCCGCGCCATGCTGGAAAATGAACCGGATGGCCGCTATGCCGACACCATGGAACGCGCACTGTACAACGGGGTGCTTTCCGGCCTTTCACTGGACGGCCGCCGCTTTTTCTATGTCAATGCTCTGGAGATCAACCGCAACGAGCATTTTCAAAACCCCTTCGGCGCGCCGCACTTTCCCCTCACCCAGCGCCCGGAGATCTTCTCATGCTCCTGCTGCCCACCCAATCTGAACCGGCTGCTGGCTTCGGTTGGCGGCTGTCTGTTCGGGCGGGAGGGGGATGTGCTGTATGTGCATCAATACGCAGCCGCCACCCTACAGGATGGCACGCTGCACGCCACGGTGGAGACAACTTATCCCCGCAGCGGGCAGATCCGGATCACCGCCACCGGTGCCGGCACGGTGGCACTGCGCATCCCGGCGTGGTGCACAGACTTCCGGCTGAACCACCCGTATACGCAGAAAAACGGCTATGCCTATATCCGAAACGACGGCTCACCGATCGAGCTGGCGCTGGATCTGACTCCCCGCGCAGTATTTGCGGACAGCCGCGTGGCGCGGGACGCCTACCGGCTGTGCATCCAGCGCGGGCCGGTCGTATACTGCGCCGAAGAGGTGGATAACGGCGGCGGACTGCACCGTTTTTCGGTTGCTCCCAGCTTTGGCTGGAAGGAGCCCGCCGAGTACTTCGGCGGGCTGCCGGCACTGGAGATCGAGGCCTACCGGCTGGCCGACAGCGAACCGTACACCGCCGCCGTGCCGGCACGGGAAAGGGGTTCCCTGCGGCTGATCCCGTACAATGCCTTTGCCAACCGGGGCGAGAGCGACATGCGGGTATGGTTTCCGGCAGCCCTGTAAGCCTGTGCGCTGCAGCGGCGCCGAAAGCCGGGATGTGGTTTCAACCTCCGGTTGAAAAATGTCCCCTACGCCGTTATTGCCAAGGCTATGGTTGTATAGTATACTTTGCTCAGAGCTCAGACAAAGCATTGCGCGCAAATCACCATCGTAAGGAGGCAAAGTATGCATATCGGAAATACCATCCGCAGGCTGCGCAAGCAGCGCGGGATCACGCAGGAACAGCTGGCGGAAAACATCGGCGTTACCTTTCAGGCGGTCAGTAAGTGGGAAAACGGCATCACCCTTCCTGACATTGCCCTCGCCCCGGTGCTGGCCGGATACTTTAATGTATCCATGGATGAGCTGTTTGACTTCAGCCTGGAAAGGATCGACCGTGCCGTTGAGGAAATCGCCCGCCGGGCATACCAATACCGCGAGACCGACCCCGCCGAAAGCCGACGCATTTTGGAGGAGGGGCTGCGGGAATACCCTGAAAACGATGTCCTGCTGAACAACTTACTTTATACCTTGAATTACACGGAAAAGCCGGACGAAACGATCGCCATCGCGACCAAATTACTGGAAAAGACGAAGCAGAGCGCTGTCCGCTATGACGCTCTCCGGTTTTTGGCCTATGCCTACAAGGCTAAGGACGATCTGCCCAGCGCAGAGGCGGCGATTGCGCAAATTCCGGAGCTCTATTTCACCAAGCTGACCGAAATGGCGTTTCTTTTATCCGGTGAAGCAAAATTCCGGGCTGCCGAGAAGCAGAAATGGATCTCGTTTGAAAACCTGCTGCAGATGATGGAGAAGATTGCGGAATATAACGAAGAAACCGGCCAAAAGGAGGCCGCCATAGCCGAAACAGAAACAGCGCTTCAGCTGCTTTCCGTTCTCCGCAACCCACGGTTTTCCGCCTATCCGGAGTTCTTCCACCAGCAGCTCCGCCGGTTAAAGGGTGAGCCGTAAGCCGCCGCGGATATGGGCATTTTACCACTTGCAGGAAAAAGAAAAACACGGTACAATAGAATACAGGATCCGGCCGTGGCACGGATAGTGCGCCACGGCCGGCAAGCAGCAGGAGGCAGGCAGATGGACGCACTGACAGTACAGGTGATAGCCCACATCCGGACGGATTTTACGACCAAATTCGGCGTGCCGCGGCAAAGCGGGCTGGTGCCGGAGGTGCAGGCTACGATCGTGTTTACGCCCCCCTACCGCAATGCGGATGCACTGCGGGGGCTGGAGGGCTTCTCGCACCTGTGGCTGCTGTGGCACTTTTCCGAGGTGCGGCAGACCGGCTGGTCGCCGACCGTGCGGCCGCCGCGGCTGGGCGGGAACACCCGCATGGGCGTGTTTGCCACCCGCTCTCCCTACCGGCCGAACCCCATCGGCCTGTCCTCTGTCCGTCTGGAGGGGATCGACCCGGATACCCCGCAGGGGCCGGTGATCCGGGTATCCGGTGCCGACCTGATGGACGGCACGCCGATCCTGGACATCAAGCCCTATCTGCCCTACACTGACAGCCATCCGCAGGCCAGTGTGGGCTTTCTCAACGGGCTGTCGGAGCGCACCGTGCGGGTGGATTGCCCCCCGGCGCTGCTGGAACCGCTGCCGCCGACCATCCGCCGCGCGCTGCCGGCGGTACTGGCGCATGACCCCCGCCCCACCTACCAAAGCGATCCCACGCGGGTGTACGGCATGGCCTATGGCGGCTACGAGGTGCACTTTACCGTGGCGGACGGCGTGCTGACGGTGCAGACAATCCTCCCGGCCGAAAACAGCCCGGAGAAATAGTTGACAAGCACCCTGCGCCTGGTGTATACTGATAGCCGCAATCGGGATGCGGCACAGCTGGGCGCGCGGATGGTTTGGGAGCGCGGCCAGCGGCTTTCAGGACTTTTTTCTGAAGCCTCCGCCCCCTTGCAACACGGTGGATTTTCGGATCGTGGGATCTCCGGAAAAACCGCCAAAAACAGCAACGCCCAACGCACCATCCCACAGATACCAAACGCAAAAAACGAAATAAATCCGGGTGTAGCGCAGCTGGGAGCGCGGGTGGTTTGGGACCATCAGGCCGCAGGTTCGATCCCTGTCACTCGGACCAAAATTTCGACCGAAAGCGGAGTTTATTCTCCACTTTCGGTCATTTTTTATGCTTATTTAGGTGTTTTACCGCCACTTTTGAAAAAGCCGCATTTTTACGACCACATAAGCAAATGTGGACTGAAAATTCCTTTTTCTTTGTTTACAGCGGCGCAAAATTTAATTATTCGCTTCTTGGGCAGGCGTTGCTGTTTGGAATAATAAAACGGAAATCTACTATCCTGCCGACACAAGATAAATTTCTGATCGTCAATAGCAAATTTGTCCGTGTGGTTATAAATTTGAATTATATTTTCCAGCTTATGACAGCCGCAAAGCGCCCCTCTTCCCATATCAATGGCATTTTTGAAATGTGACATAATAGAACCTTTGGGCGGCAACGATTTTGTTTTCCTGCCTTTCGGGTAAAATAGTAAAAAATACTCGGAGGTAAATCAGGATGAAAGGAAGAACGATCACGGCAGAAGCAATCGCCGAATTTCAGGAATATCTTATCTTGGAGGAAAGGAGCACGACAACAGTTGAGAAGTATGTCCGCGATGTGAAAGCGTTTGCGGTGTATGCGAAAGGTGGCGCGGTCACGAAAGAAACCGTGATCGCATACAAGAAATGCCTGCAGGAAACCTACGCCGTGCGGAGCGTCAATTCCATGCTGGCCAGCATCAACAGCTTATTCAGCTTTTTCGGTTGGCACGATTTGCGGGTGAAATCCTTGAAACTGCAACAGCAGGTGTTCTGCCCTGAGGAAAAAGAATTGACCAAGGCGGAATACACACGGCTTTGCAGAGCGGCGGAACGCAAACACAATGAGCGACTCAACCTGATTTTGCAAACCATCTGCGGCACCGGTATCCGGGTCAGCGAGCTGCAATATATCACCGTGGAGGCGGTAAAACACGGCGAGACGGTGGTGAACTGCAAGGCGAAAACCCGGTCGGTCTTTATCGTAAAGGAACTGAAACAAAAATTGCTCCGCTATGCAGCAGAGCAAAATATTAAAAGCGGTATGATTTTTGTGACTCGCACGGGCAAACCGATAAGCCGCACCAACATCTGGCGGGAAATGAAAGCCCTGTGCGCCGAGGCGAATGTCAACCCGCAGAAGGTGTTTCCCCATAACCTGCGCCACCTGTTTGCCCGGGTATTCTATCGTCTCGAAAAGGACATTGCCAAGCTGGCGGATATTCTTGGTCACAGCAGCATCAACACCACAAGAATTTATATCATCTCCACCGGCACAGAACACCGCCGACGGATGGAAAACATGCTGTTGATTCTATAAAAAAGCCACTGAAACCGGCGGCAAGTACATAATCGACATTATGTTGCACTATCGGGCAAATCCGCACTACTATCTGCCCGTAATCATCCACATTTTACCATACAGCCGATCAAAAGTAAAGTGTTTCAACGGAAATTTGCCAAAATTGAACAACCCAAAGAAGGCCCTCCCGCGTATCGCTTGCAACCTTTGCCAGGAGAGCCTGTTTCTGGGCGCCGAAAACTCCAGCAGACTGTTCTTATTGCTGTAGCTTATGGCTATGTATGCAGCAACTACAACATAATGTCGATTATGTTGTAAATGAGAAAGGAGAAAAGGGAGAAAAATGAACGGACAGCTTGACGAAAAACAATTAAAGGCACAGGTACAGAATTTTCTTCTTAGAGTAACCTTCGCTGGAGAGTATGCGCGGATCAAGGAAGCAGCGGATGAGGGGACGGTCATTTTGTCCTGTCTGCGTTTGGCCTGCAATGACGCCTTTAGGCGTGTGACGCAGAATGTGGAAGGCTCAAAAACCAGCCTGGAGACGGCCGTGCGGGACGAAAGGCTGCGACAGTGTTTTGATCAATATGCCAGCCTCAAAACGCCGCAGGAGCACGCAGACTATCTGCTGGCACAGGAGGAAACACTGCAGCAGGTGTTTGCAGGGTGCAAGGTGGTAGACGATTCATCACGCGCCTTATGCTTTGGGCATTATCAGAAGCTTTTCAACATGGCGGTTAAACTGTACTGCTGTGCATATATCTACCGGGATGTCCTGTGGGGGGACAGGGAAATCTTAAAACCTTATCCGTTTGACCAGGCGGATTGCCCGCTGGATAATAAGATTCTGCAATCCATTGACCAACTGTGTCAAAACCTTTCCGCAAGCGACCCGGTTGGAGAATTATACAGCCAGGTGCTGAAAAAAGCCGGCGTTGGAAAGGTACAAAGAATTGCATGGAGCAAGCTGGACAAGAATGGGAAGTACAAACCGGAGGTGTACATCCTATTGCAGGAGCTGATCGTGAAACTGAATGGCGGCAAATGCGGCCTGCTGTATGATTTTAAAAATTGGTAATTGAGATCAGACACTTTCTAAAAAAACAGCAAAGAACAAAAGGGGAGATTGCAAATGAAAAAGTGGTTTTCGGGTGTTTTGGCTGTGTTGATCGTTCTGACGATGCTTCCGCTTGGCGCGTTCTCTTTTGCAGCAAATGCAGAATCTGCAACCAGCGGTAAAACCGGTGATTGCACCTGGACGCTGGAGGGCACCGTGCTAACCATCAGCGGAAACGGGAAGATGGAGGATTATCTGATCTGGAATTATGATTATATCTACACTTCTGCTCCGTGGTCGACGAATATCACCAAGGTAGTGATTGAATCCGGTGTAACCAATGTGGGCAATTGTGCTTTTGGCGGCTGTAAGAGCCTCACGAACATTACCATCCCGGACAGCGTAACGAGCATAGGTTATGACGCTTTTTACGGCTGCACAGGGTTGACAAGTATCAACATTCCAGCCAATGTCACAAGTATAGGTTCCTGCACCTTTTACAATTGCAGTAGCCTGACCGGTATCACCATCCCGGACGGCGTGACAAGTATAGGTTATGAAGCTTTTTACGGCTGCACAGGACTGACGAACATCACGCTCCCCGATAGCATAACAAGAATAGAGGTTCACGCTTTTACATCCACAGGATACTATAATGACCCGGCAAATTGGGATAACGATGTTTTGTATATTTCCAACTATCTGACAAATGCCAAGAACACTTTGAGCGGAAATTGTATCATTAGAGCAGGAACAAAGTGCATAGCCGAAAGGACATTTTCCGACCATACAGGGCTAACAAGCATCACGATCCCAGACGGCGTGTACGTAGGTTTATACGCTTTTTGGGAGTGCAAGAGTTTGACGAGCATCACGATTCCGGACAGCGCGACAATCGCGCATCCTGACACTTTTGGAGGGTGCAATATCAAGGAATTGATCATTGCCGATGGGTCAAAAACCGTTACTTCTGCCATAGTAGTATGCAAAGATACCCTTGAGAAAGTGAGCATCCCGAACAGCGTGACATGGATAGGTGGCGAAGTTTTTTCCGGCTGTACGGGGCTAACGAGCATCACCATCCCGGACAGCGTAACAAGCATAAGTTACAAAGCTTTTTCCGGTTGTACGGGGCTAACGAGCATCACCATCCCGGACAGCGTGAGAAGCATCGCTAGTGATGCTTTTGAAGGTTGCAATGTCAAGGAATTGATTA
>DJRT01000014.1:0-2589 GCA_002437905.1 Ruminococcaceae bacterium UBA6353 | reverse complement strand
GGGTCAAAAACCGTTACTTCTGCCATGGTAGTATGCAAAGATACCCTTGAGAAAGTAAGCATCCCAGACGGCGTAACGAGCATAGGCGATTATGCTTTTTCCGACTGTACGGGGCTGACGAGCATCACGATTCCGGACAGTGTGACGAGTATAGGCAACGCTGCTTTTAGGGGGTGCAAAAATCTCACGATACGGACGCCTGAAAACTCCGCTGCACATAAATACGCAAAGTTTGAAAGAATCAACTATTACCTGACGATTGTGACCACACAGCCGCCTATACCGACGCTTGAAGGCAGCCAGCAAGCTGGTGAAAACGGCGTTACAATCGTGCTGCACTCTACCGCAGGCTATGAATATAGATGCGATGGCGGTGTGTGGCAGAGCACCCCTGTGTTTTCCGACCTTTCTTTCGGCGGTCAGTACCGTTTTTACCAAAGACTTGCGGAAAGCAAAGAAAATGTAGCCGGACCTGTAAGTGAACCGCTGGTATTGAGAGTCAAAATCAAAAACAATGCCGTTCCGAATGCGCCGGAAATTGCCTCTAAAACGCTCACCTCTGTTTTGCTGAAGGAGCAGCCGGGTTATGAGTATAGCTGGGACGGTGAAATATGGCAATCAAGCGGGCTGTTCACCGGATTGACAGCGAACACGAAGTATGTGTTTTATCAGAGAATTGCAGAAACAGAGACTGCTTTCGCCAGCAAAAGCAGTCCGGGAAAGGAGGTGCGCACAAGTTTTTACTATATTCTATACAATGCCAATGGTGGAACCGGAGAGCCGGGCACGCAGGAAATCAAGAGCGAAAGCGATACCATCAGCCGCGTAATTCCGCAACGGGAGGGATATACCTTTGCTGGCTGGAATTCTCTTGATGACCAGGTAACAGTATATCAGCCGGGAGATGTTTTCAAAGGCACTGAAAACTGCACATTGTATAGACGATTGAAAAGCAAAAAAGTTTGCGTAAAATCAAAAAAATTAAAAATTATTGCTGTACTTACTTCATTCACACAAGTCCTGGTTTCTCTAATTTTACCACATTTTACACTACGCCGCAAGAATGCTTGTCTTATCGTTGTGGGTGCATTATAATAAGAATGAATTCTCAAAGAAAGCGAGGTGAATTGCAGTTGGGTATCCCAAAAGGCACGAAACTCACGGAAACCCCGAAAGACAGGACGCTGAAGTTTCGGTTCGACGCAGATACAGAAAAGCAACTCGAATATATTTGCTCGATAACCGGAAAAACAAAAGCGCAAGTTATTCGCGACGGTATAAAAGAGCAATACTCGCGCCTACAAAAATAAGAGAGCAGCCGCCCCTCCCACCACGGAAAAACGACTGCTCAAGCTACCAACCAAAAGTGTGGCAAATTTGATTATACCACACCTCCGGTGCAAATCAAGAAAAGCTGGAATAAACGCTCAAAGTTGCACGAGATGATTTTTTATTCTTCGTGCGCAGAGACAGCAGTTCCTCAGGGGAATGACCCAGATGGAGATATCGGGCGGGATCGGCATTTCACAGGTCACAGATCGGCCGCCTGAAAAAAGGAACCCTGGAGAATGCCAAAAAAGAACTGTAAACACCATAAAGACCCCCGTTGTTCCCTTAAGGAGCACGGGTGCCTTTTGTTTGGAGCGCCGTTTCACTGCGTGGGATGTAACGCGTGAAACCCTTTACGGCCCGTATGCATCCCTCTAAGCGGTCGGGCCAAATCATTCCGTGATGTCGCGGAAAAGCGGATTTTCCTTACTTATGAGACCATGCTGCGCATTTATTCTCCGGAAATCAGCCCCAGGGTGCTCATGAGTTTACCGGCACGGTCAATTTTAGCGTCTGACATACCCGAAATGGTTTGCAATTCCTTGGTTTTGCGTTTGAGCATAGATGGCTTTAATAGCTTGCACCAACGCTTGAGCTCATACACCGGCAGCAAAGCGGGATGGCGCTCCAGCCGGGGATATAGCAGCTTCAAATCCCGGTACGGCATCCAGAGGCGCGTCAGAATATAGCTTGCCTTACTGTGCTTCTGCACCTGCTTGACAGCCGCATGATTTTCACTGCTGCCATAGGCACCGGCATCTATGAGATACTTTTCCAGCTCAAGCGCCGGTTCTTCTGCTTCCTTTCCGTCAAACCAGTGGGCTGCCAACTGGCTGGCCACAGCGGCAAAGGTGTTTAGGCCACCTGCTTGCAAAAGCCTTACGCGTTTTTCTTCGTCATGCTCTATGTGCTCCAAAAGCCATAAATCGAGGAACGGCCGCACACCGCAGCCGCCACCCTCCAGGTGCTTGGCCATATGCGCAAGATGATAGTAGTAAAACATATCATCCCGAAGAAGCCTCTCAAAAGAGCTATTTATCGGCTCGGCGTAATCCCAGATGTTTTCTAAAAGCTTTTCCGCTGTCCCGATACGCCCTCCTTCGATCAGGCTATGGTGCACTTCTATATGAACGCTGCCGGAGGTCATGAAGGAGATATCGTGGTGTGTCCGCGTTATGTTTTTTCCGTCAAAGCACTTCAACAGCACATCCATGGCGCGGGAAACATCCGCCTCTTTGACCAGCACATCGATATCGCAGC
>DJRT01000016.1 GCA_002437905.1 Ruminococcaceae bacterium UBA6353 | reverse complement strand
TAATTCATTTTTCTTATTGTTTATTTCTGTAAAATATGTTATTATGATAAAAAATTTCATCAAGAGGTGTAAAATATGTTAAAAACGCATGGGATTGTTGACGAGTATAAAAAGAAAGCCGAAGCATGCGCAGACAAAACGGAAAAAGCCTCATATTATTTTAAAGCCGGACAGTACGGAGATTCGGACAGTATACAAGAATATGCGTCTCTTGTATCAGCCGATTACAGTAATGTTGATTCCGCTTTGGCAGATAAGGCGGTAAAGAAACTGAAACATGCGATTCCTAAATTTGAAAAAGCGAATACCGCCGATAAAAAAGAGCGCGCGATACAGGAACTGCTCGACATGAAAGTTCCGTACGCTTATTATCTTATCGGAAAGTATTATACGGAAGAGGGTAATCCCGAAAAGGCAATTTCATATCTTAATTTTGCCGCCTTAAACGGAGATCCTTCGGCTGCCGCCGCGGCGGCGGAGTTCTATTCGCAGATCAGCGACGTTAATAACGGCGGAAATAAAAGATATATCGGATTTGATTTAAAAAAGTATTTTCACTATAAGTTTTTGGAAATTGCGTGGACCGAGACGCCGTGGCAGAAAGCTAAAAATTATTATAAATACGTTACGGGTTATACGTATAATAATATAAACAAAAAAGCGGTTTCTTCGCTTATTTCATATCTTGCTTCCATGTCCGTTAAAGCCACGTTCGGAAATCCTCTGAGCAGGTATATAAAATATGCCGAATTTATTCCCGATGATGAATTAAACGTTATGATTTATGCGTGGACACAGCAGTATGTTGACGAAAGCTCGCTCGGCATGTATAAGGTTTTTAAGGATAGACTCGAAAAGGAAACAGACTGCGGTATTCCGCTCGGCAAAAACGGAAAACCTATGAAGAATATAAGGCGCGTGGTTTTCGAATCGGGCGATGTGTACGAGGGTGAAATGAATTCCGAGGGTAATCCCGACGGGTGCGGAATTTATATGTTTGCCGATAAGGATATGTATGACGGCGAATTTAAAAACGGGGTACCGGACGGACGCGGAACGCTTATGGAATACACCGACGACATTAAGGACGGCAAATACGGCTATGTCTGTTACACGGGACAGTTTCTCTCCGGCAAGAAAACCGGTGAATTTACGGTCTGCGGACGTAATTTATATTATGAAAAACTGGTCGGTGACGAAATTCATTTTTATACGGACGACGCGGAGATTGTATCCGGTGAAAACTCACAGGATTCGGAAGATTACGATACTGACGATATCTATGAGGAGGATCTTGACGATTTGTTCGACGAAATCGACGGTATTGTCAATGTTTTGATGAATCCGAACAAATACCTTACCCCGCAGGAAAAGCGGATAGAAAATTCGTGTATGTTTGTGGGAAAATTTATTGATACGGCACAGAAATTTCTCAATACCGACAGACGGATGTCTGCTCAAATCATAACTCGGCTGCTCGGAATAGAGTGTGATATTAACAACGATTGGATTTTCGGCGAAGACTATAATGATATTATTTCGTTTGTCGACGCGGCGTTTGAAAGAGCAAACGAGCTTTTGGGGCTTGGATGCAAATACCCCGAACGAACCGTTGTCCCTGCTGCGAATATCGCATGTTATATTCGAATGAAATACAATAATAATCACCTTTTTTATACTCTTTCAAATCTTTGGGTGTCAATTTCTATGCCGTCGGCGGGCGCGCTTTTATGGGTACACCGCATTGCCGAGAATAACGATCCCGAAATTAAAAGCAGTGATTTCGGTGAAAATACTTACTGTCTTGATGTAGAAAGGTATTATATGGGTTCAAACTGCAGATTGTTTGACCCGTATGAGCCGGAATCGGAATTTGATTAATAACATAAATTTATCCCGCGTCCGAAAGAAAACGGAGGCGGGACAACTTTTAATTATTTGTTTTTTGATTTTTTAAAGACATTCTTAGGGTCTTTTATAAGAATTATAACAACCCATGCGGTCAGTCCGATTACAACCGCTGTAAATCCGAGAATTGAATCGCTCAAAATGTCTTCAAAGCTTTGATTGAAATATTCGCTTCGTAAATTTATGTATTCGGCTGCAAAATCAATAAACCACATCAGGGAAGCTCCCCAGTAGATAAGCGAGAGCGTGCCGAGTTTGTAAGTGTCTCTGTTGTCGTTTAGATACCATATTATCGTCGAAACGACCGCGGCGGCAAGCGTTATTAGAAGAGTCATACCGTGGAGTCTCCTTATTCTGCGGTTATGCTGTCGGCTGTTTTTTTAGTTTTTACGCTTGATATAAGGCACATTACAGCCCATGCGAGCGTTACGATTACAGCCATGGCGACTCCGACGGTTGCCATTTCGTGAATCATATCCGCAGTTCCGTCGGGACTCATCATTGCGGTTAAAAACGGCGGAAACGGCTGAATCTCACCGTGGTAAAAATGCTCGAACGCAAGCAGAAGAACTCCGCCCCACAGCATAGACATAAGCCATGATATCTTTTTCGAACGGGTGACAGACGGTTTGTCATTGCTTAAATCCTTTTCTTTTGAGAATTTCGGCAATTCTTCTTTTTGTTCTTTCTTTTTTGTTACTGCGTATACTGCGGTAACGACTATTGCCTCTGCGGCGGGTACAAGAAAACAAGCCATAGTAAATGCTCCTAATATTTTTTATATGTTTATTATACTTTAATTGTCCGTGTAAAACAAGTATACATTAAGGGGAAAATGTAGAAATAAATAATGAAATATCGCTGAGCGATATGAAATAATACTTACAGGAGAAGCAAGCCAAAGTTTTGCAAAATACTTTTTCACTATTCACTGTTACTTATTACTTCCCAAAAATTGGTATGATTTTTAGTGAAGAGTGAAAAGTTGAAAGTGAAGAAGTAAAAATCGGTAAGTATCAAACGACACTTACCGATTTTTGGTGGAAGAGGGTGGATTCGAACCACCGAAGTCACTGACGACAGATTTACAGTCTGTTCCCTTTGGCCGCTCGGGAACTCTTCCATATCTTTATTAAATTGGAGCTGGTGGACGGACTTGAACCCCCGACCTGCTGATTACAAATCAGCTGCTCTACCAACTGAGCTATGCCAGCGAATGAAATGAGCGGGAATGCCCCACGCACATCTGCCTGTGTATTGTACAGGATTTCCGGCGATTTGTCAAGCGCTATTTCCTATTTGGAAATGCAAAACTTGCTTGCCACCCAGAAAAACGCCTTATGAAAATTCTGCGCCAAGACCGGTATTAGCAGAACCAAGCTCCTCCCTGCACTGTCGTGTGGAATTTTGTGCTGGTGTGACAAATAAGAACAATACCGTGAGGAGCGGAAAAGAAAATCGACAAACCTCTGGGGAGATTTGTCGATCACTGGCTGGGCTGGGTGGAGTTGAACCACCACGGCGTGAGTCAAAGTCACGTGTCCTACCGCTAGACTACAGCCCAATATTGTCCTGCGCCGCTGCGCAGCCTGCGTTGGTACTATAGCACATTCCACCGGTGATGTCAAGATAAAAAGCCGGTGAAGCGGGCCATTTACCGCCCATATCCGAAAAAAACGCTGTACACGGGATTTTTTTCTTTACAAGCCGCGGCAATTTTTGTATAATACTATATTGGAATACTTGAGATAGGAGCAAGACCATGCTGCAATTTGAAGAACTGAAACTGAAATTAGAGGCTATGGAACCGCAGATCGAGGATCTGGCCAATTCCATTGGACTGAAGCAGCTGCAGCGGGAGGCAGACGAGCTGGATGCGCAGGCTGCTGCGCCGGGCTTTTGGGACGATATGGAGACAGCCAAGCGCATTACGCAGAAAACAGCCGTGCTGAAAAGCAAGATCGAAGCCTATGAAAAGCTGCACACCGACTATCAGGATACGCTGACCCTGATCGAGCTGGCCAACGAAGCAGAGGATCTGTCGCTGATGGACGAATGCACCGCCGGCATCGAGCAGATCGAAAAATCCATGGAAACGCAGCGCCTGGCCACCCTGCTGAGCGGAGAATACGACAGCAAAAACGCCATCCTCACCTTCCACGCGGGCGCCGGCGGCACCGAGGCACAGGACTGGGCCTCCATGCTTTACCGGATGTATACGCACTGGGCGGAAAACCACGGCTTCCAGTACAATATTCTGGACTATCTGGACGGCGACGAGGCAGGGCTGAAGAGCGCCTCTATCGAGATCGTTGGGATGAACGCCTATGGCTATCTTAAGGGCGAGGCCGGCGTGCACCGTCTGGTACGCATCTCCCCCTTCGACGCCTCCGGCCGGCGGCACACCTCCTTTTCGGCTCTGGAGGTCATTCCGGAGATCGACGAAGATACCGAAGTGGATATTCGCCCGGAGGATATCAAAATGGATGTTTTCCGCTCCTCCGGCGCCGGCGGCCAGCATATCAACAAAACCTCCTCGGCCGTGCGTCTGACCCATATCCCCACCGGCATTGTGGTGGCCTGCCAGAATGAGCGCAGCCAGTTCCAAAACCGCGACAAGGCCATGGCTATGCTGAAATCCAAGCTGGTGGAGATCAAAGAGCGTGAGCATCTGGAAAAAATTGACGACATCAAAGGCACGCAGATGAAAATTGAATGGGGCAGCCAGATCCGCTCCTATGTCTTCATGCCCTACACCCTGGCCAAAGATCACCGCACCGGCTACGAGATGGGCAACATCCAGGCCGTGATGGACGGCGATATCGACGGCTTTATCAACGCCTACCTGCAGGCCGCAGCAAACGGCACACTGGGCAAGGCAAGCAGCGCCGAGGATTAAAAAATCAACCGCTCTAATTTCCGATCAAAATAAACACGGGAAAGGCTTCGGATTTTGCTCCGAAGCCTTTTCTTGTTACTATTTATTCGGCTTTATCGTTTAATGCTCTTTTGAAAAATACTTTTTCCTCAACAAGCGAAACGACATAATGCACGACCATGCCGAAACCAAACATCAGAATAATCCTGCTCATCGTGAAGGTAATGGTGTGGGTGCGATATAGGATATAAAAAATTCCGTAATACCCAAGATTGATGATCAGCGAATTGACCGCAATATAGACTGTTTTCCCCAAACCGACAAAGAGATTGTCGATGATTGCACAGCCCGCATACGCAATGTAGAAAGGAAGAAGCCTGATAACAATGCTAAAGATTTCCTCCGCATTGTCAAGCCCCTGCGCATAGCGGAAGAATGGTATCCATGCCGGGATGGTAATAAGCCAGAGCGCAATGCTTGCGGCAGCAATAAAACAATAGTTGAATTGCCGCAGCCCTCTGTACCCGTCCTTGCAGTCTGAACGAATGACCTCAGCCAGAGAGGAAATCGGGATCAGTAGCCAGCCCCAGATAAAGTTGTTTGCGATCCAGTAGTTGCCCTGCTCAGCGACCATGTTTACCATCTTGCAGACCATAACAGCATAAATAAAGTTGTCAAGGAACTGCTGCAGCCCTGAAAACACGCCGGTTCTGCCCCATTCACGGAACATGGTACCATCACATTTTTTGAAGCGGCAGGGCACTATATATCCCTGCCGATAAAGAAGCAACACACACAGGAAAGAAAGCGCTGTATTGGTAATGATATTTGAGATAGCCATACCGATAACGCCGAAATGTGGGATCAGCAGAAAATCCGCAACCAACGATAGCGTCGTACGAATAGCCAGGAAGATGTAAACATTTTTATCCTTGCCGATCACAACGAAAACCACATTAGCGAAGCTGACGATAAGCCCCATCATAAAAGCAACCATCTCAAGGCGGAGATAGGCCGAGGTAAGCGCCAAATCGATTTCGCCCGGATCCATGGCATGGATGAGCGTCGTACCGTAAGTTAGGACACTGACCGAAAAGAGCATATATACCAGGGCAGCACAAAGTCCGGTCTTGAAAGTGGCCGCTGCAAATTCGTTCCGGTGATTTTTCAAAATCCGGTTCAACACAGAATACAGTGGCACAATCAGGAACGCCTGTAGAGTTTCGTTGATCAAATCAAACCACTCCATCTGCCCGATGATATCAAATGCACCATCCTGCGCACTGGAGGAGACCAAGAATGTTTTCACGGTTTGATAGATTGCCGGAATCAGCGCAAGAGCGCAAAGAGCACCCCACAACCGCCAGTGGAAGTGTTTCAGCTCCGATAGTTTCTTTTGCATCGCATATCCCCCGCACGCTCTTGTATGTTTCCTTTCATTTTTGCAAAGCGGTATACTCCGCCGAAAAGTGAATCAAGGAGCCACTTATCAGCAAAGTGCCGCTTGCAGCGGCACCTCATATATGGAAAAAGAAGATGTACAGTTACAGTATACTCCTAATTTGTCCATTTTTCAATCCGTCTCCTTTGAAGAGGAAACACAGGTTCTCCGCATTTCCGAAACCTAAAAAAGCGATACAGCGAAGGCCGACGGCCGTCGCAACAAATTTGCGGCGGCCGTCGGCCTTTTATCCGAAACCGTAGTTCAGAAAGCGTACACTGTACTGGTGATTTACTTTACACCGGCATAGCTATTGCTGGTGTCGGCCACCACCGCCCGCACATTTTCTTTGCGGCGGGAGGTTGCTACGCGCTTCATCAGCTCATTGTAGTACAGCTCCTCATCAAAGGGCAGCTCGACCGGATGCCCGAGGAAGCTGGACAGGTGCATCGCATTGGAGATTGTCAGGCCGCGGATACCCTCCACGCCATTCGCCACCAGCGGCGTACCGTGCAGGATATGGGCAGCAAAAGCATTCAGCACGCCATTGTGCTGCGGATTCAGGCCATCCGTCTCCACCTCGGAGAAGGTGATCTCCGGCTTGTCAAAGGGATTTTTGCAGATCTTCGTCCACTCCGGCTCCGGCACAGACAGCTCCCACTTATACAGCTTGTCGTTCTCCACGACCAGCTTGCCCTTATCCAGCGTGATCTCAAAGCGGTTGGAACCGGGGGCATCGCCGGTGGAGGTGATGAACACACCGGTGGCGCCATTTTCATACTCAAAATAGGCGGTCACATCATCCTCAACCTCAATATCGTGCCAATGGCCGAATTGCAGGTGGGCATCCACCTTCTTG
Source organism: Ruminococcaceae bacterium UBA6353 (assembly GCA_002437905.1). GTDB lineage: Bacteria > Bacillota > Clostridia > Oscillospirales > Acutalibacteraceae > UBA5905. The sequence continues at coordinate 38,840 of DJRT01000016.1, read as the reverse complement.
GGCATACCGCAGATCCACTGGAACAGGTCAAGCTGGTGCGGGCACTGGTTCAGCAGCACGCCGCCGCCCTCGCCGGACCAGGTGGCACGCCAGGCGCCCGAATCATAGTACACCTGCGGACGATACCAGTTGGTGATGATCCAATTGGTCCGGCGGATGGCGCCCATCTCACCGCTGTCAACGATCTCCTTCATCTTGCGGTAGACACAATTGGTGCGCTGGTTGAACATCATGCCAAAGGCCACATCGGCCTTCTCAGCGGCAGCATTCATCTCCCGCACCTGCTTGGTATACACGCCGGCCGGCTTTTCGCACATCACATGCAGGTGGTGCTTGAAGCCCTCCATAGCGTACTGGGGGTGGAAATAGTGGGGCACTGCCACGATCACTGCGTCGATCAGGCCGCTTTCCATCATCTTGATGGCATCATCAAAGCGCGCCACCGTCTCCGGCAGGTTTTCCTTTGCCCACTCCAGCCGCTCGGGGTTGATATCACACACCGCGGCCAGCTCGATCTCCGGGCAATTGCCGGCTGCGATGCTTTTGGCATGGCCGCTGCCCATATTACCGATACCGATAATACCTATGCGTACTTTTTCCATACTCGATCATCCTTTCCGTAAAATCCATATCGCTTATTCCAGTCCCTGCGTCCGCAGAAACCGATAGCTTTTTTCAAGGCAGGCAAAGGGATCTTCCCCATAGCAATCATCCTGCTCGACCAGCGCATACCGGACGCCGGCCTGTTCCAGCGCCGGCAGGATCCTCTGCCAGGGAAGATTGCCGCTGCCTACCGGGGCCATGCGCTGCTCCTCTGCCCCATTTGCCACCATATCCTTCAGGTGGACACAGGGGATACGCCCGGACAGCCGCTCAATCCATTCCACCACATCGGCACCGCCCCAGTGGGTCCAATAGGTATCCAGCGTAAACACCAGCTCCTCCGGAGTGGTATGCTCCGCCAGATAGGCCAGCCGGGTCTTCCCGTTCTCTGCATCCCGCGTGAATTCGAAGCCGTGGTTGTGATACGAAAGATGCTTGCCCACCGAGGCAAAATAGCGGCCGCTGGTTTGCGCCAGGCGGATCGCCTGATCCATGCCCTTGGTTCCGGCTTCTCTCGATCCGCAGCCAAGGCCGATGTAGTCGCAGCCGAACACCGTGTGCTCCGCCGCCACCGTCTCCGGCTCCTTTTCCAGCCGTTCCGGCGGGATGTGGGTCAGCACACACCGCAGACCATTGGCCTGCAGCTGCTCACGCAGCCATTCCGGCTCATAGGCACAGACACCGGAAATCTGCACCAGCCGATACCCGATATCCGCCACCCGTTTGAGGGATTCGGCGAAGTTCTCCAGTGTCTTGCACTGCTCCCGGAGGGTGTAGAATTGTGCTCCGATCTGCATGTTTCCTTCTCCTCTCACCAGTTCACATTCCAGCGGGATTTGTACTGGCCGTCCGCTTCGCCGCTGCCCTGCGTTCCGTGATAGGCGGAGCTGGCTGCCCGCTCGGCCAGCAGCCGGTCAAAAAGCGCCGTATCCAGCGGCAGCTCCACCGTTTTTCCCGTCCAGGCTGAAAGATAGGCAGCGTTGGAGATTGTCAGCTCATTCAGGCCGTCATATCCCGGCGCCAGCAGAGGCTCCCCGTGCAGCACCGCAGCGGTAAAGTTCCGCAGAATACCATTATGCGCTGTTTCCGGCGCTTCCGGACGGATCTCCTCGTAGGTGACCTCCGGCTCTCCGCCGGCGGGGTCGTAACAGACCTCCCGCTCCGGGCGCCCCAGCTTCCACCAGTGCAGGCAGTTGTTTTCCAGCACCAGCTTCCCGCGGTCGCCGGCGATCTCCAGCCGGTTGGTGCCGGGAAACTCGCCGGTGGTGGTGATAAAGGTGGCGGTAGCGCCATTGGCATAGCGGGCAAAGATGGTGGCATCATCCTCCACCTCGATATGGTGGTATCTGGCGCAGGTGCAGCTGGCCCACACAGCCGTGGGCATGCCGAATATCCACTGCCACAGATCCAGCTGGTGCGGCGCCTGATTGAGCAATACGCCGCCGCCCTCACCCGCCCAGGAGGCGCGCCAATTACCGGAATTGTAATATGCCTGCGTGCGGTACCAGTTGGTCACCGTCCACTGCAGCCGCTTCAGCTCCCCCAGCTCACCGCCCTGCACGATCTGCCGTGCCCGCTGGAACAGGGGATGCGTGCGCTGGTTAAACATGATGCCGAACACCCGGCCGCTCTGCTCTGCGGCACGGCACATCTGCTGCACCGTGCTGATCTGCACACCGGCCGGCTTCTCCGTCAGCACATGCAGACCTCTGGCAAAGGCGGCGATCGCCATCGGCGGGTGATAATAATGCGGCGTAGCCAGCACAACGGCATCCGCCTGCCCGGCCGCCAGCAGCCCATCGAAGGTATCGTACACCGGCACACCGGGCAGATGCTCAGCCGCCCACGCCCGCCTTTCCGGGGCAATATCACACACCGCACCAAGCGTGGCCTCCGGCACCTTGCCGCCGAAGATTGCCTCGGCATGGGCGCTGCCCATATTGCCCAACCCAACGACGGCAAAGCGCAGTATCCTGTCCTGCCCGCTGCTCATGCCAGCGACTCCTTGAGCGCTGCCACAGCCGCATCAAAGGCCGCCCGCTGGTTCGGGTACGCATACTCGGCCATCTTGGTCTTCTGCTCATCCTTTTCCAGCGCTGCAAAGCCCTCAAACACCGTCAGGTGCGGCTCCAGCGTAAGCTGGCTGCCGCCATTGGCCAGAAATGCCCTGAGGATCTCCGGCACATGGCCGATGCCCTTACCGCAGGGCACCACCTTGCCGCCCTCCACACAATCCTTGACATGGAAGTAATCAATACGATCGCCCAGCAGCTTCCAGGCCTGCAGGGTATCCTGCCCGCACTGGATAAAGTTGGCCGGGTCGAAAATAGCGCCCAGCTCCGGCACACTGCGCAGAATATCATCGCAGCGGGCGGCAATATCGCCGTAAATGCCCTTTTCATTCTCATGGCACAGCTTGACGCCGCTGCCGCGGGCAACCTCCGTCATTCTGGTCAGCCGCTCCATCACCTCATCCCGGTAGATGGCCGGATCCTCATCCTTGGGGATGAAGAAGCTGAACATCCGGATGCGCTCAGAGCCCATCACCGCCGCCAGCTCCAGCGTATGCTTGAGCTTATCCAGATGCGGCTGCATGGGGTCGGTCACGGCAATCTTGCCCAGCGGTGAGCCGATGCTCCACACCCGCAGGCCATGCGCATCCAGCTGCGCACGGATCTCCTTGGCCTCGTCCACTGTGTGGTCGATAAAATTGCGTCCATCAATATTGCGCGCCTCCAGATGCTGGATACCGTTATCCAGCATGGCAGCGATCTGCTCCTTCAGTGAGCTGCCGGCCTCATCGGCAAAGGCGCCCAGGATCACCTGTTGCTTACTCATGCTCTCGTCCTCCTGCTATATATTTTATACACCGCTGTATGCCGAGAACCCACCGTCCACCGGCACCACAATGCCGGTAACAAAGCCGGAAGCGGAATCATCCGTCAGCCAGCGCAGCGTCCCCAGCAGCTCCTCCGGCTCACCAAAGCGCCCCATCGGCGTTGCGCGCAGGATCTTCTCTGTGCGCGCCGTCGGGTTACCCTGCTCATCAAACAGCAGCGCCCGGTTCTGGTTGGTGACAAAGAAGCCGGGAGCCATGGCGTTGACGCGGATGCCCTCGCCGGCAAAGTGCACAGCCAGCCACTCGGTAAAGTTGGAAACCGCCGCCTTGGCCGCGCTGTAGGCCGGGATCTTCGTCAGCGGGCGAAAAGCGTTCATCGAGGAAATATTGAGGATGCAGCAGCCCGGCTGCCCCAGCATATCCACGGCAAACACCTGCGTGGGCAGCAGCGTGCCCATCAGGTTCAGGTCAAAGACGAAGTTGAAGCCGGCCTTATCCAGATTGAAGAAAGTGGAAATATCCTCCGCCGTCTCATCACCGGGCTGGAAGGTCTCATGCGCCGTGGTGCACTTGGGGCTGTTGCCGCCGGCACCGTTGATCAGGATCTGGCACTTGCCGAGATCCTGCAGCACCTGTGCGTGCACGGCAGCGATGCTCTCCTTATCCAGCACATTGGTCTTATAGGCCTTCGCCGTGCCGCCGGCCGCCGTGATCTCATCCGCCACCGTCTGCGCGGCAGCCTCATTGAGATCCAGCAGAGCCACCTTGTGGCCGATACGCGCCATCTCCTTGGCAAAGGAGGAGCACAGCACCCCGCCTGCACCGGTAATTACAACCACTTTACTCATTTTCAGCCGCTCCTTTTCATTCAAATACTTTCAGAACTTCCCGCATTTTCTCTGCGGTCTTCACCCAATCGTTGCCCATACCGCCCTCCAGGCTCATGCGGGCGCTGTACCCGTTTTCCTTCAGCGCCGCCGCCCAGCGCAGACAGTCCGGCATATCCTCCGGGTTGACCGGCATCTGGCGATCCGGATTATTGCGGGCAATGTGCGTGTGCCGCAGCATATCGCCACAGGTGCGGATGGCATCCAGGCTTTCGCCGGACATCCCGACATGGAAGAAATCCGCCAGCACAAACACATTCGGGTGGTTGGCCAGGCGGCACATCGCAATGCCGTCCGCCACTGTGTTGACCAGGTTGCATTCACTTTGGCGCAGCGGCTCAATGACGATGGTGATGCCGAACTCGGCCGCCACATCACCGGCCATGCGCAGCACCTGCGCGAAACGCTGCTCACCCTCGGCGCGCTTGCTCTCATCCAGGATGCTGCGCGCCTTGCCGCTGCCGATGACCGCCACCTTCATACCGAGGCGCGCCGCCTTGCCCAGCGCCATGCGGGTGTATTCCTCCAGCGCGGCAAGATCCACCGTCTCGCCGGTGAGGTAGCCCTGATCAAAGCCGAAGAAAAAGCCATTGCAGGCCTCGGCCCAGATACCCAGCCGCTCCATCTCGCAGCGGGCGGCCTCCACCTGCTCATCCGTCCACTTGGACAGATCGGAAAGGCAAATCTCCGCATAGTCATAGCCGAGACGCTTGATCGTCTCCAGCTTGCTCATGTCGGTGCCGATACAAACCCCGAAACGCATTATCGCATTCCCCTTTCTCTCTCCACGGCCTCAAACAGGCCGGCAATATAGGTCGCGCCCAGCGCCCGGTCATACAGGCCGTAGCCATAGCGCCCCTTTTCGCCCCAGATCATGCGGCCATGATCCGGCCGCACATAGCCGTCAAAGCCGGACTCCACCAGCGCCCGCACAATGGCGTACATATCCAGTGAACCGCAGGCGGAGGGATGGCCGACCTCCTCGAACCGGCGTTCGCCGGTGGGATCACCAGTGCGGCGGATATTGCGCAGATGGGCAAAGTAGATGCGCTCACCGAACAGACGGATCATGGAGGGCAGATCATTGTGGACATCGGCCCCCAGTGAGCCGGTGCAGAAGGTCAGGCCGTTGGCCTGGCTGTCCACCAGGTGCAGGAAACGGTCCAGATTGCGCTCATTGGTGATAATGCGCGGCAGGCCGAACATCCCCCATGGCGGATCATCCGGATGGATAGCCATTTTGACCCCGGCCTCCTCGGCCACCGGAATAACCGCCTGCAGGAACACCCGCAGGTTTTCCCACAGCTGCTCCTCCCCCATCGCCTTATACTGCTCGATCAGGAAACGCAGCTCGTCCTTGGTATAGCTTTCGTCCCAGCCGGGCAGGGACAGGTCGCAGGTCAGCGGATCCATCTGCCGCACGGTGTCGTCATCATACGCCAGCGCATTGGCGCCGTCCGGCTGCTGGTGCTCCAGCTCACTGCGCAGCCAGTCGAAGACCGGCATGAAATTGTAGCAGATGCATTTCACCCCGGCACGCCCCAACCGGCGCACATTTTCGCAATAGTTCTCGATCAGCTGCGGGGCACGGCTGTTGCCCAGCTTGATATCCTCCGGCACCGGAACGCTTTCCACCACTTCAAATTCCAGGCCGTTGTCATTGGCCTTCTTCTTCAGCGCAGCAATGCTTTCCTCGCTCCATACACCGCCTGCGGGTACATCGTACACCGCCGAAACGATGCCGGTCATGGTGGGGATCTGCCGGATCTTTTCCAGCGTTACCGGATCGCTGTCACCATACCAGCGAAATGTCAGCTTCATGGCTACCTCTCTCCTTCTTTTTAACGGGCAAACACCTGCCCGGTATTCACTCTTATTATACCGCAGGGAGAAAAAAACGCCATTGCTTATGTGGGCGATTTGCCCATCTGCAAAGCAATTTTATATTGCAAATCCGCGCATGGTGTGGTATGCTCTTCATGAAAGGCGGTGAAACCCCATGGCATACCTATACAAGGCCGCAGGCAGCGGCGTCAATTACAGCCATTCCCTGGATCAGCAGCCGGATCCGCAGGAATTCCATATGCACGCCCACGATGTGTTCGAGATCTACTTTTTTATCGCCGGCAACGGCACCTACGCAGTGGAAAGCACCGTCTATCCTCTGCGGCCGGGCTGCATCCTGCTCATGCGCCCCGGTGAGGTACACAGGTTAAACATCCGCCAGGATACCGCCTACGAGCGCGCGGTGCTGCAGTTCCGTGAGCAGGCCATCCCCGATGCCGGCCTGCGGCAGCGGCTGCTGGAGCCGTTTTTACAGCGGCCGCTGGGCACCGACAATTGCCTGTGCGCCGAAGAATACGACAGCCCGTTTTTCCGCAGCTGCCTGTCCTATGTGGAACGACACCCGCAGCGGCAATCGCCGGATCAGCTGTTCTCCACCCTGCTGCCGGCCCTGCTGGCCGAGCTGTGCGAAAGCTATGCCCGGCGGCAGGCCGCCAAGCCGGCGCAGGCCGACGGAGCGGCGCCGGCCGCCTCACGTATGCGGGATATTCTCGCCTATGTCAATGAGCACCTGCTGGACGAGCTGACGCTGGAGGAGCTGAGCGAGCATTTCTATCTCAGCAAAAGCCAGATCGGCCGCCTGTTTCTTTCCGCAACCGGCTCAGCACCGTGGGAATACATTCTGGTCAAGCGGCTGATTGAAGCCCGGCGGCAGATGCTGGCCGGCGTGCCGATTACCCGGGCAGCCGCCAACTGCGGCTTCCGCGACTATTCCGCCTTCTACCGGGCCTACAAGAAGCGCTACGGCGTATCCCCGGCAGCGGAACGGATAAAATGCTACGACAACAGCGAGAAAATGTGGAAAAACTAAAAAAACAGTGGCAGAGTATGAAGTCTGCCACTGTTTGTTTCGTTATTTGGTCGTTTTTCGCTTGGCATACCAGTCATTTTTCTCCACCGGATGCAGCTCTTCGTACTGGTCAATCGTCATATTGTCATAGATGACCGCCCGGATCACCCGCGAGGCGTAGTCGAGATCGTAATACACCGCGCTGCCCCATTTTCCGTGCGGCGGATCCATCACAAACTCATACCGCGGGATACGCATTTGCTCAAAGGTGGGCGATTTCAGCAATATCCCGGTCGCCAGGCTCAGAATCTCCCGGTAGGACAGCGAGGTCTCCACATACGGAAGCAGTGCCTTAGCCAGGCTGACATACTGCGTCTTGGAGAGGGTCAGTGCCTTATTAAAAAGCTGTTCCATCACATACCGCTGCCGGTCAGTGCGGCCAAAGTCATCCACGCCGCCCCAGGTATTCTTCACATACCGGATGCGGGAATACGCCACGGCCTGGATACCGTTCACATGCTGGGTGCCGGCCGTTGTGATGCGGTTGCTGCGCACATCCTCGCCCATATACTGGCAGATCTCGTCAATATAGTCGTTGATGCCGGATTGGTGGGTCGTACCGCGGGCAGTCACTTCCTCCTGGGTGAGGGTGACATCCACGCCGCCGACGGCGTCGATAATATGCGCAAGGCCATAGAAATTGACCGTGACATACTCGGAAATATCCAGGCCGAAGCACTCATTGAGGGTCTTGATGGCCAGGGACGAGCCGCCAAGCTGGTACACACTGTTCAGCTTATTGTAGCTCACCGTTTCGTTGCGCCGGATCGGCACCAGCGAATCCCGCATGACGGAAAAGACCTTGACCTGCTTGGTCTCGGTATTCAGGCTGAGGATCATCACACAGTCCGAAAGCCCCGTGAAGGTATCCGGCTTACGCGAATCCAGCCCGAACAGCGCCACATTGATGATCTTTTTATCAAACTTGACATCCGTTTCGTCAATGCCGAGCTCCGAGGCTGCATCCGGCACCGGCTTATACCGGTACTTCGGCAGAAGCAGGCAGCCGACGCCGACCAGCAGGCCGACGACCAACAGCACAGCCACAACCACGATCACCACGCGCCGGGCGTAGAGGCGTCGTCTGCGGCTATGCACAGAATGGGAACCCTTTTGCTTCATATTACTGCTTCTCGGCCCCCGTATCCTGCTTGGCGCCGCTGCGCAGGTTCAGCCGTGCCTGGCGCACCTGTGCCACCTGCTGGGCCAGCACCTCCTCGGTATGGCGCAGCAGATCATCCGTAAATTCCTGCGCCGTCTTGCGCATATCGCGCACACGCTTTTGCGTCTGCGCCTGGATCTCGTTTGCCCGCTCCTGCGCCTGCACCACAATCTCCTCCCGTACCAGGATCTGGTTGCGGCGCTCCTCCGCATTGCGGATGATGGACTCTGCCTCCTTTTTGGCTGTGCTCAGGATATCCGCGCGGTCCTGCACGATTGCCCGCGCCTGGCGCACCTCCGAAGGCATATTGCCCCGCACCGCGTCGATCAGGCCGCGCAGCTTTTCCGCATCCACGACCACCTTGCCGCCGGAAAGGGGCATCGCCCAGGCGGCATCCAGCATATCATCAATCTGCTCCAGAATTTCCTCAATTGTGACACTCATCGTTCAAACGGTCCTTTCTGTATTTTTCTGCAATATCGGCAATGATGCACGGCGGAACAAAGCCGGAAATATCGCCCCCATAGTGGGCCACCTGCTTGACAAGGCTGGAGGAAAGGTACATATGCTCCGCCGTTGTCGTCAAAAACACCGTTTCCGCCCGCGGATTGAGCTTGCGGTTGGTCAATGCCATCTGGAATTCGTACTCAAAATCCGACATAGCGCGCAGGCCCTTCACGACCACATCCGCCGCGTGCTGCTGCACATAATCGGCCAGCAGGCCGTCATAGCAATCCACCACCACATTGGCAAGCCCCTCGGCCTGCACAGCGCGGTTCAGCAGCTCCATGCGCTGCACCTGCGTAAACAGCGGCTGCTTGGAGGCATTGGTCATCACCACCACGATCACCCGGTCAAAAAGCTGCGATGCCCGGCGGATAATGTCCATATGCCCCAGCGTTACCGGGTCAAAGCTGCCCGGACACACCGCAATTTTCATACCGCACCCTCCTCAGGCTCCGCCGCCGGGCGGCGGTAATAGTGCAGATGCACACGGCCATAGCGCCGCATACGCTCCAGGCAGAAACCGGCAACCGTCTCCGGCAGCTCGGTGCCCTCGTCGCTCTCGCACACGATCACGCCGCCCTCACGCACCAGCGGTGCCACCCGCTCCAGCGCCGGCAAAAGCAGGCCGGCGGCATACGGCGGGTCCAGAAATACCAGATCAAATGCTTCCTTCGGGCGGGTAAGATAGGTCAGCGCCTCGGTGCCCACCACCTGCGCATGGGCATACAGGCCGGTACGCTGCAGATTGCCCAGGATAAGCTGCACCGCTGCCGGATTGCGGTCAACGAACACACAGGCGGCCGCGCCGCGGCTGAGTGCCTCGATGCCCAGCTGACCGGAGCCGGCAAACAGATCCAGCACCCGGCGTCCCTCAATCTCAAATTGAATGGCGGAGAACAAGGCCTCCTTGACCCGTTCGCCGGTGGGACGGGTGTCCTCGCCGGGCAGGGTATCCAGGCGGCAGCCCCTGGCCGCCCCGGTGATCACGCGCATATACTCATGCCTTTCTCAGTCTTTTTCCACATGGAAGAGGGTATCGCTGTCCAGCGTCTCGCCGGCACGCAGCACGACCGACGGGAAGTTTTCGTGGTTGATGGCATCCGGGAAGAACTGCGTTTCCATGCAAAATCCGCCGTACTGCCCCCACTTGAGGCCACCCTTGCCGCTTTCCTCCTGCAGGAAATTGGCGGAATACACCTGAATACCGGGCAGATCGGTCGAACAGGTCAGCCGGATGCCGGTACGGGGGCTATAGGCGGTCGCCGCCTCGCGCAGCGCGCCCTTTTCGTGCGCCAGCACAAAGTTGTGGTCGATGCCGCCGGCCACCGCGATCTGCGGATGGTCGCCGCGCACCACCTCGCCGATGGGCTTGGGCTGCCGCATATCCAGCGGCGTACCATCCACCGGCATGTACTCGCCGGTGGGGATCAGCACCTCGTCCACCGGGGTGATCTCGTCTGCATGGATGCAAAGCTGCGTATCCAGCACATCTCCGCCATCGTAGCCGTTCACATTGAAATAGCTGTGGTTGGTCAAATTCAGGATGGTATCCTGCTCTGCAGCGGCATGGTAATGCAGACCGAGCGTATCATCCGCCGAAAGTGTGAAGGTAACACTGACATGCAGCGTACCGGGATAGTTCTCCTCCCCATCCGGGCTGGTATAGGCAAAACGCACCGCCGGCGCATCGCCGCTGTCCAGCACCGTGCACTGCCAGATTTTCTTATCAAAGCCCACATTGCCGCCGTGCAGGTGCCCGCCGCGGCTGGCCTCGTTGCACGCCAGCGCGTATTCCTTACCATTCAGCGTAAACCGCCCACGGGCGATCCGGTTGGCAAAGCGGCCAACCGTTGCACCGATGTAGGAGCCATTGGCGTGGGTATAGCCCTCGATCGTGTCGTAGCCAAGGATAATATCCTTGCCCTGAAAAACAAAGGATTGCAGCGTAGCGCCGTAATCCAGCACGGAAACCGCCGTGCCGGCTGCATTGTGCAGGGTGAAGCGCTGCACCTTCTGTCCATTCTCCAGTGTACCGAAATATTCTGCTGTAACGCTCATAGCCGTTTATGTCCTCCCGTTCAGTCTTCCCCCCGGTGCGGCGGCATCCTGCCGCCCGGATAGGAATGGTATTTCTATTATGACACAAACAGGCGGAAAATTCAAGGGCTTTTTCGTATCGAATTCGTATCCGGCAAAGGCGGCCGCCTTACCTCCTACCGAGGGCGGCGGCGCGGTACGCCTGCGGCGTAAGACCCGTCTGCCGGCGGAAGGTGTACAAAAACCCGGAAACCGAGCCAAAGCCGGAGCCAAAGCACGCCTCGGTAACCGAAACGCCCTGCCGCAGCAGCATCCGGGCGCAATCCACCCGGCAGCGGTTCAGGTACTCCACATAGGTACAGCCCACGGCCTGCCGGAACTGCGCGCCGAAATAGGTCGGCGACAGGCAGGCCACAGCGGCTGCCTGCGCCAGCGAGGGCGCATCGCGGAAATGCTCCTGCACATACACCACCGCCCGCTGCACCGGGGTCAGCGGCGCCAGCGCTGCACCGCCGCCGGCACACAGCCGGAAAACATACTGCGCCAACGCCGCGGCCGCCTGTGCGTCCGGCTCCGTCTCCAGCAGCCCGGCCGCCGTCAGCAGCCGCTGCAGAACCGGCTCCTCCAGCTGCCGGCAAAACGGCAGGGTGCCGAAAAGCGGCCGGCAGGCCTCCGGCGGCAGAACGGTCTCGTCAAACACGATATTGCACAGCAGCAGCCCCTCCGCCTGTGTGATCTTGTGAAAATCGCCGGGCGAGAGCAGGTAGATGCTGCCCGGCCGCAGCGGCATCCGGCGGCCATTGATCCACTGACAGCCGCTGCCCTGCGCCACCGCCTCCATCTCGTAATACTCATGCGCATGCAGCGGAAAAACCGTCCCCTCCCGGAAGCCCGCACACAGATGCCGGCCATCCGGCAGGTACTCCTGCCGGGAAAAGAGCGGCCACTCGGTTTTTGTCTCCGGCATACGCTCACCTCCGCTTCCTGTTCCAGCCCCTATAAAGAGGGCGCTATCTCCTACGCTTTCGGAACATAGAATACCGCAGTTTTTCGCTTTTTTCAAGAAAAAACGCAAAATCTTGCGGATTATTCGCGTAAAACTGCGCGACAGAGCGGTTCTCTGCGCGCTATAATGCGGGTAAGAGGTGAAGCAACATGCAAGAAATCATCCAAAACTGGCGTCTGGCTGTTATACCCCATGCCGAGGTCGCGGCGCAGGGGCTGGAGCTGCGCACCGCCGCCGCGGTGCTGGCCAATCCGCACGACACCATTCCGGCCTCTGTGCCCGGAAATTTTGAACTGGATCTGATGCGGGAGGGGCTGCTGGAGGACCTTTACTACGCAGACAATGTGCTGCAGGCACAAAAGCTGGAAAACCGGCATTTGTGGTACTGCACCGAGTTTGACACGGCCGCCCGGCCGGGCTGCGATACCCTGCTGGAATTCGGCGGCATTGATACCGCCGCCGAGATCTATCTGGACGGCAAGCTGCTGGGAAAAACGGAGAATATGTTTATCCCCCACACCTTTCCGCTGGCGGTGGCCGACGGCCGCCACAGCCTGGTGGTGCATATCATCCCGGCGCAGATCTACACACGGCAGTTTTCGCTGCCGGCGATCGCCTGGAGCCTCCCCTACAATTTTGAGCAGCTGAAGCTGCGCAAGGCGACGCACATGTACGGCTGGGATATCCTTCCGCGCATCATGAGCGGCGGCCTGTGGCGGCCGGTCACGCTGCACTACCGGCCGCGCACCCACATCCAGCACAGCTACCTGTACACCCGCCGGCTGGCCGATGACGGCAGTGCCCAGCTGGATTTTGTGCTGGATTGGCAGACCGACGACGACTATCTGCAGGACTACACCCTGGAGATCGAGGGGCGCTGCGAGGACTCGGTCTTCCGCGCGGGCAAGCGCCTGTTCAGCACCCATGAGGAGATTGCCTTCACCGTCCCTGCCGTCAAGCTGTGGTGGCCGAAAAACTATGGCGAACCGAAGCTGTATGAGGTAACCGTGACCCTGCGCAAGGGCGATCAGGTGGCAGCCACGCAGCAATTCCGCACCGGCATCCGCACGGTCTGGCTCGACCGCACCCCGCTGGCCGGTGATGACGGGGAGTTTGTCTTCCTGGTCAACGGACAAAAAGTGTTTGCCATGGGCACAAACTGGGTGCCCGCGGACGCCTTTCCCTCCCGCGACCGGGAATACCTGCTGCGCGGGCTGGAAATGGTGAACGACCTCGGCTGCAATATCATCCGCTGCTGGGGCGGCAATATCTACCCGGACGACCTGCTGTATGCGTATTGTGATGAACACGGTATCCTGATCTGGCAGGATTTCTCCATGGCGTGCGGCATTTACCCGGACGACGAACGCACCTGCCGCCTGATGGAGCAGGAAGTGACCGCCGTGGTGCAGCGTCTGCGCAACCACCCCGCCCTGCTGCTGTGGAGCGGCGACAACGAATGTGACCAGCCGCTGCCCGATCTGCGGGCGATCCGCCAGGGGGAGCGCCGGCTGGCCGCCGCAGACCCCAACGACAACCGCCTGACCCGGCAGGTCATCCCGGCCGTGCTGCGGCGGGAGGACTATACGCGTCCCTATCTGCCCAGCTCCCCCTATATCGACGCAGTCGCGTTTGAAAAGGGCGGCCTGACCTCCGAGGACCATTTGTGGGGTCCGCGGGATTTCTTCAAGGGCGATTTCTATATGCATTCGCAGGCACATTTTGCCTCCGAGACCGGCTACCACGGCTGCCCATCCCCCCGCTCACTGGAAAGATTTCTCTCGCCAAAGGCGCTGCAGTCCCTCGGTGACGGCTGTGACTTCGCCGACCCGGAGTGGCGGCTGCACGGCGCCTCCCCCACAGCCGAGGATGGCTGCTACACCTATCGCAACCCGCTGATGTACCGGCAGGTGGAGCGGCTGTTCGGCACGGCACGGCGCACGCTGGCCGATTTTGCCCGGCAGAGCCAGATCTCGCAGGCCGAGGCCAAGAAATTCTTTATCGAGCATTTCCGGGTGGCCAAATGGCGGCGCACCGGCATCATCTGGTGGAACCTGATCGACGGCTGGCCGCAGGTCTCCGATGCCGTGGTGGACTGGTACGGCGTGAAAAAGCTTGCCTACCATTACATCAAGCGCTCACAGCAGCCCTTCTGCCTGATGTGCGACGAGCCGCAGGCAGGGCAGCTTCCGCTGGTGGCGATCAATGATCTGCGCCGCGCGATCACCGTCCGCTACACCGTCACCGCCGCCTCCGACGGACACACCGTTGCAGAGGGGCACTGCACGGTGCAGCCCGACGAGGCTGTGCGCATCGACCGCTTTACGCCGGCGAAGAACGAGGTATACGGCATCCGCTGGCAGGGCGATGTGCAGGGGATGAACCACTACACGGCCGGCATCGGCGACCCGCTGGACTATGATACCCACCTGAAGCACCTGGAAGCACTCGGCTTTACCGCAGAGTTTGAAGGTTTCTGAATTCCCCCGAAAAAAGCGTGCAGATGAGCCGATCATCTGCACGCTTTTTGCTTGACAATCCGGCAGCCGCCGGGTACAATACGAAAAAAGGGAGGGAAACCCGATGAAACAGCTGCATATGCGCTTTCCGCAGGGCCGGACAAAGGCGCTGACCCTCAGCTATGATGATGGCTGCATGGAGGATCAGCGGTTGGCGGCCATTTTCGCCCGGCACGGACTGAAGTGCACCTTTAACCTCAACAGCGGTCTTTTTTCGCCGCCCGGCACGGTCTATACCGCCACACAGCGGCTGACCCTGGAGGATGCCAAAAACCTCTATGCCGATCCGCTGTTTGAGGTGGCCTGCCATGGACTTGACCACCCACATCTGGAGCAGATGCCTGCGGCCATTTCTTACGGGCAAATTCTCTACGACCGCATGGCGCTGGAGCAGCATTTCGGCTGCCGCATCACCGGCATGGCCTATCCCTATGGCACCTATAATGACGAAGTGGTGCGCCTGTGCCGCTCTGCCGGCATCCGGTACGCCCGCACGGTCCACCCGACCCACCGCTTTGACCTGCCGGCAGACTGGATGACCCTGCACCCCACCTGCCACCATGCCGACCCCGCGCTGCCGGAGCTGACCGAACGGTTTCTCAGCACACAATATACCGCCTCCCCGCAGATGTTCTATGTGTGGGGACACAGCTTTGAATTTGGCCGGGAGGATAACTGGCCGCTGATCGAAGGCTTTACCGAAAGGGTGGCCGGCCGGGAGGACATCTGGTATGCCACCAACAGCGAGATTGAAAGCTACTGCCGGGATTTCGGGCGGCTGGAATTTGCAGCGGATGGCTCCTTTGTCCGCAATCCAAATGCCCGCACCGTATGGTTCGCCTGCCATGACGGCGGAGAGCCGCATCCCCTTGCCCCCGGCGAAACCGCCCGGCTTGAAGCCGGCGAACACGCGCAAAAGGAGGCGGCAAAATGAAACGGATCTTCATGCGCTACCCCGGCGGCCGCAGCCGGGCGCTCACGCTCAGCTTTGATGACGGCGTGCAGCAGGATAAACGCTTTATCGGGCTGCTCCGGCAATACGGGCTGTGCAGCACCTTCAACCTGAACAGCGGCCGCTTCATCCCCCGCAGCCACACCTACCCGGCCGGCACCGTCTGGCGCGCCATGGTGGATGAGGAGGTGCGCCCCACCTACACCGATCCGCACTGCGGCATCGCCTGCCACACCGCCCATCACCCCACGCTGCTTAATGCAAGCGAGGCGGAGATCGCCGACGAGATCCTGGGCGACCGCATAGCGCTGGAGCGGCTGTTCGGCCGGCCGATCACCGGCCTGGCCATTCCGAACGGCCCCTACAATGAGACCACCATCCGCATAGCGAAGCAATGCGGCATTACCTATATCCGCTCACCGCGTTCCAGCCACAGCATCGCGTTCCCGACCGAGCTTTGCCCGTTTGATTCGACGGCCAGCTACCGCGACCCGGAGCTGCCGGCCATTGCGGAAAAATTCTTGCATGAGCCGTGCATTGAAACGCCGTATCTGCTGTATATCTGGGGACACACCTACAATTTTGATGAGCACGAAGGCGACTGGGAAAGGATCGAACAGCTGATGCAGACGCTGAGCGGCCACGACACCGTCTGGTATGCACCGGATGAGCAGATATTCGCCTACGCCGCAAAATTTGACCGGCTGGAAAAATCCGCTGATGGCCACCGCCTGTATAATCCCACCGATATTCCCCTGTGGCTCAGCTTCGGCGGGCCGACGGTATGGGACAAAACCCCGGAAACCATTCTGTCCATTGCCCCCGGCGAGGAGCTGGTGGTCTGATAAACAGAAAAGCGCCGCGCAATTCGGAGACCGTCCGAATTGCGCGGCTTCGTTTTTCCCATTTCCGCTATGCGATAGCAGTGGCAGCTCTACGATTGCTTGGGCGGCGGGGCAGGCGATTGATAGCCGCTGCGTCCCTCCCGGCGCAGACGGCGGCGCCGCCGGGTGATCGGCAGCACAATGGCCAGCACAACAGCCGCCACCAGCAGCACCGGCAGCAGCCACACAAGGGCGACGCCCAGAAACTTCACGACCGAAAACGCCGTGTTGAAGGCATCGAAAAAGGCCGTTTTCAGCTCACTGCCGTAGGAATCCCCGCCAGCCAGGCGATCCGCCACATACAGGCGCACACTCACGGTAGCATAGCGAACCTGGTTATCGTACAGCTTCTGCCGGCCGATAAGGCTGTCCAGCTCGGTCTGCACCTGCGTCAGCTGCTCCTCCAGCTTCAGCAGATCCTCCAGGGTTTCCGCCTTTTCCACCAATTCCAGCAGACGATCCCGCTGTGTGGTACGGGCATTGATTTGCGCCTGGATATCCTGATACTGCTCGGTCACATCCTCTTCGGATTTTGATCCGCTGCGGATGCGGCCAACCGCCTTCAATCCCTCAGCAAAGGCATCCAGCTGCTCGGCAGGAATACGCAGAGAGTACCGGCCGCTGCCGGCCGCACTTTCCGGATCAGACAATTCCGCCTGCTCCGTGTAGCCGCTATACTGCGCAGTAAGCTTTTCCAGCGCCTCAGCCGCCGCAGAAAAATCCTTTACCTCCACAGAATAGCCGGCTGTGATGATCACCTGCCGCGTGGCCGCCGATTCGGTAACGCTCTCATTAGAAGCGCCGGGCGCATAGGCGTCCTCTGCCGTGGTGTAGGCATAGCTTTTGTTTCCGTTTGCCGCCCGGCCGCAGCCGGTCAGAAGCACCGCCAGCACCAATGCCGCCGCCAAAAGAGTCTGTACGCGTAATCGCATGGTATCGCCTCCCGATGTCTTTTCTGGTTTCCGGTTTCAGTATACCATAGCCGGCGATACCCGTCAAATGACAATATTGTTACCAAAAAGCCGCCCCCGGCAGACACACAGGGTGTCCGCCGGGGGCTTTGGTGTTATACACGGTTCAGTCCTCTGTCAGCTCCAGCAGTATACGACGCAGCGGTTCCACACCCTCGCCCGTTACGGCCGAGAAGGGCACCACCGTCACGCCCTCATAGGCGCCAAGCGCCTGCGCGAAGGCTTCCTCCTGCCGGGCGCGCTCGGTCTTATTCAGCTTGTCCACCTTGGTCAGCACCACCACAAAGGGGATCTCCCGCTGCACAAGATATTCCAGCATTTGCCGGTCATCGGCACTGGGTGCATGGCGGCTGTCCAGAAGCTGCAGCACCAGCCGCAGATCCCGTTCCTGATCGAAGTAGCCCTCGATCAGCTCCATCCAGCGCCGGCGCTCACTGCCGGATACTCTGGCATAGCCATAGCCGGGCAGATCCACAAACCGCAGCTCCGGCAGACGGTAGAAATTGACCGTGGCAGTCTTGCCGGGCGTGGCGCTGGTGCGCGCCAATGCCTTGCGCCCCAGCAGACGGTTGATCAGCGAGGATTTTCCGACATTGGAGCGGCCGGAAAAGGCAAACTCCGGCAGACTGCTGTGCGGCAGCTGTGAGGAGATGCCGGCGGATAATTCAAATTCTGCAGCTTCCCAGCGCATGGATTCCCTCCGTTCAGTTTGCCGCCCCCGGATCCGCCGTCAGGGCGTTGCCGATCACGGTATCCAGATGGTTGGCAGAAATAAACTGTGTGTGCTTGCGCACGGCCTCGTCCACCTCGGCCAGATCCGGCAGATTATCCTCCGGAATGATTACGGTGGAGAGCCGGTGGGTGTAGGCCGCCATGCTTTTCTCCCGCAGACCGCCGATCGGCAGCACGCGGCCGCGCAGCGAGATCTCACCGGTCATGGCTACATCCCCCCGCACCGGGATGCCGGTCAGGGCAGACACGATAGCCGTGGCCATCGTCACACCGGCCGAGGGGCCGTCCTTCGGCACGGCTCCCTCCGGCACATGGATGTGGATATCCTTGGTCTTATAGAAATCCGGCTCGATGTGCCAATCCCGCGCGCGAGAGCGCACATAGCTGACGGCGATATGCGCCGATTCCTTCATCACATCGCCAAGGTTGCCGGTCAGCTCTACCTTGCCGCTGCCCTCCAGCACCGCTACCTCCACCGGCAGCGTGGTGCCGCCGGCGGCTGTCCAGGCCAGGCCGTTGACCACGCCCACCTCATCCTTGTGCTTCTGCGGCTCCGGTTTATATTTCTCCGGGCCGAGATAGGTCTCCAGATTTTCCGGCGTGACCGATACCGCCTCGCTGCTGCCCTCCACAATCGCCTTGGCCGTTTTGCGGCACAGGGTAGCAATGGTGCGTTCCAGGCTGCGCACACCGGCCTCACAGGTATAACATTCGATAATCCGCGCCAGTGCTGCATCCGAAAGACGAAGCTGCCGTGGGGTGAGGCCATGCTTTTTCAGCTGCTTTTTCAGCAGATGCTGGCGGGCAATGTGCTTTTTCTCCTCCGCCGTGTAGCTGGAAAGCTCAATCACATCCATCCGGTCAAACAGCGGCTCCGGAATGGCCGAGGCATCATTGGCCGTGGTGATAAACAGCACATCCGACAGATCAAAGGGCAGATCTATGTAGTGGTCACGGAAGGTGCTGTTCTGCTCGGTATCCAGCACCTCCAGCATAGCCGAGGCCGGATCGCCGCGGAAGTCACTGCTCATTTTATCAATCTCATCCAGCAGCACCAGCGGGTTTTTGCTGCCGGCCTGGCGGATGGCGCTGATGATGCGGCCGGGCATAGCCCCCACATAGGTGCGCCGGTGTCCGCGAATCTCCGATTCGTCCTTCACGCCGCCGAGAGACACCCGCACATAGTTGCGTTTCATCGCCTCCGCCATGGAGCGGGCGATGGAGGTCTTGCCGACGCCGGGCGGGCCGACCAGACAGAGCACCTGCCCCTTCATCTGATCCGACAGCTGGCGCACAGCCAGCGTTTCCACAATCCGATCCTTCACCTTGCTCAGACCGTAATGGTCGCGATCCAGAATACGGCGGGCGCGGGTAAGATCCAGGCGCTCCTTGGTGCGCGTGTTCCACGGCAGCTCCAGGCAGGTATCCAGGTAGGTGCGCACCACAGTGGCCTCATGGGAGCCGGGGGGCATCTTGCCCAGCTTGCGGCATTCCTTCTGCAGCGGCTCGGCAATCTCCGGCGGCAGCTGCAGCTTTTCGATCCTGTCCAGATATTCTGTGGACTCCTCCAGCGGATCGTCGCCCTCCCCCAGTTCTTCGGAGATGGCGTGGATCTGTTCACGCAGGTAATAATCCCGCTGATTATCGTCCATCTGTTTTTGCACCTTGGACTCGATCTTTTGCTCCAGTGCCAGCAGCTGACATTCCTTATCCAGCAGACGCAGCAGAGCCAGCGCCCGGCTATCCACCGCCAGGTAGGACAGAATGTGCTGCTTTTCCTCCGCCGGCACCGACAGGTTGGAGGCGATATAGTCCGTCAGGTGGCCGATATCGTTATCTGTTGCCACCGTCAGCAGCACATCCGGCGCCATCTTCGGCGCCAGCTCGGCATAGCGGCCGAAATACTCCCGGCACTTGCGTACCAGCGCCTCCTGCTTTGTCTGGTCGGCCATCGGGCGGCTGCGGCGCTCTTCCACCACCGCCACATAGTAGGGCACCTCCTGCAGGAATTCAACCGCGCAGGCACGGTACTCTCCCTCTACGATCACGCGAAAGGTATCGTGCGGCAGCTTCAGGATCTGCTGCACATGGGCCACCACGCCCATGCCGCCGAGCGCCTCCGGCTTCGGGTCATCCTCTTCCAGATCACTCTGCGCCACCAGGAACACCCGCTGATCCTTCTTCATGCAGGCATTGAGCGCTGCCACCGACCGCAGACGGCCGACATCAAAGTGCATAACCGTTTCCGGAAAGCACACCAACCCCCGCAAAGCCAGCAGGGGCAAGGTTTCATACCGTTTTTCCATTGAAAATCACCTCAGCTTCGGGTCATATCCTATCACTGGTCAGCCGATTTGTCAACGCCCGGCAGGGCTGTACGCTGTACGCTATACGGCTCTGCCGGGCGGCAAAATAGCGACCGACCACTATTCTATTCCATTGCTTATACCGTCCGGCGGCGGGCAGCCGCCTTGCTGCGGGCAGCCAGCCGTGCACGGCCGTTTTTGCGGCTGGGATCATAGATGATCTCCGGCTGCGCACCCTCATTGACGCACGCGGCCGTAATCACCACACGCTCCACCGTTGGGTCGGAGGGGATCTCAAACATCAGCCTCGTCAGCAGCCCCTCCATCACGCTGCGCAGACCGCGTGCGCCGGTCTCCCGCTTGAGCGTCAGCTCCGCCACGGCGCGCAGGGCGTCGTCGGTAAATTCCAGCTGCACATCATCCAGCTGGAAAAGCTGCACATACTGCTTGAGAATGGCGTTTTTCGGCTCGGTGAGGATGCGCACCAGCGCATCGGCATCCAGCGCCTGCAGGGTCGTGATCACCGGCATACGCCCCACCAGCTCCGGTATCAGGCCGTACTTTACCAGATCCTGCGGCACGATCTGCCGCAGTAGCGCGGCATCGTTGCCATCCTTTTTGGACTTGACCTCATTGCCAAAGCCGAGAGAGCCGGAGCTGACGCGCCGCTCAATGGTCTTAGCGATGCCATCAAATGCACCGCCGAGGATAAACAGGATATCGGTGGTGTCGATCTGGATAAATTCCTGCTGCGGATGCTTGCGTCCGCCGTTCGGCGGCACATTGGCCACCGTGCCCTCCAGGATCTTCAGCAGCGCCTGCTGCACGCCCTCGCCGCTGACATCCCGCGTGATCGAGGGATTTTCGCTGCGGCGCGCAATCTTATCAATCTCGTCCACATAGATAATGCCGCGCTGGGCCTTTTCCACATCATAGTCCGCCGCCTGGATCAGCCGCAGCAGGATGTTCTCCACATCCTCGCCCACATAGCCAGCCTCGGTCAGCGTGGTGGCATCCGCGATGGCAAAGGGCACATCCAGCGCCTTGGCCAGCGTCTGTGCCAGGGCGGTCTTGCCCACGCCGGTGGGGCCAAGCAGCAGCACATTGCTCTTGCCCAGCTCGGCGTCCATATCCCCGCCGAAATAGATGCGCTTATAGTGGTTATACACCGCCACGGACAGCACCACCTTGGCGTCGTCCTGCCCGATCACATACTCATCCAGCCGCGCCTTGATCTCCTTCGGCGTGGGCAGGGTGGGCGGTGCGGCGGGTTTATCCTGTTTATCGGGTCTTTCCGGTTCGCGGCGCCGCGTGCGGGGGGCTTCCCCGTCCATGATGAGGCTTTCGCACAGCTCAATGCACTCATCGCAGATATACACCCCGCCGGGGCCGGACACCATGCGGTTGACATCCTCCTGCAGCTTACCGCAGAAGGAGCAGCGCACAACCCTGTTCTGATGCTCGTCACTCATGCCAGTTTCCCCTTATCTTCCTGCGTGTCAGGCACGCTTGTCAACAACCTTATCCACCAGACCATAGCGCACGGCATCGTCCGCGCTCATCCAGTTATCGCGGTCGGTATCCCGCTCAATGACCTCCAGCGGCTGGCCGGTCATCTGCGAAAGCATGTGATTCATGCGGTTGCGGATATACACGATGTGGTCAGCCTGGATCTTGATATCCGAGGCCTGCCCCTTGGCGCCGCCCAGCGGCTGGTGGATCATGATCTCGCTGTTGGGCAGCGCCAGGCGCTTGCCCTTGGTGCCGGCCGCCAGCAGGAAGCTGCCCATGCTGGCCGCCAGGCCGATGCAGATGGTTGAAACATCGCACTTGATATACTGCATGGTATCGTAGATCGCCATGCCGGCTGTGATCGAGCCGCCGGGGCTGTTGATATACAGGTGGATATCCTTATCGGGGTCCTGCCCCTCAAGGTACAGTAGCTGTGCCACCACCAGCGATGCCGTTACATCGTTCACCTCATCCGACAGCATGATAATGCGGTCATTGAGCAGCCGGGAGAAGATGTCATAGCTGCGCTCACCGCGGCTGGTCTGTTCGATTACATACGGTACTAAACTGCTCATATTCAGCCCTCCTAAAGCCATTGATCGGTCAAAAAAACAACCGGATTACAAGCCGAAATTTCCCTGCCCGCAAAAGTATGGGCAGGGAAATCCGGACTTAAACAGCGTCCGCTGATTATTCCTCGGTGATCGCGGCGTTGGCCTTGATCCAATCCATCGCCTTGCTGACAGCCAGATCCTTGGTCAGAGCCGAAACAGGGATAGCGGCCTTGACCTTCTCCACTTTCATCTGATACTGCTCGGCAAACTTGGCATACTCAGCCTCGATGTCCTCTTCGGTGGCCTCGATGTTCTCCAGCTTCGCCACAGTCTCCAGTGCCAGACGCACCTTTACCTGCTTTTCGGCCTGCTCACGGAAGCCGTCGCGGAACGCCTTCTGATCCATGCCGGTATACTGCAGATACATCTCCATGCTCAGCCCCTGCGCCTGCAGACGGTAGGCAAAATCCTGGATGCGGTCGTTGATGGTATTCTCGATCATCGCCTCAGGGATATCCGCCTTCATGCAGGCAATCAGGCCGTCCACCAGCTGCTCCTCCACGGCGTCATCCGCCGCCTTGGTGTGCTGCTCGGTCAGGCGCTTTTTGGCATCCTCCTTGAATTCCTCCACGGTATCGAAGTCGGTGCCGTCCTTGATCAGGTCGTCGTCCACCGCCGGCAGCTCTTTCTTCTCCAGCTTGTGGATCTTGCACTTGAATACCGCCGCCTTGCCGGCCAGCTCCTTCGCGTGGTAATCCTCCGGGAAGGTCACATTCACATCCAGCTCGTCGTCCACCTTGACGCCCACCAGCTGCTCCTCGAAGCCGGGGATAAACTGGCCGGAGCCAAGCTCCAGCGCGTGGTTCTCAGCTTTGCCGCCATCGAAAGGCTCCCCGTCCACAAAGCCCTCAAAATCGAAGGTCACGGTATCGCCCATCTCGGCCGCACGCTCATCCACGGACACCATACGGGCATTGCGCTCCTGCAGGCGCTTGAGCTCGGCGTCGATATCCTCATCGGTCACCTTGACCGCCTGCTTGGTTGCCTTGATGCCCTTATAGCCCTCCAGCGTCACCTCCGGCTTCACGGTGATGGTGGCCTTGAACACCAGACCCTCCGGGCCGACAGAGACCACATCCAGGTCGATCTTATCCTCCACATACTCATAGCCGGAGGCCTTGATCGCCTCGTCCAGAGCGGTGGGGTACACATCGTTCATCGCCGTCTCGTAAAATACACCGGAGCCGTACTCCTTCTCGATCAGGGCGCGGGGTGCCTTGCCCTTGCGGAAGCCGGGAATAGACATCTTCTTGACATCCTTTTTATACGCAGCGTCCACCGCCGCACCGAATGCAGCCGCGTCAACCTCGACCTCAAGCTCCACACGGTTATTCTCTTTTTTGGTTGCGTTTTTCAGACTCATATCTGTTTCCTCCCAATTTTGCTTTCCAGCACATTGCCGGCGTGTTCAGCGCCGCCGGAACGCCTATTGACTGTCTGCCGCGGTGCGCCACTGCCCCGCAGCACACAGACACCGCGAGATATTATAGCACACCCGGAAAAGGATTGCTACTGTTTTTTGAAAAAAAGCGTACATTTTTTGCTTTTGTCCGCCCGGCGGGCAGCCAATGGGCGATAAAGAACGGCCGTCAGGGTCAGAAAACCGGTGCGGGACAGAAGTGCAGGGCATCGGCCGACACCAGCTGATAGCGGATGCCCTCATAGTCGCCATTGAAGGCCAGACGGATCCCCTGCCCGTGCACATGGCCGTAATAGCAGCGCCGCACGCCCTCCTCCTGCAGCACAGCAAGGATCTCCGGGCAAAGCTGCTCCGGTCCGACCCCGCCCGGCCGCACGCAGTACAGCGGCGGATAGTGGAGGAACGCCACCGGCTCCAGGCCGGTCTGCCTGGCGGCACGGATAGAGGTACGCAGGCGGCCGGCCTCCCGCAGCAGCACCTTGCGGTCAGCATCCTCCTCCGCATCAAAGAACCAGCCGCGGCTGCCGCATACCGCCAGCCGGTCATCCACCGGCACGGCGTCATTGTGCACAATGCGCAGGGTATCAAACCCGTTTTCTGCAAAAAAGGTATCCATCCGGCGGCGGGTGCACCACCAATAATCGTGGTTCCCTTTCAGCAGCAGCTTGCGTCCCGGCAGAGCCTGCAGAAATGCAAAATCCGCCCGTGCCTGCTCAAGGCTCATTCCCCATGAGATATCGCCGGGGATCACCACGGTATCCACCGGCCGCACCAGCCGGCGCCAGTTTTCCTCCAGGCGCTCTGTGTACCGCTCCCAGCCGGCGAAAACGGTCATGGGCTTGCTGCCGCCGATGGAAAGATGGGTATCGCCGATGGCAAACAACGCCATACCGTTCTCCTCCCTGCCTCAGATATGCAGCAGCTCACAGACCTTCGCCTGCATGCCGGCCACATCGTTGCTGCAGCAATCGGTAAAGCGCGGCGCCTTGCCGCGCAGTGCCTCCAGCGGCTGCGGCACCGCCACCCCCGTCAGCGCGTGCAGCGCGGCAAGCTGGTCGTACGGCCGCTGCGGCACCGGCGCGCCCAGCGCCGACAGGATCGCCGGCGCGAATTTGTACGGGCTGGCGGTGGAGGCGATCACTGTCGGGGTATCATCCCCGGAGGCCGTGCGGTATTCCTCATACACCCGCAGAGCCACCGCCGTATGCGTATCGCACAGATAGCCCTTTTCCTTATAGGTGCGGCGCACGGTCTCGGCCACCGCCGCATCGTCGGCACTGCCGGCAGCAAACAGAGCATCCATCTGCTGCTTCACCGCCGCCGGGACGGTGTAGCGGCGCTCATTTTTCAGTGACGCCATCAGGCAGCAGATCTCCTCGCTATCCTCCCCAGCCAAATGGTACAGCAGCCGCTCCAGATTGGAGGAGACCAGGATATCCATGGACGGCGAGGTGGTGGTGTAGAACGGCCGGTTGCAATCGTATGTGCCGGTAGCAAAAAAGTCCGTCAGCACCCGGTTGCGGTTGGAGGCGCAGACCAGCTTATGCACCGGCAGCCCCATCCGCCTGGCGTAGTACGCCGCCAGGATATTGCCGAAATTGCCGGTGGGCACCACCACATTGATGGGCTCACCCATGCGGATATCCCCCGCCGCCAGCAGGTCGCAATAGGCGGAAACATAGTACACGATCTGCGGCAGCAGCCGCCCCCAGTTGATGGAATTGGCGCTGGAGAAATGCATACCCTTTTCCCGCAGGCGGGCAATCATGGCCGGATCGGTAAACAGGGTCTTTACGCCGGTCTGCGCATCGTCAAAATTGCCGCGGATGGCGCACACCCCGACATTTTCGCCCTCCTGCGTGATCATTTGCAGGCGCTGCATCTCGCTGACGCCCTCGCTGGGATAGAACACCTGGATCTTCGTTCCCGGCACATCGCGGAAGCCCTCCAGCGCCGCCTTGCCGGTGTCGCCGGAGGTGGCGACCAGGATGACGACCTGCTCGTCCGGTGCCGTCTTTTGCACCGAGAGGGTCATCAGGTGCGGCAGCAGCTGCAGCGCCATATCCTTAAAAGCGCAGGTGGGCCCGTGCCACAGCTCCAGCAGCTGCACACCAGGCTCCAGCCGGTGCAGCGGCGCCACGGCCGGCGTATCAAAGCGGCTGTAAGCCGCCGCGGTACAGTGCTCCAGCTCCGCGGCCGAAAACTCCGTCAGGAACAGCGGCAGCAGCCGGGCGGCGCGTGCCGCATAGCCCAACGGCAGCAGTGCCTGCAGCAGCTCCGGAATCAGCGCCGGGAAGCTCTCCGGCACATACAGGCCGCCCTCCGGCGAGATGCCGGTGGCAATGGCCTCGGCCGCGGATACCGTTGCCGCGCGGCTGCGGGTGCTTGTGTATTTCATGGTCATTCTCCTTTGTCTTTGTCATCCGAACCGAAGAAAAAGCTTCGGGCGTTTTCGTAGAAAATCCAATCCAGCAGATCGGCGGGATACCCGGCCTCCGCCAGATACTGCCAAAAGCCGGCCAAAAAGGCGTATCCATCCACTCCGTCCGGCAGCGTAAACCCATCCAGATCGCTGCCAATGCAGACGGTGCGCTCACCGTCCAGCGAGAGAAAGTGCTCCAGGTGTCGGCGCAGCTGTGCAAAGCTCAGCCCGCCCAGGTGGCCGGGATACAAATTCAGTCCCACCAGCCCGCCGGCCTCCCGCAGGGCAACAAACTGCTCATCCGTCAGGTTGCGCGGGTGCGGAAGAACCGCCGCCGCATCCGAATGGCTGGCAATAAACGGGCGGCGGCAGCGCGCGGCCACCTGCCAGAAGCCGGCTGCATTGAGATGGGAAACATCCGGCGTGATGGCCAGCCGCTCCATCTGCTGCAGCGCCTGTTCGCCGGCCGCCGTAAGGCCGCCGTCCGGCGTACCCATGCAGCCGCTTGCCCAGGCATTGTCGCCATTCCATGTAAGGGATATCAGCTTTACACCGGCGTCCGCCAGACGGCACAGGAATTCCGGCGCATCGCCGAAAGCGCCGCCCCCCTCCACCGACAGCATTACCTGGCAGCCGGAAAAGGCCGGCTGCGGGCAGCGAGTGCCGGTAAGCAGGCGAAGCTGTGCCGGCTGCCGGCACTGCCACCGGGCGGCCACCGCCAGCATGGCCAGGCACGCCCTGCGGGCGGCCTCCCCCCGCAGGGTATCCGGAAGGTAAGCCGCCATCGTCTGCACCCACGGCGTAAAGCCCCCACCAGCCGCCGGCACAAACCGGTCGCCCGCATACAGCGGCGATGGCGTCCCGTTGAGCGCCGCCGAAAGGGTATCACAATGCAAATCAAAAAGCCTCACGCAAGCTCCCCGCCTCATACGCCCCCAGGTAGTGGTCAATCTGCACGGCCTGCAGGGGCTGATTTCGCTTGGTCACGACCTCCACCACATCGAAGCGGGGCTGCAGCGGCGTCGGATACCGCTGCAGATACTGCATTGCCGTGGCAATGATGCGGCGCTGCTTGGCAGCGTCCACCGCCTCACGCGGCGCATACAGTGCCCCCTGCTGCCGGGTCTTGACCTCCACAAAAACAATATACGAAGCGTCGGCGGCGATTATGTCCACCTCGCCCTGCCGGCAGCGGTAATTGGCCGTCAGGAGCGTATAGCCTTTCTCCCGCAGAAAGCGGGCGGCCAGCACCTCTCCGGCAGCGCCGCGGGAAACCTCAGCCATGGCTCTGCTCCCCCAGCAGCTTGCGCAAAAAGCTTGGCCGGTGGATTGGGCAGGGGCCAAGCTGTCGAATGGCCGCGGTGTGCGCAGCTGTGCCGTAGCCCTTATGTACGGCAAAGCCGTAGCCGGGATACTGCGTATCCATCTCCCGCATCAGCCGGTCACGGCTGACCTTCGCCAGCACGGAGGCCGCGCCGATCGAGGCTGACAAGGCATCTCCCTTGACAAGCGTAACACCCGGCACCAGCAGCGCCGGCGGCAGGCGGTTGCCGTCGATCACCGCCATCTGCGGCTGGATCTCCAGGGCACTGACCGCGCGGGTCATGGCCAAAAAGGTCGCCTGCAGGATATTGTACTGTTCAATTTCCTCCACGCTGGCAAATGCCACCGCATAGGCGGCCGCCTGCGCGCAGATGACAGCAAACAGCTGCTCCCGCTTCTTCTCGGAAAGCTTTTTGGAATCGTTGATACCGGGGATCGGCCGGGCAGGATCCAAAATCACCGCCGCGGCACACACCGGCCCGGCCAGCGGCCCGCGGCCAGCCTCATCCACGCCGCAGAAGCAGCCATAGCGCTCCCGCAGCCCCGCGTCATATTCTTCATTCGTCACGGTCGGCACCTCCCACAGGCGGCTGCTCCAGGGTGATGCGCCCCAGCTTGCCGCCACGGTATTCATCCAGCAGCATCACCGCCGCCCGCTCGGTGTGCACCTCCCCACCGGAAAGCAGCATCCCCCGCTGGCGGGCGATACACTGCAGCAGCTCCCACGGATCGGCAAAAACCGTTTCCGGCAGCTCCTCCGGCAGCTTATAGCGGGAGCAAAGCAGCGGCCGGTAGGCCGCCGCCAGCACCCGCAGCAGCTCACAGGCCATCTCCTCCATATCCAGCACCTGATCCTTGATCGCACCGGTAAAGGCCAGGTGCAGCGCTACGGTATGGTCCTCAAACTTCGGCCACAGCACGCCAGGGGTATCCAGCAGCTGCGCGCCCTCCACCACAAACCACTGGTTGCTGCGGGTCACGCCGGGGCGATCCTCCACCTTGGCCTTGCCGCCCTTTGTCAGGCGGTTGATAAAGGAGCTTTTGCCTACATTGGGGATGCCCACCACCATTGCCCGGATGGCGCGGTTCATGCCGCGCTCCTCCCACTTGGCCACACTATCGTGCAGCAGCGTCCGCAGGGCGGGCAGAAAGCCCTCCAGTCCCCGGCCGCTCTTGCAGTCCACGGCCAGCGCCGCAAACCCCTGCCGCCGATAGGCAGCGATCCACCGCCGGGTGGTCTGCTCATCTGCCAGATCGGCTTTATTGAGAATGATCAGGCGCGGCTTCCGGCCGGTCAGGCCGTCCAGCTCCGGGTTGCGGCTGCTGACCGGTATGCGGGCGTCCACAATCTCCACCACCGCGTCCACCAGGGACAGGCTTTCCTGTATCCGGCGGCGGGTGCGCGCCATATGCCCCGGAAACCAGTTAATGCTGACCGCCTGCGCGTCGCCCGTTTTCGGCTTTTCCGCCGCCGGGCGGGGGGCGCGGGCAGGTTTCTTACCGGCAGCTTTGGCCGCCGGGCGGCTTTTATTCGGTCTCACGCGTCACTCTCCGTTCTCAAGCTGTGCCGCGGTGGCAAAGGGGAAAAACCGCAGCGCCACCTTACCCACAATATCCTTGGTCGAAAAAGCGCCAAGCTGGCGGCTATCCTTGGAGTCCGAGCGGTTATCCCCCATGGCGAAGACATAGCCCTCCGGCACGGTAAAGGGGCCCTCGAACCCAAAATCCGGCGTAACGCCGCCCTTGACATACGCTTCTTCCTGCACCTCTCCATTCAGCACCAGATGCTGCGTTTCGGGGTCGATATCCACCGTATCGCCGGCCACGGCGACCACCCGCTTGATCAGCGGCTCATCCCCCTGCCGGTTGATGACGATAATGCTGCCGCGCTGCACCGTATAAAAGCGGCTGACCAGAGCCAGCCGATCCCCATCGTGCAGCGTATCGCACATGGAGCTGCCATTGACCGCCACCACCCGGAACGCCAGCAGAAACACCAGCGCCACCGTCAGCAGGGCCATAATCATGGACGACACAAAATCAAAGCCCGCCCCCAGTGCCTGTCCACGCTTTTCGGTTGTTTGTTCCATCCGGCCTGCCCTCCTTATTCCTGCTTTGTCTATACAAGCCCAATGCGCGGGAAGGGCCACAGGCGCAGGATCACCTTGCCGACCACATCCTTTTCCGGGATCAGGCCAACCTCCGCCGAGCGGCTGTCCAGTGAAACCGCCCGGTTGTCTCCCATCACGAACAGATACCCCTCCGGTATCTGCAGCGGGCCATCAAAATCCCGCAGCAGCGTCTTGCCCTGGATATACGGCTCGGACAGCTGTACGCCGTCCCGGTACACCCTGCCGTCCGCCGTGATCTCGACGGTCTCGCCGGCGCCGGCGATCACACGCTTGATCAGCGGCTCCTGGGTATAGCGGTCGATCACCACAATATCTCCGTCGGCGTAGCGGCCGCCGGCCTCCAGCAGCATCAGGCGGTCGCCATCCAGCAGCGTCGGCACCATCGAGTCGCCATCCACACTGACCACCCGCATGAAGCAGGTGAAAAGAACCGCCAGCGCCACCAGCGCCGCGATCATTGCACTGATCCAGTCATAGAGCGACGGGGCCAGCTGCCCATCGCTGTGTGTATTTCGTCGCTTCATAGCATCCTCTCCGCAGGGGCGGCACGGCTCTTTTCGCCGCCTTTTCTGCCGGTTTCATCTCTATATGGGCTATTATAGCATAGAAAAAACCGAAAATAAAGCAAAAAAGGGACTTTTCAGTCCCTTTTTTCTTGCGCAAAAGATTATTTGATGAGTTCCTTGACCTTGGAAGCCTTGCCCACGCGGTCACGCAGGTAGTACAGCTTGCTGCGGCGAACCTTACCGGTGCGGATCACCTTCACGGCAGCCACATTGGGGCTGTGCAGCGGGAACACACGCTCCACGCCGACGCCATACGCCACACGGCGGACGGTAAAGGTCTCGGCCACGCCGCTGCCGCGCTTGGCGATCACGGTGCCCTCAAAGGCCTGAATACGCTCACGGTCACCCTCGCGGATCTTCACATCCACGCGGACGGTATCGCCGATCGCAAAGGCGGGGGTGGTCTCTTTCACGCTGTCGCCAGCAATGATCTTCAGTGCATCCATATTGTCTTTTCCTCCTAAATTTTCAGACATTCTTACCGCGCCGCAAGGCCGGCAGAGGACTGCCCGCTTTAATGTCGTGCTTTCGCCTGGCATTAACCCCCACGGGCGCAATTCACCCGCGGATCAAAAACACAGGTAGTATGATACCACACCGCGGCAGAAAAAGCAAGCACTTTTTTGGATTTTCGCAAAAAAATCAGCAAAACGGCTCACCGTTTTCCAGCAGCAGTGCCAGCCGCAGCACCCGGCAGCGGTATTGGCGTGCCGCCCCGGCATTCAGTGCCGTCAGCAGCAGCGTCGGGTTCACGGTATCATTGCCCAGCGGCAGGGTAACGGTCATCACCGCTCCCTCCGGTGCCGGAGCAACTGCCGCGCCGGCAAAGGCCGGGCGGATATCCAGCGTTTTCATGGTCTTCTTCTTGGTGCGCTTTTCCACCAGAATCTCCGGCTGCGCCAGCAGCGCCTCCAGCACCGCCGGCGGGCAGTCAAAGGTCAGCCGGTAGCGCGCAGCGGCCAGCTCACCCGGCTTGTGCACCGCCTCCGCGGCGCCGGTGATCCGCAGCCCCTGCGGCATCACCGCATCCAGCCGCCGCACCAGCTCCTCCATCGGCAGCTCCTCCTCCAGACGCAGATCCATGGTCTCCTGCAGCCCCTCGCTGCCCAGCGAAAGCGGCGCAGCAAAGGTAAGATACGGGTGACGGTTAAAGCCCTCGGTATACCACAGCGGGATCTCCGCGCGGCGCACGGCACGGGTCATCACCCGCATAAGATCCAGGTGGGAAATATAGCGGGCAAGGCCACACTTCTCAAAGGTTACCCGGATGTTTTTCAACGCACACACCCTCCTTCCAGCAGGCTGCCCCGCAGCCGGTGCACTTCTGCCGGCAGTTCGGGGTGGTCACCGCCTGGTGCGCCTTTTCATTTTCCCGGATCAGGAACGCCTTGGTCACCCCGTAATCCAGATGATCCCACGGCAGCACCTCATCAAAGCTGCGGCGGCGGTTGGCGTAAAAGGCCGGATCCAGCCCCACCTCGTCAAACAGCGCCATCCAGGCGTCAAAATCGAAATGCTCCGACCAGGAATCCAGATTGAACCCGCGTTCGTGCGCCAGTGCCAGCACAGCGCACAGCCGGCGGTCGCCGCGCGCCAGCACCGCCTCCAGAAAGCTGACCTGTGCATCATGCCAGCTCAGCGAGATCTTCTTGGTGTGTACGCAGTGCACAAGGTGCTGCTGCTTTTCCTGCAGCTCCTGCATGGTGGCCTGCGGCTCCCACTGGAACGGCGTAAAGGGCTTCGGCACAAAGCAGGAGGCGCTCATCGTCACCGTAACGCCCTTTCCCTTCGGCTTGTCCGGATTGGCATAGTAGCAGTTGACAATCTTCTGCCCCAGCTCGGCCATCCCCTCGATGTCCTCCATGGTCTCGGTCGGCAGCCCCATCATGAAGTACAGCTTCACCGCCGTCCAGCCGCCGTGAAATGCCTTCTGCACCGTGCCGAGGATCTCCTCCTCCGTCAGGTTTTTATTGATGGCATCCCGCAGGCGCTGGGTGCCCGCCTCCGGGGCAAAGGTCAGCCCCGCCCGGCGCAGCACATTCAGCCGGTTGGCCAGCTCATCCGAAAAGCCGTCCACCCGTAGGGAGGGCAGCGAAATATTGGTATGCTCCGGCTCCGCCCAGCTCAGCAGGCGGTCCAGCAGCGGCTCCAGCTGCGTATAATCGCTGGTGGAAAGGGAAGAAAGCGAAAATTCCTCATAGCCGGTGGAACGGCACAGGGCATGCGCCTGCCGGTCAATGGTATCCACGCTTTTCTCCCGCACCGGGCGGTAGATGTACCCGGCCTGGCAGAAGCGGCAGCCGCGGATGCAGCCGCGAAAGATCTCGCTCTGCGCCCGGTCGAACACCACATCCGTATATGGCACCACAAAATAGTCCGGATAATAGCAGCTGTCCAGATCGTGGATAATGCGCTTGCGCACCTTTGCCGGAACGCCGTCCAGCGGCGTCACCGCCGCCACCGTCCCATCGGTATGGTAGCGCACATCATACAGGCTGGGCACATACACCCCCTCGATATCCGCGCAGGCACGCAGGAAGGCTTTCTTGGAATAGCCGTTTTTGCGGTACTCCTTGTACAGCGCCATAACCTCCAGATCGACCTCCTCCCCCTCGCCGAGGAAGAACAGGTCGAAGAAGTCCGCCAGCGGCTCCGGATTGCAGGTGCAGGGGCCGCCGGCCACCACCAGTGGCATATCATCCCCGCGCTCATCCGAGCGGATGGGCACCCCGGCCAGATCCAGCATATGCAGCACGGCGGTATAGCTCATCTCATACTGCAGGGTGAAGCCGATAAAATCAAACTCCCGGATGGGATTGCGGCTCTCCAGGCCATACAGCGGGATGTGGTTCTCCCGCATCAGCTTTTCCATATCCGTATCCGGGGCAAACACCCGCTCACACCAGATATCCGGCTCATGGTTAAACTGGGCGTACAGGATCTTGATGCCGAGATGAGACATTCCCACCTCGTACAGATCCGGGAAGCAGAACGCAAAGCGCACCGCCACCTCCCGCTTATCCTTGACCACGCTGTTCAGCTCCCCGCCGGTATAGCGGGAGGGCTTTTGCACCTGCAAAAACAGGTCCTCCAATTTTTCTGTCATACTGTTACCGTCCAATCACTTCGTTGCATTTTCGCCGGGTCTTTCCAAACAATCCGCCCACATTCCGGATGCTGCGGCAGAATGTCCTCGATCAGCACCGAAACAGGGCCGCTGGCCCAGGGATGGCACAGACTGGTGTTCCATTTTTGCTCCTTGCCAAACGCCTCAAAGCAGGTGGTGCCACCCTCCCGCACCATATTGTACCAAGAATGTTCCTCTGTTGAGATTATTAGCTTATAGGCCGCCTTCTCCCGCCCGGCGCGGCACAGCGCCTTAAGCAGAAACCACGCCACATATCCCCCGCAGCACAGGCCTTTTTCTTCCAGATAATCCGCCAGCCGTTCTATATTTTCCGAATGGGCAAACCCATAAAACAGAGGCAGGATGTTGGCGTGGAGGGAGCTATGATGACTCCCCTCGGCGTCCGCAAACAGACCGGTTTGCGGACGGTAAAAGGCACGGTAAAAGGCCTCAACCAGCGCCGGACTGCGCTTGGGCTGCGGCCACCCGAGAATATCCCGTATCTGCTCCGTTTGTATCGTGCAACCGATGTAAAAAGCGTTGATCACATTGTGGCAGCCACCGCCCACCGGATTCGGCAGCGGAAAATCGTAGCCATCCCGACAACTATCCGGCCAATCCACCAAATTCCATTTATCCCATACATGCTCCAGCAATCCATCCGGTCGGGCAAACTGCGCAAAATGCTGCAAAATTCCCTCGCAGACGGTCAGCGTCTGCCTCAGATATTCCCGGTCGCCGGAATAAGCATAATACCGCAATGCCAACAGCGGAAACTGAAGAGAATAATCCGCGATCTCCTGCATCTGGCTGCCCGGCGCTACCGCCAGAAGGCCCGGACACACAGCGGCTGACTGCATCTGGTTATCTATCGCCTTGCGCAGCAACGACAGATCGCCGGTCAGCAGCGATTGGGAAGCGCCGGAAATGGTCAGATCCCCCGCATACTGCCCCTTTTCCCGCTGCGGACAATCGGTGAACATTTCCTGTGAGCCATACTTTACTCCGTTTTTGCAAATTTCAAATACCGCCGCCAACACTTCGTCATCCGTTTCTAACCGACAAAAATCGTCGTCAAAGGGGTAATGGCGCACCATCACGGTACAGGCATCCACCCGTACCCCATCGTCCGGCACCAGCGTCACATAACGGAACGCCTTGTAATCGTACTGCGTCCATGTATTTTCGCCCTCGGCCAGCGTCCACCACTCTTCATAGCGGCAGTTGCAGCGCATATTAAACCGCGTCTTTTCCGGAATATCCGCCGTTTCTTCTCCGCAAAGGATCCGTACCCGCTGCCCCGCCTTACCGGTGGCGCGCAAACACAGACTGCCGGTCAGTTCGTGACCGAAATCGTAGAAAATACCGCCGCCCAGCAGTGCTTCACTTGCGGTAGGTGACAACTCGTATACCTGCAACAGCTTAGCGGGTGCATTTGCATATGTATAGTCCATTGCCTTTACAGCCACCGCTCCGTAGGACACAGCCCGCAGGCGGCTATCATAGTCCTCCAGAAACTGCGTATCATAGCCCACTGTGCGATTGCCGGTATAGGCGTACATCCGGCCGCATTCCCAGCTGCCGTTGGTGGCAAACAAAATCTGTCCGGCCGCAACAGCCTCGGCAATCAGACCTAACCGATCGTCCCCACTTTGATAAGAACGGCAAATCCGCCCATGATAATACACCTCCGCCGTCAGCGTATTCTCACCTGGCTGCAAACAGGGAGCTATCTCCACCTCATTCCAATAGTAGGCAAAGGCATATCCCTGTGCCGGACCCTGACATATGTAGCGCCCATTCAGGTACAGCTTATAGTAATCGTCGGCGGTTATGCGTAGCGTACAGCCTTCCGGCACACGGTCGCAGGAAAAGGTTTTGCGGAACACATAGTGCAGCTGGTCCGGCAGCTCCCGAGGCGGCATCTCAAAAGACATATGCTCCTTGTGCAGTATATTCTTCGGTCGAATATCCACCCATTCCGCCGGACAGATCCATACCGCTGACGAAAAAACCGGTTTCTGACTCATTGCATACTTCCTTTCACATATCTCATCCCGGAAACCGGATGCCGGCGGCCATACGGATGGCGTACATCCAGCGGCTGACCGCCAGCGCCAGCCGATCCTGTTCGTCCGGCGCGGTCTGTCCTGCCTCAATCGCCGCGGCAAAGGCAGCAATCTCCCGCCCCATCAGCAGCGGCTTTTCCTCGCTGCCGCACAGCGGCTGCGGCTGCTCCCCGCGGCGGTACAGGGTGATATCGGCCAGCTGGCCGATATGCCCGACCGTCACGCTGGCCTGTTCCCCAACGATCTCGCTGGGACCAAAGCCCTGCCCGGTCTTGGAATAGGTCAGCTGCACAGTCTTATCCAGATAATGCAGCAGCGCCCCGCCGGAACCATCCGCACCGGTGGGCAAAAAAGCCGCTGCCGCCGAGACCGCCTGCGGTTCGCCGAACAGGTACAGCGCCGGATAGACGCAGTAAACGCCCAGATCCATCAGCGCGCCGGTCTGCATCGCCGGATTAAAAATATTCGGCAGCTCCCCACGCCGGCAGGCTTCATATTTTGAGGAAAACTGGCAAAACTGGAAATGCGCCGCCGATATCGGCCCGCACTGCTCCACCGCCTGCCGCAGCAGAGCAAGCTGCGGCTGGTACAGCAGCATGATGGCCTC
This sequence comes from Ruminococcaceae bacterium UBA6353, assembly GCA_002437905.1. Taxonomy (GTDB): domain Bacteria; phylum Bacillota; class Clostridia; order Oscillospirales; family Acutalibacteraceae; genus UBA5905. Next base: position 2,729 of record DJRT01000016.1, on the reverse strand, counting down.
ACGGAACAGCAGGCCACGCATCGCCGCCTGCTGCTGCAGAAGCTGCACATCCGCAGGATCGGCGGCCAGCGGCTTTTCACACAGCACATGCTTGCCGCCCTCCAGAAACAGGCGGCTCTGCGCCACATGGCAGCTGTTGGGGCTGGCGATATACACCATATCCAGCGCATCGCTGGCCGCCATGGCGGCCGGGTCGGTAAACACCTGTGCCTGCGGCGCGCCAACCTCGGCGGCAAACGCCCGCCCCCGCTCCTCGTTGCGGGAGCAGACAGCCGTCAGGCACAGCTGCTCCGGATACTGCGCCGCCCCGGCGATCATGCTGCGCACGATCCAGCCGGTGCCTACCACTCCATAACGGATCATCTTCATTCCCCCTGCTGCTGCAACAAAATTTCTGACAGAAAAGAGCTAACCAAATGAAAAACTGGTGGAAATATCTGCTGGCCGGCGGGCTGGCCGGCGCGGCCAACGGCCTGTTTGGCGCCGGCGGCGGCCTGTTTCTTGTGCCGCTGCTGATCGACTGGCTTGGCCTGCCGGAAAAGCGCGCCTTCGCCACCTCCGTTGCCATTATCCTGCCGCTTTCGGTCGCCTCGTATGTCATGTTCTGCCTGCACGGCGGCAATGTGTGGGGCGAGGCGTGGCCGTACCTTGTCGGCGGCATACTCGGCGGGCTGCTCTCCGCCCGCCTGTTTACCAAAATCCCCACCGTATGGCTGCACCGGCTGTTCGGCCTGCTGATCCTGTACGGCGGCGTAAAGGCGGTGCTGCTGCTATGATATGGCTATCCATCCTCATCGGCGTGCTGACCGGTATCGTCAGCGGCTTCGGCATCGGCGGCGGCTCACTGCTGGTGCTGTACCTCACCGCCTTCGCCGGCATGGCACAGTATACCGCCGGCGGCATCAATCTGCTGTACTTCATCGGCTGCGCGCCGGCCGCCCTGATCGGGCACATCCGGCAGCACAATATCGAATGGCCGGCCGTGGCCTTCTGCGGCGCCGCCGGCATTGCCGCCGCCATCCCCACCTCACTGCTGGCGGCCGGCCTGGATACCGATCTGCTTCGGCGCCTGTTTGGTCTGGTGCTGCTCTATATTGGGATAAAAGAGCTGCGCACCAAAAAGAACTAATGGCGCCGCTGCGCCGCCGTGCAGCACCTGCGTAGCGGATCTTTGGTCCACAGAGACCGCCGGATAGGTTTGCGCAGCGCGTCCTGAAAGGTATTCTATCATATTCCCCGCCGCTATGCAATGAAAAAAGGCAGAAAACGCCGCGCGAAAAAGCGAAAAAAATCCGCTCTTTTGTGAAAAAACAGTTGACAAACCAACCGGCATCCAGTATAATAGCATTCGTTGCCGGTGGCAAGCGCTGCCGGAGAACAAGTGGAAACGGCCCGGTAGTTCAGCTGGTTAGAACGCTAGCCTGTCACGCTAGAGGTCGACGGTTCGAGCCCGTTCCGGGTCGCCACTTGCTGCTATAGCTCAGTTGGTAGAGCGCATCCTTGGTAAGGATGAGGTCACCAGTTCAAATCTGGTTAGCAGCTCCAGAAAAAATCCTACCACACAGGTGGTAGGATTTTTTGTTTTGTCTGCGGGCAATCGACTGCCGCCTAAGCGCTCCTGCATCAAAAGAAGAAAACCGCCCCGGAGAAACTGATATGCACCCCAAAAGTTAGACACTTTTGGAGGTGCATATTTTTATGTCAAGGAAACAGAAAAAGTACTCGCCGGAATTCAAGATAAGTGTTATAATGGATATGCGAGAACACCGCCTTGGTTATCGTGAAACGGTACGAAAGTATTGGGATACAAATCAAGGGCAAGAAGAGAACTACAAAAATATAGTAAAAAGGTGGGAGCGCATATATTTGGAAGAAGGAGCCGAAGGGCTAATGAAAGAAAGACGAGGCAAGGCTTGCAAAGCAAGTGGTTCTAACAAGGGACGCCCTCCCAAGCTTGATAAAAAGGCCGAAGAAGATCTGATTGCCGAAAACCAAAGACTCAGAATGGAGATAGAATACTTAAAAAAACTGAGTGCCTTAGTTCTTGCGGACGAGCAAAAGAACGGGAAAAGGCGTTCATAATTGCTGAACTAAGGCAAAAGTATCCGCTTAAAGATTTGTTAGCGCTTTCCGGGATAGCAAGAAGCACATACTATTACTATCTGAAGCAGAAAGGTAAAGACAAATATGAAAGCGAAAAGCAGAATATATTGGAGATCTACAATACGCACAAAGGAAGATACGGCTATAGACGCATTTGCTCTGAATTAAAGGCAAAAGGTTATCCGATTAACCATAAAACTGTGTTAAAGTTGATGAAAGCCCTTGATCTGCGTGGGAAACAGAGTAAAAACGGCAAGTACCATTCTTACAAGGGCGAGGTTGGCAAAGTAGCAGATAATCTGTTGAAACGAGATTTTCATGCAGATAAGCCATTTGAGAAACTGACAACCGACATTACAGAATTTAAGATCGGTAATGAAAAGGTATATCTTTCACCTGTGCTCGATATGTTCAACCGTGAAATTGTATCCCATTCAATTTCTACAAGTCCTAACTTGCAACAGATCCGGGACATGCTGAGCGGATTGTTTGAGAAACTTCCTCCCGCTGCACGACCTCTGTTTCATTCCGATCAAGGGTGGCAGTACCAACACGCCGAATACCAACGGCTGCTTGCCGAGCACAACATTACACAAAGTATGTCTAGAAAGACTAACTATTAAAAG
>DJRT01000025.1:17715-104026 GCA_002437905.1 Ruminococcaceae bacterium UBA6353 | reverse complement strand
GAGAAATCAGGTAAGATCCCACAAAGACTATGTGGTAGATAGGCTGCGTGTGTAAGAGCAGTGATGCTTTTAGCTTGGCAGTACTAATCGATCGAGGGCTTGACCTAAAGGTCAAAGGTATGCAAAGAATCACGGAGAAGGCGCAGGAGGGAATGATGCCCGAGAGCGCAGAAGGTTCACTTGTTCGGAAGTCTTTATCCGGTTTTGAAGGTCCATGCAGAGGAAAGAGCTGTTGACAGCACGGGCGTGCTGTGAATAGGATAGCAGTTGGTGTTGATTACGGTGAGGGTACACCCGTTCCCATCCCGAACACGGCAGTTAAGCTCACTGGTGCCGACAATACTTGGCTGGAAGCGGCCCGGAACGATAGGTAGATGCCAACACAAACGAGAGGCACATGCTATTGCATGTGCCTCTTTTCCTTTTCCTCCGCATGGACAACACTATCTGTGCGTTTTTGCAGTGGCGCAGGAAACGGCGGCCGGCAAAAAGTATAAAAACTTCTTGCAAGCTGCTCCGAAGAAGAATAGAATGTACTTGGAGCATTTCTCCTCGCTGTATGCAGCGTATCTTAAACCTTTTGAGGAGGTTATCGTATGATCATTAGAGCAGGAAGTGCTCTTCAAAAGAGATACGCTATTTGTTGTTGCTAAGCGCGTAGGAAATATCATCTACATGGAAGAGGTTTAATATGTTGACGCTTGCAGAGTTTTATCGGTTATCGCAGCAGGAGAAGCTGCGTCGGTACGGAGAACTTTCGGATCGGGACAAGCACCACATACAAATGACCTGCGATCCGGGAGCGTGTCGAGTCGTTTGCAACGATTGCCGTTGCTACATCGGCCTTGCAAAGTGCACGATATATCCGAACAGAATACCGCGGGAAATATTGCTGTGCGACGGCCGCGGATCTCTTCCTGTCTGCTTTGAACTCGAAGAACAATCCGATTAAACGCCGATTTAATCCCTATTTAATCCCGCTTAAAAGCCCGTTTAACGGGCTTTTATTTTTACCCAAAACGAAAAAGGGAGGAAATCTGTATGACCCATGACCCGAACGATCCCGGCAAAAAGACGGACCCGGCCACCGATCCGGCATCGGCGAAGGAGCCGGAAAAGGAGCCGGCTGCAGCCGGAGGGCAAACAGCCGCCCTGCTGCAGGAGGCATACCGGGCCGGTGGGCCGGACATTATAAGGAACGGCGAGGGTTGCCCCTCGCCGTTCCGTTGTTTTATTCCTCTAAAAACCCGATTTCGGATAGTATGCCGGATAGCTTCTCCATCTGTTCATCGTTGCCTGAGCACTTTTCCAGTGCGGCAAGAGCCTTGTCTTTTAAGCCCCTTTTGCCGGTCAAATCGTCATACAGCTTTTCATAAAATCTCAGCGCCTGCTGATTTGTGGCTTCTCTGCAGCGGACAACCTCGCCAATGGCAGTCGCCTTTGCCTGGCCGGCAATATCGCCGGGGTCGGATTTCGGCATCAAAGCAAGCTGCTCTAATGCCGTGTGGATATATTCTGTGTCACGGATTATTTGCTCGGTTTTATCCAGAACATATTTAATGGTCAATGGATCTTTGGATTTTGTTTTCGTCGTTGCTGTGCTTGACATATCGTTGTCCTCCAATTTTGTATTCGGCGGACACAGCAAACATATTTTGTTTTCGTCTATGAAGCGTGCCCTGCCGTTTTTTACGAGACCTTTTGCTCTTTTGGGATAGGTCGCTTCGTATGTTTTTCCCTGTTCATCTACCACAATAATGTTTTTTTCGATGGGTGTCATCCCCCTTGCGAATAGGTGTGTAAAGCCGTTTTTTGTGATGGGTGCCATCCCCGTTTACAGGTGCATTATACCATAGCCGCTTTCTTATAGCAATAGGCAAGCAAATCGGGCTACAACAGTTTTTTCGGATGCCGTGCTGCGCGCCGTCCTCCAACCGCCGGTTGGATAAACCCAACGGCTGCGTTATTGCGCGCGGCGGGAATATCGGGTACAATACAGGTGTAGCTACAAAAAAAGCGCAAAGGAGAGCCAATATGAACATGAAACTGCAGGATACCATTTCGTTTTACCGGAAAAGGCAGGGGCTGACGCAGGAGGAGCTTGCCCGGAAATTGGGTGTGACCAATCAGGCGGTATCCAAATGGGAGTCCGCCCAGTGCTGCCCGGATATCGACCTGTTGCCGATGCTGGCCGATGTTTTTGCGATCAGCATAGATGAATTGTTCGGACGGCCGTGCGAAAAAGAGATCCATTACGACCTTTGCTCTGCGCTGCCGTGGGATGACGACAACACGATCCGGGTTTTCCGGACACTGGGAAAGAAAATCCTGCAATCGACTGACCAAAACGGTTGGATCAATGTGTCCTTTCCGGGTGAAGCCTACAAAACGGCAGAGGGATACTTCAAGGTCGAGGTTTTCGGCCATATGCACTGCGAGGCCGACATCCACGGCGATATTACGGGGCACGGAAACATCGAATGTAAGCAGATCAACGGCGATATCCGGGAGTGCCGGAACAATATTTCCTGCGTCGGGGACATCACCGGCGATGTCAACTGTGGAGACAATGTCAGCTGCGGGGATGACATTACCGGCGATGTGCGGTGCGGCGGCAATGTGGAATGTAAAAAGATCGAGGGCAGCGTGGAGTGCCAGGGGAAGATCATTTACACCTGATCCGTCTCGCAAAATCCCATTGGGCCAGCGGCGCTGTGCCGGCTAACTGGTGTAGTCCTCCAGCAGCACCGACAGCGCATCGGCATCGGCCGCCGGGATGCCGGCCTGCAGCTTTGCCTGCTCCTCCGGCGGCAGGGCAGCAATGGATACATCATATACCCGCATGGGGTAGTCCGCGCCCCCCTCAAATACCGCCACCTGCCCATCGTAGCTGCCGATGACAAACTGCGGCTCATTGTGCGGCTGCTCCGGCGCGGCGGCCGGCAGCAGGAACCGGAAAATGACAAACAGCATGACCGCCACCAGCAGCAGCGCTGCGGCAATGGCCAGCAGCACCGAGCGTAAAGTGGAACCCATGATCACCGCCCCCTTTTTCGGCACTATTTTGTCCGAAAACGGGGGCGGTTATGTGTCAGGGGCGGAAAAACCCGCAAAACCGCCCCTTTTGCACGGAAAATCTCTGCAAAATGGCAAAATAGGTTTGACTTTTCCCTCTTTTTGCAATACTATTAGTATGTCGTACTTTTCGTATTTGCCGCCCAATGGATCGCGGCGGCCGATATATGCCGGAGCCATCCGGCAAGGAGGAACAGACATGGCAAAAAAAAGCGGAAATATCGGTAAGCGTCTGCAGCGCTGGCTGCAGGAGCTGCCGCAGAATTTGAAGAAGCTGGCGGCCGAGCTGCTGCACCCCACCCCCCAGCAGAAGAAGCGGCACCGCCGCGTCTGGCGCCGGCTGGGGCAGCTGGTGCTGACGGTGTTTCTGGTCGGGGTCATCTCCGTTGGCATCGTGGGCACGGTGATGGTGGTTTATGTGGTAAAAAACTTCGATGCCGCCAGCTATGTGCCGGAGCTTGGGAAGTTCTCCATGGATGCCCGGTCGGTGATCTATGTGCAGGATGGCAACGGCAACTATGAGCCGTACCACAATCTGCTGGGCGGCAATTCCGTCTGGGTGGACCTCAATGAGATCCCGCTGACTGTGCAGAATGCCCTGGTGGCGATCGAGGATGAGCGCTTCTGGCAGCACGATGGCGTGGATATCCAGCGCACAGCCACCGCTATGGTGAACCTGCTGCTCAACCGGGTGTTCCACCTCGGCAATACCGAATACGGCGGTTCCACCATCACGCAGCAGCTGATCCGTGTAACCACGCAGAACCGCGACCACAGCATCAAGCGGAAGGTGAACGAAATTCTGGCTGCGATGGAGCTGGAGCGCAACGAAAGCACCAAGCAGCAGGTGCTGGAGGCCTACCTTAACAACCTGCCGCTGACCGGCGACCTGGTGGGCGTGGGTATCGGTGCACGCTATTATTTCGGCAAAGAGGTGCAGGAGCTGGATCTGGCGGAAAGCGCCGCGCTGGTGGGCATCACCAATAACCCCGGCACCTACCATCCCTACCAGCACCCGGAGAATGTGCGCCAGCGGCAGCATTTGGTGCTGTCCAAGATGTATGAGCAGGGTATGATCACCAAAGATGAATATGTGCAGGCGATCAATGAGGAGCTGGTCTTCAAGAGCAGCGCTGTGCATCAGACCGTGCAGGATTATTATGTGGATCAGGTGGTTGAGGATGTGATCGCCGACCTGATGGATCAGTACGGCTATACCTACAGCTATGCGGAGAATATCGTGTACCATGGCGGCCTGAGCATCTACTCGGCCGAGGATCCGGCACTGCAGAAGGCGGTAGAGGCCGTGTATGCAGACGAAAGCAACTACCCCAAGCATCTGGACAAGGACGAAGAGGACCCGCAGACCGGCTTTTTGGCGGTGGATTACACCGGCCGGGTGGTCGCCACCATCGGCGGCCGCGGCGAAAAGACCGCCAACCGGGTGCTCAACCGCTCCACCCAGTCGGTGCGTTCGCCCGGTTCTTCCATCAAGCCGCTGACCTCCTATGGCCCGGCAGTGGCGCTGGATCTGGTGCACTATTCCTCGGTGCAGCGGGATGCGCCGATCGTGCTGTCCAATGGCGTGAAGTGGCCGCACAACTATATGGTCAAAACCACGCCGGATAATGGTGATGTGCTGCTGGGCGTGGCCCTGCAGAAATCCCTCAATACCGTGGCGGCACGCCTGGTGCAGGAGCTGACCCTGCAGCGCAGCTATGACTATGCGGTGAACACCTTTCATCTCTCCACGCTGGTTGAGGCGGAGGAGATCAATGGGCAGATCCATTCGGATATTGACTATGCGCCGCTGGCGCTGGGCGCCTTCACCAAGGGTGTGACGGTGCGGGATATGGCTTCGGCCTATGGCGTGTTTGGCAGCGGCGGCTTCTATAATAAGCCCTATACCTATTACAAGGTGCTGCAGGGAGAGGATGAGTCCACCTCCACACTGCTGGTGGGCGGACAGAAATCGGTGATGGTGCTGGATGCGCCGACCTGCTATGTGATGCTGAACCTGATGAAGCGGGTAACCACCGTGGGTACGGCCGCAGATATCAGCAAGTCCTGGCCGGGCTGGCATGTGTACGGCAAGACCGGTACGGCAGAAAACCAGCGCGATGTGTACTTCGCCGGCGGCACCGGCTACTATGCGGCAGCCAGCTGGTTTGGCTACGATAACCAGCAGGTGCTAGTGGGTGGACAGACCGGCTATGCCAAGAGCCTGTGGAACAAGGCCATGAAGGCCCTGCACCGCAATAAGGAGATCAAGAATTTTGAGATGCCGAGCGGCGTTGTGGTGGCCAGCTATTGCACCGCCACCGGTCAGCTGGCGACCGATGCCTGCCCCTCCACGGACGAGGGCACCTACAAGGAGACCAATATCCCGGCATACTGCGAGGCACACCCCGGCAACCCGCTGCCGTATATCAGCGGCGGTGCGGTGACGGATGAACCGGAACCGGAGCCGGAGCCGACCGAAACCACCACGGCGCCGGTGACCACCGTTCCGACCACGCAGGCCCCAACCACGACCACCACGGGCGGGAATAAGGTTACCACGACCACCACACAGCCCACCACGGCGCCGGCCACCACCACGACCACCCAGGCGGTGCAGCCGTGACCCGCGCCGCGGAGCGCGGCGGCCAGAAGGGCCGCAAGCGGCGGCTGGTGCTGGTGGATGCGGATGTGCTGCCGGATATTATCCTGCGCACCCTGCAGGCCAAGCGCCTGCTGCAGACCGGCCGTGCGACCACTGTATCGCAGGCAGCCAAGGAGGCGGGCATTTCCCGCACGGCATTTTATAAATACCGGGACGCGGTACTGCCCTATGACGAGGAGACCGCCGGCCGTACCGTGACGGTGCACCTGGTGCTGCGGCATATGCCGGGGGTCATCTCCCGCGTGCTGGAGTGCTTTGCCCGTGCGGGCGCCAATATTCTGACCGTTAACCAAAATATCCCCTCCGGCGGGGTGGCCAATGCCTCCGTATCCGCCAGGGTGGATCAGATGCTGATACCGGTGGGGGAGTTTCTCCGCTCACTGGAGGATGTGGACGGCGTGCAGCGCGTGTCGGGCATTACCGACGGCTGACCGCCGGGTAAAACAGAAAGGATGAAACAGATCAATGATCTCCATTGCCATACTCGGCCACGGGGTGGTCGGCTCCGGTGTGGCTGCCGTGCTGCGCAGCAATGCCAAGGGCATTGCCGCCAAGGCGGGACAGCCGATCACCGTCAAGCGCATACTGGATCTGCGCACCTTCCCGGAGCTGGACTACGCCGACCGCTTTACCACCCGGTTTGAGGATATTGTGGAGGATGCGGATATCCGCATTGTGGTGGAGACCATGGGCGGCCTGCACCCGGCCTATGACTATGTCCGGGCCTGCCTGCTGGCCGGCAAGAGCGTGGTCACCTCCAATAAGGAGCTGGTGGCGGCCAAGGGCGATGAGCTGCTGGCCATCGCCCGTGAGCACAACCTGAATTTCCTGTTTGAGGCCAGTGTGGGCGGCGGTATCCCGATCCTGCGCCCCATTGATCAGTGCCTGGCTGCCAACGAGGTATTTGAGGTGGCGGGGATTTTGAACGGTACCACCAACTTTATGCTCACCCGCATGATCCGCGACCAGATGTCCTTTGATGGGGCACTGGCGCTGGCACAGAAGCTGGGCTACGCGGAGCGGGATCCCTCTGCAGACATCGAGGGGCATGATGCCTGCCGTAAGATCTGCATCCTTGCCTCGCTGGCCTTTGGCAGGCATGTGCTGCCGCAGGAGGTCTATACCGAGGGCATCACACAGATCACAGCTGAGGATGTGCAGTACGCCGCGGCGTGCGGCGGGGTGATCAAGCTGGTCGGCCGTGCCGTGCGCACCGAGGATGACCACCTGTTCTGCCTGGTGGCGCCAATGATCCTGCCGCAGCACAATCTGCTGGCCGATGTGGATGATGTGTTCAATGGCATCATGGTGCGGGGCGATAATGTGGGCGATGTGGTGTTTGTTGGCCGCGGAGCCGGCCGCCTGCCCACGGCCAGTGCGGTGGTGGCGGATGTGATTGACGAGGTCAAGCACATCGACGCCCGCAAGTACCTGTTCTGGGGGCCGGGTGAGCCCGGCTATGTGCGGGATCACCGCCTGGCTCCCTGCGCGATGCTGCTGCGCTTTGCGTGTGAGCAGGATGCCGGCGCGCTGGTGCAGATTGGCCGCGCCTTCGGCGATGTGCGGATGGTCTCCATCCCCGATGCCCCGCAGGGTGAGGTGGCGTTTATTTCGCCGGTGATGCCGGAATATCTGCTGATGGATAAGGTGGCGGGCTTTACCGGCATGACGCTTAAGCGGGCGATCCGCCTGTATACCCACTGATCCGGCGGATTTTTCCGCGGGCAGCAACATACATATGAATGATCCCGATCTTTCCTCTGGAGGTTACGATATGCTGGTAGTGCAGAAATTCGGCGGCAGCTCGGTCGCGGACGCGGCGCGGGTGATGCATGTGGCGCACACCGTCACAGAGATGTATAAGCAGGGCAATGATGTGGTGGTGGTGGTTTCCGCCCAGGGCGATACCACCGACGACCTGATTGCCAAGGCGGAGGAGGTGAACCCCCGCGGCAGCAAGCGTGAGATGGATATGCTGATGGCGGCCGGGGAGCAGATCTCCATTGCGCTGCTGGCTATGGCGATCGACGCGCTGGGCTTCCCGGTGGTCTCGCTGCTGGGCTGGCAGGCCGGCTTTGAGACCAACAGCACCTATTCTGCCGCCCGCATCAAGCGGGTTAATCCGGAGCGCATCCGCGCAGAGCTGGACCGCAAGCGCATTGTGGTGGTGGCCGGCTTCCAGGGACTGAATAAATACGATGACATTACCACCCTCGGCCGCGGCGGCTCAGATACCAGCGCCGTGGCGATTGCGGCGGCGATGCATGCGGATCTGTGCCAGATCTATACCGATGTGGAGGGTGTGTACACCGCCGACCCGCGCAAGGTTCCCGGTGCGCTGAAGCTGCCGGAGATTACCTATGACGAGATGCTGGAGATGGCGACCTCCGGTGCGCAGGTGCTGAATAACCGCTCGGTGGAAATGGCGAAAAAATACAATGTGGAGCTGGAAGTGCTGTCCAGCCTGAAGAAGGCGGCCGGTACAAAGGTGAAGGAGGTCACGAAAATGGAAAAAATGCTGATTAAGGGCGTTGCCAAGGATGACAGCGTTGCCCGCGTAACGGTGATTGCCCTGCCGGATAGCCCCGGCATTGCGTTTAAGGTCTTTTCCCGGGTGGCAAAGGCGCATATTCCGGTGGATAACATTCTGCAGTCGGTCGGCCGTGACGGCACCAAGGATATTGCCTTTACCGTACCCGCCCGCAGCGGCGAGGAGGCAGTGGCTGCGCTGCAGGAATTCTGTGATATGATGGGGGCACAGGGGCTGCGGTGCGACAGCGATGTGGCCAAGATCTCCATCATCGGTGCCGGCATGGAAACCCATGAGGGGGTGGCCGCCGGGATGTTTGAGGCGCTTTCGGACGCCAATATCAACATTCAGATGATCTCCTCCAGCGAGATCCGGGTATCGGTGCTGGTGGATAAAAAGGATGCCGACCGCGCGGTGGCGGCGGTGCACCGGCATTTCTTCGGAGAATAGACAAAGCAATCGGGGTACAATGGTTTTTTCGGCTAAACAGCGTCCTTATCGGCTTTGTTGCCCTCCGCTCAGAATACGCCAGTATTCTTCGGTCGGGACGCCGCGCCGCTAAGAGACGCTGTTTGCCGAAAATCTTCGACCTGAAACGAGAAGATTTTTTCGTTTTGGAAGTCGAAGAACGCAGCAATACTGTCGTATTGCGAGTGATGAGACAAATAAAACGGGGAAATATTCCGTTTCAGGAACCGTCGTACCCCGATTGTTTTGTCTAAAAAAGAGGCGTCTGCCTGTGGGCAGACGCCTCTTTTTTTCATTTACAGCGCTGTTTCGGCGCAAAAGCTGCTGCTTTTACTGCGGCGGACCGATAAATTCCCGGATCAGGGCATCCGGCGGGACCAGAGCGGCGGGGGCGATGGTCACCTGCGCCAGCAGCTCCAGCAGCTCGCGTGCATCGGCGCGGTTTTCCAGCGTCTGCAGCTCCTCCAGCAGTTCATCCTTGTACACGCTCACTTCGTAGGGGCAGAAGGTGTCAATATCGTGGGTGGAGCGTGCCTTGTACGGCATGATATACCGGTTTTCGCCCCGCTGCACGCTGCCGAACATCCGCAGCGTGTGCTCCACCGAGCGGTTGCGGAACAGCTTGTCGCGCAGCATCCGCCGCAGCAGGCGGATGCGCTTGGGATGCAGAGCTTCGCCGTTGTCGGTTACCAGCCGGGTGCGCACGCTGACATACAGGCGCTGTGTTTCTGCCTCCGGCAGGGTGATCACGGCGGGGTTGAGGGCGTGGATGCCCTCCAGAATGACCAGATCCCCCGGCTTGCGGGTCAGCGTGTGGCCGGAGTGGGTGCGGGAATTATCCGTAAAGTTGAAATGCGGGATGGGGGTCGGCCGGCCGGCGATGATGCCTTCCAGCTGCTGGTTGAGGAAGGGGATATCCACCCGGTCAGGGCTTTCCAGATCCAGCTTGCCGGCAGCAGCCAGCTGCTGCTGTTCCTCGCTCAGTGGGACAAAGTAGTTATCCAGCGAGAGCGCGTGTGCCTCACAGCCCCAGGCGTCCAGCTTTTCCTCCAGCTTGCGCGCGGTGGTGGTTTTGCCGGAGCCGGAGGGACCGGCGATCAGAATGATGGGACACTGCGCCCGTTTATCGCAGATATCCCGCGCCACGGCGGTCAGCCGGGCGTCAAATTCCTCCTCCGCCTGCCGCATATAGCCGTAGGCGTCTGCCCGCAGGCGGTCATTGATGGTACGGATGTCCATGTTCATATCGGTTCCTTCTTCTTTTCTGCGCCGGCGGCGCAGAGCCTTGCTTAGTTCTGTGTCTGTCTTTTCGGTGGGTCTGCCCGTCAGCGGTCCCACTTATTGCACAGGTCGTTGATCTGGTCGGCAAACCGGGCCAGCTCCTTGTTGGCGCCGCCGCGGTTCTTGTCGATCACGGCCAGCAGCCGGCGGCCGGCGGCCTGCAGGCGGCGGAATACGCTGTCCGCAGCCCTTGCCCCCGGGGTGGCGCCGCGGCCGATGCGCTGGCGGTTGCCCGGCTCCAGGCAGGTGCAGCGGCCAGCCTCAATGGTATATACTGCGCCATTGTACGGAGCTTCAGCCGCCAGGCCAAGCCGTTCGTGTACGGTGGCAGCAAATTCGTCGCACACCGTGTCATTGCCGTGGTTCACGAATACCTGCTGCGGCCATGCCGGCAGCCGGTCCAGCCAGTCCAGCAGCATCTCGCGGTCGGCATGGCCGCTGATGCCCTCCAGCGTTTCGATGGCGGCGCGCACCCGGATCTCCTCGCCGAACAGCTTCACGGTGGTGGCGCCCTCCACAATCTTGCGGCCGACGGTGCCCTCCGCCTGGTAGCCCACAAACAGCACGGTGCACTCCGGCCGCCACAGATTGTGCTTGAGGTGGTGGCGGATGCGGCCGGCCTCGCACATGCCGGAGGCGGAGAGAATGACCTTGGGCGTTTTGTCAAAATTGATGGCGCGGGACTCGTCGCTGGTCACGGCCAGGTGCAGCCCGTCAAAGCGGATGGGGTTGCAGCCGCTGTCCAGCAGTGCCAGGGTCTCCTCATCATAGTATTCCCGCATATCGCCGGAATAAATATTGGTGGCCTCCACCGCCAGCGGGCTGTCCACCCATACGGGGAAATCGCCGTGTCCCTTTACCAGCCCCTGCGCCTTGATCTGCCGCAGCAGATACAGCAGCTCCTGTGTGCGGCCGACGGCGAAGCAGGGCACCACCACATTGCCGCCGCGGTCGAAGGTGCGCTGCAGCACCCGGCTGAGATGCCCGATATAATCCGGCCGTTCGCCGTGCACGCGGTTGCCGTAGGTGGACTCGATCACCACCACATCGGCGGCCGGCGGCGTTTGCGGATCGCGCAGCAGCGGCCGCCGGACATTGCCGATATCGCCGGAGAACAGCAGGGTGTGCTGCCCGTCGGTGTCCGGCACCGTCAGCCGGATGCTGGCAGAGCCAAGCAGATGCCCGGCATCGGTGAACTCGGCGGTCATGCCGCCGGGCAGCTCCTGCGTCTGGCCGTAGCTGCAGGGGCGGAACAGCGCCACCGTACGCAGCACATCCTCGGCGGTGTACAGCGGCTCATAGGGGTCGCTGCCGTCCCGTTTGGCCTTGCGGTTGCGCCACTCGGCTTCAAATTCCTGGATATGTGCGGAGTCCAGCAGCATGATCTTCAGCAGTGCTGCGGTGGCACCGGTGACATAGATCGGCCCGGTAAAGCCCTGCCGTACCAGCAGCGGCAGCTTGCCGGAGTGGTCAATGTGCGCATGGGTCACCAGCACGGCGTCCAGCTCACCGGGGGATACCGGCAGGGTGGCGTTTTCGTAAATATCCGCCCCCTGCTCCATGCCGCAGTCAATGAGGATGCGGCGGCCATCCGCCTCCAGCAGAGTGCAGGAGCCGGTGACCTCATGAGCCGCGCCGAGAAAATGCAGTTTCATCATAAACACCCCTTAAGTGATTATCGTACGGTAAAACAGGCATATGCTGTGCCGGCCGAACCTATGCGCCCCCCGGTCACGGGTGGGGCTTATTTTCGCGGTAGGCCTGCATGATGTCCTTGAAGATCTCGCCATTGGAGGGCGGCGTCCAGGTAATGGCGTTGGCGCCGGCCTCAATGGTGCGGCGGATGCTTTCCTCTGTGGGGCCGCCGGTGGCAATAATCGGCATCTCCGGGTAGCGGGTGCGGATGGTGTGTACCAGCTCCGGCGTTCTGGCCGAGGCGGAGACATTGAATACGGTGGTGCCGGCGGCCACGCGGGCATCAATATCCTCGTCCGGGCGCACCACCGTTACCACCACGGGGATGTCCACGGTCTGCACCAGCCGGCTGACCACCTCATTGGTGGTGGGAGCATTGACCACCACACCGCAGGCGCCCTGCATCTCGGCATAGCTGGCCAGATGCAGCACCCGTTTGCCCTGGGTCAAACCGCCGCCCACGCCGGCAAATACCGGGATATCCGCCGCCAGCAGCAGTGCCTGCGTGATGACCGGCTGCGGGGTGAACGGATACACGGCAATCACAGCATCGGCATTCACATTGCGGATAATGCACAGGTCGGTGGAAAAAACCAGTGAGCGGATGCGCTTGCCGAACAGCAGGATACCGCTGCATTCCTGTATCACCTCCGGCACCCGCAGGGAGAATTTACGCAGTGTGCCTTCAATAGGTCTCGGCTCCATCATTTCCGCCATACAGTATACCTCCGTTTTTTCTGTTTTTTCCATTTTACCACAGCGTTTTCTCCAAATCGTGAACGGGATGTAAAACCGTAGGGGGCAGAGCACCCCTGCGGGAAAAAAGCATTGCACAATCGGCCGGTATATGCTATGATGGCGGGAGAAACGGAGGCTTTTATCATGCAGGAACAACGGCAGATCGTGGTGACCGATGCCCGCACCGTGGTGGGTGGCGGCATGACCCTGGATTTTTTGCAGAAATACGGGCAGGTGCAGGTGTATGACCTGACCCCACCGGAGCTGGTGGCGGAGCGCATCCGGGAGGCGGAAGCGGTTTTTATCAATAAGGTGGCGCTGACGGCGCCGCTGCTGGCGGCCGCCCCGCGGCTGCGGTATGTGGGCATTTTCGCCACCGGCTATAATAATGTGGATATTGCGGCGGCGCGCGCCCGCGGCATTGCTGTGTGCAATGTGCCCGGCTACTCCACCGAGGCGGTGGCACAGCACACCTTTGCGCTGCTGCTGGAGCTGATGAACCGGGTAGGCGACTACCGCCGCACGGTGGAGCAGGGGGATTGGATCCGCAGCGAGGCGTTTTCCTATTTTCCGCTGCCGCTGACCGAGCTGAGCGGCAAGACCATCGGCATTGTGGGCTACGGAGCGATCGGCCGCCGGGTGGCGGAGATTGCCCGCGCTTTCCGTATGCCGGTGCTGGTGCATGGCCGCCACCCCATCAGTGACCCCACCGTGCAGCAGGTGCCGCTGCCGGAGCTGCTGGAGCGGGCGGATGTGGTCAGCCTGCACTGCCCGCTGAATGCCGATTCGGCCGGCATGATGGATGCTGCCGCGCTGGCCAGGATGAAGCCGGGGGCGATCCTGCTGAACACTGCCCGCGGGGCGCTGGTGGATGAGGCAGCGCTGCGTGCGGCACTGGACAGCGGCCATCTCGGTGGTGCCGGGCTGGATGTGCTGGAGCATGAGCCGATGACGGCGGACTGTCCGCTGTATGGAGCGCCGCACTGCTGCATCACCCCGCACATTGCCTGGGCGGGGGTGGAGACCCGCCGCCGGCTGGTGGGCCTTGTGGAAGAAAACCTGCGGGCCTTTCTGGCGGGCACGCCGCAGAACAATGTGGCCGGCTGACCGGCCGAATGGGAGGAGAAAACCGTATGGCGATCATTCGTGTATCAGACTATGGAGCTGACCCGACCGGCAGCTGTTGTTCGGCAGCCGCGCTGGAGGCGGCACTGGCCGCCGCACAGCCGGGGGATACTGTGCAGCTGTCGGCCGGCCGCTATCTGCTGCGCCGGCGTGCCTGGGGGCGCGGGCTACAGGGGGTAACCCTGCGCGGTGAGGGCGCGGTGCTGTTGCTGCACTTTGACCGGGAATGCTTCGACGGGCTGGACGGCGCGCTGGGCTTTGCTGACTGCCGGGATCTGACCGTGCAGGATATCACGCTGGATTGCGATGTGTCCCCCAACAGCGCCGGCGAGGTGTGCGCGGTGGATACGGCCGCCGGCACCGTGGATGTACGGGTGGCGGCGGAGTTTGCGCTGACCGGCCATGAGCAGATCAATTCCATTATGTCGATGGATGCGGACGGCAGCCCGGACTATGCCATTGCCACCTATGGGCGCTGCCCCTATACCATGCCGCAGCCGAATGTGCTGCGGATCCCGGCGGCGCAGCAGGGCATCGACCTTGCTGCGGTGTTTGTGGGGCAGCACATTGCGCTGCGCCATGTGATCTATGGGGCAGACCTTGTCCGTTTCAGCGGGGTGGAGGGCTGCACGCTGCGGGGCGTGACGGTGTGGAATGCACCGGGACTGGTGTTTCTGGTGCAGCCGCGCAGCCGGGATTTCACCTTTGAGCGGGTGCAGGTGGTGCTGCCGCCGCACACCGCGCGGCTGCTGGCGGCCAATGCTGACGGCGTCCATATCGCCGGCCTGATGGGGCGGCTGGTGATGCGGGATTGCCGCTTTGAGCAGCTGGGGGACGATGCCCTGAATATCCACAGCATTGCCGGTACGGTGCAGGCGCTGGATGCGGCAGCTGGCGAGGCGACCGTGCACTATAAGCGTACGGATGAGGACCTGTCGCCGGCGTGGGCGGCGCCGGGCGACCGGCTGTATGTGCACGACCCGGTTACCTTCCTGCCCCGCGGGCAGGTGGAGGTGCTTTCCTTTGCCGGGCGGCGGCTGCGTTACCGGCCGGTCAGCGGCCGGATCGCCGTGGGAGATGTGCTCTCGAATGCCGCCTATTATGCCGAGACCCTGGTTACCGGCTGCACGGTGAAGAACACCCGCGCCCGTGGGCTGCTGCTGCAGACCCATCATATCACGGTGGAAAACTGCCACTTCTATGGCCTTTCGCTGGCGGCGCTGCTGCTGGCGCCGGATATCGCCTACTGGTACGAGGTAGGCCCCAGCGCCCATGTGGTGCTGCGCAATAATCATATAGAAAAGTGCGCCTTTGTCCGCCATCCTTCCAATCTGGGCGCAGTCCTGATCAAATGCTCACACGAAAACTACGGCCGCGCCTACCCCGCCGGGGTGCACCGGGATATTACCGTGGCCGGCAATCGTTTCTGCGGCATCGGGGCCAGTGCCGTGTACGCCAATGGCGTGCAGGGCCTGCGGATCACAGATAACACCCTGGCGGCCTGCTGTACCAACCCATTTGACCGGCGCAAGCGGTCGCTGAAGTACGATATTGCGGTGATCCGCTGCGCGGATGTGACGGTGCAGGGCAACCGCAGTGACCGGCCGGCCGACCGCCGGCTGTATGTGGCCGGCGTGCGCGGCCTGCACACGCCGCCGGGGGAGGGGCAGAAGCGATGATGTACATTCCAACGGCGGATACCGATACGCTGACCGTGCAGCCTTTTGCGGCCGCCCTGGAGCAGCAGCGTACCGCCCCCTGCGATTATGACCGGGAAAAGTGGCTGTATGTGCCCTGCACGCTGCTGCCCTACCGGTATATCCTCGGCACGCGCGGCCGCCGGCCGCTGATCTGCATTGGCATCAATCCCTCCACTGCCGTTCCCGGTGCGCTGGATAATACCCTCAAATCGGTGGAGCGGGTGGCGCAGAACGGTGGTTTTGACAGCTTTACCATGTTCAATGTGTATGCCCAGCGCGCCACCGATCCCGACCATATGGATGCGCTGTGCAATCGCCGGCTGCATGAGGAAAACATGGCGGCCTTCCGCTATGTGCTGGAGCAGAGCGCCGATACCCCGGTGGTGTGGGCGGCATGGGGCACCATTATTGAAAAGCGGCCCTATCTGCCGGCGTGCCTGCGGGATATGATCGCCATTGGGCAGGAATACGGCGCGCAGTGGGTTACGGCCGGCCGCCGCAGCAAAAAGGGGCACCCGCACCACCCGCTGTATCTGCGGGCGGACAGCCCGCTGGAGGCTTTTGCCGTGGAGGAGTACCTGAACAGCCTCTGCACGGGGTGAGGCGCCCCCTGCACAGAGCTTGCGGTGCGGGGAAATGTGTGCTATACTTTTTAACGGAAGACCGATCAAACGACATAAGGAGGGCTTTTTATGTACGATTTTGATGTTTATGGGGAATGGGGCGGCGCCATTGATCCCGGCAGCGCAGACCTGGCGGATCTGGAGCAGGTGCTCGGCATTTTCGGCGCGGTGTTCCTGGCGGCCCTCGCTGTGGGGCTGCTGGTTGGGCTGGTGCTGTATATTTTCGAAAGCCTTGGTCTTTACCGTATGGCGGGCAAGTGCCGCATGCGGTATCCCGGTCTGGTGTTTATCCCCTTTGTGAATTTGTACTATCTCGGCCGGCTGGCGCAGCGCGGTGCGGTTGCCTATGGCAAAAAGGCGCTGCCCTTCCATGTGCTGCTGCCGCTTGGCAGTGCGCTGACGGCCTTGCTTGGCGGCGGGCTGGCAACAGCGGTTACCGTGGTCGGCGCGCGGTGGATCATCGGTTTTGGCTATCGGTATGTGGATGAGGACGCTATGCTCGGCTTTTTCGGCATTGTGCTGGTGGTCAGTGCGCTGCTGGTGCTGATCGCGCTGGCTACGGCGGTGTTTGAGTACATGGCGCTGTACCAGGTGTATCGCCTGTTCGTGCCGGAAAACGCCGCCGTGTATCTGGTGCTCAGCATTCTGGTGCCGGTCACCATGCCGTTCTTCCTGTTTGCGGCCGGCGGCCGTGAGCCGGGCGGCTGCCCGGCCTCGCCGGTGGCTCCTGTGCCGACGCCGGCTGTGCCGCAGGCACCGGCCACGCCCCTGCAGCCCCCGATGGATGAGGGTTGAGCTTTCCTGACAAAAAATGCGCCCCCGCTTCCTTTTCGGAAACGGGGACGCATTTTTGTTGTTGGCTCTACTTGCTCTCGCCGTCGCGGTAAAGATTCAGGCGGAACAGCGCGGACTCATCATCCATATCCTTGCAGACGACGGTCGCCTCGTCGATCACGCCCTGCGAGATCGCGCCGGACAGCACCATCAGCTGGGTCAGACGGCTTTTCAAATTCAGCACATCTCCCTCAGTGGTCTTCAGGAACACATCGCCCTTGGCCTTTGCCACAAACTCCATCAGCTTGTTGAAATCAAAGTCATGGATCTGAACGCCTTCGGTCATAGAGAACCCCTCCTTGTGAGCTTGTGATAGTCTATGTATCATTGATGCACTGTTACAGCATCTGAGAATAGTATACCGGAAAAGCGCGCAAGATACAAGCGGTTGATCAAAAATATTTCGCAGGTTTAACAAAGAGTTCACAATTGCCTATTGACAGCCGGAATGGGAAGTGGTAAGCTATGCTTAGCACTCGGAGATGTAGAGTGCTAAAATACAGAAAGGAGATGCAGGAGATGCAAACGGCCGAGTTGGATGAGCGGAAAAGCCGCATTCTGGCTCTGATCATTGAGAGCTATATCCAGACTGGCGAACCGGTCGGCTCCAAGGTGCTGGCCGAGATGCTGGATAACTGTGTCTCCTCCGCAACCATTCGCAATGATATGGCGGCGCTGACAGCCGCCGGCTACCTGGAGCAGCCGCATACCTCGGCGGGGCGTTTGCCCACGGCCAAGGCCTTCCGGCTGTATATCGACCGGCTGATGCACCGCAACCCGCTGCCCGAGCGGGACCGCAACTACATTGACCGGGTGCTGGCGGGCGCCGCCGGCGACCCGCTGCAGCTGCTGGAGGATGCCTCCCGTGCGCTGGCGGATGCCACCGGCTATGTCGCCGTGGCTGCCCAGCCGGAGCAGGCGGACAGCACCATCAGCCGCATTGATGTGATGCAGATGTCCCCGCGCAGCATGGCGGTGGTGCTGGTGCCGGAGGCCGGCACCCTGCGCACCCGGATGTGCCGCTGCCAGCGGGATATCCCCAGCGCCGTTACCGTGGCGCTGTCGGATTACCTTTCCAGACGGTTCCTCGGCCGCCCGCTTTCCTGCGTGACCCTGCAGGCTATGCAGGAGATCCTGATGGAGCTGGGCGACGCCGGTTTGGCGGTGGCGCCGATCCTGTCCGCGTTCTACGAGCTGGCGCAGGAATGTGCCGCCTCCGAGGTGATGCTTTCCGGGCAGCTGAATCTGCTGCGGCATCCGGATTACGAGCTGGACCGTGCGCGGTCGCTGATGGGCTTCCTGTCCGAGCGGCAGAAGCTTGGCGAGGTGCTTTCCCACCAGCCGAACGCCGGCCTGCAGGTGGTACTGGGCAGCGATGCGCTGCCGGAGCTGACCGGCTCCAGCATGATCGTGACCCACTATTCGCTTGGTTCCCGTGGCACCGGCACGATCGGTATTATCGGCCCCGTGCGGATGAGCTACGCCGATGCCATCCCGCGCATTGAGTATTTTGCCAATGCCGTGGGCAAGCTGCTGGGCGAACTGTTTGACGACCCGACGGACGAAAAGCACTGACCCCACCAATCACCGGCAACGGCCGAAATAAAGGAGACGATCCCATGGAAGAGAACAAGACCCCGGTGCAGCCGGAGCAGGAGCAGGCCGCCCCTACACAGGAGGCAGCACCCGCCGAACCGGCCGCAGAAACGCCCCTAAAGGCGGAAAAAAAGGCCAAAAAGAAGACCGATCCGGCTGAGCTGGAGGCAAAGCTGGAGGCGGCGCAGAAGGAACTGGCCGATACCAAGGAGCAGTATCAGCGGATGCTGGCGGAATACGCCAACTATAAGCGCCGCACTGAGCAGGAAAAGGAGCAGATCGGCGCCTTCACCAAGGCGGAGCTGCTCAAGGGGCTGCTTACCAGCCTGGACAATATGGAAAAGGCGGTGGCCGCCGAGCCGGGTGAGGGCTATAAGGCCGGTGTGGACATGGTGATGCGGCAATTCCTTGAAGCGCTGCAGAAGCTGGGGCTGGAAGAGATCCCCGCCGAGAATGCGCCCTTTGACCCGCATATGCACAATGCGGTGATGCGGGAGGACGCCGACGGCGTGGAGCCGGACACCGTCACGGCAGTGTTCCAGAAGGGGTATAAGCTGGGGGAGCGCATCCTGCGCCCCGCCATGGTAAAGGTAGCCAACTGAACAGGCTAAAACAGGAAGCCATTCCTTTTTAGATAAATTTGATCATCCGCTTAACCCCGGCACCCTGCCGGGAAAGCAGTAACTGGAGGTAATTATTATGGCAAAGATCATTGGTATTGACTTAGGTACGACCAACTCCTGCGTGTCCGTGATCGAGGGTGGCGAGGCTGTCGTCATCCCCAATGCGGAGGGCGCCCGCACCACCCCCTCGGTGGTCGCGTTCAAAAAGGACGGCGAACGCATCGTCGGCCGTGTAGCCAAGCAGCAGGCGGTTTCCGCCCCTGACCGCACCATCTCCTCCATCAAGCGGGATATGGGTACTGACCGCAAGGTCACCATTGACGGCAAATCCTACACCCCGCAGGAGATCTCGGCCATGATCCTGTCCAAGCTGAAGCAGGATGCCGAGGCATACCTCGGTGATAAGGTGACCGAGGCGGTCATCACCGTGCCGGCGTACTTCACGGACGCCCAGCGGCAGGCCACCAAGGACGCCGGCAAGATCGCCGGCTTGGAGGTCAAGCGGATCATCAATGAGCCCACGGCAGCGGCGCTGGCCTATGGCATTGATAAAGAGGCTGACCAGAAGATCATGGTGTTCGACCTTGGCGGCGGCACCTTCGATGTGTCCATCATCGAGATGGGTGACGGCGTGCAGGAGGTGCTGGCCACCGCCGGTAACAACCGCCTGGGCGGCGATGATTTCGATCAGAAGATCGTTGAATGGCTGGTCAGCAGCTTCAAGGCCGAGACCGGCGTGGATCTGTCCGGCGACAAGATGGCCATGCAGCGTCTGCGTGAGGCGGCGGAGAAAGCGAAGATCGAGCTTTCCGGCGCGACCACCAGCAATATCAACCTGCCTTTCATCACGGCGGATGCCACCGGCCCGAAGCACCTGGATATGACCCTCACGCGGGCAAAGTTCAACGAGCTGACGGCCTCGCTGGTGGAGGCCACTATGGGGCCTGTGCGTCAGGCGCTCAGCGATTCCGGCCTGTCCACCGCGCAGATCGACAAGGTGCTGCTGGTCGGCGGTTCCACCCGTATCCCGGCGGTGCAGGAGGCCATCCAGAAGTTTATGGGCAAGGAGCCGTTCAAGGGCATCAACCCGGATGAGTGCGTGGCCATGGGTGCTGCGCTGCAGGGCGGCGTGCTCGGCGGCGAGGTCAAGGGCCTGCTGCTGCTGGATGTAACCCCCCTGTCCCTCGGCGTGGAGACCATGGGCGGCGTGATGACCAAGGTCATCGACCGCAACACCACCATCCCGACCAAGAAGAGCCAGATCTTCTCCACCGCTGCCGATAATCAGCCCTCGGTTGAGGTGCATGTGCTGCAGGGCGAGCGGGAATTTGCCAAGGACAACAAGACCCTCGGTATGTTCCACCTGGACGGCATTGCCCCGGCCCGCCGCGGTGTGCCGCAGATCGAGGTCACCTTTGATATCGACGCCAACGGCATCGTGAATGTCTCCGCCAAGGATCTCGGCACCGGCCGTGAGCAGCATATCACCATTACCTCCAGCACCAATATGTCCAAGGAGGATGTGGAGAAGGCTGTGAAGGATGCTGAGCAGTACGCCAGCGAGGATAAGGCGCGCCGTGAGGCTGTGGATGCCCGCAATAATGCCGACCAGATGGTCTACCAGACCGAAAAGGCTATTGAGGAGATGGGCGATAAGATCGACGCCGCCGACAAGACGGAGCTGGAGGCGAAGCTGAATGACCTCAAGGAAGCGCTCAAGGGCGAGGATGTGGAGGCCATCAAGGCGAAGCAGGAGGAGCTGACAAAGGCGTTCTACGCAGTCAGCGAGAAGGTCTATAAGGCCAGCGCACCGCAGGATGGCGCCGCCCAGCCCGGCCCCGCGCCGGAGGATGGCAGCGCCCCCAACAGCGACGGCTACTATGACGGCAATGTCCAGTAAACCGGGTAACCGGTGAGCGGCGGACGCAGTATGGATTGTGTCTATCCGGGAGCGGCGCGGTATGCGCCGCTCCCGTGCCGTGCTCCGGTTAGCGGATTTTAACTCTCGGAGGAATACCTATGGCAGATAAGCGTGATTTCTACGAGGTGCTGGGCATACAGAAAGGCGCCTCGGAGGATGAGATCAAAAAGGCCTACCGTCAAATGGCCAAAAAATATCACCCGGATCTGCATCCGGGCGACAAAGAGGCGGAAGCCCATTTCAAAGAGGTCAACGAGGCCTATGAGGTGCTGTCTGACCCGCAGAAGAAGGCGCGCTATGACCAGTACGGCCATGCCGGCGTGGATCCCAACTTTGGTGCGGGCTATCCCGGCGGTGCCGGTGGCGTCGATGTGGACTTCGGCGATATCGGCGACATATTCTCCTCCATCTTCGGCGGAGGGTTTGGCGGGGGCGGCGCACGCCGCCAGAACCCCAATGCTCCCCGCCGCGGCAGTGACGCGTCTGCCACGGTCATTCTGTCGTTTGAGGAGGCGGCCAAGGGCTGTAAAAAGCGGGTCAGCGTGCAGCGCATCAATACCTGCCCCGATTGTAACGGCTCCGGCGCCAAGCAGGGCACCAGCCCGAAAAGCTGCCCGGAGTGCGGCGGTACTGGTCAGGTCACCCGTCAGCAGCGCACGCCGTTCGGCGTGATGCAGACGCAGTCCCCCTGTCCGCGCTGCCAGGGCCGCGGTAAGATCATTGAGACCCCCTGTCCCACCTGTGGCGGCCAGGGGCGTGTGCGCCGCGCAGAGACGCTGGGGATCAATGTACCGGCCGGTATTGACGATGGCCAGGTGCTGAATATCCCCGGCAAGGGCAATGCCGGACAGAATGGCGGCCCGGCCGGCGACCTGCAGATCCAGGTATCGGTGCGGCCGCACCCGCTGTTTGAGCGGGACGGCTTCAATATCTGGTACGAGCTGCCGCTGACCTACGCGCAGGCGGCGCTTGGTGCGGAGGTGGATATTCCCACCTTGGATGGTAAGCAGAGCTTCACGGTTAAGGCTGGCACCCAGCCCGGTGATGTGCTGCGGGTGAAGGGTAAGGGCATCCCGTACCTGAATGGCCGCGGCACCGGCGATCTGCTGCTGAAAATCTCGGTGGAGATCCCGCGCAACCTCAGCAGCGAACAGCAAAAGCTGTTGCGCAGCTTTGAGGAGTCGCTGGGGGAGAAGAATTACCAGAAGCGCACCAGCTTCTTTGAAAAAATCAAAAAAGGCTTCCGCTGAACCGGCGGATAAGGCAAAAGCCGGCCTGCAGTGTCCTTTCACGGACGCTGTAGGCCGGCTTTTTATAGCGCCTGTTATTCCAGGGTCATCCATATGCCGGACAGCGGCGGCAGGTGCAGCACCTGTTCCACGGCGTGGGGGGCTGGGTCGGTGGCGATCAGGGTACTGGCGGGTGGTGCGGGCAGCAGCACGGTGTGCAGCTGCTGTCCGCGGTTGACAGCGCACAGCAGTGTGTGCCCATTGCCGCAGCGGGTAAAGCAGACCACCTCTTCGCCGGAGCCGACCGGCTGCAGATCGCCCTGCGCCAGTGCCGGGCAGCCCCGGCGGGCGGCGCCCAGCTGCCGGTACCAGTCCAGCAGAGCCGTGTCTTCGTTTCCCCAGGGGTAGCTGCCGCGGTTGAAGGGATCCTTGTACCCCTCCATGCCGGCCTCATCGCCGTAATAGATGCAGGGTACGCCCGGCAGTGCAAACTGCAGCAGCGTGGCCAGCCGCAGCCGCTGCAGCCCCAGCGTGCGCTGCTCCGGCGTCATGCGCTGCTGCGCCTGCCAGCTGCGGCCGCGGCCGCGGTATGGCTCTCCGCCCAGCAGCGTCAGGGCGCGTTCGGTGTCGTGGGTGCCGATGTGGTTCATCAGCAGGCGCAGCACCTGCGGCGGATAGTTTTCCACAATGCTCAGCACATGGTCAAAAAAGCTCTGCCGTCCCCCCTGGGTGAGGAACAGCAGGATCGCCTGCCGGAAGGGATAGTTCATCACGCTGTCCAGCTGCCGCCCCAGAAGGTAGCGGCGGCGGTGGCCGTAGCTCTCCTTGTTGCTGGCGTCTTCCCAGACCTCGCCCAGCACCAGGGCGTCGGGGTCGGTGGCCTTCACCCGGCTGCGCAGCGCCTCCAGAAAGGCGTCCGGCAGCTCGTCCGCCACATCCAGCCGCCAGCCGGCGGCACCCTCCCGCAGCCAGTGGGCGGTCACGCCCTGTTCGCCGGTGATGTAGGCAAGAAAATCCGGAGAAAGCTCCCGCACCTCCGGCAGGGTGTCAAAGCCCCACCAGGAGCGGTATTCCTGCGGCCAGCACTTGAATTCATACCAGTCGGCATAGGGGGAGGCGGGGGTATTGTAGGCACCGACCGGCGGATAGCGTCCCTCGCGGTTGAAATAGACGCTGTCGGCGCCGGTGTGGCTGAATACGCCGTCCAGCAGCACGCGGATGCCGTGACGGGCGGCCTCGGCGGTGAGCCGGCGCAGCGCCGCCTCGTCCCCCAGCAGCGGGTCGATGTGGGTATAGTCCGCCGTATCATAGCGGTGGTTGGAATGGGCTTCGAAAATGGGATTGAGATACAGGCAGGTGACCCCCAGTCCGGCAAGGTACGGCAGCTTCTGCGTGATGCCGTCCAGGTCGCCGCCGGCATAGTCGTTGTTGCGGATGCGTCCCTGGGCGTCCGGCTGCCAGTGGGGCGGCTCGTCCCAGCTGGTGTGCAGCACGCGGTCGGTGGGTACGCCGGCCTTTTGGCTGCCGCTGGCGGCAAAGCGGTCGGGGAATATCTGGTACAGCACGCCGCCGGCCAGCCAGTCCGGGGTGGTGAAACCCTTTTCGTAGCAGGTCAGCTGCCAGAAGGGGCCTGGGCTTTCGTAAGAATAGCCGGCGGTGCCGTCGCTGCGGCGGACAAGCCAGCCGGTGCCCAGCGCCAGCGTGACCTGAAAGCCGTACCAATATACGCCGGGGGCGGTGGGGGTATAGCGGATATCCCACCACTCATGCTCGTCGCCGTCCATGCCGGCCCAGAACATGCCCCACTGTTCCCGCGGCCGGCCGTCCGGCTCAATCAGCAGCTGCGCGCCGCTGCAGCCCCAGCTGCGGGGCATACGGATGCGCAGCAGCACCTCGGTGCCCTCCTCCACCGCTCCGAATGGGCTGCGGTGGGCAAGGCTGCGGGAATCGAAAAATGCGGACATACACCGGCGCTCCTTTCCTGAGAAAAACCCTACATGGGTAGTATAGCCGATATTGGCCCGCTTTGCAACAGAAAAAGCGGCAGGAGGCCGTGCGTCCTGTCGCTTTTTGGGGGCTGGGGCCTTACGGCTGCAGCAGGGTCTCCATCAGGGAATAGGCGAACAGCCGGTTCATGTACCGGGTGGGGTGATTGATGTGGTTGGCCAGCAGCTCACTCACATCCACGCCGTTGGCCGCCAGAAGCTGCCATTTGGCGTACACATCACATACCCGCACACCACAGGCGGCGGCCACCTGCTTGCCGGCCTCCAGATAGTTGGTCAGGGTGCCGCTGTTCTGCACATCCATGGTGGTTTTGGCCACTGTCTCAAAGGGGGTATTGTGCACATGGCAGCTGATGGTAGGGTTCATCATATTGGGGGTCATGAAGATGCACTCGCTGCCCGCCTGTTGCAGTGCCTTGAAGATGCGTTCCAGTCCGGCGGTGTAGAGCGGAAGACTGTGCATCCCCCAGGTGCTGTCGTTCAGCCCGTAGCATACCACGGTCAGATCCGGCCGGTGCGCCAGCACATCACGCTCCAGCCGGTCGGCGCCGCTGGGCGCCCGGTCGCCGCTGATGCCGGCATTGACGATATTGACCGGTACATTGGGGAAAAGCTGTGCCAGAATATCGGACAGGTACTGCGCATAGGTAGAGGAACGGTCAAAAACCGTTTCCATATCACCGTTGGTTTTGGTGTACAGCTCAAAGCAGCCCTGGGTAACGCTGTCCCCCAAAAAGGCGATGGTCGGGCTTTTCTCGCCGTACAGGTCGGCGGCTTTTTTCGCGATTTTTTGCATGATCTCCATGGATAGACTCCTCCTTGTTCAGATAATGGTGGTTAATAGCTGCAGAAAGCTGCGGGCAACCAGCTTTTGCGCCAGGGGTGACAGATGGATGCCGTCCGGCTCAAACAGCTGCTCCGGGGGCCGGCCGCGGAAAAGCGGGCGGGTATCGTGGTACACCGCGCCGGTCTGCGCAGCCACGCAGCGCACACAGGCGGCAAACTGGGCGTTGGCCTCCTCCGTAACGGCATAATACGGGCTGCACTGGGTAAAGCGGGCATAGAATGCCGGGGGCACGGCGTGCAGCACCAGCCGGGCGCGGCTTTGGTGCACCTGTTCGGCTATGGCGGTCAGATTGCGCCGGAATTCCTGCAGGGAAACGGTGGTGGCGGTGCATGCCTTGTCCCGGAAGACGGCGTCATTTGTGCCGATCATAACGGAAACGAGGGTGGGCCTGTGTGCCGCAAGGCAGCGGGGCAGGTCGGCGGCCACATTGACTGAGCGCGAACCGGAGATCGCGCCGTCGATCACCCGCCCCGGCAGGGCCAGCGCGGCGATCTTGCCATAGCTGAGGCGATCCGAGGTGATGGAGTCCCCCATCAGCAGCAGGGTCTGGCCGGCACAGCGTGCGGCCAGCGCCGGCAGGTCGAGGCCGGCGGCAATTTCCTCCAGCGCCTGCCGGTTGATGTTTGCATAGTCCTGCAGGCAGGCGCGGATCTTTTCCGGCTGCTCGGAAAACATCCCGGCAAACAGGGCGGGATCCTCCGGGGTATCCCAGCCGCTTTTCTGTATATTAAAGCGCAGGTTGAAGCAATCGTGCATGGGCTTCTCTCCTTATGGTTCGGTGTTCACATGTCGCTTGATGGCCAGACTTTGGTACCTGGTGGGGGAAAGCCCCGTCCATTTTTTGAAGCAGCGGGAGAAATACGGCGGATTGCGGAAGCCGCAGCGGGCGCTGATATCCTGGATGGAGAGGGTCTGATCCAATAGCAGCTGCTGCGCCAGTGCCACGCGGCGGCTCTGGATATAGGCGGCCGGCGTCGCCCCGGTGGCGCTCTTGAAGAACCGAATGAAATAGCTTGGCTGGAAATGCACCAGCTGGCACAGGTCGTCCAGCGGCAGATCGTCCGTCAGGTGATCCTCAATATAGTCCAGAACCTGTGTGATGCGGCTGTCGTAGCTGACGGTGCTGCTGCGGGCGCCTGAATGCTGCACATAGTAGGCTACAAGCTCCAGGATGGCGGCCTTCTGCTGCAGCTTTGCCGTCAGTGCAGGTTCCTTTTCTCCCTGCAGGATGCGGCAGAAAAGCTGCTGGATATACGCCACATCTGATACCTCGATATAATAGGGTAGATGCAGAACCTCGGACAGGGTCTGTTCCCCGCAGGGCAGGGCGCAGTGGAACCAGTATTTTTTGACCGTCTGGTCTTCCAGTGTGTAGAGGGTCTGGGCAGTATGGCCGGGCAGCAGAAAAAGCTGATACGGCTTTGCCAGATGCTTGTGCCCATCGATCTCGATCATGCAGGAGCCTTCAACGATGAAGTAGAATTTATCAAACCCGACATGGATATTATCAAAGCGCCAGCTGCTGCCGCAGGTGGTCAGCTCCCCCTTGTAATATAGGGGGTTCACCTGCCAGGCGGCGTGCGCCTGCCATTCGTGCTCCATTTCCGCACCCCTCTCTGTGCTCTCTTGCACACTATACCAAAGTGTGGTCGTTTTTGCAAGCGCAGGTCAATTTCGTATATAATCAGGGCGATTGTGTCCATTTTTCTCCCCGGTTCTCTATGGTACAATGAAGATGACCAATATATAGGAGGGAACCATATGAAAACCATCAAGGATAAGCAGCTGGTTGTGGGGGCAGATTTTGCCGGATATCCTCTCAAGGAGGCGGTGGTGGCTCACCTGCGCCGGAAGGGGTGGACGATCGCCGATCTGGGGGTTACGGCCGAGAGCGACCCGGAGGATACCGAGAATATGTTTCACCGGGTCGGTCTGCGGGTCGGCAGCCGGATCTCCGAGGGAGAATATGAGCGGGCGCTGCTGTTCTGCGGCACCGGCATGGGCATCCATATTGCGGCCAGCAAGTGCCCGCATGTGCATGCCGGCGTGGTGGAAAGTGTGCCGGCGGCGCTGCGTGCCATCACGGGCAATGGGGTCAATGTGCTGGCCATGGGCGCCTTTTATGTGGCGCCGCAGATGGGCTGCGATATCGCAGACGCCTATCTGGGCGCGTCGCTTGGCACCGGGTACGAGTGGTGGCACAATTTCTACGAATTCCACAAGCTGGCCATTGACGAGCTGGAGGCCTTTGACTATGCCCGCTATAAGGCCAATGGGTTCAGGGTGGCGCATATCGCCGATTATCCGCTGCAGCTGGAAACAAAGCCGGAGTAAACCGACGGGCTGCTGTCGAAAAAGGCAAAAACTTTTCTTTCCCCCGGTTTACAGGCGACCGAAAGTGTGGTAAAATCAGAGAAAAGCGGCAGCAGAGGGGGAGCGGAATGGATACGATCAGCGAACAGGCCATCCGCGCCCGGCTGCACACGGCGGTTTTCGGCCGCACACTGGAGGTGTGGCCGTCGCTGGACTCCACCAATACCCGCTGCCGCGCACTGGCACAGGCCGGTGTGCCGGAGGGGACGGTGGTCACGGCCAATGCGCAGAGCGCCGGCCGCGGCCGGCGGGGGCGGGCGTTCTTTTCGCCGGCCGGTGGGGTGTATCTGTCGCTGCTGCTGCGGCCGCCGGCCGGGATGGATCCCGGCCGCATTACCTGCTGCGGGGCGGTGGCGGCCACGCGGGCCATCCACCGGGTGTGCGGCGCGCAGCCGCAGATCAAGTGGGTCAATGACCTGTTTTTGCACGGGCGCAAGCTGTGTGGCATCCTGGCGGAGGGGGAACCGGCCGCCGATGGCCGGCTGCGCTGGTGTGTACTGGGAATTGGCATCAATGTGGCGGCAGCCGCCTTTCCGCCGTCGCTGCAGCCGCTGGTCACCACGCTGGAGAACGAGGGCTTCACCGCTGACCGCAGCGCCCTGATTGCGGCGCTGCTGGAGGAGTGGGAGCACCTGTATCCGGCGGCTGACGGTGCCATGATGGCGGAATACCGGCGGCTGAGCTTCCTGCCCGGCCGCACGGTGACGGTGCTGCGGGGGGAAGAAGCCTTTACCGCCGTGGCAGAGGAAATCACGGACGAAGGGCACCTGCTTGTGCGCACCCCGGAGGGGGAACGCGTGGAGCTGCATTCCGGGGAGGTTAGTATCCGATGCACAAAAATGTGATCCGTATGGTGCGTGTGGCGCTGCTGGCGGCGGTGCTGTGCGCTGTGTCGCCGTTTTCGGTGGCGATCGGGCCGATTCCGCTGAGCTTTGCCAGCCTGGGCGTGTATTTTGCTGTGGGTCTGCTGGGGCTGGGCGAGGGCACGGCGGCAGTCTCGCTGTATGTGCTGCTGGGTGCGGTTGGGGTGCCGGTGTTTGCCGGCTTTGCCGGCGGGTTTCAGCGCATTGCCGGCCCCACCGGCGGCTATATCGTGGGCTATATCGCCTGCGCAGTGGTGGCCGGCCTGCTGTGGCGGCGGAGCAGCAGCCCCTGGCGGCTGGCGCTGGCGCTGCTGGCCGGCACGGCGGCGCTGTACGCGCTGGGCACGGTGTGGTATGTGCTGCAGTCCGGGGTGGCTGTGGGCAGCGCCCTGCTGGTGTGTGTGGTGCCGTTCCTGCCAGGGGATGCGATCAAGATCGCCGTCTGCTGCGGCGTGATACCGCCGCTGCGCAGCGTGCTGGAGAAGCACGGCTTTTTGGGGTAGACTGCCCGCTGGTTTAGACAAAAAGGAAGACGGTTTTCGCCTGTAAAGGCGGAAACCGTCTTCTTCATTGACTTTTAAGGGAAATATAGTAAAATAATAGGTGAGATATCCCACGCAGCTGCGGGTTGACCTGCGCCACGGAAAACCGATGCTTATGATAAGAGGAGGACGCCGATATGAACGAAAAGCTCCGCAAGGGACTTAAAACAGCGCTGTGGCTGGTGCCGCTGCTGGCGCTCACGGTGATGATCGACCGCAGCGCCATGCGGCTGTTTGGGGAGCGCCGGGAGCAGCGGGCGTATGCCGAGCGGGTGCAGAGCTGCTACACGGCGGTGTTTACGGCAGAGGCGCCGGCTATGCAGGCGCTGTATGACGCGCTGCAGCAGACCATCGCCCAGCCGGACGCCGCCCGATATGCCGATCTGCAGCAGGCCGTGGAGACGGCAACGACCGCCGGGCAGACGGCCTTTGGCCAGGCTTTCTCTTTGGCTGATACGGCGGGGGCTGCATCGTTTTTTTACTGGGGCGGATACCTACGGGATCTGCAGGCAGATGTGACCGCACAGTGCACAGAGCGGCTGCCGGACTATGCGGCTATACTGGAGCGGCAATTGCAGCTGTATCCGCGATATGCCTTGTTGGACGGTGCGCAGGCGCAAGCCACGGGAAGCCAGCTTGATGCACTGCGTAAGCTGTATACGGCAATGTCCGATTCTGATCTGAGCGGTCCTATTTTCCAGTTGATCGCGGAGCGTTCTGCATCGACTGCGGCTTGATTTTCTGCAGCCAACAAACAACAGCGGGTATAACCACGCCGTGGT
This sequence comes from Ruminococcaceae bacterium UBA6353, assembly GCA_002437905.1. Lineage (GTDB taxonomy): Bacteria > Bacillota > Clostridia > Oscillospirales > Acutalibacteraceae > UBA5905. The sequence goes on along the minus strand of DJRT01000025.1, from coordinate 74,510 downwards.
TATACCCGCTGTTTCATTCCTGCGTCGTCAGCCGGTGCAGGGATCGCTTAATCCAGCAGCAGGCGCAGGAATAGCCCGCCCTGCACGGTGCGGTTGCGGAAGCCGACCATCTCGGCGGTGTTGGCGTAGTACCAGTCGGTCATCGGCACCCGCTGGTGGGTGTTATCGTAGGTCAGCCACAGCCGGTGTACAAGCAGGCGGAAGTCGGCGGCGTCCGGCGCCATGCAGGCGACCCACAGCGTCCAGTCGGATTTGGTGTAGCGCTCACGGCTGTCCAGCGGTACGCCGTAGGGCAGCAGCTCCGCCTTGTAGCGGGCGGTCTCCCCGGCATAGAAGCTTTCCGGCAGCAGACCGGTTTTCCAGACCTTGTCCCACACGGCGTTGTATTTCAGGCTGAAGGTGTCGGGGCGGTCATAGGCCAGCCGGGTGCTGCCGTCTGCATTGGCCGCGCGGGTGAGGAAGGACTCGGCATAGGTCTTGGCCTTTTGCTCTGCTTCGGCGGCCTCGGCCGTGCGGCCGAGCAGCCGCAGGATGCGGGCATATCCCGCCAGCCCCAGGATGGCTTTCAGTGAGAGGTTGCAATTGTGCGCCAGATGGCCGGCAAAATCATCGGTGCAGAGCTGGTTTTCGGGGTCCTCGCCGTAGCGCTCCAGGTAGGCCACCCAGGTCTCCAGCAGATCCATATGCTCCTGTGCAAAGGCGGCGCTGCCCTCCTTTTCGGTGATTGCGGCCATCAGGATCAGGATATTGCCGCACTCCTCCACGGGCATCTGCCAGTCGTGCTTCGGCGCGCCCGGCTCACCCCACTTGCCATAGGCCTGCCCGTTCAGCAGCGGGTAGGTGCCCACATCGTGCGGGGCATAGTCATACGGCCATTCCTCGCTGCGGGCATAGCGGAATACCGGGCGCAGCATCCCCTTGAGCAGCTCGGTGTTGTAATAGAGATACAGCGGGGCGCTGGGGTAGGTCACATCCACCGTGGCGGCGCAGCCATTGGAGAAGCATTCTTTGGAGACATACAGCACTTCGCCGGCGGGGTCAAGCGCCAGCTTGTGGGCGGCCATCACCTGCCGGTAGGCCAGCAGCAGCAGCTCGGCGTATTCCTCGCCGCCCTTGGCGGTCGCCTCGGCCGCCAGTGCGGCCGAAAAGCGGTCACACCGCATCTGCAGGCGCTCATATTCGTCGGCGGCCTCCTGCAGCGCGGCGGTGATGGTCTTGCCATCCTTTTTCCAGTAGGCATCCACCGGCTGGCCGAAATAGGTCAGGCTGTGGATATCGTCATAGCCGAGCAGGAACAGCGCCTCCGGCGCCACCGCGGTCTCGGCATACACGGCATACAGGTTGTCGGCGGCCTGGTTGCCGGTGGCCGCGCTGCCGCGCACGGCTAAGTACAGGTAGCCCCAGTCAATGCGCAGATCATCGCCGCAGCGCTGCAGCACCGGCTGTGCGCCGCTGCCCATGCGCACGCAGCTCAGGCCGTCCACGGGCACTGCCTCTGACCAGGCGCGCCCCTCACCGGCGTGGTTGAGCACCAGCTCCTCGCTGCAGGCCAGGCGGGCGGTCACGGTGTGTGCCGCGCCGTCCAGGCTCTCCACCGCCAGGTGCAGGTAGGCCACCGGCCGGCTGCACAGATACAGGTCGTCTGCCAGCAACGGGCTGAGGAAGCGGGCGGTCAGCCGGATGCCGGCGCCCTCATACACAGCGGTGGTGGTCAGTGCGTCGGCGTCCACGGCTGTTTGCGGCAGGCAGGGATCGCTGCCGGCACCGAGGAACCGGTAGGCTGTGCCGTCCACCGTCACGGTGCCGGTGACGGTGCAGGGGGCATCGGTCCAGTGCTTGGTACGCTGCTCATTCAGCGGTTCCTGGCTCCAGATGGAAAAATACGGGTCGATGGTAAACAGCGGGATCTTTGGCATGCGCATGCGCATACATCATCACTCCTTATCGTCGCTTGCTTTTTAATGGGGATTATGCTATACTGTAAGTATAGCGACAATTTTGCCCGTATTCATTAAAAAATCAATTGAAAAGTTGAGGAATACAAGTGAAATACATTACGGAGTGGGGCGAACTGGTCAAATTCTACCCCGGAAATGCCGGTCCGATCGGCGCGGAGCTGACCGGGGTAAGCCGCTGCGACGGCAGCTACCGTGTGCGGCGGCGGCACGCAAGCGTCACGGTGATCGAGTATGTGGTCAGTGGGCAGGGCTATGTGTGCGTGGACGGCAAAAAGTGGCTGGTCACGCCCGATCACATCTATCTGCTGCCGGCCGGCACCAACCACGAATACTATGCCGACCCCGAAGACCCGTGGACGAAAATCTTTATCAATCTGCGCGGGGAGCTGCCGCTGACACTGATAAAAAGCTATGGGCTGGAGGGGCAGCCAATATTGGACGGCGCCGGGATGAAGCCGCTTTTTGAGCGGATCGCGGCCATCACCGAGCGGGAGGACGGCCACCCCGAGGAGGAGGGGGAGCTGTGCGCCCTGTTCTTTGAGGTGCTTTTTCAGCTGAGCCGGCGGCAGGTGCTGGGGCAGCACAGTCCCGAGGCAGTCCGGCTGAAAGAATATCTGGATTGCCACGCCCACACGGCGGTGAGCAATACCGAGCTGGCAGCCATCATCTTCCGGTCGCCGGACTACTGCATCAAGCTGTTCAAACGGGAGTACGGCATCACGCCGTATGAATACCAGCTGCGTTCGCGGCTGCAAATGGCGGAGCGGCTGCTGCGGAATACCGCCCTGCCGGTTGCGCAGGTGGCGGCGCAGGTGGGGTACAGTGATCCGTGCTATTTTTCGGCGGTATTCCGGCAACGGTATGGGGTCTCCCCGAGGCAATTCCGGGCGCACGCTTAGCAGGATACTTGTTTTAGTCGCTGCCGTGCGCCCTCAAGGATGGTGCAGATCGTGGGCGCACGCATAGTTGTCGCTATATTTCATTCGCCGTTGTGTGTCTCAGGGTTGAGCCGTGCCCGGCGCACAAAATTTTTCGCATTTTTTAAGGAGGATATCCAAATTGCAATCGCGCATAACCACCTGCTGGAAAAAACTGACGGAGGGGCTGACTGTCCGCCGGGTGGCATTGATCGTACTCGGCGCCATGATCTGCTCCTTTGGCATTCACAATATTCACCAGCGCACCAATATCACCGAGGGCGGCATCATCGGTCTGATGCTGCTGATAGAGCATTGGCTGGGTGTCTCGCCGGCCTATATCACGCCGGTGCTGGATGCTCTGTGCTACCTGTTGGCCTTTAAGATCCTGGGCGGGCAGTTCATCAAAATGGCGGCGATCTCTACCCTGTGCATATCGGGCTTCTATAAGGTGTGGGAGCTGTTCCCGCCCATGCTGCCCGATCTGTCGGCATATCCGCTGGTTGCGGCCATCCTGGGCGGCCTGTTCGTCGGGGTGGGGGTTGGCCTGATCATCCGGCAGGGCGGCTCCAGCGGCGGGGACGACGCGCTGGCGCTGGTGATTTCGCACGCTTTCCATTGCCGGCTGTCGTGGTCGTACCTGTTTACCGATATCACGGTGCTGGCGCTGTCGCTGACCTATATCCCTGTGCGGCGGATCGTGTTTTCGCTGGTCACGGTGACCATTTCCTCCTGGCTGATTGATTGGATCAAGGAGTATCGCCCCAGGGGCAAGAGGCTGCCGGATACGGATGCCCCGGCCGAATAGCCCGGCGACCTGCGGAGGCGGCGAAAAAGGCGGCCCTGAACCCGGAAGGGTTCAGGGCCGCCTTTTGATATGCCAATAGTCGGTGCGGATCACGGAAAGGCCGGTTACCGGTGCTTTTGTTCACAGTCCCTGTTGGGGCGGTTTCTCTATGCTGTGCATCAGTGCACGCAGATACAGCGGGCTGTAGGTATGCCGGATGGCGGACAGCTGCACTTTGTGCTGTGGGTAGAGCGTTTCCTCCGGCCTGGTGCTGCTGTCCAAATAGGTGGTCTGCCCGTTTATCCGCGGCGGCACGGGGCCGCCGAACAGCTCGGTCATATCGTAGAGCGGCGGTGTATCGCAGCCCAGAACAAGCCTGGTCAGCGCGCGGCAGTAAGCTTTTGTGTACACAGCGTCGTCGGCATTCCAGTATTTATCCAGCAGCAGAGCTGTGCTGCACGCAAAGGAGAGGGTATAGTGGTCAAACGCCGGATTGCCGTACTCCCAGGCGCACGCTTCACCGCCCAGAACATTCTCCGTCCGGGCGGCTGCCGGATAGGTGAGATACTTGTAGCTGCCGGTGTTTTCGGGGCCGGCGTAGCCCTCACAGTCCACATAGTTTCGGGAAAAATCGGCGTTTATCACCCGGAAGCTTTCGGTCAGGCGTTCGTAGCTGCAGCCTTTCGCCGGCCCGCGGTTTTTATCGGCAATACGCCAGAATTCCATCAGAATATCCTGCGGAACGGCAAGCGGGCGGTTCAGATCGATCTGGTCATTCCACATCATCATTTTTCTGCCGTGCCGCTTGACGATCCCGGACAGCCGGGTGATTGCGTGGTTGTACAGATCCCACCGGTCACGCAGTCCTTCTTTTGCCATAAGAGCCGTGCAAACCTGACAGCTTTCCCAATGGCAACGGTAATTCCGCTCCGGCAGATCGGTAAAATACAGCTCGTCACCGCCGATGTGGATATATTCATCGGGAAACAGCGAGGCAATCTCCTCTACCAGTCGGTCGTAAAAGCGGTAGGTTTCTTCCTGCCCGGCACAAACGACCCAGGTGCTCGGCTCGTCAACATCCGTGTCGCATTTCAGCTCCGGGTGTGTGGCGAGCAGGGTGCTGGCGTGTGCGGGAAATTCTATTTCCGGAACCACCGTCATGCCAAGCAGATGGCAGAACTGCACGATCTCGATGATCGTCTGCTTCGTATACGGCTTTGTTCCGCGGATGTCCCCGCTCCCCCGGTACACATCCGAGTGATAGGCGATGCCCAGTGAGTCCATCAGGTGAAAATGGACATGGTTGCATTTTGTCAGCGACAGCCGCTTCAGATCCTCTTTTAGGCGGCCGATATCCGGCAGACCGCGCGCCAGATCGATCATGACCGAACGGTAGGTACAGGGAGAAAAATCGGTGATTTCCGCTGCCGCGATGCCGTAGCCGTCCCCCAGCGGCGTGATCAGCTGTATCAGGCTGGCCAGAGCATTCCGCAGCCCTTCTTTTTCCGAAAAGGCGATCTCGGCCGCAGTGCCGACCGACAGCCGATACCCATTTTCGGTAAATTTCTCTGTGCGGTTAAGGCGAATATTCGCTCCATGCTCTGCCGGCAAAACGGCCACCGGAGCGAACTGTGACAGATAGGCTACGGCAAAATCGGTGCCGCAGCCAGTGATTTTCAGGGCTTTGAGCGGTAGAATTTGGCCGTTCTGCTGTATGCTGCGCGGGCGGGGAAGAATCATTGGTATCACCACACGGTTCAAAGATTTGGAGGCTGCCGTGCCAGCGCCGGTTTCTGCGGCCGCAAGCAAAATAGGGCAGTGTACCATCAGCCTCATTATAGAACATCCCCTCCGTTGTTTGAACCGACAAACAAACACAAAAGGTGGATTTTTCACCGTGTGCAGCACAACGGAAGCCAGTCTCATCCACGAAAATGCTGCGGTTTACACCCCGTATAGCCCGCCGCAGGCAAGCTTAGGCGGATGCATGCGGCAGGGCCTTTGTATAGCTCCGGATGGTTGAGCCGGCGTAGACGGCTACAAGAAGCTCTGTGATCGGCATGGCAAGCCACAGGGAGTCCGCACCGAATGCAGCGGGCAGGACCAGAATAAGAACGCCGCTGATGACAAGCCCCCGCGCCACCGACACGGCAAACGCTGCCCGTGGCCTCATGATGGCCTGGAAATAGTAGGTGGAAAAAATATTAAACGGCAGCAGCAGGAACGATAGGGCATAGGTTCGCACAATGGCGGGAGCCATATCCAGTATCTCCGGCGTGGGCGCCATGAAAATGCGCATATAGACATTGGGACACGCCAGGCTGAGCGCCGTCCAGAACACGCCGAAAAATGCGGTCGACCACAGCGCCAGCCGCAGCGTTTCCTGAATGCGTTTCCCCTTTCCCGCGCCGAAATTTGTGGAGATGATCGGCTGTGAAGCCTGCCCAACGCTGTATGCGCAGCACTGCACAAAGGTGCTGACCTGTATGACCGGCCCGTAAACGGCCAGCGCGTTCGCTCCGAGATACTGCATGATCTGGCGGTTGAACAGCACCGTCAGGATGCCCATGGCCACATCAGTAAAAAAGGTCGAAAAACCGGTAACGGATATCTCCCGAAGCCCGCGAAGCAGCCCTTCCGGCTTCGTGAGCCGCAGGGTGTTTTTGCGGCTGCAGAAATGGGTCATCATTACGAGAAAGGAGATGCCGGAGCCGATGGCGGTGGCCAGTCCCGCCCCGTAGATGCCCATGTCGCAGGTGAACACGAAGAAGTAATCGCCGAAGACATTGAAAATGCCGCCCGACAGCACGCCGAGCGTCGCAAGTCCCGGGTTTTTGTCGTTCCGCAGAAAGGCCGCCAGCATCTGATTGAACAGGAAAAGCGGGAACACATATTTGATGGGCCGCATATACGCCTGCGCCAGCACAAGCAGGGCGCTATCGGCGCCAAAGAAGGTCAGGATCGGGCGTTCAAGGCAGAAAATGCCGATCCATGCCACAAGGGACAAGAGCACTGCGCCGATAACCGAAGCGGTGAAATACCGGTTTTCACTGCCGTCACGCTGTTCGCTTTTGCCGCGCTGGGCGCTGAAGAGCACGCTGCCGCCTATCCCCATCAGCAGTCCCAGGCTGTAAATGATGTTCCAGACGGGTGCAACGACCGCCAGCGCCGCGGTTCCCTCCGGCCCGTGGTACTGTCCGACCATCGCCGTGTCCACAATCGAATAGACCGATGTGATCATGGCGCTGCCGAAAGCCGCCGACAGGTATCTGAGGTATATCGGTTTAATTTTGCCGTTCAGAAAATCCATGTTGCCTTCCTCCTTTTGCATGAAAAAAGCCGGACAAGAAACAGACATTTCAGTCTGTCTCTTGTCCGGCTGTTGTTTCTCTGAACAATTCGCCCTCCGAGCAACTGCTGGGTATTATAGCATACATTTAATATAATAGCAAGAGGTAGCAAGAGGAAAATGAAATGGGCGTGTTGTATGGCTGTCATGATCGCATTACCGTATGAATGTATACGCGAAACACTTTGTAAAATTTCTCCATCCATCTTGGTCTACCATTAAGCCGATACTTTTGACAATCACAAAAAGGCCAATAGTGACCACCTTTTCGAGCGTTGGTATGCTCTTGGATTTAATGGTTTTTACTATGATCAATACATCTATCGTCAAGATGGTCAGTACAAGTATAATGCCAAGCGGCATAAGACTTTCTCCGTCGGGATTATTGGCTATACCGTGCATAAAATTAAAAGCAAGACTCAAAAGCCCCGGTGTATAGACACCGGAAAGAAATCCGTGCGCCACATACAATAGATTTTTTAATACGCTCTTAAGTATATGCATAGCCGCGCCTCCTTCGGATGATGACAAACGCGCCGTTTTCTGTTCCGATTGCTTTGTTTAGGCTATTTTGATTATACTTCTTTTACCACATATTGTCAAGGAGCTTGCCGCCCTTGGCATATGCGTCATTAACCATGGCCACTATGAGGCTGAGAGCTGTGAACCATATCCGGATAGAAAAATCGAGTATTCATAAAGTCAAATCCCTTATGAATACTCGATATGGTCGGAGTGACGGGACTTGAACCCACGGCCTCTTGGTCCCGAACCAAGCGCTCTACCAAACTGAGCTACACCCCGCAATATGCGGCTGTACAGGAACATCGGCATCCCGAACAGCCCAATCATTATAGTATACATTCGGGGGTTTGTCAATGCTTTTTTTGCGGAAATTCCCCCGAAAAGGGCAAATTCCCGGCCTGGGGAAAATTTTTTCACCGAAAGTTGCGGCAAAAGCCTTGACGCACGGCGGAAAACTTGGTATACTATCCCTTGTTCCGAAAGGTTGCTGTATGCTATACATGCTACTGTGGCTCAGCTGGTAGAGCAGCTCACTCGTAATGAGCAGGTCGTCCGTTCGAATCGGATCAGTAGCTCCAAGGGCGGAGCCGCTGCACACAGGTGCGGCGGCTCCGCCTGTTTACTTATCACAGGAGGGAAAACGCCGATGACTGGAACAGAAAACTGCCCACAGGCCATGGCAGCGCTGTGGAAGAAATACCCGGATATCCGCAAGGCGGAGGCCGGCGATGCCGCCGCAGTGGCGGCCATTTATGCCCGGACGATTGAGGCCGACCTGGCCGGCGAAAAACAGGTGGGCTGGGTTCCGGAAGTTTATCCGACCATAGAGGATGCCCGGGCGGCGCTGGCGCGGGATGACCTGTTTGTGCTGGAACGGGACGGGCGCGTGGTGGCCTCGGCGATCATCAACCAGCGGCAGGTGGACGCCTATGCCGGAGCGGCGTGGCAGTATCCGGCTGAGCCGCAGCAGGTGATGGTGCTGCACACCCTGTGCGTGGATCCTGCGGCCGGCGGACATGGCTGCGGGCGGTATTTTGTGGCCTTTTATGAGGCGTATGCGGCGGCATGCGGCTGTCCGTATCTGCGGATGGATACCAATGCGCGCAACCGCCGGGCGCGGGCGCTGTATGGCCGCCTTGGCTATGCCGAGGTGGGGATACTGCCGTGCGAATTTAACGGCATTCCCGGCGTGGACCTGGTCTGCCTGGAAAAGCGGCTGCCCTGTGCCGCCGCGGAATAAGCGCACGCGGAAACAGTTGAACAAACCGCTGTGGGCGTGTTTTGTCTACCAAAATGACCGCACAGCCGGATGGGACGAAAGGAAGAATGCCAATGGAACCGCTGTTTTTGCAGCCGGCACTGAAAGATTTTATTTGGGGCGGCCATCGTCTGCCGCAGGAATACGGGTATGCCGCCGATGGCCTGGATAAGGTGGCGGAGGCGTGGGTGCTTTCCTGCCATCCGCAGGGCAGCGCTGTGGTGAAGGACGGCACATGGGCGGGGCACAAGCTTCCGTGTGTGCTGAAAGAGTGGGGCGCGGCGGCACTGGGTGCGCGGGGCGCAGCTTTTCCGGAGTTTCCGCTGCTGATCAAGCTGATCGACGCCCATGACCGCCTTTCGGTGCAGGTGCACCCGGATGACGAATATGCCCGCCGGGTGGAGGGGGAGCAGGGCAAGACCGAGATGTGGTATATCCTGGATTGTGAGCCGGGCGCCCGCCTGCTGTACGGTGTTTCCCGTGAGCTGACGCGGGAGGAATTCCGCCGCCGTATTGAGGAAAATACGCTGGATGAGGCGGTGCGCTATGTGCCGGTGAAGAAGGGGGATGTCTTTTTCATCCCCTCCGGTACGCTGCATGCCATCGGCGCCGGCATCCTGCTGGCCGAGGTGCAGCAGAACTCTGTCACCACCTACCGGGTGTCCGATTACGGCCGCCTGGGGGCGGACGGCAAGCCGCGGGCGCTGCACATTGACAAGGCGCTGGATGTGACGCACCTTACCCCCACGCCGCTGTCCACGGCGGGGCTGTGGCAGCGGGAGGAACCGGCGGGCGGCCGTACGGTGCGGTTGGCCGAGTGCCGGTATTTCACAGCTGAAAGCTGGCAGATCTGCGGCAGCCGGGCAGCCGGGCAGCCGGACAGTTTTCAGTCGCTTCTGTGTCTGGAGGGCACCGGTGAGCTGCGCTGGGATGGGGGCAGCCACCCCATCACCAAGGGGGATAGTGTATTTGTGCCGGCCGGGCAGCCGGTCACCCTGCACGGGGAACTGTCCATGCTGGCCAGCTGGGTGTGAGCGCAGGATAATCCGTCTTTGTTGCCCGCCCGCCGTTGTTATCACGCAACGGTGGGCGGGCTTTTTCATTTCCGGGCTTGACAGCGTGCAGCACCGATGGTATAATTACTTCAAATTTGAACAATTCAAATAGAGAATATTGGGGGGTACAGGATATGCACAAGAGTATTGCCTTTGCCCGCAAGACCGCACTGGCCTACGCTGCGGTATGCAAGCCGCTGTGTCACACGCTTGGGCTGCCGCAGACGGCGTTTGATATTCTGCTGTTCCTGGCGAACAATCCCGATTGCCGCACGGCAAGCGCTATTGTTGAGCTGCGGCATATCAAGGCCAATCTGGTGTCGGTCAATGTGGAGCGGCTGGTGCAGGAGGGTTACCTGACCCGGCGGACAGTGACCGGCGACCGGCGCAAGACCGAGCTGCTGTGCACCGAGCGGGCGCAGCCGGTGATTGCGCAGGGACGCCAGCTGCAGGAGGCGTTTTTCGCCGGGCTGTTCCGGGATACGGATGAGGAAATGCGGGCGGCCTTTTTCGCCACTTTGGATATTATGGAGAAAAATCTGGATGCGATGTTGGAGGAGGCACGCTGATATGCACATTTTGCTGACGGTCCTGGTCACCTTTTTTGCCGGCATGGGCGCCGGCCTCGGCACCGGCTTTGCCGGCATGAGCGCCGCCGCGGTCATCAGCCCGATGCTGATCACCTTTCTGCAGATGGATCCGTACATGGCGGTGGGGATTGCGCTGTCCTCGGATGTGCTGGCCAGTGCGGTTTCTGCCTATACCTATCACAAGAATAAAAATCTCGACATCCGCAATGGCCTCATCATGATGGCCAGTGTGCTGGCCTTTACGGTGGTGGGCAGCTATGTGGCCAGCCTTGTGCCTTCCACGACCATGGGTGGCTTTTCGGTGTTTATGACCTTTCTGCTGGGCATCAAGTTTATTGTACGCCCGGTGATGACCACCAAGGAGGCCATGCTTGGGGTCTCGGCCAAAAAGCGGGCGATCCAGTCTCTGCTGTGCGGGACGCTGATCGGCTTTATCTGTGGGTTCATCGGTGCCGGCGGCGGCATGATGATGCTGCTGATCCTGACCAGCGTGCTGGGGTATGAGCTGAAAACCGCTGTCGGCACCAGCGTATTTATCATGACCTTTACCGCTCTGACGGGTGCGGTCTCGCACTTTGTGATCGGCGGCATGCCGGACTGGCTGGTGTGGGGGCTGTGTGTGGTGTTCACTCTGCTGTGGGCACGCATTGCGGCCGTGTTTGCCAATAAGGCTGCGCCGAAGACCCTCAACCGCGCCACCGGCGCTGTGCTGGTGGTGCTGGGTGCGGTTATCATGCTGTTTCAGCTCCTGAGCTGAAGCAGGCAGCGTAAAAGAGGGAAAAGCCGCCCCCGCTGTACAGCTGTACAGCGGGGACGGCTTTGTTTAACGGGGGAAAATTATTTTGCCAGCAGATCGCACAGCTCCTTGGTGTAGGCTACCGGATCCTCTATGCTCATGCCCTCCAGCAGCAGTGCCTGGCTGTACAGCAGCTGCGTGTAGGTGCCCAGCAGGGCCTCATCCCCGCGCAGCGCCTGCAGCTTCTGGTAGATCGGGTGGTTTTCGTTGATCTCCAGCACCCGCTCTGCCTGGATCTTCTGCTCATTGCCCGGCTGGGCATTGAGCACCTTTTCCATCTCCAGCGAAACCTCGCCGTCGCTGGTCAGGCACACGGGGTAGGTCTTCAGCCGCTTGGATACCCGCACAGCCTTGACCTTGCCGTTCAGCGCAGCTGTCATGGCGTCCAGCAGACTCTTCTGCTCCTCGGTCGGTTCGCTCTTTTCTTCCTCCGGGCGGTCAAAGCCGAGGTCGCCGGCCGAAACGGATTTGAATTCCTTTTCCTCAAAGCTGTGCAGCAGTTTGAGAGCGAATTCGTCCACATCGGCGGTCAGATACAGGATCTCGTATCCCTTGTCAGCCACAGCCTCGGTTTGCGGCAGTGCCGCGGCCTTTTCCACCGTCTCGCCGCAGGCGTAGTAGATGTATTTCTGATCCTCTTTCATGCGGGAGACATACTCCCCCAGGGTGGTCATCTTTTTCTCATTGGAGGAGGGGAACATGACCAGATCCTGCAGCACATCCTTGTGCATCCCATAATCCGCATACAGGCCGTATTTCAGCTGCAGGCCGAAATTCTTGAAGAACTGCTCGTATTTTTCCCGGTCGTTGTTGAGCATAGCCAGCAGCTCGGTGTGGATCTTTTTCTCCAGCCGGCCGGCGATCACCTTGAGCTGGCGGTCATGCTGCAGCATCTCACGCGAGATGTTCAGCGACAGATCCTGTGAGTCCACCAGACCCTTGACAAAGCTGAAATAGTCCGGCAGCAGGTCGGGGCACTTGTCCATGATCAGCACACCGCTGGCGTACAGCTGCAGCCCCTTTTCGTACTCACGGGTATAGTAATTAAACGGTGCATGTGCGGGGATGAACAGCAGCGCATTGTAGGTGGCCGCGCCCTCGGTGGAGGAGTAGATCACCCGTGCCGGATCCTCGTAATCGAGGAATTTCTCCTTGTAGAAGGTGTTGTATTCTTCCGGAGTGACTTCGTTTTTGTTCTTTTTCCACAGCGGGACCATGCTGTTGAGCACTTCGTCCTCGGTATAGGTCTCGTATTCTGTTTTGGCATTTTCGTCCGTTTTTTCTTTCGGGCGGCGCTTTTCCATCTCCATGCGGATGGGGTAACGGATATAGTCGGAATACTTTTTCACCAGCTCCTGCAGGCGGTACGGCTCCAGAAACTCGTCGTAGTTTTCATCCTCGGTGTTCGGCTTGATGTGCAGGCGGATCTCTGTGCCGGTGGTGGCTTTCTCGGCGGGCTCCACCGTATAGCCGGCTGCGCCCTTGGAGCGCCATTCCCATGCTTCCTCGCTGTCAAAGCGGCGGCTGGTGACGGTTACGCAGTCTGCCACCATAAAGGCGGCGTAGAAGCCCACGCCGAACTGGCCGATGATGTCCACATCGTCTTTGGCTTCGTGCTCCTGTTTGAAGCTGAGCGAACCGCTCTTGGCGATGGTGCCGAGATTTTGCTCCAGCTCCTCCTTGGACATGCCAATGCCGTTATCCGTTACGGTCAGTGTGCGGTTATCCTTGTCCACCGCCAGGCGGATGAAGAATTCATCCCGGCTGACACCGGTCAGATTGTCCGAAAGCGACTGGTAATAGAGCTTGTCCAGCGCATCGCTGGCATTGGAGATCAGCTCCCGCAGGAAGATCTCCTTGTGGGTGTAAATGGAATTGATCATCAGATCCAGCAGGCGTTTGGATTCTGCCTTGAATTGTTTTGTAGCCATTGGGCATCCCTCGATCATCGTGTAATATTTTAGCACTCATATCGTTTGAGTGCTAAAATCAGTATACCCTCTTGCGCCGGTAAATGCAAGGGGGGTTTATGAATATTTTGTAAAAAGCGCCGGGCGGCGGGATTTTTTTCGCCGGCAGGTTGGCTTTTGCCGCGCTTTGTGGTATACTTTTCTATAGGACTTTTGTTGAGAGGGAGTGCGGGGATGATCTGGCACAACCATACGGCAGACGAGGTTCTGCAGGAGCTGAATACCGACCGGGAGGCCGGCCTTTCGGAGGAGACCGCGCAGCAGCGGCTGGCGGAGTACGGAGAAAACCGGCTGCAGGAAAAGCCGCCGGTCAGCCTTTGGCGGCGCTTTGTGCGGCAGCTGCAGGATGCTATGGTGCTGATTTTGCTTTTGGCGGCGGCGGTTTCGCTGGCGCTGTGTCTGTATGACCGCTTTGTCAGCGGCAAGCCGGCCGATTGGGTGGAGCCGGTGGTGATCGTGGGCATTGTGCTGCTCAATGCTGTGCTGGGCGTGGTGCAGGAGAGCCGGGCGGAGGCGGCGCTGGCGGCGCTGCAGGCGCTTTCTTCCCCCAATGCGCGGGTGCGCCGGGACGGGCAGGTGCGTACCGTGCCGGCCAGCGAGGTCGTGCCGGGGGACATTGTGGAGCTGGAGGCCGGCGACCTGGTGCCGGCGGATTGCCGCCTGCTGGAGGCCTATGCGCTCAAGTGCAATGAATCGGCGCTGACCGGCGAGGCGCTGCCGGCGGAAAAGCAGGCGGAGGGTGTCTTTGCGGATATCACGCCGCTGGCTGACCGCACCAATATGCTGTATGCCGGCTGCAGCATCACCAATGGCAAGGCGGTGGCGGCGGTGACGGCCACCGGCATGCAGTCGGAAATGGGGCATGTGGCCGCCATGCTGGAGGGGGAGCGGGAGGAAAGCACCCCCCTGCAGCAGAAGATGGCGCAGCTGGGCCGCCTGCTGGGGATTGGCGCCCTGGCCGTCTGCGGCGTGATCTTTGTGATTGGGCTGATCTTCCGGCTGGGGATCATGCATATGTTTATGACCGCCGTCTCGCTGGCGGTGGCTGCCATCCCGGAGGGGCTGCCGGCGATTGTGACCATTGTGCTGGCGCTGGGGGTGCAGCGGCTGGCGCGGCGCGGCGCGATCATCCGCCGTCTGCCGGCTGTTGAGACACTGGGCAGTGCCTCGGTGATCTGCTCGGATAAGACCGGCACCCTGACCCAGAACCGCATGACCCTGCGCCGTGCCTATGTGAATGGGCACACGGTGGAGCTGGACGGCAGCGCGCCGACCGACGGGCTGCGGGAGCTGCTGCAGCTTGCGGCGCTGTGCACCGATGGTGTGCTGTCAAAGCAGGGGGAGGAGACGGTCGCCGTCGGCGACCCCACCGAGACCGCCATTCTGACCTATCTGGACGCGGCCGGCATCACCAAGCAGGCGCTGCTGCTGGATATGCCCCGGCTGGGGGAGCTGCCCTTTGACTCCGAGCGCAAGCGCATGACCAGTGTGCACCAGGCAGATACCCAGACCGTGGTGATTGTGAAGGGCGCACCGGAGGCGGTGCTTTCCTGCTGCAGCCGCGGGCGGCTGGAGGAGGCGGCCGCGGCCAATACCGCCATGGCGCAGGACGCGCTGCGGGTGCTGGCGGTGGCCTATAAGATCCTGGATGAGGCGCCGCTGACCTACGATCCGGCGCAGCTGGAGTGCGACCTGATGCTGGCGGGGCTGATCGGCATGATCGACCCGCCGCGCCCGGAGGCTGCGCAGGCCATCCGGGATTGCGATGCCGCCGGCATCCGTACGGTGATGATCACCGGGGATAATGTGGTCACGGCCGGCGCCATCGCGCGGGAGCTGGGGATCCTGCATGAGGGAGAGCTGGCGCTGACGGGGCAGCAGTTGGCTGCCATGAGCGATGAAGAGCTGGAGGAGAATATCACCCGCTGCCGCGTGTATGCCCGCGTGGCGCCGGCGGATAAGCTGCGCATTGTAAAGGCGTGGAAAAAGCAGGGCGATGTGGTGGCGATGACCGGCGACGGCATCAACGATGCGCCGGCGCTGAAGGCGGCGGATATCGGCTGCGCGATGGGCGTTACCGGCACGGATGTGGCCAAGGGCGCGGCGGATATGGTGCTAACGGATGACAACTTTTCCACCATTGTTTCCGCTGTGCGGGAGGGTCGCGGCATCTACGACAATATCCGCAAGGCGGTGCACTTTTTGCTTTCCTGCAATCTGGGGGAGATCCTGACGGTGTTCCTGTGCATGCTGTTCTGGCGGGAAAGCCCGCTGCTGCCGGTGCAGCTGCTGTGGCTGAACCTGATCACCGACAGCCTGCCGGCACTGGCGCTGGGGATGGAAAAGCCGGAGCCGGACAGCATGAGCCGTCCGCCCCGCCGGCAGAGCGACAGCCTGCTGGCCGGCGGTGTGGGGCTGCAGATCGCGCTGCAGGGCGCGATGTTTGCCGCCCTGACGCTGGTGGCCTATTGGCTTGGCTCCCGCTGCTGGGGCAGCGTGCCGCTGGGCGAGACCATGGCCTTTGCCACGCTGGCGCTGGGGCAGCTTGTGCACGCATTCAATGTGCGCTCCCGCCACTCCCTGTTCCGGGTGGGCTTCCACACCAACCGGTATATGCTGTGGGCATTCCTGTGTTCACTGGCGCTGCTGCTGGCAGCGCTGCTGATCCCGGGGGTGCAGGGGATCTTCTCGGTGGTGGCCATGGACGCCACCGCCTGGGGCGCCGTGGCCGGGCTGTCGGTGGCGCCGCTGCTGCTGGTGGAGCTGGCAAAGCTGCTCCGCTGGCTGCTGAAAAAATACCGGGGCTGAAAGGAGGTCGTGCTGATGTTTGCCAGCCTGAAAAGCATGGGGCTGCACGGAATAGACGGCTTTATGGTCGAGGTGGAGGCGGATCTTTCCCGCGGGCTGCCCGGCTTTGATGTGGTCGGGCTGCCGGATACGGCGGTGCGGGAATCCCGCGACCGCGTGCGGGCGGCGATGAAAAATGCCGGCTTTACCTATCCGGTCAGCCGCATTACCGTCAATCTGGCGCCGGCCGATGTGAAAAAGGAAGGCTCGGTATACGACCTGCCGCTGCTGTTGGCACTGCTGTGCGCCAGCGGACAGCTGAAAGCCAAAACCGCGCAGGCTGCCTTCATCGGGGAGCTTTCCCTGCAGGGCGAGGTGCGCCCGGTGCGTGGGGTGCTGCCGATGGTCATTGCCGCGCGGGACGCCGGCCTGCAGGAGGTCTATGTTCCGGCCGGCAACGCGGCGGAGGCCGCGGTGGTGGACGGCATTGCCGTCTACCCGGTGGAAACTGTGGCGGCACTGCTGTCCCACCTGCTGGGGCAGCAGCCGCTGGTGCCGGTCGCGGCGGCGGATTTTGCGCCGGCACAGGCGGTCGGGCTGCCGGATTTTGCTGATGTGATGGGGCAGGAGACTGCCCGCCGGGCGATGGAGATTGCGGCTGCCGGCGGCCACAATGCGCTGCTGATCGGCCCGCCAGGCTCCGGCAAAAGTATGCTGGCCAAGCGGCTGCCCTCTATTCTGCCGGATCTGACCCGCGCCGAGGCGCTGGAAAGCACCAAGATTCATTCCATTGCCGGGATGCTGCCCAGCGGCACCGGCCTGCTGGATCACCGGCCGTTCCGGGCGCCGCACCACAATATCTCGCCGCAGGGGCTGGCCGGCGGCGGGGTGACCCCCCGGCCGGGCGAGGTTTCCCTGGCGCACAATGGGGTGCTGTTTCTGGACGAGCTGCCGGAATTTTCCCGCCCGGCAATGGAGTGCCTGCGCCAGCCGCTGGAGGATGGCCGGGTGACCATCTCCCGCGTCAGTGCCTCCCTGTCCTATCCCTGCTCGATCATGCTGGTGGCGGCGATGAACCCCTGCCCGTGCGGGTATTACGGCCACCCCACCCGGCGCTGCACCTGTTCGCCGCAGGCGGTGCGGCGGTATCTCAGCAAGGTATCCGGTCCGCTGCTGGATCGGATTGATCTGCACATTGAGGTGCCGCCGGTGGAATATGACCAGCTGGCCGCCAAGGCCAAGGGCGAAAGTTCCGCCGCCATCCGGCAGCGGGTGAATGCCGCCCGCGCCGTGCAGCGTGCACGCTTCGCCGGCACCGGGGTGCTGTCCAATGCCCGCATCCCCACCAGCCGGCTGAAGGACTATTGTCCGCTGACCCCGGCGGCCAATGCCCTGCTGAAGGGGGCGTTTGAGCGCATGGGGCTTTCCGCCCGCGCCTATGACCGGCTGCTGAAGGTGGCCCGCACCATTGCGGATCTGGCCGGCAGCGAGGTGATTGATACCCCGCACATTGCAGAGGCGATCCAGTACCGCAGCCTTGACCGCAAATACTGGCAGGTGGGGCAGAGCCTATGAGAGATGACCGTCTGGCCGCGCTGCGCAAAAAGGCCATGGCCCTGCCGCTGCAGCCCGGTGTGTATATTATGAAGGACGCTGCCGACCGCATTATCTACATCGGCAAGGCCAAGAAGCTGAAAAACCGCGTCAGTCAATACTTCGGCTCCGACCAGAACCATACCGAGAAGGTGCGGCAGATGGTGGCGCATGTGGATCACTTTGACTACATTGTGGTGGGCAGCGAGTTTGAGGCGCTGGTGCTGGAGTGCTCACTGATCAAGCAGCACCGGCCGAAATACAATATCCTGCTCAAGGATGACAAGGGCTACCACTATATCCGGGTGTCGGCGCCGCCGTATTCCCGTCTCAGCCAGGTCAATGAGGCAGAGCGCAAATCCGGCGACGGTGCGCGCTATATCGGCCCCTACATGAGCAGCTACGCAATCAAGCAGGCGGTGGATGAGGCCAACAAGATCTTTCTGCTTTCCACCTGCGGCCGGCCGCTGCACTATGGTCGCCGCAGCGGTGAGCGGCCGTGCCTGAACCACCACATCGGGCAGTGCTGCGCCCCCTGCACCGGCCGTGTGCCGCCGGAGGAGTACGCCGAGCGGGTGAATGCAGCGGTGGAATTTCTGACCCAGGGCAGCGCCCGCACCATGGCGGCGCTGCAGCAGCGCATGGAGCAGGCGGCCGAGCGGCTGGATTTTGAGCAGGCTGCGCGCCTGCGGGATCGCATCCGGGCGATCCGCCGCATGGGGGATAAGCAGAAGGTGGTGCTTTCCCGTGTGGAGGAGCAGGATGTGATCGCGCTGGCGCAGGGCTCCGGTGCCGCCTGCTTTGAGGTGTTCCGGTTTTCCGGCGGCCGGCTGTACGACCGGGAGCATTTTCTGCTGGATGAGGAGGCGCCGCCGCAGCAGCTGTCAGCTCTGCGCGCCGTTTTCCTGCAGCGGTATTACACCATGCGCGACCGTGTGCCGCCGCAGATCACCGTGGATGGTGAGGTGGAGGATACGGCGCTGCTGGAGCAGTGGCTGGGGGAGAAAGCCGGCCGGCGGGTGCACCTGGTGCAGCCCCGCATCGGGGAGCAGGCACGCCTGATCGAGATGTGCCGCAGCAATGCCGCCGAGCGCATTGCCCAGCAGGTGGGCATGACCGGCCGGGAATCCGCCGCGCTGGAGGATATCCGGCAGCTGCTGGGGTTGGAGGCCACCCCCACCGTGATCGAGTGCTACGATATTTCCCACACCGCCGGCAGCGATGCCGTGGCCGGTATGGTGGTGTATGAAAACGGCCGCCCGCTGCGCAGTGCCTACCGGCGCTTCCGCATCAAAACGGCGCAGGGCGGCGATGACTATGCGGCTATGGCGGAGGTGCTGACCCGTCGGCTGAACGAATACCTTGCCCACCGGGAGGAGGGCACCGGCTTCGGCCGGCGGCCGGATCTGATCCTGTTAGATGGCGGCGAGGGGCATGTGGCCACAGTGAAGCCGGTGATCGACCGCTATGGGCTGGGCATTCCGGTGTTTGGCCTGGTCAAGGATGACCGGCACCGTACGCGGGCGGTGGCGCTTTCCGGCGGTGAGATCGCCATTGCGGGGCGCAGGGCGGCCTTTACGCTGCTTTCCTCTATTCAGGAGGAGGTGCACCGCTTTGCCATCACCTATCACCGCCAGCAGCGTAAGAAGAGCAGCCTGTCCTCCTCGTTGCTGCAGGTGCCGGGCATCGGTGCCGGCCGGGCGCAGGCGCTGCTGCGCCAGTTTGGTTCGCTGCGGAATATCCGCCGGGCGAGCATAGAGGAGCTGCTGCTGGTCAAGGGAATGACCCGCCCCGCCGCCGAGGCGATCAAGCGGGCATTCCCGGAGGAGACAGCCGGGCCGGCGGAGCCGCCGGAGGAGTAAACCATGCGTATACGAAAACAACTGACCAATGTGCAGGTGATCGCCTGCGGCTTTTTGCTGCTGATCCTGGCCGGAACGGCGCTGCTGTGTCTGCCGGCGGCCACCCGCAGCGGGCAGCCCGCCGCCTTTGGCGATGCGCTGTTTACCGCCACCTCTGCCTCCTGCGTAACGGGGCTGGTGGTGCAGGATACCGGCCTGTACTGGTCGCCCTTCGGGCAGGCGGTCATCCTGCTGCTGATCCAGGTGGGCGGCATGGGGTTCATCACCATTTCCACCCTGCTGCTGCTTCTGTTCCGCCGCCGCATCGGCATCCGCAACCGGGAGCGCATGATCGAGAGCATCAACACCGCCGATACCGGCAGCATCCTGCCGCTGACCCGCAAGATCTTCGTGGGTACGGCGGCGATCGAGCTGACCGGCGCGGTTGTGCTTTCGCTGCGGTTTATCCCGCTGTTTGGTGTGGCCAAGGGGCTGTGGTTCGGTGTGTTCCATGCGGTTTCGGCGTTCTGCAATGCCGGCTTTGATCTGATGGGGCCGGTCAGCGGCCCATATAGCTCTTTCACTGCCATGGCGGATGATCCGCTGCTGGTGCTGACGCTCTCGGCGCTGATCACGCTGGGGGGACTGGGGTACTGGGTGTGGGAGGATCTGTGGCGCAAGCGGCTGCACTGGCGGCGCTACCGGCTGCAGACCAAGCTGGTGCTGGCGGTCTCGCTGCTCCTGACGGTGGGCGGCACGGGGCTGTTCTGGCTGCTGGAGCGCCGTTCGCTGGTCGGTATGCCGGCCGGGGAGCAGGTGCTGCGGGCGCTGTTCAATGCCGTGACACCGCGCACCGCCGGCTTCTCCACCACCGATGCCGCCGCGCTTTCCGATGGGGGAAAGCTGCTGACGGTGATATACATGTTCATCGGCGGCAGTCCTGGCTCCACGGCCGGCGGCATAAAGACCACCACGGTGGCGGTACTGCTGCTGTACACGCTGGCGGAGATGCGCCACAGCCGCAGCGCGGCGATCTTCGGCCGGCGCATTGACCCGGAATATCACCGCCGCGCCGCGGTGATTGCGGCGAACAATCTTGGCCTGGCGCTGGGTGCTTCGCTGCTGCTGTGCCTGCTGCAGCCGGCAGTGCCGCTGGCAGACTGCCTGGTGGAGACCTTCTCTGCCATCGGCACGGTGGGTATGTCCACCGGTATCACCCGGCAGCTGGGCGCCCTGAGCCGGGCGCTGCTGATCTTTCTGATGTATTGCGGCCGGGTGGGCAGCCTCTCGTTCTCCCTGGCGCTGTTTGAAAAACGCTCGCGTCCGCCGGTCACCCAGCCGACGGAAACGCTGATCATCGGGTAAAAAAGGAGCCAGAAGTATGAAAAAGAAAGCCTTTTTGATCATCGGCGCCGGCACCTTTGGCCGGCACCTGTGCCGCTGCATGGCAGCACAGGGGGCGGAGCTGATGGTGGTGGATCAGAATCCCGCCAGACTGGAGGAGCTGCTGCCCCTGTCGGTCAGTGCCAAGATCGGCGATTGTACCAATCCGGAGGTGCTGCGTTCCTTCGGCGTGCCGGATTTTGACGCCTGCTTTGTCTGCGTGGGCGAAAGCTTTGAAAACAGCCTGGTGATCACCGACCTGCTGCGTGAGCAGGGGGCACGGAAGATTTACAGCGAGGCCACCAGGGATATGCAGGAGAAATTCCTGCGGCTGGGCGGCGCCGACTATGTGATCTTTCCCGAAAAGGATATTGCCTACCGTCTGGCGGTCAGCGAAAGCTGGGACAGCATCTTCGATTACATTTCGCTCAACGGCGATTACGGCATATTCGAGATTGCGGCGCCGGCCGCGTGGGTGGGACGCGACCTGCGGCAGCTGGATATCCGCGGCACCTGCAACCTGACGGTGCTGGCCTATAAGCAGGAGGGAAAGGTGTACCCCATCCTGGATCCGGCCTACACCTTTACGGCTGACCGGCATGTGCTGGTGATGGGGCATATCGAGGATGTGCGCCGCACCATCCGCTGAAAGGAGGACATCGACCATGGATAATATTATTTTGATCGGGATGCCTTCCAGCGGCAAAAGTACGCTGGGCAGGCAGCTGGCTGCCCGGCTGGGGTATGCCTATCTGGATACCGATGATGTTATCAAGCAGCGCAATGGCTGCCAGCTGCAGGATATTCTTGACCGTGACGGCATGGAAGTATTCAAGCAGCGGGAGGAGGAGGCTGTCTGCTCGGTGCAGGCGGCGCACACGGTGATTGCTACCGGCGGCAGCGTGGTGTATTCGCCGCGGGCGATGGCGCATCTGCACACGCTGGGGCGGGTGGTGTACCTGGCCATATCCTATGAGACGCTGCTGCTGCGGGTGGGCGACCCGCGCGTGCGGGGCATTGCCATTGCCCCCGGCAGGACCTTCCGCGACCTGTACGAGGAGCGGGTGCCGCTGTACCGGCGCTATGCGGACTGCACCCTGGAGGAAACGGACGGCGAGGCGGTGGCCTGTTCGGTGGATAAGCTGGCGGCGCTGCTGAAGGACTGAAAACACAAAAAAGTAGTCAATGCCCCCTTCCCCTGCATACAGTGTAGGGAAAGGGGGCTTTTTTCCATGGCAACAAAAATCTTTATTGATCAGGGACATAACCCCGGCGGCGTCAATGGCGGCGCGGAGGGCTCCGGCTACCGGGAGCAGGATATCACCTACGCAGTCGGCATCTATCTGCGGGATATTCTGCTGGAGGATGGCCGCTTTGAGGCGCGTACCTCCCGCAATTCGCCGGATGAAATCCTCGGCACCAGCAATGCCACCAGCCTGGCGGCGCGCGTGCGGGCGGCCAATGAGTGGGGTGCGGACTATTTCGTCAGTATCCACTGCAATGCCAATGAAAACCCGGCGGTGAACGGCAGCGAGGTGTATGTGTACCGGCTGGAGAGCGTGGCCGGGGCGCTGGCGGAGAATGTGCTGACGGAGATGGTGGCGCAGGTGGGCACGAAAAACAACGGGGTGCGGGTCAATCCGCAGCTGTATGTGCTGCGGCGCACGCAGATGCCGGCCATTCTGGTGGAGCTGGCCTACATCAGCAATGCCGCCGATGTGCAGAAGCTGGTGAATGACCAGTACGCCTTTGCCTATGGCATTTACCTTGGTATCTGCCGTTACCTCGGCCTGGAGCCGACCGTGGGCACTGCCACCGCATAAGGACAAAAAACAGCGGCCGGCGGGGAATTTCCCTGCCGGCCGCTGTTTTTTTGGTCTTTACTGAATATCAATGCCGCCAAACAGGCAGGTGCCGTCAACATACACTGTATACAGGTTACTGTCGCTGTTCCGGTGCTGTTTGGCCGAGATGCCGCCGAAAGCGGCATTGGAATACACCTTTACATTCACGGTGGGCGGCAGGGCGATCTCCACCCCGCCGAAGATGGCGCGGGCATTGATGGTGCAGTCCTTTTCGAACAGGGCGTGGGTCAGATCGCACCGCACCCCGCCGAAAACGGCGGTCAGCTCGGCCCCCTCAAACAGCTCGTCGGTCATATCCAGCGTGGCGCCGGAGAAAGCGGCGAAGCCGGAGCGGGGCTGCTGCCCGGCTGGGACGCCGTCCGCCGTGGCCGGCGGCTGCAGGGCTTTTTTGCCGGGGCGCAGGGCGCCGATCAGCAGCCGTGCGCCGATCAGCAGGATCACGACCGGCAGCACCAGCTTCCACAGCAGGTCAAAGGACAGGATATCCTGGCAGGCCAGCAGCAGGAAAACGCCGATCAGCAGGCCAATGAGGCTGCCGGTCTTTTCGCGCTCGGTGATGAGGCCAATGGTGCAGGGCACCAGGATGAACAGTGTCCACCATCCGTCAAACAGCAGGGAAACAGTGATCACGCCGACGGCGCGCAGCAACAGCAGCACACCAACGGCCAGCAGGGCGATGCCCCACAGACATTTGGCCAGTCTTTGCATACGATACTTCCTCTCATTGTGTGGTGTGCGGCTTACCGCCGGCCGGTGGAGCCGAAGCCACCGGCACCGCGTTCGGTCTCACTCAGGCTGTCCGCTTCGGTAAATTCCGCTGTCAGATAGGGCACCAGCACCAGCTGGGCAATCCGTTCCCCACTTTCGATCGTGCGGTGCACGGTGCCATGGTTGTGCAGTGCCACCATGATCTCGCCACGGTAGTCGGCGTCGATCACGCCGACCTTGTTGGCGGGTGCCAGCCCCTGCTTGCAGGCCAGGCCGCTGCGGGCAAATACCAGACCCACATAGCCCTGCGGGATTTCTACTGCAATGCCGGTGTGCACCATGGCCGTCTCGCCGGCCGCCAGGGTCAGCGGTGTGTCGGTCAGCGCATACAGGTCGGCGCCGGCGGCAGCCGCACTGCCGTAGCTGGGTGTGGTGGCGCGTGGATCGAGCTTTTGATACCGTACGGGTTGTTTCATGCGTAATCGCCCCATTCTTTCAGAATAATCCTGTCGGCGGCCAGGGTCGCCGGCACATCAATAATGCGTTGGTTGGAGGAGCCGCGGAAGCGCAGGCTGATGTCCTTCAGCTCCTCCACAAAGCGGCCGTCCACCAGCACATCCAGCAGCCCCAGCAGTTCGCGGGTGACCGGGGTGTGGGCACGGCCGTCCGGCGGCAGCAGCTCATCGTCCAGCCGGTAGCCGGTGTAGCACCAGATGGTCTTGTGCGGGTAGCGCTGCTTTACCCGGTGCAGAAAGGGCAGCAGCGCCTGCTGATGCGCCGGCTCCAGCGGTTCGCCCCCCAGCAGGGAGAGCCCGGCCACATAGTCCGGCGCCAGTGCCGCCAGAAGCCGTTCCTCCACGGCCGGGGTGAATGGCTCACCGTAGGCAAAATCCCACGCCTCAGCATTAAAGCAGCCCTTGCAGTGGTGGGTACAGCCGCTGACGAACAGGGACACCCGCACCCCTACGCCATTGGCAATATCGTTTGTCTTGATGGTGGCGTAGTTCATGCGGCTCCCCCCTCCGTGCAGCATTTTCTCCATCATAGCACAGTTTTATCTCCGGCGCAACCGCCGGGGCGGATTTTTCTATGGGGATTTTTTCGGTTTATAGGGCATTTTCCATGATGGAGCGCCCGCCCGGTTGACATACCCTGTGCCGGCACGCTATAATAAAGAAAAATACAGCACACTACCCATTTCAATCGGACAAAACAGGAGGAGATTGATCAATGAGCCGTTATACCGAAGCAAAAGAGCTTTACCGTGCCTATGGCGTGGATACCGACGAGGCGATCCGCCGGCTGAAGGATATTCCCCTTTCCCTGCACTGCTGGCAGGGGGATGATGTGACCGGCTTTGACCACGACGGACCGCTGACCGGCGGCATCCAGACCACCGGCAACTACCCCGGCAAGGCGCGCACGCCGGAGCAGCTGATGGCGGATATGGACAAGGCCATGTCGCTGTGCCCCGGCCGGCTGAAGCTGAATCTGCACGCCTGCTATGCCATCTTTGGCGAGGACGGCTTTGTGGATCGCGATAAGCTGGAGCCGCGCCACTTCGAAAAGTGGGTGGCGTTTGCCAAGGCGCGCCATATGGGCATTGATTTCAACCCCACCTTCTTCTCGCACCCGATGGTCAAGGACGGGCAGACCCTTTCCAGCCCGGATGAGGCGGTGCGCCGCTTCTGGATCGACCACGGCAAGGCCTGCATCCGCATTTCGGAGTATTTTGCACGCGAGACCGGGATCCCCTGCGTTATGAACATCTGGACGGGCGACGGCTTCAAGGATGTGCCGGCCGACCGTATGGGTCCCCGTATGCGCTATAAGGAGTCCATCGAGGAGATCCTCTCCGAGCCGTATGACCGCAGCCTGGTCAAGCCCTGCGTGGAGTCCAAGGTGTTCGGTATCGGCGTGGAGGCGTTCACGGCCGGCTCGGCGGAATTCTCCCTCAGCTTTGCCGCCACCCATGAGGGCTGCATGCCGCTGATGGACAACGGACACTATCATCCCACCGAGGTGGTGTCGGACAAAATTCCGGCGCTGCTGTGCTTCTTCCCGGAGTTTGCGCTGCACATTACCCGCGGTATCCGCTGGGATTCTGACCATGTGCTGCTGCTGGACGATGAGACCAAGGAGATGGCCAAGGAGATCGTCCGCTGCGATGCCCTGGAGCGGGTATACATGGCGCTGGATTACTTTGATGCCAGCATTAACCGCATTTCGGCCTGGGTGGTGGGCGTGCGCAGCTGGCAGAAGGCGCTGCTCAGCGCGCTGTGCACCCCCAATGCCATGCTGAAGGAGCTGCAGGATACCGCGCAGTTTACCAAGCTGATGGTGCTGCAGGAGGAGCTGAAGCTGCTGCCGCTCGGCGATGTGTGGGCAGAGTATTGCCGCCAGTGCGGCGTGCCGGCCACGGCGGAATGGTTCAAGGAGATCGAACGCTACGAGGCAGATGTGCTGAGCAAGCGCTGATAGCAATAAAACACTGCAAAGGGCGGCTGTTCCGGAATTCCGGAACAGCCGCCCTGGCTTTTTTTATTCTATTCTGTCGGTTTCAGCCAGCCGAGCCTCCGCAGGCCGTCCAGCGCGGCCGGCGGGATATCCGCCGCGCTGCCGCTGCCCACCCGCCACACGGCGTAGGCGCGGGTCTGTGCCGGATAGCTTTCCTCGATGGCGTTGTCGTGCAGGATCAGCAGCCGGTCGCCGGTGGCGTAGCCGGTGCTGTCTGCGCCATGTAGGACCACCGGCTGGTCGCCATCAATCCACAGCAGCGTTCCACTCTCCGCCACCACACAGCGGCCAAGACTGAGGGTCCTGCCGTGCAGCAGGAACCCGGCGGCCAGCGCCAGCAGTGCCACACCGGCAGCGGCCAGGTAGAGGCGTTTCTTCTTCATATCCCATTCTCCCGTAAAAAGGGGTCTGTCAGCCGCCGGGTCTGGTGGTATCCATCACGGTGCCGATGAACACCGGCAGGCCGGTCGCCCGCTGCACAATCAGGTAGACAAACGGGCGGTTGAGCAGCACCTCGCGCGG
This sequence comes from Ruminococcaceae bacterium UBA6353, assembly GCA_002437905.1. Lineage (GTDB taxonomy): Bacteria > Bacillota > Clostridia > Oscillospirales > Acutalibacteraceae > UBA5905. The sequence continues at coordinate 48,089 of DJRT01000025.1, read as the reverse complement.
ATTTTCCGGCATGGCGGCGCCGTCCTTCAGCTCCACGGCGGTGGCAGCACCGGCTTTGGTGCCGTTGGCATCTACGGTGATGTGGGTGCGGTGCAGCACGCGGCTGATGGTAATAGTGCCGTTCTCGGAGTAGCCGAGGGCGCTGAAATCCGCTTTGTCCGTGAAAGCGTCGGTCATTCCCATGGATGCCAGCATTCCCGAAAGCTCCAGCTGACTATCGCAGGAGAACAGCGGCATCTGGGTGATGACGGTGGCCTCCTCCGGGCGGCGGATGCAGGCCAGCAGCGCTGCCGGGTCGGCGGCCAGGTGCTGCACATAGTCGGCCAGCGTGACATCGGTATTCGGCAGCAGAGCAACAAAGGCGTATTTTCCGCCGGCATAGTCCTTGATAAAGCCGGTGGCCATGCCGTCCTCGATATATTGGTGTTCCGTTCCGCACAGCACCTGTGTGGTGTGTGCGCTGCCGTTGCGCGGGTAGAAGTATGCTTTCTGGATACCGTGCTCACCATATGGCTCCGCCCATTCCGCATCGAAGTCCAGGGCATTGACCAGATATAGCAGGCTGTTCTCGTCAATGCTGTCGATCAGCTGGTCGATCTGGCCGTTGGTGTGCTTGCGCACAAAGGTGTTGATCTCCTTGCGGGTCTGTTCGGTAAAGGGCGCCTTGTAGGCACCGGCGTCGTAGTGGCTTGCCAGCGCCTGCAGGAAGCTGTCGTTGATGTGCAGGCGATCCTTTTCGTCCCGCAGCCACAGGGCGTTTGCCTGGTGCAGGGCGGTGTCGCCGGCCAGCGCCTCTTTCAGCCGGGCGTAGTGGGTGTTCAGCTCTGCCACGGGCAGGCCGCCCAGCACCTGCTCCATCTGGGCTTTGGTCTCGCCGCTGGCGCCGTTGGCGGTCATTGCCAGCGCGGTGCTGATGGATAGGGGGGCGAGCAGCGTATCCTGCCCGTCCGCAGCCGCATAGGCCTTGGCAAACAGCGCCAGGGCAAAGGTGGCCTGAGCCTCGGTAAAGCGGGTATCGGAGGCCGCAGGGGCGGCCGTGTCGGCTGCCTGTGCCGTCACGCCGGTCAGCAGATTGGTGCTTTTTGCCGGCAGCAGGCCGGCTGTTTGCGCGGAGCAGCCGCTGAGCAGCAGGGCAGCGGCCAGCAGCAGCGCTGCCAGCCGGTGGGGGATAAAGCGCTTTTTCATCGGTAGAATCTCCTTTTTGGTGGTTTTGTCAGTATGGGACCGCTGTCACCGTGCAGTGGGTCACTGCCTGTGCGGTGGCTTTCGGCAGGGCAATGGCGATCAGACAGCCGCCGGTGCGGTTTTGGCTGCCGGCCGGCAGTGTGACCGATAGGGTATCGCCGGCAACCTCGGCGGATATGGCCACGGTATCCCCGGTGGGGTCGGCTCCGTCGCCGGCCGGCTGCCAATAGAGCAGCAGCAGTGTCTGCTGCTGCCAGTCGGCCTCCCACAGTGCCGCGGGGGTGGCCGGCAGGGCACGGCGCAGTGCGGCCGCATCCTGTGCCGTCTCCAGCCGGAGCATGGGCGTCGGGTCGCCGGTGTTGATCTGCCGGGCGGTAAACAGAGAGGCGGTCTCTCCGCCGGTCACCCAGACGGCCTGTGCCGGCAGCGCGCCGCCATTGGAGGGGGAGTGCTTACTGCCGTTCGGCGCACCGTCCGCTCCGTCAATGCGGCTGCATTCCGGTATGTCCCCGGTGGTGTTGGCGTAGCCATCGGGCATTTCGGCTTCTTTACCCAGCCGGCCGGGCAGCAGTATGGCGCACAGCACGGCGGCGCACAGCGCCGGGGCAGCTGCGCCGAGCAGTCGCCGCCGGCGTTTTTGGCGGGCAAGGTAGGCGTCGCGGCGGGCAAACACCGCGGCGCAGTAGTCATCGCTTGATCTCATTGCCACCGTCTGTCCTCCTTTTCCAGTGTGGAGCGCAGGGAGGCCTTCGCGCGGTAGAGCAGGTTGTCCACCTGTTTTTCGCTCTTTTTCATCACCTTGGCGGCCTCACGGTAGCTCATCTGTTCGAAATATACCAGGTGCACCGCTGTCTGCATCTCTGTGGGCAGCGCGGCAATGGCGGCGTTGATCTGCCGGCGGCGTTCATCGGCCAGCACCGTTTCCTCCGGCGTGGGGCGGCCGTCCGGCAGCGCCTCCCATTCCTCCGGCTGTCCGGCCGGCTGCGGCCGTCGCCGGCGCAGGTAGCTCAGCGCGCGGCTGCGGCCGAGCATATACAGATAGGTTTTCAGTGATACCTGAAAATTGTACCGGTGGCGGTGCACCAACAGCTCCACAAAGCAGTCCATGGAGATGTCCTCGGCTGCGTGGTGATCGTGCACATAGCGGTCGATGAAAAAGATCAGACCGTCCCGGTAGGTTTCCATAATAGGGACGAACGCCGCTTCATCCCCGTCGAGGAAACGGCGGTAGCTACTGGCACCGTTATCCATTCGACGCCTCCTTTTCTGCAGAGGGTAGGGGGGCGGCGCTGCCCCCTCTATCCTTTATACGCTGGTAATGGCGGGTTTTCCTTAAACTTTTTTTCGATATGCGGAAAGTATTTTTGGCACTTTGGCCGAAAGCGTTGACAGCCCCGGAAAATCATGCTACAGTAGCCCCAAAGGCAGCGGGCTTTTATCTTAAAAGCGGCTGCGGAAAAGGAGAGAATACGATGATTCGTGTAACTGTATGGAACGAGTTCCGCCACGAAAAGAGCGATGAGGCTGTCCGGGCCGTGTACCCGGAGGGCATCCACGGTGCCCTAAAGGCTTTCCTTGGCAAAGAGGAGGATTTCACCGTGCGCACGGCCACCCTGGACGAGCCGGACTGCGGCCTGCCGCAGAGCGTGCTGGACGAGACGGATGTGCTGTTCTGGTGGGGGCACATGGCGCACGGCGATGTGCCGGATGAGGTGGCTGTGCGGGTGCAGCAGTCCGTGCTGAAGGGCATGGGGCTGATCGTGTTGCATTCCGGCCATCATTCCAAGCCTTTCCGCCTGCTGATGGGCACCACCTGCAACCTGACCTGGCGTGAGGATGGCGATATGGAGCAGGTGTGGGTGGTTGCGCCCGATCACCCCATCGTGCAGGGCATTGACCGCTATTTCAACCTGCCGCACGAAGAGGCCTATGGTGAGCCCTTTGATATCCCGGAGCCGGATAAGCTGGTGCTGATCGGCCGGTATGAGGGCGGCGAGGTATTCCGCAGCGGCTGCTGCTGGCGTCGCGGCCGCGGCAAGATCTTCTATTTCCAGCCGGGTCATGAGACCTATCCCACCTACACCTATCCCACGGTGCAGCGTCTGCTGGTCAATGCGGTGCGTTGGGCTGCCCCGGAGAGCCGGGTGCCGCAGCTGGACTGCCCGAATGTGAAGAAGCCGGAGCCGCACTGGGCATAAGGCGCAGCCCCTGCCGGAAAATCACACAGGATAAAACACAGAACGCGGAGTCAGCAGGCTCCGCGTTCTTTTTTTTCTTATTTTTGTGTCTGGGTCAGGTGCACATGCCGTTTGATCGCTTCAAAGGAGGCGTCGCTGATGGTGTGCTCCATTTTGCAGGCATCCTCGGCGGCGGTGGTTTCATCCACGCCAAGCTGGACAAGCCAGCTGGAAAGCAGCGTGTGCCGCTCATAGATCTTTTCGGCCACGGCGCGGCCGGCATCGGTCAGCGCCAGGGCGCCGTCCGCGTCCACGGTAACAAAGCCGCCGCTTTTCAGCAGCCCTAGGGCGCGGCTGACACTGGGCTTGGAATAGCCCATATACTCCCCCACATCAATGGCGCGGACATAGGGGCTTTTTTGGGTGAGGATCAGGATGGTTTCCAGATACATCTCCCCGGATTCCTGCAAGTGCATAGCGTAGTCTCTCCTTATGGTCGGCGCGGCCGACGGTTTATTCCAGCGGTACCTTCAGCACGATCTTGCGCACGGTGTTTTTGCCGGTGATGGGATGGCAGCCGGGGCGGTGGGCGTCCTGCGGCATGAATACCACAAAGAAGCCGGGCTTGAGCAGCACGGGCATCACATCATCATCCAGCGGCGCGCGCAGGATGTCCTTTTCTGCATCGTAGGGCACGGCGATCCCGCTGAGCGCGGCGGTGGGCTTGTAATAGATCATTTCCTCGCCCTCCAGCAGGAACATCACATCTGCGTATACCCGGTGTGCCTCCATCAGGATGCCGCAGGGCGCTTTGGTCTCATAGGCGGAGGGGATCAGGCGCACGCCCTTGTCCAGCATCTGCTTGCCGGCGGCAAATACCTCATCACCGGCGGTCTCCATGGCGCTCAGTGCCACCTTCCAGGCCGGACCGAGACGGGAATACTGGGCGGCATTGGCAATCTGATCCAGGATCATCGTAGTCAGCCCCTTTCTGTACCGATGGTATTGCTTCTGAATATATCTATTATACTGATATTTTTTGGATAAATCAAGAAGAATTTTGGCACAATAGACCGTGGGGAATTTCAGCGGATAAGTCAGCGCCGGCTGACTTGTAAAACTTTTTTGAACAACCTTGCAAAGCGATTTTCCGCGTGCTATCATGGTAGGCGGAAACCGTGTACCGCCGCTTTGGCGTGCATGGGGGTTCTGTTCCGCAGCGGTTGCGGCGGGCGGGGCCGGAGCCAAGTTATTGCCAATGGGGGTAGAGTGCAATGGAGCAATATCGTGTAACCGGCATGACCTGTGCCGCCTGCAGCGCCCGGGTGGAAAAGGCGGTGTCCGGTGTGGCGGGTGTCACCGCCTGCTCGGTCAATCTGCTGACCGGGTCTATGGGCGTGGAGGGCACGGCCGACAGTGCCAGCGTGATCGCGGCCGTGGAAAAGGCCGGCTACGGCGCCTCTTTGCGGGATGCGGAGAAGAATACGCCGTCCGCATCCGCTGCGGACGCCCTGAAGGACCGTACTACACCGCGGCTGCGGGTGCGGCTGATCGTATCACTGGCGCTGCTGCTGCCGCTGATGTATCTTTCCATGGGGCACAGCATGTGGGAATGGCCGCTGCCGGCGGTGCTGGCGCGTGACCCCATGGCCATCGGCCTGCTGCAGCTTCTGTTCACCGGGGCGGTGATGGTGGTCAACCAGCGCTTTTTCGTCAGCGGTTTCACCAGCCTGTTCCGCGGTTCGCCGAATATGGACGCGCTGGTGTCGCTTGGCTCCGGCACGGCGTTTGCTTACAGCACGGTGCAGCTGTTCCTCCTCTCGGCCGATGTGCTGGCCGGGGAGACGATGATGGCGATGCACCGTCTGCACGGACTGTACTTTGAATCGGCAGCTATGATCCTGACGCTCATCACGGTGGGCAAGCTGCTGGAGGCGCGCTCCAAGGGGCGCACCACCGATGCCCTGCGCGGGCTGATGGAGCTGGCGCCCCGCACCGCCACCCTGCTGGTGAACGGAGAAGAGAAGACCGTCCCGGCCGACCGGGTAAAGGTCGGCGATGTGTTCGTTGTGCGGCCGGGCGAGACGGTGCCGGTGGATGGCGTGATCGAGGAGGGTGAGAGTGCCTTCAACGAATCCGCCCTGACGGGTGAAAGTGTGCCGGTGGATAAGGGCGTCGGCGATGGCGTTTCCGCCGCCACCATCAACCAGTCCGGCTTTGTGCGCTGCCGCGCGGTGCGCGTGGGGGAGGATACGGCGCTGTCGCAGATCATCCGCATGGTGGAGGATGCGGCAGCCACCAAGGCGCCGATCGCCAAGCTGGCGGATAAGGTTTCCGGCGTGTTTGTGCCGGTGGTGCTGGGCATTGCCGCTGTCACGCTGGTGGTGTGGCTGCTGCTGGGTGTGCCGGCCGGCACGGCACTGGGGCACGCCATTGCGGTGCTGGTGATCAGCTGCCCCTGCGCGCTGGGGCTGGCAACGCCGGTGGCCATCATGGTGGGCAGCGGCGTGGGCGCGCGCCATGGCGTGCTGTTCAAGACGGCGGCGGCGCTGGAGCACGCCGGCCGTACCCGGCTGGTGGCGCTGGATAAGACCGGCACCATCACCCGTGGTGAGCCGCAGGTGACCGATCTGGTGCCGGCGCCGGGTATGGAGCAGGTGCTGCTGCCGGCCGCCTATGCGCTGGAGGCGAAAAGTGAGCACCCGCTGGCCGGTGCCGTTTGCCGCTATGCCCGTGAGCAGGGGGTGGCGCTGGACGAGGTGACAGATTTCCGCATTCTTCCGGGCAGCGGCCTGACGGCTGAGCTGGACGGCCAGCAGCTGCTGGGCGGCAACCGGGCGTTTATCGAGCAGAGCGGCGCTGTGCCGCCGGAGCTGGCCGAGGCAGCCGACCGCCTGGCCGGGGAGGGCAAAACACCGCTGTATTTCCGCCGGGGGGGCGCCCTGCTGGGCATTATCGCCGTGGCGGATACGGTCAAACCGGATAGCGCGGCCGCCATCAAGGAGCTGCAGGGCATGGGCCTGCGGGTGGTCATGCTGACCGGCGATAACGAGCGCACCGCCGCGGCCATCGGCCGGCAGGTGGGTGTGGATGAGGTGATTGCCGGGGTGCTGCCGGACGGCAAGGAGGCGGTTATCCGCCGCCTGCAGCAGCAGGGTGCCACCGCCATGGTGGGCGATGGCATCAACGATGCCCCGGCGCTGACCCGTGCCGATACCGGTATTGCCATCGGCGCCGGTACGGATGTGGCGATCGACGCGGCGGATGTGGTGCTGATGCACAGCACCCTGCGGGATGTGCCGGCAGCTATCCGGCTGAGCCGTGCTACCCTGCGCAATATCCGTGAGAACCTCTTTTGGGCCTTTATTTACAATGTGATCGGTATCCCGCTGGCGGCCGGTGCGTTTGGCTGGCAGCTGGATCCCATGTTTGCGGCGGCAGCGATGAGCCTGTCCAGTGTGTGTGTGGTGACCAATGCGCTGCGGCTGAACCTGTTTCGCTTTGATAAGCACCCGGCGGGGGAACCACCCGCCGGAGAAGCAAAAATAAAAACCGAAAAGGAGACGACGACGATGCAGACGAAAACCCTGACGGTGGAGGGCATGATGTGTGCCCATTGTGAGGCGCATGTGAAGCAGGCGCTGGAGGCGCTGCCGGGTGTGCAGAGCGCGGAGACCAGCCACGAAAGCGGGACGGCCACGGTGACCCTGTCCGCACCGGTGGAGGATGCTGCGCTGTGTCACGCGGTGGAGGAAGCCGGCTACCGGGCGCACACCTGATAGCTATTAGTCGTAAACAGTTACCGTGCGCCCTCGAAAACGGCTGCGCCGTTTTCTGCAAGAGAATACAAGGCGCCGGCCATCCTCGTATAACAGGGATGGCCGGCGCCTTCGTTTTTTTGGATTGATCGTGATCGGGGCTTATTGGCACTCCATATCGGTCAGCCACATACCGCAGTCGCCCACAGTGCCAAACTCAATGAACGCCTCCCGTGGGCGGTCGTTATCAAAGTCGATGGTCAGCACATTGCGTTCCCGCTTGGGGGTTACCTTGCTGCAGCAGCCGCGGTGGAAGGCCGGCACATACTTCTGATCGGCCTCGCGTTCGATCAGCTTTTCTCCGTTCAGGGTGACGGTCATGCGGGCCTTGCCATTGTGCGAAAGGCGGATCTCCCGCATGGCCTCCAGCTTGAAGTTGAGGGTGTAGCGGTAGCGTCCGGCCGGCACGGTGAATGCGCTGCCCGGCACATTCACATCGTACTTTTCGCCGGTGTCCAGATTTTCCACATGGTATACCCGCGCATCGGGGAAGCCGCAGCGGCAGGACCAGCGGATGCCGTTGGTCACAAAGAACAGCACCACCTGGTTAACATTGATGCGCACCTTGCACAGCGGCTTTTCGACCGTGAAGGGGAACTGCGCCTGCGCGTGCGGTTCCAGCCGGTAGCGGAAGCTGCGCGGGGTGCAGTGCACATTCTGCGAGGTGCCGAGGGAGAATTCCCCCTCCAGCACGGTATCAGTGGGGTTGATCAGCCGCACGGCAAAGCGGTTCTCCTGCCCCGGCATATAGGCGACCGTCTGCGGATACAGCATCCGCACAATCAGCGGCTGGTCAGCGATCAGCGCCTCCTGCGGCTCATAGGGCACCTCCTGCGGCGCGGGCATGCGCGGGGCAGCCATGGCATACTGCTTGCGGTCGGCCGGCAGCGCGTCCAGCGTGGTCACGGAGCGGTAGTATTCCTGCAGCTTTTCGCAGCAGTAGGCGATTTCATCGCAGAAATCCTCCAGCGTGGCCGCCTGGGTCATGTTGGTCATGTTGCAGGAAAGCACCAGGGCGTCGCCAATCGGCTTTGTCCAGCGTTCGCCGATGCTGTCCGGCCGCATGATGCCGAAAAGCGCGCCCACGGTGGCGCAGGTGCAGTCGGCGTCGTGCCCCATGTTGGCGGCGTTGCAGATGGCCTTGTCAAAGCTGTTCTCGCAGCTCAGCAGTGCCAGCAGGATGAAGGACAGGTTGATGGTGACATCCGTCCAGTTTTCCACCGAGTATTTGTCCAGTATGCGGCGGCGCACCTCCAGATAATCTCCGGTCTCCTCCCACCAGGCGATGGTGTCGGTGAAGGCACACTCCATGCGTTCGCCCTTGGGCAGGTACTGCATGCCAATGGCAATCAGCTTGCGCAGATCCTCCTCCACAAAGGCGGCACTTTCGATCGCGGCCAAAAAGCGGATGGCGGAAATGCCGTCGCCGGCATGGTCCACACAGGCATCCTCGGTGGCGATGCGCACCGCCAGATCCGGGTCACCCGGCGCCAGGCAGGCCCACAGCTCGCTGCGGATAGCCGCGCCCATGCCGCTGTGGAAGGCATTGTTGTAGGTGCCGGAAAGCGGCGCATACAGCATCTTGCGATAGTTGCCGTCGGCCACGCCGTATTCATCCGGCAGGGAGCCGCTGTTGTAGAGATTCCAGAGATCCCCCAGCTTCAGGCGGCTGACCGGCAGTCCCTCCCGCATCAGGATCTCCAGAAAGGTGACCTGCAGGTCCAGATCGTCGTTCGGCACCATTTCGGTCGGCACGGGATTGTAGTAGGTCACATGGTTTACCTGGATAAACCCCTCATAGGGCATGCCCAGCGTGCCGCCCACGGACTTTCCGACGAAACAGGCCTTTACCTTGCGGCGGTAGATTTCATAATCCAGCTTCATGATCTGCTCTCCTTTTTCAGCCGCCGTTGTTTGCTGGACGGCTGTTTTTTTGTTGTTGCGATTACTGTAGCGTGCATCTCTCAGTTTGTCAAAGAATTGCCCAAAACCGAAAAATTGCCCCACAACGGGATGGAAAATCCCCTAAAGGCAGCTGGCGGATGTGGGGCAGGCGGGGATGGTTTACCGGCGGCTGAGTTTCAGCAGCACGGCGCTTTTGGCGGGCAGCGTGACCCGCAGGCGGCCACCGGCCACGGCTGTCTGTGCACCGTTTTCCGGGTACAGGACCGTCACGGCGGCGTCCCTCAGCGTCTCTGGCAGGGGGATGTCGATGGCCTCGTCCCCTTGCATATGGGCAACGCTCAGATAGGCCGTGTGGCCATCCGGGCTTATGCGGCCGCCCACCATGCAATTGTCCTCTGCGTGGCACAGGCCGCAGGGCAGCCACGGGTGCATGGTCAGCAGCTCGTCGCGCAGCCCCTTGTAGCAGTCAACGGCCGCCTGCAGCAGCGCAAGCTGCTCCCCGGTCAGCTGGTCGATCCGGCCGCTCAGATACAGGCGGTTCAGCAGTCCGTTCACAGCGGAAAAGGCGATTTCATTCGGGGCATACTCCGGCTTCGGCACGGTCCAGATGCCGGCCTGTTCCGGCAGCACGGCAGTCACTGCCATGGCGCCCATGTGGGCGAATTCATCGTAGAAGGCCGCATCGGAGATGGATTGCAGCGGGAAGTGCTGCAGGGTGGCATAATCCATCCGCATGCCGCCGGAGGAGCAGTTCTCGATCAGCAGCCCCGGATGCCGGGCGCGCACGCTGTCGATCCATTGCAGATAGGCCCGGGCGCATTGCACCAGCCCGTCCCCAACGCTGTCGGCATCGGTCTCGGTGCCATACAGGGGGTCGATATTGTAGTCAAACTTAAAATAGCCCACGCCAAGGCGGCTTACCAGCCGGTCGATCACCTGATCCAGCTGCCGGCGCACCTTCTCCTTGCGGAAGTCCAGCTGATAGCGCCCGTTATTGACGATTGGCCGGCCAAGATAGGTATAGAAGCAGTCGCAAAATTCCGGAACCAGCGGGCAGTCCACCCCCATCACCTCCGGCTCCAGCCAGATGCCGGGGATCATCCCCTTTTCCCGGATGCGGGCAAAGACCTCATCCACGCGGCCATCGAAGCGTTCCTCGCAGATCTGCCATTCGCCCACCGAGGGCCACCAGTCGCCATTGGAGAACCAGCCGGCGTCCATGCAGTAGATCTCGGCGCCCAGTGCGGCCGCCCGGTCGATCAGCGGCAGCTCCTTCTCCGTGGAGGGGTCGGCGTTGAGGCAGTCCATATAGTCGTTGAAGACGACCGGCTGCCGCCGGTCGATCACCCCGGCCGGCAGCATCTGCCGGCGGTAGGCGGTCATCTCGCGTACGGCGTCGCTGATGCTGCCGGTCAGCAGCGTGAAGGCCACAGCCACGGTGCGGAAGCTCTCGCCCGGCTGCAGCACCTTACGCCACTGGTGGTTCAGGTCGTCCGGTCCGCCGGCGCGGAAATACAGCCGCCGGCGGAAGGTGCCGAATTCCCACTGCCAGCCGGCATTGGATTCGATCTGCCACAGGCAGGTCTCGCCGCTGACGGCATCCTGCAGCAGCCCCATCGGCAGGTATTCCTTGGTGGACCAGCAGCCGCGGCTGTTCAGCCGGACAGTCTTGGTGTAGTAACCATTGTCCTTTTCGGTCAGTCCGGCGTCCCGCAGTGTCTGGCCGCGCCAGTTCAGCTCCTCACCCCAGCCATTGTGCGGGGTATAGAGGGTCAGCCGGTCGTGCGGATGGCAGCCATCGGGGCTGCCAAAGCCGGCATAGCAGAAGGAGGAGACATAGGTCAGCTCAGCCGCCTGTGTGCCGGTGTTTTCTACCTCGGCATAGCTGCGCACCACCTTGGTGCCGGTGTAGAATTGGTAGCACTGCCGCACGGTCAGCTGCTCATTCTTCAGCACAAAGGTCAGCAGGCGGCCGGCGGCATTGCGCGTGTCGGTGTGGCTGTCATAGCACGGCACCGTGGGGCACTGGTTGAAGATGTGCCGGTTGCCGCGGATGCGTGCGCCGGTGGTTTCCACCTCGATGGTGGCGGCAATGTCAGACTCCATGCGCAGGTCGTCCGGAATGTCCCGCCGGCTGTCCAACAGATTGAGCAGATACAGGCGGCCGCGGTCATCCACAATAAATTGGGCGTGCAGCCCGTTTTCGGCAAATTCCAGCTTTGTCATCCGTTATCCTCCTGCCCGTTGAATACCCGCATGGCGCGGATCACATCCTCCTGCATGGCGGCCTGCGCATCCAGCAGCGCATCGTGGAACTGGGTATACTGCTTGCCGGATATGGCGGCGGCGCCCGCCTTGGACATATAGGTGTAATAGTTGATCTTGCGCACCCCGCGGCGGATCACCTCACGGTAATCGGCCGGGCTGACCCCGCTGCCGCCGTGCATCACCACCGGCACACCGATGCGGGCCACGATCGCCGACAGGCGGGCGAAGTCCAGCTTCGGTGCGCTGCGGTAGAAGCCGTGTGCCGTGCCGAAGGCGCAGGCCAGGGCGTCAATGCCGGTGTCGGTCACAAACCTCTCGGCCGCGGCCGGGTCGGTGTAGATGGAGGTATCCCCCTCGCCGCCGCCCTCGCGGCTGCCCATGGAGCCGATCTCGCCCTCCACCGATACGCCGGCAGCGTGGGCGAAGCGCACCGCCTCCACCGTATTGCGGGTGTTTTCCTCCGCCGGCAGCGTGGAGCCGTCGTACATCACCGAGGTGAAACCAAGCTCCACCCCTCGCCGCACATAGTCGAGGTCCTCGCCGTGGTCCAGATGGACACACACCGGCACCGTGGCGCGCCGGGCAAAGAACAGCATGATCGGGGCCATTTCCTCCATGGTGCACAGCCCCATGGTCTCATGCACCTGTGCGTGCATCAGGATCACCGGGCACTGCTGCGCCTCGGCCGCGCCGATCACGGCGCGCACGCTGGTCAGGTTTGGGGTGTTGAACGAGCCGATGGCGATCTTTTTCTCCTCGGCTATGCGCAGGATCTCTTTCAGTGTAACTAACATTCAGAACGCTCCTTCAAATGCGGTTTTTCCGTGTATAAAGCGGAAGGTGACGCCGGTGGCGGCGGATTCCCCTGCTGCCAGGAAGGGCAGCGTGCCCTCGCGGCGCAGCACATCCCGTCCGTCGGGGGTGCAGTTGCCCGGCTCCAGCCCCAGCACATAATCGGTCTTGCCCATCATCTTCCATTCCACAAAGCGGGGCAGCTCAAGGCTATTGTAGGCGATGACCACCCCCTTGTCAATGGAAGGGCTGTAGGCGCCGACGGCGGCCTGCCCGTCCTTTGCTGCCACATCGTAATAGTAGCAGCATTCCTCATACCCCGCCTGCGGCGGCTCCATGGTCAGGGCCGTGGCGGCGTGGGCGGCGGCGTGGCTGTTGCGCGGGGTCATACCGGTGTGCGGAATGACCACCTGCGTATCCTCCTGCAGCAGCGGGTAGCCCATATTGCAGTGGTACAGCAACATATAGGGGCTTTCGCTGTCGCCGGCATTGTGTACGGTATCCCGCACCGCGATGGTGTTTTCCGTATAGGAAAAGGTGTATTGCCGGTCAAGGATCAGCTTGCGGCCGAAGATGGTGCAGTCCCGCACCTGTGCCCGCACCGTCAGTCCGGCTTCGCTTTCCTCCATGCCGAGAAGCTGCGCCGGGGTATTGGCAATGCTGCCGTGCAGCGGCAGCTGCTCCCCGGCGTCGGTGCAGGGGCTGCCCACGGCGGTCAGGCCGCAGGTGGTAAAGAAGCCGGCGGTAAAGGACTTGAGAAAGCCGCTGCCCACAGCGTCATAGTAGGCCGGCGCCACATAGCCGCAGGGGGAGAAATACCCCATGTTGTCCCCGCCGAAGCTGACCCGCGACAGGTCGGCACAGCGGTCCAGCGAGATCCAGGCCTCCAGCCCCAGACCATTGCGCACGCACAGCAGGTGCATGCCGTCCCCCCGGCCGCCCTGCAGAATGTATGGCTCGGCGCCGCGCAGCTGCAGCGGATGGCCGATATAGGCATTGCAGTTCTTCATGGTCATTCCTCCTCCGATTTCTGCAGATGTTTGATTGCCCGGTACAGCCCGGCATATTGCCTGTACTGCCGGTCATAGATGGCGGCATTTTCCGCCTGTGGATGGAAGATCTGCCGCACCGGCGCCATCCTGGCCACCGTCTCCGGCAGGGCAGGGTATGCCCCCACGGCCACGCCGCACAGCGCCGCCGTGCCGGCTGCCCCCACCTCCTTGCACGCCAGGGCGGTGATATCGGTGCCCAGCACATCGGCCTTGATCTGCAGCCACACAGCAGAGGCGGCGCCGCCACCGGTGGCACGCACCGTGCGGATGCGGCCGGAATACTGCTGCAGAACGGCGAAATTCTGCCGGATCTCAAAGGCCGTGCCCTCCATCAGCGCCTTGTATACGGCGGCGCTGTCGGTTTCCAGCGTCAGGCCGAGGATGGCGGCCTTGGCCTGCGAATCCATGTAGGGGGTCGCCGCCCCGGCAAAGTGGGGCAGCACCAGCAGCCCGGTCGGCTGCGGGGGCACGCGGCTGTCCAGCAGGGCATAGATATTCTGCCCGTGCGCGGCCGCTTCGGCCGCCTCAGCAGCGGCAAAGGTATCCCGGAACCACTTCAGCGTGGCGCCGCCGGTAAAGGAAAGGGCATAGCAGGCGTAGCGCCCGCCGGGGTACGGCACCACCGAGTAGCCCTGCGCGTACAGCGCCGGTTCCTGCGGCACCCGGTCAAACAGCACCGGGATGCACTCCACTGTGCCGGTGCCGTCCATGGCCTGGTCGCCGGAAAACACGCCGCTGCCCAGCATGGCGGCCACCTGGTCGTGGCAGCCGCTGACAACGGTAACGGGGTAGTCGATGCCCAGCTGCCGGGCAAGCTCCGGCCGCAGGGTGCCGGCCGGCGTGCCGGCGGGCACCGGCTGTGAGAACAGCGCCGGGTCAATGCCGGCCGCGGCGAAGACCTCCGGCGACCAGCACAGCCGCCGGATATCCAGTGCCCCGGTGCGCGCCGCCAGGGAATAGTCGATCTGCGCCGTGCCGGTGAGGGTGTACACGATATAGTCCTGCCCCAGCAGCACCCGGCGGCAGCGCGCAAACAGCGCCGGGTTGTGCGCCCGGTGCCACAGCAGCTTGGCAAGGCTGTACATCGGATGCGGCTGTGTGCCGGTGATGGCGGTGATGCGCTGTTCGCCGAGCGCCGCGGCCAGTGCGGCGCACTCCTCGCCGCCGCGCGGGTCGGTGTACAGCATCGAGGGGGCCAGCACCGTGTCCCGGTCGTCCAGCATGGCGAAGCTTTCGCCGAAGCTGGTCACGCCGACGGCGTCCAGCCGGTGCTCACCGGCGGCGCGCTGCAGCAGCTCCAGCACCCCCTGCCGCACGGCGTTGAAATCAATTTCATGCTCCCCGCCGCGGTGGGTGGCGGGGTATTCGGTATAATATGTAGACAGCAGTACGGCCTGCCCGTCATATACGGCCAGCTTGCACCCGGTGGTGCCGATATCCAGACCGGCAATGTTCATAGCGGTTACCCCTCAATGTTCTCCACATCATAGCCAAGGTAGACCCGGAAGGCCTCCTCCAGCGCCGCCTTCACATGGCCGCGGGCCACGGTGGTGTGGTGCTTGTAGCCGCCGCGCGCCAGCCGCAGCAGCTTATCCTGCAGGCCGTCGATTTTGGCCACGCCGCCGCAGCCGAAATACCCGTCCTCGATCGGCTCGCCGGTGAATGCGCCCTCGCTGAAATACACGGTGATGCGGCCGTCCTCGGTCTTGCAGTTGGAATAGGTCATGGGGAAGGCGGCAATGCGCCCCTCATTGGTGCCCCAGCCGCTGCCGGGGTCGCCCTTGTCAAACATCTTGTGCGAGGTAACGGTGCCGCTGCCCTGCATGAGGGACTGCGCCGTGGAGCCGCAGTGGAACAGAATCACCTTGTCGGGATCCTCGCCATAGTTGTTGTTCCAGTCCAGGCAGGCGGAGGGGCCGCCGGTGGCCAGCGTCAGTGCCCGCATGGTGATGGCGGAGCACATATCAATCTCGCAGGCAGCCACAATGCCGCGGTCGTTCAGCTCACTGATCAGCACGCAGGGACATACCCGCAGATAGGTCTCCATCTCGTTCCAGCAGCGCAGCGCGATGGCGTCCAGATGGTAGGTCTCGATGTAACCGTCAATCGCCACACTGATCTTGGCCAGCATGCACTTTTTCTCCTCCGGCACACGGCTGAAATCGGTGTACCGCTCCAGCGCGTCCTTCTTGTTCAGTACGCGGGCGTCATCATCCGCCATGCCGCGCACGGTCTCGAACAGCTCGGACAGGTCGAAGCACTCCACATTGATGCCGTGGCGCTGCATGGTAACCTCGTCAAAGCGCACGGTCTTGAAGGCGGTGGTGCGGGCGCCGATGCACCCGATGGTAAAGCGCTTCATGCCGCGCACCACGCGGCACACGGTGGCAAATTCGTCCAGATTTTCCCGGAAGGCGGGGGAAAGCGGGTGCACCACATGCGGCTTCATCACCGTAAAGGGTACGCGGTACTGGGTGAACACATCCGTGATGGAGAATTTGCCGCAAAAGGCGTCCCGCCGGTGGGCAAAGTCCATCTTGCCGATCTCGTCCGGGTAGGCTTGCATCAGGATGGGGACGCCGGCATCCTGCAGGGCGGCGATGGCGCCGTTTTCGTCAATGAAGATCGGCATGCACAGGATCACGCCGTCGTATTCCCCCTCATGGGATTTCAGCCATGCGGCATAGGTGCGGCCCTCATCCCGCGTCTCCACTGCGCCGTAGCGGGTGGCGTCCTTGTCCATGATGAGGTAATTGTAGCCGGCGTCGGTCACGGCCTTCACCATGTCCTCGCGGGCACCCTCGATCAGCTCGGCGGGCATAAAGCCCCGGTTTCCGAAATACAGTGCAAAGGTTTCTTTTTTCATTGTCTGCATACTCCTTATTGGTCGTTGTTGGGGGGATTTATATACATCTTGATTTTAGCGATTTTTATGCTACAATGAAAGATACAATCGTCTGTTAAATTGTAAATTTGTCCAAGGGGGCTGGATTTATGAGGATCACGCTGGATTCCCGCAAGATGGAGGAGCTGATGAAGGCCTTTTATACGGTGGCCGGTATCCGGTTTGTGCTGTTTGACGCCGACCACCGGGAGATTGCCGCCTATCCGGCGGAGTCCTGTGCCTTCTGCACGGCCATGAAAAGCTGCCCGCGCACCCGCCGGCGCTGCGTGGGCGCCGATAAGCGCGCCCTGAAAAAATGCAGCGAGAGCGGCTCGGTGGTGGTCTACAATTGCCACGCGGGGCTGGTGGAGGCGGCTGTGCCGATCTTTGATAATGAGCAGATCGTTGCCTATCTGATGTTTGGGCAGGTGCGTGACCGCGCGCATGATAAGACGCGCAAGCTACTGCCGGAGGTGGCGGCGCTGTGCGGCATGCCGCAGACGGAGCTGCAGACCCTGCTGGACAGGACCGAGACCAAGGGCATGGAGCAGATCACCTCGGCGGCCAAGATTATGGAGGCATGTGCCAACTATATCGTGTTCAAGGAGATGATCACCCCGCAGAATGACCGCATCTTTCTGGCGGCCAAGGAGTATATTGCCGCCCATCTGCAGGAGAATATCGATATCAGCAGCCTGTGTGAGGAGCTGCAGATCAGCCGCAGCCGCCTGTATACCATCTTCCGGCAGGAGGCCGACCAGGGCATTGCGGAGTACATCAAGCGCCAGCGTATGCACCGGGCAAAGAAGCTGCTGAAAACCACCGACCTGCCGATCCCGGAGATCGCGGCCGAGGTGGGCTTTCTCGATTACAACTACTTCAGCCGGGTGTACAAGAGCGTTTACGGCAAATCGCCGAAAACCTACCGCAGAGCGACGCGATGAATATATAGCAGACGGCTTCCCCGCGGAGGGGGGGAGACGGTTTTTTTGGGCCTTTTTTCGGCTGCTCGGCCGGAAACCGTCGGCACTGTGGCCGAAATCGGCAGGCGGCAAAATTCTTTTTTGTACAGACTGCCGGCTGGATGCATTTTCCTCCTGCGGAGCAGAAAACAGGCAAAACCGGCAAAAAGTGCAGCGGTTTTGGACAAATTTACAATTTTCAAGACGGAAATATCTTTCTTTGCCTATGGGCGTTTGTTAAAATCGAGATGGATGAGGGAGCAGGATTTTCTGCTGCCTTATTGGTGCGGTGATATGCAGCATGAAAAAGCACGGGACTGCAGCGCACCGCACCGATGCAAATGCCTAAAATTTGCTTAGGGGGAAAGAAAGATGAACAATCGGTCAACAGCAAAGAAACTTTTGGCGATTCTTCTCAGCCTGACGCTGATCGCATCCTGCGTGGTTGTGGCCGGCGTGGGGGCGGCGACCGCCGGCGCCTCATGGGGCAGCTTTGATGGCGGGACGGTCGGTGACGACCTGGCATTGAGCAATGCCAACGGCAATACGATGAAAGTAAGCGATGCGCAGGCGCATAGCAGCACGCAGTCGCTGCTGGTGTACACCGGCAAAAGCGGCGGCTCCAACCGGCCGCAGCTGCTGATGCAGGACGCCGATGGACAGGATTTCAAGAGCGAGGCGGGCAAGAAGTACCGCATTGGTTTCTGGTATTATGTGTCGGGCGCACAGAGCGCCACTGTCGATCAGCTGTCGCTGTGGGTGGGCACAAAGGGCGAGGATAAGACCGCCTTCAGTGCCGAAAGAGATAGCGAGGCTGGCTCGAAGAAGGGGCATCTGCTCACGCTTTCCGGCAGAAATACCGGTACAGTTTCGGGCGATGCCGGCAACCAGGGGCTTACCGTGACGGTCTCCCAGCGGGACAGCTGGCAATATGTCTGTTTCACCGCGCAGGATGAGGTGACGACCGATGGCGGCTATCTGATCCTCGGCGCGGCGGCGACCAGCCAATCCGGCAAGGTGTATGCCGGGCTGGAGTTCTATCTGGATGATATTTCCATAGAGGCAGTGCCGGAGGCGGCCGATGATCAGGGCTGGAGCTTTGAGAGTGAGACGACCGGCACCAATTTCTCGATGAATGGCCACCCGGCGACGGTGACCGACGAGGTTTCCTATGATGGGGAAAAGGCGCTGCGGGTGGTTTCTTCCGACAGCAGCGGCAATGGCCGTGCACAGCTCCTCCTTCGGGACGCGAACGGTACCCCGGTGACGGTGGAGGCCGGCCAGAAATATACCGTCAGCTTCTGGTATTATATCCAGCCGGACGATACGGCCATCAGCGGCCTGAATTACTGGCTGGCCGCGGCGGACGACAGCACGGCCTTCAACAGCAGCAGCTATAAGAAGGATGAGCATAAGCTGGCGGAGCCGAATATTGCCGCGGCGGTTAAGGGACAGTGGACGCAGGAGACCGTCAGCGGTCTGGCTGCCTACAGCGGCACCCTGCGCCTGGGTATCTCGCCGAGCACCAACGGCAATGCGGCCCCGTTCTATCTGGACGCGATCGTGGCGACGGCAGAGGATCTGCCCAGCTATGGCTTCAACTCCTTTGAGCGCAACAGCGAGGGCGAGAACCTGTCCATGCAGAAGAGCGCGGTTCTCGGCGCGACGGTCACGAGCGAGCAGCACCACACCGGCAACTATGCTCTGAAAATCGTCAGCAACAGCAATTCCGGCAATGGCCGTATGCAGATGCTGGTGCGGGATGAACAGGGGCAGACGGTCAAGCTGACCGCCGGACAGAGCTATTTGGTCAGCTTTTGGTACTATATGCCGGCGGATAGTGACGAAACAAAGGCAAACTACTGGCAGCTGAATTACTGGCTGGCTTCGGCTAATGAGAGCACGGTTTTCGATGGCGCCAGCTATAAAAAGGATGACTACAAGGTTTATGAGACGGCCACGCCGATCTCGACGGTTAAGGGCGAGTGGGCGCAGGTCTCCTGCGTTGTGCCCGGCGATCAGGTCAAGGACGGCACGCTGCGTCTGGGCATCACCCGGAATATAGCGCCGGAAACCGATCCTTTCTACATTGACGATATCTCGGTGCGTGCGCTGGATGAGGCGCTGGATTACGGCACCAATAATGTGGCACTGTTCGTTGGCGGCGGCAAGGGCCAGAGCCCTGACGGCGCAGAGGCAACGGAAAAATCTCCGGTCTACACGGTGGACGGGAAGAAATACGGCGCTATGCGTTTCCTCGGCCAGTACACCACCGGTGCGGAAGATCTTTCCACTGTGGTGATCGGCGGCGCCAGCTACAGGATCGTGAAGCGCGGCCTGGCAGTGGATACGGCGACGGATGACAACACGGTGCTGGATGCGAATGCCAGCCTGAAGGTGGAAAAAACCGCCGGCTTTGACAGCTGCTGGACCTACGATGCAGCGACCAAGACCGTAAAGTACAGCGTGCTGATCGCGAGGATCAACAAGGACAATCTCGATACACCTCTGCGCTACCGCAGCTATATGGATATCCAGGTCGGCGACGATGTGGTGACGGTGTACAGCGCCATCCACGGCTCAAGCAATAATCAGCTGACGCTGGATGCGGTTGCCAAGCTGGCCAAGTATGACAACATGGCTGAGCTGTTTGATGCGGAATGAACGGAGGAAATGCGGTATGAATAAGAAGCTTTATCTTGATCCGGAGCTGCAGATACTGACCTTTACGCAGGCGGAACCCATCTCTATTGTTTCCGGCGTGGATGAGGGCGAAGAGATCACCCCCTTTGGCTGAACGCTTTTGCCGGCAGGCAAAACGAGTATTTTTTGATTGGAGGAAGCAACTATGACCAGATCCACTGGCGTCAGACGCCTGCTGGCGGTGCTGCTGTGTGTCACCCTGATTGCCTCCTGCATCACGGTGGCCGGCGTTGCGGCGGTTTCCGGCGCTGCGCGGGGCTTCGAGGGGCAGACGGTCGGTGCCGACCTGGCGCTGAGCAACCCCTATGGCAACACCATGCAGGTGAGCGATGCGCAGGCACATGAGGGCAGCCGCTCGCTGCTGGTGCACACCGGTAAAAGCGGCGGCTCCAACCGGCCGCAGCTGCTGATGCAGGGCGCGTCCGGGCAGGACTTCAAGACCCAGGCCGGCGGCGAGTACCAGATCAGCTTTTGGTACTATGTGCCGAGCGGGCAAAGCACGCAGGCGGATCAGCTGATGCTGTGGGTCGGAACAAAGGGCGAGGATAAGACCGCCTTCAGTGCCGGCAGCGATAGCGAGGCCGGTTCAAAGAAGGGGCATCTGCTGACGCTTTCCGATAACAATGCCGGCGAGATTACAGGCGGCGACAAGAACCAGGGGCTTACGCTGGCGGTGTCCCAGTGGGATAGCTGGCAGTGCGTCCAGTTCACCGTACGGGATGAGGTGACGGCAGCCGGCGGCTATCTCATCCTCGGCATTGCTGCCACCAGCCAGTCCGGCAAGGTCTACGCCGGGCACGAATTCTACCTGGACGATATCACCGTCAGTTCTCCGTCCGCGCCGGGCGGCGACCCGTGGGGCAGCTTTGAGGGGCAGGCGGCCGGCACCGGGCTGGCGCTGAGCAATACCCATGGCAACACCGCACAGGTCAGTGCGGCACAGGCGCATGACGGCAGCCAGTCGCTGCTGGTACATACCGGCAAAAGCGGCGGCTCCAACCGGCCGCAGCTGCTGCTGAAGGATGCCGACGGCCGGGACTTCAAGACCCAGGCCGGCGGCGAGTACCAGATCAGCTTCTGGTACTATGTGCCGGACGGGCAGAGCACGCAGGCGGATCAGCTGTCACTGTGGATCGGCACCAAGGGCGAGGAAAAAACCGCCTTCAGTGCCGGCAGCGATGGCGAGGCCGGCTCGAAGCGGGGACATCTGCTCACGCTTTCGGACAGCAATACCGGCGAGATCACAGGCGATGCCAAGAACCAGGGGCTTACGCTGGCGGTGTCCCAGCGGGATAGCTGGCAGCGCGTCCAGTTCACCGTGCGGGACGAGGTGACGGCCGGTGGCGGTTACCTTATCCTTGGCATTGCTGCCACCAGCCAGGCCGGCAAGGTGTATGCCGGGCACGAATTCTATCTGGATGATATAACGATCACGACACAGTCGGCACCGGTGGATCCCCGCTGGGGCTGCTTTGAAACGGCGGCCGCCGGCACGGATCTGGCGCTGGCCAATACCTATGGCAACACGATGCTGGTCAGCACGGAGCAGAAGCATACGGGCGCACAGTCGCTGCGGGTGCATACCGGCCAGAGCGGCGGTTCCAACCGCCCGCAGCTGCTGCTGCGGGATGCCGACGGCAACGACTTCAAGACGGCGGCGGGCAAAAAGTACCGCATCGGCTTCTGGTACTATGTGCCGGGCGGGCAAAACGCCACGGTGGATCAGCTGACGCTGTGGGTCGGCACAAAGGGTGAGGAAAAGACCGCCTTTAATGCCGGCAGCGACAGTGCGGCCGGCTCCAAGAAGGGGCATCTGCTCACGCTTTCCGGCAGAAATACCGGCACGGTTTCGGGCGATGCCGGCAACCAGGGGCTTACCGTGACGGTCTCCCAGCGGGACAGCTGGCAATATGTCTGTTTCACCGCGCAGGATGAGGTGACGACCGATGGCGGCTATCTGATCCTCGGCGCGGCGGCGACCAGCCAATCCGGCAAGGTGTATGCCGGGCTGGAGTTCTACCTGGATGATATTTCCATAGAGGCAGTGCCGGCAACGGCCGTCGGTCAGGGCTGGAGCTTTGAAAACGAGACGGCCGGCGCCAACCTTTCCATGAATGCCCACCCGATGACGGTGACGGATGAACAGTCCTATGACGGCGCACAGGCGCTGCAGGTGGTTTCCGCCGATAGCAGCGGCAATGGCCGTGCGCAGCTCATCGTTCGGGATGAAAACGGTACCCCGGTGACGGTGGAGGCCGGCAAAAAGTATGATATCCGTTTCTGGTATTACATCCGGCCGGACGATACGGCCATCAGCGGCCTGAATTACTGGCTGGCCGCGGCGGACGACAGCACGCCCTTTGACGGCAGCAGCTATAAGAAGGACGATTATAAGCTGGCGGAGCCGAATATCGCCACAGCGGTCAAAGGCCAGTGGACGCAGGCGGTCTGCAGCATAGAGGCCGCCTACAGCGGTACCCTGCGTCTGGGCATCTCGCCGAGCACCAACGGCAATGCGGCGCCGTTCTTCCTGGATGCAATCCGGGTAACGGAGGCGGAGCCGGACGGCGTGGCGATCCCGGCCGATCCGGGGGCAACCACCCTGACCTTTGAGAAGATCCCGGTCGGCGGCGGCACCAAAATGCTGCTGCGCGGCGGCGGCGCGGTGGATGCGGCCTATAACCGCACAGCTGGCGGCAGCCATGCCCTGCGGCTGGAGAAGATGACGAATGCGGGCGTGTACCGCAACCAGCTGGTGGTGATGGATTCCTCGACCGGCAAGCCGTTTGAGATGACGGTGGGCAAAAAGTATGCCCTGACCTTCTATGTGTATATGCCCGAAGATGCCGTGGAGGAAATGAAGATCAACTATTGGCTGCTTTCCACCAATACGCTGGCAGCTGTGGAGGACAAGAGCGCGGCGGAATTTGATTACAGCACCGCCTCTGTGCCCGGCGCGACCGGCGAGTGGATGCGGCTGCAGTCGGTCATCGAGGTGAAAAACGGCAAATACCTGATCCTCGGCATCACCGATTTCGGTCTGGCGGAGGGCGCGGCCTACTACATCGACGATATGCACATTGAGGAGCGCGTTGACCGTGGTATGAGCATTGATGCGCAGCCCGGCGCCACCATGTGGGATTTTGAGACCATGCCGCTGGACAGCGGTGAGCAGCTGCAGCTGCGCGGCATCGGCTCGGTGGATGATGCCTATAACCACACGCCGGGTGGCAGCCGTTCGCTCAAGCTGCAGAAGCTGGCACAGACCGGCATTCTGCGCAACCAGCTGGTGGTGATGGATCAGGCAACCGGCAAGCCGGCGGAGCTGACGATCGGAAAGGAATACACCATCAGTTTCTGGGCGTATCTGCCGGAGGAGACCGGCGATGTGCTTCAGCTCAATTTCTGGCTGCTGACAGCCAATGAGCTGAAGACGGTGGATAATAAGGATGCCGCCGAATACGATCTGCAGACCTCCACGCAGGCGATCGTCAGCGGCGAGTGGGAGCGGGTGGAAGCGACCATCCGCGTGACGAATGGTAAATACCTCATCCTTGGTGTCACCGATCTGAATTACCTGCCGAATGGCGTGTACTACTATTTGGATGATATCGAGCTGCGCACGCCGGAATATGTCACGGTGCGCTTTGATACCAACGGCTCACTGGAGACCATTGCCGATGTGGAGGCGCGTATTGGCGCGCCGCTGACCATGCCGACCGATCCTTATCGGATGGGCTACGAGTTTACCGGCTGGTATCGGGATAAGAGCTGCTCGGCGGACAGCCTTTTCGATCCGGAGCAGAATATGACCGGCAAGAACGGCGATGTGCTGACCCTGTACGCCGGCTGGAAGCTGTTTGCCGAGAGTGGGCAGGACTCCTCCCCGCAGGAGACGATCCGGTATGAGACAGAGTATTACGAGGAGTGGGAGCCGACACAGCAGGAGCTGCTGGAATTCGGCGAAAGCAGCCAGTGGAAGCCTGCCGGCACGGTCAACCGCGATCAGCCGGACAAGAATACGGATGCGTCCGATGCCACCGGCATTGCCCCGTGGCTGATCCTGCTGATCATCGGCGGCGCAGTCGTGGTGGTTGGCGGCGGCGCAGTGCTGGCGCTGGTCTTACTCAAGAGAAAGAAGGTGTAAGGGATGAAGACACGCATTTGGGCTTTCCTGTTGGCCGCCTGTATGCTGTGCATGGTTTTCTCCGGCTGCGCCGGGGACGGACAGCCGGGCAAGACGCCGGGCAATACGAGCAACGAAGCGCAGTTTGCGGTGGCGCTCAACCCGGTGCTGGCCTATGGCAGTGACGACGCGGTGATCGCGTACAATACCGTCAATGCGGCCATGCGCACAGACCATGAGGCTTCCTCCCTGACCGCCATGCAGGATACCGGCTGGCACTGGATGTTCCGTGCCGCGGCCGGGTGGGAGGAACGCCCCACCTATGCCCTGGATAAGTGGCAGAGCGGCGCGGGCAAGACAGCCAAGAAGGTGTATGCCTATACCTATACCGAATCCGGCCGCACCTCCCTGAGCCGCTATGCGGCGCAGACCACCGAGCTGATCCCCTACCAGAGCGAGACGGTGCCGCAGAGCGGCCTGCTGTGCTCCGGTGTGGGCACACAGGAGGAAGCGCTCAGCTATGTGGTGGAGAAGGACGGCGTGCTCACCATCCCGGAGGGCACCGTTACCGCCATTGCGGCGGTGGCCGGCATCAAGACCGGCTTCCTGGCCGAGGACGGCACGGCGCGCAGCGCCAGTGTGCGCCTGATGATCAACGATACCCAGCTGTGGAGCGGCACCCTGTGCAACGCCACCGCCGCTGCAGACGGCACGGCGGTGACCCAGCTGAGCTACCCGACCATGAAAAACCTGAGTGTTAAGGCGGGCGATGTGGTGTTTTTCGCCTTCCAGCTGAATGCGCAGGCCAACCGGGACGCGGATGTGTCCGCGCCGGAGGATAACGGCGGCTGGGCGCTGGTGCGCAAATCGCGCCTGGTGCCGGCGGGCACCACCTCGGAGAATACCAGCAAAACGGATGTGGTGCGTGATGACGGCTCCATTTCCATGATCACCGACTATATGTCCACCTTTACCCTTGTGCGGGATCCGGACGATGCTGTCCTGGTATCCATGGTTTCCAATATGGCCACGGTGATGATGGATCATTTCGGTGCCGTGATCTCCGTAGCCAGCCGCACGGCGGATGAAGCGGAGTACGAGATCGTGGTGGGCGCCTATGCGGCGCGGCCGCAGTCGGTCGCGCTGACGCAGGAGCTGCAGAGTGCGCGGGCGGATAACGCCTCGGATTACCGTATCCGCCTGATCGGCAAAAAGGTCTATATTGTGGCAGCAAACAACGAGGCGCTGCAGGCAGCCGTGGAGTATTTCCTGGAGAAATTCGGCTCGGACGACGATGCAGCCATCCCGGCGGACTACGATTACTATTACCAGCCGGCACATAAGGTGTATATGCTGGCAGGCAGGAATATCGCCTCCTACACCATCCGCACCGAGCGCTACCCCTCCCTGATGGTGCAAAAGGCCGCCGAGGCCCTGCGGCAGCTGGTGCAGGATGACTGCGGCTACCGCATGGAGATCCGGCCGATGAACAATGCCGGCACGGATGCCGGCAGCAATGAGATCCGCCTGGGGCCGATGAACGGCCGCGTTGGCGTGACCCGCACCTATGATACCCGCTTCACCAATAAAAATGAGAGCGCGTATATGTCCATTGAGGTGGACGGGTACCCGGATTGGCCGGAATCGCGCTATGAGGCCAAGGCGCAGGGCGATTGCTATATCGTCAGCGGCGGTTCCTCCTATGCAGTTAATGCGGCGGTGAGCGCGCTGCTGACACAGCTGAAGCAGAGCGGCGCGGTGACGGCCGACCAGGTGATTGCCGGCGACTATGTCAGCGCTTACGCTGTTAAGACGAAGTTTTCCAATGTGAAATACGATCTGTGCGGCGGCTATGGTATGGTGATCGCGGACGAATTCAGCTATACCGGAACGGATGAGGAGATCGAAAAGCAGGTAAAATCCCGCTGGTCGGTCAGCGTGGACGAGGCCGCCGGCCCGCCGAGCAAAACGCCGGGCGAGGAGCCGTCGCGGCAGAAGCGCGCCGGCATCTACGGCGATACCTGGTGGATCACGCAGGATGGCACCGGCAACGGCTATCTGCAGCAGATCACCAAGGCAGAAAGCTATGGTTATGATGCCGGCCGCCTGATCAGCCAGTACAAGTGGGGCTTCCGCTATGGTATCTGGGAGACCCGCCTGGTGATGGCGACCCGCAACGGCGCCTGCTCCTCCCTGTGGGCAATGACGGAATTCCCGGTGATCTACACCACCGACCGGCTGGAGATTGACCTGTATGAAAACAAGGGGCAGGATGCCTATGCCGGGCACCTGATCCACTGGTCGAAGGCTGCGGACGGACGGGATCAGTTCCACATCTTTGACGATTACGGTGATGGCGGCTTTACCAATATCATTGTTTCGCCGGAGGAGAATGAGCATTTCTACGATACCTTCCACCACATGGCGCTGGAGTGGACACCCACCAGCATGACCCTGTATCTGGACGGCCGGCAGACCAGCACAATGAACACCATGGGGTACAATGTGTTCCTCAATGGCGTGGCGATCAAGCTGGCCAACGGCGTGGGCACCACCTTTGATAATGGGCAGTCCTATACCGCTGTGCGCGGCAAGGATGGGATCATGCGCACCTACGACCCCGATGACTTTATGGAGGATGTCTCTAAGTTCTTCGAGGTGCAGACGGTCGACTATACCCGCGTGTTCCAGACGGCCAATGACGGCAAGAGCACCAATGAGGCCAGCCGCTTCTGGATGGCCAATTCCTTCGGCAAGGTCAAATAATCTGCCGATACTACCGCTTTCGTGTTGCGGTGTTTCCTGCATGGCCGGCGATCGGGGGAGGTCGGTCGGTGGATGACGCCGTTTTGAGGCCGGGGTGTGTTCCTCCTTCTGGGTGCTCCGGCAATGCAAGTATTTGTCCCAACCGTTCCGCTGTCACGGAACGGTTGGGGCAGCGGTCGTTTATGAGAAAAATTTTTGGAGGAAAACCATGCAAGCAAGAAAAATCAGCCGTACCGATCTGACCCTGTCGCCGATCGGCTTCGGCACGGCGGCCGCCGGTCTGGACTGGGACGGCGAGGACGCCGACCGGCTGCTGGAAGCCTATGTGGCGGGCGGCGGCAATCTGATTGATACCGGCCATGTATATTCGGACTGGATCAAGGGGGAAACCTCCCGTTCCGAGCGGGTGCTGGGGGACTGGATCCGCCGGCGCGGCCGGCACGATGATATCGTGCTGATGACCAAGGGCGGTCATCCGCGTATCGGCCATATGCATGAGAGCCGGATGTCCCGGCAGGATATGACCGAGGACCTCAACGGCAGCCTGGAAAAGCTGGGGGTGGATTGCATCGATATCTACCTTTATCACCGGGACGACCAGGGGCAGACAGTGGAAGAGCTGATCGAGACCATGCAGGACTTCGTGCGGCAGGGCAAGGTGCGCTACTATGGCTGCTCCAACTGGACGACGGAGCGGCTGCAGCAGGCGCAGGCGTATTGCGACCGGAAGGGCTACCGCGGCTTTGTGGTCAATCAGGCACTGTACAATATCGGCGTGGCCCATGCCAGGCCGCAGGCGGATGATACCCTGGTGGTGTGCGATGCGCCGATGCTGGAGTGGCACCGGCACAGCGATACGCTGCTGATGCCCTTTTCCGGGATGTGCAATGGCTTTTTCCACCTGCTGCGGGAGAAGGGTGCGGCGGCGCTGGCGCAGGGGGAATACTGCACCGAGGGAAATCAGCGCCTTGCCCAGCATATTTACGCGCTGTGTGAGCGGCGCGGCTGCTCCGTTACCGAGGTGCTGCTGGGCTTCTTTGCCATACAGCCGGTGCCAATGCTGCCGCTGGCCTCAGCGGCCAATCTTGAGCAGCTTTCGCAGCTGACCAAGGCGATGCACACGGATTTCCGGGCGGAGGACTACGCCTTTTTGTCTGCCGGCGTATAGGGGCGGTTTGTGCCCATTGGGTGACGGAGTTTTTAAGCCTTTATTAAAATTGTGCGGAACGGCGGCAGGATGATTGACAGGCAAGGCGATCGGGTGTACAATAAAGCTAACCTATCAAACGGAGGTTTTTGCTATGAAAATATGCCCCTCTTGTCAGGCGCAGCTGATGGATGAGATCACGGTCTGCCCGCGCTGCGGCACGGTGCAGCCGGCCGCGGCACAGCAGCCGCAGCAGCCTGTGACGCCCCCATCGTATTGTCCGCCGCAGGGCCAGTATGTGCCCCCGCAGACCTACCAGCCGTATGTGGATCCGGCGGATCACACAGCGGAGTTTTCGGCCGAGGATATTGCGGATAACAAGCTGTTTGCCATGCTGCCGTACCTTTCTTCGGTGCTGGGGATCATCATTGCCCTGCTGGGGGCCAAGGATTCGCCGTATGTGCGTTTCCATGTCAAGCAGGCGCTTAAGCTGTTGGTGGCGGAGCTGCTGGTGGTCGTGCTGACGGCGCTGACCTTCTGGTTGATCCTGCCGGCGATCGCGGGCGGTGTATGCCTGGTGATCCTGATGGTGCTGGATATTATCGCTTTCTTCCAGGTGTGCGGCAATAAGGCTAAGGAGCCGGCAATTGTGCGTAGCCTGAAATTCCTGCGCTGATCGTGTTGGGATCCGGGCGGCACGCGGAGCTTCCGCGTGCCGCTTTTTGTGTTCCGGCCACAGCAGGACAACACTGTGCAGCTTCTGCGCGGGTTTGCCTTGACAAATCGGCTGCCGGGTAGTAAACTTAGACCGTGCTTTCTTTGTGCCGCATGGCCGGATAGCCTGTCTTGCGGCCGGAGCATTTGCCATGTCCCGGTAGCTCAGCTGGATAGAGCACCGCCCTCCTAAGGCGGGTGTCGGGGGTTCAAATCCCTTTCGGGACGCCAAAGCCCCAAGGACATGAGTCCTTGGGGCTCGTTTCTTACCCATTAAAAACCAATTAAGCAAACAGTAAAACCGAGCTGTTAATTTACAGCTCGGTTTATATATTTTCATCGTCTATATACTGCATTATATCTTGAACATCGCATTTAAGAATTTTGCAAAAAGTTTCAATTGTGTGGGTGCTTACACTCTCGTTTCGTTTAAGTCGAGTGATTTGTGCGGGGCTAATATTGAATGTTTTAATAAGAGCGTATTGACTAACGCCTTTTTCTTTCATTGTTTGCCATAACCGATCATACGAAATCATAAAACATCCATCCTTCCTATTGACATATTAACCGCTTTCGGTATATAATGATATTAACCAATATTGGTTAATATCAAAGATCAGGGAGGACATACTATGTTTTGCTCTAAGTGTGGAAAAGAAATCAATGATGAAGCAGTTGTATGCATTCATTGCGGTTGTTCTACTACAAATTATGAACAAAAAGCCAAAGAGAAAGAACTGCCGATTATTATTAACAACAATAACGCTGCTTCTGCATCGTCGGCCGCATCTGCGGCAGTAGGTGGGCGCGTAAGAAGGAAATATTCGCTGCTGTTTGATATTTTCATGATCTGTATTACCGGTGGATTGTGGATTATCTGGATGCTTTTGCGCCCAAAGTATTATTAATTAAATAATGTTTATTTTCAGGGGTATTTATTCGTTTTACAAATTTCCAGCTGCCCCCAAAAAGAACAGGACACGATATGCCCTGTTCTTTTTTCGTTTTTGTTGTGTTCAAATGGGTGGTCGGGGGTTAACAGCCGCAGTGATTTTTAACGATGTGACTGCTGCCGGTGGCAGAGATTAAGCCCCCCCGAAAGACGATGGTCTCGCCTTGCCAGTCCGCTTGCAAACGCACTTACGGGGGCTTATTGTTGCCGTTTTTTAATAGTGCGGCAGTTTGCATTTCCTGCTCTCTTTATGGCAGCAGGCGCTGTGTACTGTATGAGCGTTGTTGTATCCCGGAGACAATTTTGTGGTACAGGCTCTCCCACCGCTGCGTATACTGGTAAAAACAAATCTTACGAAGGAGAGCGGTGCATGAATATGAATTACCACACCAATTCCTGCAACGGAAGGAACGGCTGTAGCTATGACGAGTGCGGAACCTATGTGACCATACAGGGTCCCCCCGGCCCTATGGGGCCGGAGGGGCCGCGGGGCGAACAGGGCGGCAGGGGTGAACAGGGTCCCATGGGGCCGCGGGGCATCAAGGGGGAAACGGGCTGTCCCGGTCCGATCGGTCCACGCGGGCCTGTTGGCCCAATGGGGCCGCGTGGGCCGCAGGGCGTGCGCGGTGATGCCGGCCCGAAGGGCGACCCCGGCTGCATGGGACTGCAAGGCATTCAGGGCAACCCCGGCCCGATCGGGCCGAAGGGCGACCGTGGTCCCGCTGGCCCCAAGGGGGATCCCGGCCCGCAGGGGCCGATGGGGCCGAAAGGTGATCGCGGGGAAAAAGGTGAGCGTGGTCCTGCCGGCGAACAGGGGCCGATAGGGGAACAGGGGCTGCAGGGAGAAATTGGTCCGCAGGGCGTCCAAGGGGACAGAGGTTGTCCCGGCCCGCAGGGAGAGCAGGGAATTCCGGGTCCGCAGG
>DJRT01000025.1:17526-17691 GCA_002437905.1 Ruminococcaceae bacterium UBA6353 | reverse complement strand
AGGGTGAAAAGGGCGACACCGGCGAGAAAGGCGAACCGGGCGACCCCGGCCCGCAGGGCGAGCAGGGAATTCCGGGCCCGCAGGGCGAAAAGGGCGACACCGGCGAGAAAGGCGAACCGGGCGACCCCGGCCCGCAGGGAGAACAGGGAATTCCGGGTCCGCAGG
>DJRT01000025.1:0-17501 GCA_002437905.1 Ruminococcaceae bacterium UBA6353 | reverse complement strand
AGGGTGAAAAGGGCGACACCGGGGAGAAAGGCGAACAGGGCGATCCCGGCCCGCAGGGAGAGCAGGGAATTCCGGGCCCGCAGGGCGAAAAGGGCGACCCCGGCGAAAAAGGTGAGCAGGGCGACCCCGGCCCGCAGGGGGAACAGGGAATTCCGGGTCCGCAGGGCGAAAAGGGCGACACCGGCGAGAAAGGCGACCCGGGTGACCCCGGCCCGCAGGGAGAACAGGGAATTCCGGGTCCGCAGGGTGAAAAGGGCGACACCGGGGAGAAAGGCGAACAGGGTGACCCCGGCCCGCAGGGTGAGCAGGGAATTCCGGGTCCGCAGGGTGAAAAGGGCGACACCGGAGAGAAAGGCGAGCAGGGGCCGCGCGGCGAGGACGGAGAGCCTCCGGTTGTGACGGTCGTTGAAGATACGCCGCTTGTCTATAAATTGAATTTCAAAACCGATCAGCAGGATATCACGACGCCCAACCTGTTTGCTCCGTACACGGAGTACCATGCCGATCTTTCTGCGGTCAACGCGGTTCTGACAGTGCCGATTCAAAATCTGGTGCTGACCTATCAGACCACTTCCTCCACCACCGTGCGCATCACCATAGCGCCGAAAGAGACGACGGTTCCGATTTTGGCGGATATGCGCAGAACCTCCATCTATAATACCGGCAGTGTGGAGGCGCAGACCTTCGATAATACGACGGTTTCGGGGCGTACCGTGCTGGATGAGATCGTGTACAGCCAGTCGCAGGAGACGCACAGCCTGAAGATCCGGCAGCAGGATCCCACAACCAAGCTGTGGTCTTTGTGTGAGGTTTACTCGTTTATTTCCCGGGGCGGTGCGCGGACATCGGTTCGGATACAATGGAGCGAATACGGCGTTGCCTACGAGGCACCGGCGACGGTATAAAAAACAGAGCCCGGGCGCTCCCCCCCTGATAGGGGAGCGCCCGGGCATCCGGCGGTTACATGCAGGGCGGGCAAAACAGTCGGTGGGCTATTTTTATCGGTCGTTTGCCTTAATCTCCACGGTTCTGCCGCCAAGGTTTTCGTAAATGCGGTGGGAAATGGAGAGAACGGTGCGTCCCGCGCAGGCACGGCGCAGTGCCTCCAGCACACAGGTCTCTGTTTCGGCGTCCAGGTTGGCGGTGATCTCGTCAAGCAGCAGCACTGCCGGGTTTGCCGCTGCGGCGCGGGCGATGGACAGCAGCTGCCATTCGCCCTGTGAAAACATCCCCTCCGTGCATACGATGGCATAGCCGTTGGCAAGGGCACGGATAGCCCCGTCCATTCCGGCAAGCCTTGCCGCGGCCTGCGCCATTTCTGCGGTAATGGCGGGATCCCCCAGGGTGATCTGATCCAATACTGTCCCCAGCACACGGGAAAAGTGCTGTTCCACGCAGCCGATGCAGGCGCGCCGCTCACGGTCGGTGATGGCGGCAACGGCCACGCCGCCAATGGTGATGGTGCCTGCCCGTGGCTGGTAGAGCCCGAGCAGCAGCTTGAATACCGTGCTTTTGCCGGCGCCGGTTCTGCCGACAAGCGTGACCTGTTCCCCCTCGTTCACGGCCATGGAAAAGTCGCGCAGCACCGGCTTTTCGCCGTACCCGAAGGTGACATGGGAAAGCACAATATCCCCGCGCGCGGCGGACGCTCTTTTCGGCGGGATCACCCGTTCCGGTTCATCCAGAAAGGCATCAATCCGCCTGACCCCCGCCATGGCCGACTGGATGGTCTGTATTTCCATGCCGAGGCTTTCAATCGGGGAGAATATGCGGGAGATGTAGTTGATAATGGCGACCGAGGTGCCGACCGACATGCCGAACAGCGCCAGAATTTCCGCTCTGCCGGAGGCGGAAAGCGGCATCACAATGCCAACCACGGCCGCATTCAGCAGAAATACAACAGGCGAGTAGATCGCATCGTAGAAATTGGTTTTTTCCACGGCCGCATAGCTTTCGCCGATGCGGCGGTCATAGCGGCGCTCCATATAGCTTTCCAGGCCGAGGGCGCGGATGGTGCGGATATTATGCACGGTTTCCGGCACCTGTCCGGATACGGCAGCCACGGCGCGGCGGTTTTCCAGCTGTGCGGCAAGCATTTTCTTCTGCACATGGCGGGTGAAAACGGCGAAAAGCGGCAGAACCACCAGCAGAACCAGGGCAAGGCCGATGTTTTTCACGGCGATGACTGCCAGGATCGAGAGGATCCGGCAGGCATCCGCCGCCATGCTGATGATGCCGGAGGTGAAGAGTGCCTCCACGGTATCCACATCGCCTGAAAACCGCGCGGCAACCTCGCCGGGGTTCTGGGCAACCAGGGTGCTTGCCGGCAGGGCGGTAAGCTTTTGCGACATCTCCGAACGCAGGGCGTGGGTCATTTTCTGGCCGAAAAGCACCAGCAGCGTCTCCTGGGCCGCGGAAAGCACCCCCTCCAGGGCAAGGCTCCCGAAATAGAGGAGCACGGCGGCAAAGGGGAGTGCGGCTCCTCCGGTCAGACGGTCAATGATGCGGGCAAGCAGCAGCGGCGGCAGCAGTGACGCGGCCACCGAGCCAGCGACGCACAGCAGCGTCCCGGCGGTGAGCAGACGGTGTGTCTGCATCGCTGCCTTCAGCGCCGCAAATACCCCGGCTTTAGTCTTCTTCGGCATGCGCGTTCCCCCCTGTCTGGCTTTCATATAGCCGGCGGTATGCCGGCACGGATGCCATCAGCTCATCGTGTGTGCCAACACGGGTTTTTCCGTCCTCGATAAAGAGCACTTTCTGCATTTGCGGGAAGTGGTAGAGCCGATGCGAAATGAGGAACACGACCGTGTTTTTGGCGTAGCCGCGCAGAGCGGTAAAAACGGCATCCTCCGTCTGGCGGTCCAGTGCGGAGAACGGATCATCCAGAATCAGCACCGGCCGCGGGTGTGCCAGCGTCCGGGCGAGTGCCAACCGCTGCGCCTGCCCGCCGGAAAGACGCACACCGTTGTTCCCGATCACGGTATCCATGCCGTCCTCCATGGCCAGCACTTCGTCCTCCAGCGCGGTTGCGGCGAGATACGGCATGGCCGCCTGTTCGCTGCCGCACAGGATATTGTTCTGCACCGTATCGGTGCTTAGCTCGGGATCATGCCCCAGATAGCCGACCGTTGCGGCGATTTCCCGCGCAGAGAATGCGGACAGCTCCCGGCCGCCAAAACGGACCGAGCCGCCATACGGGGCTTCGCACAGGAACACCCGCCCAAAGGTGGACTTGCCGCAGGCAACGGGACCGGTTACGCCGATGATATCGCCGGGATGCGCCGTCAGCGAAAGCCCGGAAAAGATCGGCTCGGCGCCGTAGGCAAAGGAAAGTGCCTCCAGCGTGACATCGGCGGGCTGCGGTATTTTAAGGGGTTCCAGCGGCTCCGGCGCCCGCATCAGCGGCTGGATCCGTCTCCATGAGACCTCGGCCTTTTGTACGGAGTTGAAGAGCTTGGCCACCTTGGAGGATTTGACCGTCAGCTTCGTAAAACAGGAAAGAAAGGTGGTGAATGCGGCAATATCCCAGGTGTTCCACCCCGTTCCGAGCACATTTTTTGCGCCGAACCACAGGATGAACAACGCGCCCGCGCCGGATGCCGCCAGATACAGTGGCGGCAGTGCCGATTGCCATACATTGGAGAGCACAGCGGCTTTTTCATAGCCGCGCAGGGCTTCCTCATACTGCTGCGCCCGTGCGTCCTCACAGCCGTATATGCGGTAGGTCACGGCGTTCTGCGCGCGGTCCAGCGTTGCGGCGCTCAGTGTCCCTGCCGCCTTTTTATAGGCTGCCCCTGCGCGCTGCACCGGCTTTTTCATCCGCGCCGCGCAAAGGTACGAGATCGGGGTGAACAGCAGGCTGAGCAATGCCAGCCGCCAATCGTACACGATGAGCATGACCGCGTAGCCGATGATCACCACGCCGGTGTCAAAGACCTCGGTGGTGAATTTGCGCATTCCCTCCACGCAGTCGTCCACATCGGAGATGGCCTTGGTCATCAGATCTCCGGCGCCCTCCTTTTCCAGGGCAGCTCGGCTTGTGCGCACCAGATTGGCATACAGAATGCCCTTCATGCGGCGGTTGATGTTATTGGCAAAGCGCCGGACATAAAAGCGCTTGATAAAGCGGGCCGCCTGTACAGCCAGTGTGACGGCGATATAGGCCAGCACCAGCATGGCCATGGCTCCGGCCGTTTTGCTCCCGCCGAGGATATCGGCAAGGCACTGGGCAAGCCGCCCCTCAAACCATGGCGTTGCCAGCAGGCCCACATTGTAAAACGATCCGGAAAGGGTGATAAAGGTCAGGGACAACCATTCCGCACGGAAATAGGACAGGATCCGGTCCGGGCAGAAGGCTCGTTTGGTTTTCATCGGCGCTGCCCTCCTTTACTTGTGGATGAAATGCGGGAAACCCGCCCGGCTTTCGGCCTTAGAGGCGACATACAGCTTGTCCAGCAGCGCCGCAAAGCTTGCCGCCTCCTCCCCGGTCAGCGCAGAGGTCAGATATTCGTAGAAGGAGGCCTCGATCTCCGCCTTGGAGCTGCGCATCGCCTCGGCTTTCTCGGCGGGGTAGAGCAGCTGGCTGCGGCGGTCGTTCGGGTCGTCCCGGCGTACGAGGAAGCCTTTGGCTTCCAGGTTTTTCGTTCTCCGGGCAATGGCGGCCTTGTCCGCGTGCAGAAGCTCGGCAAGCTTCGCCTGCGTGCAGCCGGGGGCATGGCGCAGGGCATGGATCAGGTCGATCTCCGCCGTGCCGACGCCCTCCCCCCGCAGGGAAAGCAGAACCAGCTTTTCCGCTTCCCGTGCAATCTTGGTGATTTTCCGCTCCGTAATGTCCATGGATGTCCCTCCGCGATGTTGTTTGTTGTATGTACATCGTTGTACATACAATCATTATACTCCGTATCGGGATCCTGTCAAGGGCGCATTTGGCCGACCGGGATATAAAAAACACAGCCCGGATGCTCCCTTTACAGGGGCGCATCCGGGCTGCGGGTGTGATGCAGAGCGGTTATGCTTTCTTCCGTGTCAGGAAAAGGCCGATAATGGCGCCAACCAGGACGACGGGCGCCAGCCGGACAAACAGGTATTCGAGCGTGTGCAGTGCGGCGCCGAAAACAGCGGTTTCGGGATCCGTATAGTCCCAGCCGAGGTACGGGCTGTTGAGCACGGCCAGGGCAGCAAAGATCCCGACGATGGCCAGGCACAGTGCTGCCAGCAGCCAGCGGATGGTTTTCCGCCGGGTTTCTTTTCTTTGCGCCAGCTGTAGATTGATCACCTCCAGCCGTTCGCAGATGGCTTTCAGGTCGTCCGGTCTTGCTTCGGGCACGGTTTCTCCCAGCAGCGTGCTGACTGGTGTTTCCAGTGCTTCGGACAGGGCGATCAGCATATCTGCATCCGGGACGGACAGCCCCTGCTCCCATTTGGAGACGGTCTGGCGCACCACATGCAGCTTTACGGCAAGCTCCTCTTGTGAGAGACCATGGGATCGGCGGAGTGCTTTGATGTTTTCATTCAACATAGGGGATGACCACCTTTCTTTGTGTTGTGCCCATTGTACTGCAAATAGCCCGTTGCGGCAAGCAATGCATAGACACATCGAGGGAAATATCCCTTCAGTGGGCGGCGGTTGAACCTGTTTTAGCGGGGCAAGTGTTAGAAAAAGTGTTAGAAATCCGCAGAGAACCGGCATGACCGGAAAAACAAAAAGCCCCGAAACCAATTGGTTTCAAGGCTTTTGATGGTCCGAGTGGCGAGACTTGTAACTCACGGTTTGTGACCGAGGGAAGTTATCCTCCCGCTTTTTGCCCCAGGTTCGGTCAAAACCTGGTATTTTGCTCCGCAAAATACGGTGATTCAAGGGCTTCCATCCACCACCCGAACAAAATACAGCAGGCACGGTCTTTGCCGTGCCTGCTGTATTTGGTCCGAGTGGCGAGACTTGAACTCACGGCCTCTTGACCCCCAGTCAAGCGCGCTACCAACTGCGCCACACCCGGATACCGCAGCCGCTGTTGCAACTGCAAGCGGTATTATAGCATACGGGCAGGCAAAATGCAAGGGGAAAACGCAAAAAAGCCGAGATTTTTTCCTTTTCGGCGTTTTTGGCGCGGCGCGCTTTATGCCATATTTCCCATATTCCCCACGGGCACAGAAAAAAGTCTGTGAAGGCTGCCAAACAGGTTTTGCTTGTACGGCGGCGCAGTTTGTGGTATACTAATACGGTTAGAAACGAGTATTGAGTATAAGGAAGCGGCAAAACGATGGATACAAGAGAAAATTTGCGCAATGTGGCAATCATTGCTCATGTTGACCACGGCAAAACGACCCTGGTGGATCAGCTGCTGCGGCAGAGCGGCACCTTCCGCGCCAATGAACAGGTGGCGGAGCGGGTGATGGACTCCAATGATCTGGAGCGGGAACGCGGGATTACCATCCTGTCCAAAAATACCGCTGTGCATTATGGCGACACCAAGATCAATATTGTGGACACGCCCGGCCATGCCGATTTTGGCGGCGAGGTGGAGCGTATTTTGCTGATGGTGGATGGTGTGCTGCTGCTGGTGGACGCCTTTGAGGGCTGCATGCCGCAGACCCGCTTTGTGCTGAAAAAGGCGCTCTCGCTGGGCAAGCGCCCGGTGGTGGTCATCAATAAGATCGACCGTCCCGGCGCCCGGCCGGACGAGGTGATCGACGAGATCCTGGATCTGTTTATCGAGCTGGGTGCGGACGAGGATCAGTTGGATTTTCCGGTGGTGTATGCCTCCGGGCGGGACGGCTACGCCTCCCTCAGCCCGGATGCCCGCACGGGCGATATGCGGCCGCTGTTTGAAGCGATCCTCAAGTATGTGCCGGCGCCGCAGGGCGACCTCAACGGGCCGCTGCAGATCCTGTTTTCCAACATTGATTATGATGATTATACCGGCCGCATCGGCATTGGCCGCGTGGAGCGCGGCAGTGTGCGCAATGGCCAGGCGGTGACCCTGTGCAAGCGGGACGGCACCACGGTGAATTGCCGCATCGGCAAGCTGTACCAGTTTGAGGGGCTGCAGCGGGCGGAGTGCGAGTCGGCAGCGCTGGGCGACCTGATCGCCGTTACCGGCATTGCCGATCTGAATATCGGCGAGACGGCCTGCGACCCGGAGCATGTGGAGCCGCTGCCCTTCGTCCATATCGACGAGCCGACCATTTCCATGAATTTTATGGTCAACAACAGCCCCTTTGCCGGGCAGGACGGCAAATATGTGACCTCCCGCAACCTGCGTGACCGCCTGTTCAAGGAGGTTGAGACCAATGTGAGCATGCGGGTGGAGGAAACCGACTCCACCGATACCTTCAAGGTCTCCGGCCGTGGTGAGCTGAGCCTTTCCGTGCTGATCGAGACCATGCGCCGGCAGGGCTATGAGTTTGCGGTCAGCCGCCCACAGGTGATCTATAAAAAGGATGCCGAGGGCAAGCTGCTGGAGCCGATGGAGCTGCTGGTGATTGAGGTGCCGGAGCAGTATGTCGGCGCCGTGATGGAGAAGATCGGCTCCCGCAAGGCGGAGATCGTCAACATGGGCACGCGGGATAATGGGATCAGCCATCTGGAATTCCGTATTCCGGCGCGTGGCCTGATGGGCTACCGGCAGCAGTTCCTCACCGATACCAACGGCAATGGCATCATGAACAGCGTTTTTGATGGCTATGAGCCGTTTAAGGGAGAAATCCCCCAGCGGGTGCAGGGCTCCCTGGTGGTGCATGAAACGGGCGAGACCTGCGGCTATGGCCTGTGGAATGCGCAGGATCGCGGGGCGCTGTTTGTCGGCCCCGGCGTGCCGGTGTATGAGGGCATGATCGTCGGCGAATCCCCCAAGGATGAAGATATCGTGGTGAATGTATGCAAGAAGAAGCATGTCACCAACACCCGCGCCTCCGGCTCGGACGAGGCGCTGCGGCTGGTGCCGCCGACGGTGCTCAGCCTGGAGCAGTCGCTGGAGTTTATCAACGACGATGAGCTGGTGGAGGTTACGCCGCTGAATATCCGCCTGCGCAAGCGCATCCTTTCCAAGGAGCAGCGGCTGAAGGCGGAATCGCACAAGAAAAAAGGCTGATCACAGCTGATTGCAAAACCGATAACCAAACAGCGCGGGGGCATCCCATAGGGACGCCCCCGCGCTGTTTGATCACCGGTTCATCCGGAAAAGCCGCGCAGCCATTCCTGCGGGGTTTTTCCGTACTGCTTCTTAAAGGCGCGGATCATGTGTGACTGATTGGAAAAGCCGCAGGCTTCGGCCGTTTCGCTGGCGCTTTTGCCATTGTGTAGGTGTTCGGCTGCATGCAGCACACGGATATAGGTGAGATATGCCTGCGGCGATACGCCCATAATTTCGGTGAATTTCAAGCGGATATAGTTTTTACTCAGAAAAGTCAGCTTTCCTAACATTTCCAGGGTGATGCGCTGCGAATAATGCTCTTCGATATAGGTCTTCGTCTGGGCAATGGCAGCAAACTGCGGTACGGCTGCTGCCGGAGAGGGAGCGCTTGTTGCCGATTGAGCCTCCAGCAGTGCGGCGATCCGGTAGATTTCTGCAATGGCGCACAGGTGCTGCGGCGGAGACGCAGCGGCAGCCCGTAAAAGAGCATCAAAGGCTTTCCGGATGGTGGTTTGCATTTCCGGCAGGGTGGCAAGCGGAATATAGGTCGGGATCGCCATCAGGCTGGCGGTATCCTCTTCATCGGCTGAGAAGTGGACATACTGGCAGTGGATT
Source organism: Ruminococcaceae bacterium UBA6353 (assembly GCA_002437905.1). Classification (GTDB taxonomy): domain Bacteria; phylum Bacillota; class Clostridia; order Oscillospirales; family Acutalibacteraceae; genus UBA5905. The sequence continues at coordinate 8,754 of DJRT01000025.1, read as the reverse complement.
TTGCCCACGCTGAACCGCACGGCGCCGGGCTTGCTGAATATGCAGTGCACGCCATTGTGGGGATATTCGTAGCCGTTGATGTAGGAGCGGCCACCGTCTTCGGTGTACAGCTCCAGCTCAAAGGCGTTAGCGATCCGTTTTCTGGTGCTCTCGGTATTTAGGGGCGTCTGTGCGTGGAAAACGCCGCAGCTGAGAATATGCATGGTCCCTCCTTGTGTTCGATTGTGTGATAAAATAGGCAAATTTGCGTATACAAAGCAACAGTTTGTATTTTATACTGTTATTGTCGGCCGGCAGGCGTATTGGCTTCTGTCAACCGATTGTGTGGATATATTGTACACCGTAAAGAACACTTTGGCAATAGAAAGGATGTTGTGTGATGAAAATGCGAGAATATCCGGTAGCAGAGCATATCTCCAGTTTCCTGCCGGAGGATCAGGAATGGGAGCTTGTGTGGGCAGATGAATTTGACGGCACGGAGCTGGATTGGACGAAGTGGAATTTTCGTCTGAATTATTGGGGAAAGCCCAATCCGGCATACACTGACCAGGGGGTGCGGCTGGATGGAAACAGCCACATCGAGCTACACTGTGTAGAGCGTGACGGATACTATGTTTCGCCGCAGCTGCAGACTGGCAGCAATTCCTTCGATATTCCGCAGGGGGATCCGGCAAATCCGTGGAATGAGAATTCTTTCTGGCCGCTGGGGGATCTGCCGGAGCCGCAGTTCATGCAGCGTTACGGCTATTTCGAGTGCCGCTGCAAATTCCAAAAACATCCGGAGCGGATGTGGAGCGCCTTCTGGACGCAGTCACCGTCCATCGGAACCACCTATGATCCGGCGTGGAGCGGGATTGAAAGCGACATTATGGAACACTTCAAAACCGGCGTGGCAACCACCGGCAATATCATGGGCGGTTACGGTCGGCAGTTCCGTGATGAGGGGCGGGTCAGCTATCCTCTGCAGGAGAGTGCCGATGGTTACCACACCTTTGCGATGGATTGGCGCCCGGATGGCTATATCTTCTATTGTGATGGTCAGGAGGTTTCGCGTGCCAACAAGGATGTATCCCGGGTGCCGCAGTTTATTCTGCTGACCACAGAGGTGGTGGGCTATCGCGCAAGCAGACCGGCAAAGGTGGAGGGCGCATTTGAAGATGATGCATTTATTGCCGACTATGTGCGGGTCTGGCAGAAAAAAGGCTGATCACGGCTGATTGCAAAACCGATAACCAAAAAGCGCGGGGGCGTCCCTATGGGATGCCCCCGCGCTTCTTCGTTATTCAATGGTCTGTGTGGTTATTCAGTCGGAGATAGCCACAGCCTCCGCTTTCACCGGTGTGGAGACACTGGCTGCGGCCTTGGCCTCCTCCTCGCGGATGCGCTGGGCATTGACCTCCTCCGGGGTGTGGAATGTGGGCACGATCTCCCGCATCAGCCGGATGATCTGCTGCTTATCCTCGGTCTCCAGCACCTGGTGCAGCCGCTCCAGGTCGGCGAGCATCCGTTTGTAGGGCAGATGCTCCCGCTGCTCCACAAAGATCTTCTCATACTTGGTGGAGGCGAGGTTTTCCTTCTGCACCAGCAGCTCCTCGTACAGCTTTTCGCCGGGACGCAGCCCGGTCTCCACAATGTTGATATCCTCGTACGGGCGATAACCGGAAAGCTTGATGAGGTTCTCCGCCAGGGAGAGGATGCTGACCGGTTTGCCCATATCCAGCACGAAGATCTCGGAGCTGTCTGCCATGGCGCCGGCCTGCATCACCAGCTGGGCGGCCTCCGGAATGGTCATAAAGTAGCGGATGATGCGGCGGTCGGTCACGGTGAGCGGGCCGCCGTGCTCAAGCTGCTTCTTGAACAGCGGGATGACCGAACCGTTGGAGCCGAGCACATTGCCGAAGCGCACGGCCACATACTTTGTGCTGCCGACCTCCTGCATGCTCTGCATGATCATCTCGCACATCCGCTTGCTGGCGCCCATCACATTGGTGGGGTTCACCGCCTTGTCCGTGGAGATGAGGATAAACTTCTCCGCGCCGTAATCGCTGGCGGTCTGCGCGACATTGAAGGTGCCGAAAACATTGTTCTTGATGGCTTCCTCCGGGCAGTCCTCCATCAGCGGCACATGCTTGTGTGCGGCGGCGTGGAAAACGATCTGCGGATGGTAGCGGCGGAAAAGCTGCTCCATCTTCGCCTTATCCCGCACCGAAGCAATTTCGATATGCAGATCCAGCTCATTGCCATAGGTGTACCGCAGCTCCTGCTGGATGTCGTAGGCGTTGTTCTCGTAAATATCCACAATGATGAGCGAACGCGGCGAGTGGGTGGCGATCTGCCGGCACAGCTCCGAGCCGATTGAGCCGCCGCCACCGGTGACCATGATCACCTTATCCATCACAAATTCGTAGACCTCCGGGTTATCAAACACCACGGCAGCCCGTCCCAGCAGATCCTCTACCCGGATGTCCCGCACGCGGCCGAACAGGGTGCCGGGCTGCTGCTGCATCCACTCACTCAGGCGGGGCAGCATCCGCACCTTGCAGCCGGTGTGGCTGCAGATCTCCAGAATTTCGCTCTGCCGCTGCTGGGAGGCGGAGGGGATAGCCAGGATGATATCCCGCACATCGATATCTTTCAGCTGCTCCACCATGGAGTCGATCGTGCCGAGCACCGGCACACCGCGCACGACCATTTTTTGCTTGGCCGGGTCGTCATCGAAGAAGCCGACGATATAATACTGCGCCTTTTTGTTGCGCTTGATCTCCTCTGCCAGATCCACACCGGCATCCCCGGCGCCGATGATGACCACCGGCACAGCCTGTCGGTGGTTATACTGCCGGCGGGCGGAATACTGCCGCAGCAGCCGCCACATGAACCGCATGATCCACATGCCGACCAGGGACATCAGCATAACAAACAGGACAAACCGGCAGGAATAGTGCAGGTGCTCCGGCACCAGCAGCCGGTCGGTCAGCAGGTACAGAAAGAAACCGGATAATACCGCCAGAAATTGTACCAGATACTCCTTGCTGTCGGCATAGCGCCACAGGCTGTCATAGCAGTGGAACAAAAACAGCGGCAGGGCGGTGCAGGCCATCACCAGCAGCCAGTGCACCCACCACAGATCGGGGTTCAGCGCGGCGGTGCCGCGGAAAATAAACCAGCCGATGGTATACATCAGTGTTGTCAGCACCATATCCGCCAAAAAGAGCAGCAGGCGGCGGTAATGGTGCTGCATATAGTCCCAAACCTTCTTCACTTTCGAATCCCCCTATTGAAGCGTAAGATATCCTTCCCCAATCGGCCTGCTACGGCCCACATCTTAAGCTTTTGCTGCCTGCAGCAGCGGGTCGCCGGTGTGCTGGATCAGCTCCAGCCATTCCCGGTGGCGGCGGTTTTTCCGGATGCCGTCCACGGCGGCCTCCAGGTTTTGTTTGCGGTCCTTTGCGTGGTGCATATCCGAGCCAAGCACCAGGGCATTGACCGGCGGCAGCCAGCGTCCCACAAACCGCACATCGTGGCGGCTCTGCAGGGCGCCGCCGTTCAGCTGCACGATCGTGTCCGGCAGCTCGATCAGCTCGGCAATATCCTCGGTGGAATACCAGGGGATATACCGGTCAACATGCGCCAGCATCACACGCAGGTGCTGGTCAAAGACAATGCTTTCAATTGTCTCATACAGCCAGGAGGGCCTTGGTGAAAACGGCATCTCCAGCAGGATGCAGTCGGTCCCCTCCAGGCACAGCGGACGCAGGTCCAAGTGATGGATCCCCTCGCGCAGCAGAACCTCTGCGCCCATCAGCAGACGGATGCGCCCGGACAGCTCCGGTGTGGCGGCAATGGCCTCGGTCAGCTGCTGCCGCGCAGCCTCCCGGCGGGCAAGAAAATCAGAAACGCTTTCCTGCCCGGCGTAAAAATGCGAGGTGGCGGCGACGGTCTCTATTCCCTGCGCCAGTGTCTGCCGCAGCATTTCCAGCGATTCGGCGGTATCGACCGCCCCATCATCCATCTGCGGCAGGCAGTGGCTGTGAAAATCAGTCAGCGGCATCAGGCTTTTTCCTTATATACATAGTTGTAGCTGCGGTAGTAGCGCTTGCGGTCATACAGGCCGTAGGCGGATTTCTCCTCCTTGGCATCGGTGATCACCACGCCAAGCAGATTTGCCTTGGCCTGCTCCAGGGCGCTGACACATTCACCAAGCTCATCATAGGTGGTCTGACGCTGCCGGGCAACCAGCACCACGCCGGCTGCCATCGGGGTGGCCACCAGGGCGTCGGTCACCACGCTGAGCGGCGGCATATCCAGGAAAATGTAATCGTATTCCTTTTCGGCCCATTCCATCAGCTTCATCATCTGGTCAGAGCCGAGCAGCTCGGACGGATTGGGCGGGATGGGGCCGGAGACGATCAGATCCAGGTTGGGAGAGACCTCCTTGTTCAGGCAGGTCTGTACATCGGCCAGACCACTGAGAATTTTGGACAGTCCCTCGGACTTGCGCAGGCGGAAATTGCGGTGCTGCACCGGCTTGCGCATATCGGCGTCGATCAGCAGCACATGGGCGCCGGTCTGCGCCATCAGAATGGCCAGGTTGGAGCACAGGGTGGATTTGCCCGCGCCGGGCTCGGCGCTGGTGAAGATCACCATGTGGTTCTCTTTATTGGCCAGGGTGAACAGCAGGTTGGTGCGGATGGTACGGTAGGCCTCAGCAATGCGGAAATTGATATTGTGGGTGGACTGGCTGCTGCTCTTCTCAGCCAGGGCGTCTGCAGGGAGCTTAGGCATGGTGGTGGCCTCCTTTCTTCGTCTTGCGCTGGAAGCTGGGAACCATGCCCAGCACCGGAATGTTGTTCATGCGCCGGCGCAGATCCCGCTCATCCTTAACGGTATTGTCCAGCATAAACAGCACAATGATGATCGCAGCGGACAGCACCAGGCCGATAATGGCGCCAAGTGCGGTGTTGCGCACAAGGCTGGGGCCGTTCTTCACGCCCTTCTGCGGCGGCGCCATCACCTCCACGCTGCTCAGCTTCATGATATCGGCAAACTGCCCCGGCGCCACCTCGGAGACCGCCTGACAGATTGCCTGCGAAAGCGCGGGGTCGGTGGTCACGGCGGATACCCGCAGCATGGCGGTGCTGTTGACGGCCGAAAGCTTGAGCACGCTGCGCAGCGCCTTGGTGGTCATGGTGTACCCACGCTTCTGCAGGTTGCTGGCCACGCTCTGCAGCACGCGGTCATTATCCATCACCACAATGTACTCGTTGACCAGATCCTGCGCAGCCATCAGCTGGGAAGAGCTAATGCCCTGTGCGGTAGTGGAATTCTGGTCCCGATAGCTGATGACATACATTTCAAATTCCGATTTATAGGTCTCCGCCACAAAAAAGCGGGTGTACGCGCCGAACAGCAGTGCGCCGATAACGGTAAACAGGATGATCAGCTTGCACTTGCGCAGCAGCACCCCGAATATGGTCTGCACATCCAATTCCTGCATAAGATCGTTTCTCCTTTTCTCTCCTCGGTTTCTTTCCTTCGGTTTTTGAAAGGGCTTGCGGGGTTATCAGCAGCACTGCCACTGCTGCCGACAATCATATTTAACTATACACCATTTTCGCCGGCATGTCAATGCACACGGAGAAAAAAGAATGGCAATTTTTGACAAAACTCGACAGCATAGCCATTGTATTTTCCTGCGCGGTGTGGTACAATAAAAGGCAAAGCGTGCCGGATATTTCCGGCGCACATTCTGCGGAGGAGTATGTATGATCGAGCCAAGTCGTTCCAAGCTTTTGCTGCACCGGCTGACCGCCTTCTGCGCGCTGCCCGGCCGGCTGCAGGTGGAGGGGATCCCGGTGCTGCTGCACCGGCTGCCGCCGGCCTTTTTTGGTGCGCGCATTGCGGTGGTTTCGGATGTGCACCTGCCGGATACGATGGTTTCCCTGCGGCGGCTGACGGAGGCTGTGGCGCTGCAGCGGCCGGACGCGGTGTTCCTGACCGGCGACCTGACCAACAGCTATGCGCCGTTTGCCGGGGAGCCGCTGCGGGAGCTGGCTGCGGCCATGACATCGCTGGCGCCCTGCTTCGCCATTCCCGGCAATCATGAGCTGCGGCTGGAGCGGGAACCGCTCTACCGGGATATTTTGGAGCAAAGCGGCGTACACTATATGCACGACAGCTACGCCGACTGGGAAAAGGACGGCGCTGCGCTGCGGCTGTTTGGCATGGCGCAGCGCCGGCCGGCGCCGCTGCGGCTGCCGGCGGAGCAGCCGGCCATCGTGCTGGCGCATAAGCCGCAGTATATGGACTATTATGTGCGGGCGCGGTGGAACCTGGTGGTGGCCGGCCATGCCCACGGCGGGCAGGTGCGGGTGGCTGGCCGGGGGGTCTATTCCCCCGGGCAGGGGCTGCTGCCGGCCTATATCGGCGGCGTTTACCGGCAGGGGGACACCACCATGGTGGTCAGCCGGGGGCTGGGGAACAGCAGCATTCCGGTGCGGGTGCACAATGCGGCCCACCTGCCGCTGCTGCTGCTGCTGCCGGCCGATGACTGACGGCAGCAGCTGATTAAAGGATAAGGGGGAGTATACTATGCGGGCAAGCGGTATTCTGATGCCGGTGTTTTCGCTGCCGACCAGGTACGGCATTGGCACCCTGGGCAGGGAAGCCTATGAATTTGTGGATTTTCTGAAAAAAGCGGGGCAGAGCTACTGGCAGCTACTGCCCCTCAATCCGACCAATTACGGCGATTCACCCTACCAGTCCTTCTCTGCCGCCGCGGGCAATCCGTATTTTATTGATCTGACGCTGCTCACGCAGCAGGGGCTGCTGACCCCGGCGGATTATGCACAGGTAGATTTCGGGGACGATCCCGGCGTGGTGGACTACGGCAAGCTGTACCGGGAGCGGCTGCCGGTGCTGCGCAAGGCCTACGCCCGCTTTGCCGGTGGGGAGGATTTTGCCCGGTTCTGCGCGGCTGAGGCGGATTGGCTGGAGGATTATGCGCTGTTCATGGCGGCCAAGGAGCGCTGCGGCGAGGGCAGCTGGCGCGAGTGGCCACAGGCGCTGCAGCGGCGGCAGCCGGCCGCTATGGCGGGGCTGCGCGCCGCCTGCGGGGATGCCATCCGATTTTATCAGTTTCTGCAGTACGAGTTTGATGTCCAGTGGAAGGCGCTGAAAGGCTATGCAAACGAAAACGGCATTAAGATTATTGGAGATATGCCGATCTATGTGGCGGATGACAGCGCGGATGTATGGGCACATCCGGAGCAGTTTGACCTCGATGAAGAGCTGCTGCCGCGGGTGGTGGCCGGCTGCCCGCCGGATGCCTTTTCGGCGGATGGCCAGCTGTGGGGGATGCCGGTATATAACTGGAAGCACATGGCGGCCGAAACCCCAGCCTATGGCTGGTGGCGGCAGCGGATGCGCCGTGCCCTGCAGCTGTATGATGTGGTGCGCATTGACCATTTCCGCGGGTTTGAGTCCTACTACTGCGTCCCCTACGGGGCCAAGACGGCCCGCAAGGGCACCTGGCGCAAGGGGCCGGGTATGGCGCTGTTCCGTGCGCTGCAGGAGGAGCTGGGTGAGAAGCTGCCGATCATTGCCGAGGATCTCGGCTTTCTGACGGCAGGGGTGCACCGGCTGCTGGAGGAGACCGGCTTTCCCGGCATGAAGGTGATGGAGTTCGCCTTTGATACCCGCGAGGAGAGCGATTATCTGCCGCATAATTACCGGCACAATGCGGTGGTATACACCGGTACGCACGATAACGATACCGTGATGGGCTGGACGCATACGGCGCCGCCGGAGGATGTGTTGCTGGCGCGGCGGTATCTGCATGTGGATGACCGCGAGGGCTTCAACTGGGCCATGATCCGCACCGCCATGATGAGCGTGGCGGATACCGCCATCTTCCCTATGGCGGATTTCCTCGGCCTGGGCAGCGAGGGGCGGATCAATGTGCCCTCCACCGTGGGCGGCAACTGGCGCTGGCGCATCGGCGAGGGCTGCATCAATGACTGGCTGGCTGGCATCATCCGGGAGAATACCGAGCTGTACGGCCGCGCTCCGCGCGCAACGCAGGAAGCGCCGGAGGATGCGGCGCCGGCAGATAAACCGGAATAGGTGCGCAGAACCTGATCGGCGGGCGGCCCGGAAACGGGCCGCCCGCCGGCTGCATAAACCCGCCTCTTTCGCACACACTACCAATACAGTATGTGTGAAACAGGAGGAATGACGCATGAAGAAGTTTGGTATACGGCTGCTGGCCGCGGCGGCCGCCGCACTGCTGCTGCCGCTTGGCGGCTGCGGTAAGGAGACCTCGGCGGTGACGGTGCGGTATCTCAATTTCAAGCCGGAGATCGCGGCCAAATATGAGGAGCTGGCTACCCTGTACGAGCAGCAGACCGGTGTGCGGGTGATCGTGGATACCGCCGCCAATAATACCTATGAGCAGACGCTGATGGCGAAGATGGCGACGGATGAGGCCCCCACCCTGTTCCAGATCAACGGTCCGCGCGGCTATGCAAACTGGCGGGAATACTGTGCCGACCTGTCCGGCACCGAGCTGTATGCCCACCTGAGCGACAAATCACTGGCGGTTACCGACGGCAGCAAGGTGGTGGGGATCCCCTATGTGGTGGAGGGGTACGGCATCATCTATAACAAGGCCATTACCGACAAATATTTTGCCCTCAGTGACCGCAAAACAGCGGAAAACTCCATGGAGGAGATCAACTCCTTCCAGAAGCTGAAAAC
>DJRT01000018.1:45467-46817 GCA_002437905.1 Ruminococcaceae bacterium UBA6353 | reverse complement strand
ACTTTTAATAGTTAGTCTTTCTCTTTTTGTTTTTTCTGAAAATGTCACTATTTTTTGAAATCGGCGTCCCGATTTCTTACAGCTGCAATCTCATTTTATAAATTAACCCTGACAACTATTGTCAGGGTTAAAAAATATTTTTTAAAAATTTTCAATTTAATAAACACAACAAAAACAGACCTTGAAGCAGAAAAAATCCTGTTTCAAGGTCTGTTTTATGGCTTTTGTTTAGAATGAATTTTACAAATTCAAAGTATGGCAAAAATTATCCTGTCATAAGGTAAAATGATTATTTGTCACTATTATACCTCAACCATACCATACAACAGGGAGAAAAAGCAAAGGGCAGATTGACCAAAAAACCAAATCGTTTTTCGCGCGGTCAAAGGTGCAGCACCCGCTCCTTGATCTCCTGTGTGCGTCCCTGGTTCCAAAATTGCGTGCCGATATAGCCACAGGTACGGCGGGCCACATTCATCTTGGATTGATCCGTATTGCCGCATTTCGGGCACTTCCAGATCAGCTTGCCATCTTCCTCCACAATGCCGATCTCGCCATCATAGCCGCACACCTGGCAGTAATCGCTCTTGGTATTCAGTTCGGCATACATGATGTGGTCATAAATAAACTTCATCACGGCAAGCACCGCATCCAGGTTCTGCTGCATATTCGGCACCTCAACATAGCTGATCGCGCCGCCGGGAGACAGCACCTGAAATTCCGATTCCAGCGCCAGCTTATCAAAGGCGTCGATCGGCTCGGTCACATGCACATGGTAGCTGTTGGTGATATAGTTCTTATCGGTCACGCCCTTTACCACGCCAAAGCGCTTTTGCAGGCACTTGGCAAACTTATAGGTCGTGCTTTCCAGCGGCGTACCATACAGGGAATAGTCAATGTTCTCCGCCGCTTTCCACTTCGCTGTGTACTCATTCAGCTTGCGCATAATCTGCAGGCCAAGCTCTTTGCCCTCCGGCTGCGTCAGCTTTTTGCCGATGAGGCTGTATACGCACTCCCACAGGCCGGCATAGCCAAGGGAAAGGGTAGAATAGCCACCGTGGAGATAGCGGTCAATGGTCTCCCCTTTCTTCAGACGGGCCAACGCCCCGTACTGCCATAGGATCGGCGCGGCATCCGACAGGGTGCCGGTCAGGCGCTCATGGCGGCACTGCAGGGCGCGGTGGCACAGCTCCATGCGCTCGTCAAATACCTGCCAGAATTTGTCCATATCCTTATGGGCGCTCAGGCCGATATCCACCAGATTGACGGTCACAACCCCCTGATTGAAACGGCCATAATACTTCGGCTTGCCCTGCTCGTCCACATACGGGGTCAGGAAGCTGCGGCAGC
>DJRT01000018.1:0-45429 GCA_002437905.1 Ruminococcaceae bacterium UBA6353 | reverse complement strand
TAGCAGTGTCCCTCGCCGTTCTTATCAATCTTGTTCTGCAGCATGATCTTTTCGCTGATATAATCCGGCACCATCCGGCGGGCGGTGCACTTGGCGGCCAGCTTGGTCAGCTCATAATAGGGGCTGCCTTCGTGGATATTATCCTCCTCCAGCACATAGATCAGCTTCGGGAAAGCCGGGGTGACCCACACCCCCTCCTCGTTTTTCACGCCCTCGTAGCGCTGCAGCAGCATCTCTTCGATAATCAGAGCAAGATCCTTCTTTTCCTGCTCATTGCGTGCCTCATTAAGGTACATAAACACCGTCACAAAGGGCGCCTGGCCGTTTGTGGTCATCAGGGTAACGACCTGATACTGGATGGTCTGCACCCCTTTGCGGATCTCCTCGCGCAGCTGCCGCTCCACCAGGGCATCAATCTGCTTTTGTGAAAGTTCTTCACCAACCGCTTCCATGCTGAAGCGGATCTCCTGGCGCAGCCTGTCACGGCTGACCTGCACAAAGGGTGCCAGGTGGGTCAGACTGATGCTCTGTCCGCCGTACTGGTTAGAGGCCACCTGAGCAATGATCTGTGTAGCGATATTGCAGGCAGTGGAGAAAGAATGCGGTCGCTCGATCATCGTGCCGCTGATAACCGTGCCATTCTGCAGCATATCCTCCAGATTGACCAGATCACAGTTGTGCATATGCTGGGCAAAGTAGTCTGCATCATGGAAGTGAATAAGGCCGGCTTCGTGGGCATCCACAATCTCCTTGGGCAGCAGAATACGGCGGGTGATATCCTTGCTGACCTCGCCGGCCATATAATCGCGCTGTACGCTGTTGACCGTGGGGTTCTTGTTCGCATTCTCCTGTTTAACTTCCTCATTATTGCACTCAATCAGGCTGAGAATTTGCTTGTCCGTCGTGTTGGATTTACGCACCAGTGCACGGGTATACCGGTAGGTGATATAGCAGCGTGCCAAGGCATAGGCATCCAGCTCCATCAGGTGGTTTTCCACCTGGTCCTGGATCTCCTCCACGCTCATCGCGCGTTTTATTGTATGGCAATATTCCTCCACGCGCTGCGCAATCTCCGCAATCTGCTGCCTGTTCAGCCGATCATCGGCATCAACACTTTCGTTCGCTTTCTGCACAGCGGCCTCTATTTTACTCCGGTCAAACTCCATCTCCGAACCGTCGCGCTTGATGATTTTCATGTTTCGTTCCTCCCGCAGTATTTATCGGTATGTGTGTCTGCCCGGCACACAAATAATCAGCAAAGGGTATTGTATCACCGCAGACGCACCATGTCAATATGTTGATACAAAAAAGCAGAAAAATGCATTGTATGCACAATATATTGTGCCCCATTCGCACAAAAAGTCAGTCTGCTGCCGGTGCGCAGTACACAATGCGCACCGGCAGCAGACTGGCCGAATACAGCAAACGGCTGCTTCAGTTTGTCACAGAATCGGACAGATGATAGGAAAAATCGCCGAGATCATACACCTCGGAAAAAGAGGAGGCGTACTGCAGCGCCCTGGCGGCACCGATCGCCACACAATGCGCCGGATGCTCCGGGATCCGGCAGGGCACACCGGTCTCCTGCTCTATGCGTTCCCGCAGGCCGTACAGCGGAGCTAATCCGCCGGTCAGCCAGATACAATCCTGCATGATATCGCCGGCCAGCTCCGGTGGAGTTATCTCCAACACCTGCTGGATCTGTGCCAGGATCAGGCGGGTTGTTTCCTGCAGCACATCGCAGATCTCGTCTGAATGGATCTCCACCGCATGCGGCAGCCCGCTCAGCGCATCGCGCCCCTTCACGGTCATGCTGACCGGCTGGTCACGCCGCTGCACACCGCCAATGGCGATCTTTACCCGCTCCGCCATCGGTTCGCCGATCAGCAGCCCATACTGCGCACGCACATAGCGCACGATCGCCTCGTCCATTGCGGTGCCGGCCACGCGCAGCGAGGCCGAGACCGCCGTTCCCCGGAGCGACAGCACGGCAGCATCGGTGGTGCCGCCACCGACATTGACGAGCATCTGCCCGCGGGGCCGGGAAACATCCAGCCCGGCACCGATGGCCGCCGCGACCGTTTCCGGCACCAGCGTGACCCGCCGTGCGCCGGCCGAAACCACTGCCTCGATAAACGACCGCTGCTCCACTTCCGTTACCTTCTGTGCAATACTGACCGCCACGCACGGCTTGGTTACCCGGTTAGAGCAGACCCGGTGCAGAAAATGACGCAGCATCATCTCGGCCAGTTCGTATTCCGCTATCACGCCATTCTGCAGCGGACGCACAGCGCGAATGGAGGCCGGTGTGCGCCCCAGCATCTTTTCGGCCTCCTCACCGCAGGCCACCAGATGTCCGTCACGCTGATCCACAGCAATAACCGCCGGTTCATCCAGCACGATCCCGTTTTCGGCATGATCCCCCGGCGAACAGATCACCACGCGGGAGGTGCCCAGATCAATTCCTAAATTCATTGTTTTTCTCCTTCCTGCAGCAGTTCCACACAGCTGCAGAAGCATCTTCTGTCCACATTATAGCGTGTTTCGACAACATTTGCAACCGCCAGTCAGGAGCGCGGCGGTTATTTGCGTGCTGCCTCAAAAGCATCGGCACAGGCTGTTGCCGCATACACCTCCGCCGCGCCGGCCAGTTTAAGCATTTTCGCACATTCGTCCAGCGTGGCGCCGGTGGTGATGATATCGTCAATCAGTAAAATCGTCATTCCCTGCACCGGCACTGTCACATCGAAAGCGCCGAGCAGATTGCCGCTGCGCAGCCGGGCATCCAGCGACTTTTGCGGGGCGGTATGCACTGTTTTCTTCAGCAGAGGCGCATACGCAATGCCGGTCAGCCGCGCCAGCTGCTTTGCCAGCAGAGCGTTGGGGTCAAATCCGCGCAGCCGCTCATCTGCCCGGTACAGAGGCACTGCCGTGATCCGGTCAAAAGCGATACCTCCGTATTCCCGCCGCAGTACCTCGGCAATCTCCGCAGCAAAGCCGGAAACATACGGCCGGCAGGCGGTGTTCTTCAACGCCAGGATGCCGGTCTTGACTGTGTCCTCGTAATAAAACGGTGAAACACAGCGCGCAAAATGCATCTGCCGCTGCCGGCAGCTGCAGCGGTCTTCTCCACGGCCGCATTTCGAACAGACCGGCGGCAGTATGCGCGGCGCCTTTTCGGCGCAGGCGCGGCACAGACCGCTGCGCCACGGGATGACCTCCCCACAGATGTAGCAGCGGTCGGGATAGACCAGATTCCACAGCCATTCGGTCACCGCCCAGCCCTTCATATCGGCAGCTCCTCCGCCCGGCGAAGAAAATACCGCAGGCCGGTATACCGCAGGGTCTTGCGATCATTATCAATCATTCTCTGAACCGTATCCCGGCTGCCAACCAAAATCAGCAGCCGCTTGGCGCGGGTAACCGCCGTATACAGCAGATTGCGGTAGCACAGGTGCGGCGTATTGCGGAAAAGCGGCAGCACCACCGCGTCAAATTCGCTGCCCTGGCTTTTATGTACGGTAATGGCGTAGGCCAGCTCCAGATCCTGTGCATCCTGCTTGGTATATTGCGCTACCCGATCCTCATACCGCACAGTAAGCTGGCCGTCACGCAGCCGGACCTCCTCCAGCACGCCGATATCCCCGTTGAAAACGCCGCTGCCGCATTGTCCGTCCGCCTTTTCCCAGGGAATATCATAATTGTTGCGGGTGTGCATCACCTTATCACCTTCGCGCAGGGTAGTGCCCTCCACCGTGATCTCGTTTTTGGTCTTTACCGACGGATTGAGCAGGGCCTGCAGCCGACGGTTCAGCTCCACCGTTCCCACCTCGCCCTTGCGGCCGGGACAAAGCACCTGCAAACCATTCATCACCGTATAGCCATAGGCCTTCGGCAGGCGGTGATGACACAGATCCAGCACCGTCTGTGTGACCTCCTGCACATTGCTGCGCGGCAGGAAGAAGCAATCACCTTGATTATCCAGCTGTAAAGCTTGTCCCTTTACAATACGGTGCGCATTCACGACGATCCGGCTTTCCAGAGCCTGACGGAAAACCTGCGTCAGCCGCACAACGGGGACCGCGCCGCTGTCGATAAGATCCTGCAGGATGCTCCCTGCACCCACCGCCGGAAGCTGGTCGGTATCCCCCACCAGGATCAGGCGGCAGCCGGTCTTGGCTGCGCGCAGCAGGCTTTCAAACAGCAGTGTGTCCACCATGGACATCTCATCCACCACAATGGCGTCCGCCTCCAGGGGATTTCGCTCATCCCGTTCAAATACCGGGCTGTCGCTATCGTCCCACTTGACCTCCAATAGCCTGTGAAGGGTTTTCGCTTCACGGTCGGTAAGCTCTGCGATCCGCTTGGCTGCACGACCGGTGGGCGCAGAAATGGCCACCGTTTCCCCCATACTCTCCAGCAGGGTGATAATGCCACGCAGGGTAGTGGTCTTGCCGGTACCGGGGCCGCCGGTCAGGATCAGCGTGCCCTTCTCGATAGCGGCAACCATGGCAGCACGCTGCTGCTCCTCATATTGAATACCGAAATTGCGCTGCATTGCCTCGATGCGCAGCTGCAGATCCGCCTCGGCAACGGGGGTGATGCTGTTCATCAGGTGCAGGCGCGTGGCGATAAACACCTCTGCCTCATACAGGGCCGGCAGAAACAGGAAGTCGCGTTCCTCTATCCGCTCCTGCCGCAGCTGCTGCGTTTCCAGCAGCCGGGCGACCGTGGACTCAATGGCATCCGCCGGCACATCCAGCAGCCGGGCCGCAGCAGCCACCACCTTATCCGCCGGCAGGCAGGTGTGCCCGTTGCCGAGATTGTGCCGCAGCACATAAACCACACCCGCCTGCAGACGGTTCCCATCCAAACGGTCGCCCTGCATACTCATGCACAGGGCATCAGCCTTTTCAAAGCCGATATACAGCCCCGGTGTACACAAAAGATAGGGATTTGCCTTAATCTTTGTCAGCGTAGAGGGGCCGAATTTTTTCCAACAGCGCAGAGCCTCATTGGCGGTCAGCCCATAGGTGCCAAAGGTCATCACGACCTCCCGCAGGCCGAACTGCGCACAGAAGCTTTGGCTCATTTCGCGGGCACGGCTTGGCGAGACACCACGGATCTCAGCCAGCCGTTCCGGCTCCTGCTCCAGCACCCGCAGGGCATCTGCGCCGAAACGGTCGACGATCTTGACCGCGGTACTTGGGCCGATGCCCTTGACCGCACCGGAGGCAAGATACCGCAGGATAGCCGCAGCATCCGTCGGCAGGCTGCTCTCGCAGGCTGTCGCCCTGAACTGCCGGCCAAAGCTTGGATGCTCCGTATAGCTGCCCTGCAGGCGCAGCTGCTCCCCCACCTGTACGGTGGGCAGCGTGCCGACCACCGTTTCGAGCTGCACGCCGGTATCCAGCTCCAGCACCGTCCAGCCATTATCGGCATTGGTGAATACAATGTCCTCCACCGTGCCGGAAAGCTGCAGTTGTTCTTCCATATCCATCCCCATAGGTGCCTGTTTTTCTTCCTTTCTTCAGTATTCCTCCGCTGTCAGCAGGGCAGCCAGCTCCTGCACCGTTACCGGCAGCACCGCCGGATTTTCCGCCAGCAGGCGCTCCGCGACCGCCTTTTCCGCCGGGCTCATCCCCGGCAGCAGCAGCAGTGTGCGTCCTTCTTCCTCCCGCCAGGCCGCCTGCGCCTGCAGGCAGCGGATCAGCGGCTCCAGCGCCCGCCCACTTTCCGGCACCGCCACGCGGTACAGGCGTACCGTGCGCGGGCAGGCGCTCATCCGCAGGCAGATCCACCGCAGCAGACAAGCACAGCCGTACAATGCCAGCAGCAGCACCGCGACCCATGCAATCCATTCTCCGATACCCATATATGCCGCCTCCTCCGATCCCGCTTTTTCAACGGTGATACGCCATCCTATGCGGCGCGGAGGGCAGCGGTGCAAGTCCGGCGATTATTCCGCATTGAAGCGGCTGATCGACTGACGATAGAGCAGGCGCAGCAGTGCTGTGCCATTAAACGGTACAACCGGATAAAGGTACTTGCTGCCGACAACCGTCTTGGTGGTGACCAGCACCAGCAGCATGACCGCCATGCCGGCCAGCAGCCCCCAGCCACCGAACAGCCAGATCAACAGGATAAACAGCATCCGGAAAAGCTTGAAGGCGTAGGTCAGCTCATGGCTGGGCTGCGTAAAGGAGCCGATCGCCACAAAGGCCATATACGCCAGCAGCTCCGGCACGAACAGCCCGGCCTCCACGGCAAATTCACCAAACACCAGCGCCCCAACAAGGCTCAGGGCGTTGCTCAGCGAGGTTGGTGTATTCAGCGACGCCAGCTTGAGCGCGTCGATCAGGATCTCCACCAGCCAAAGCTGCACAAACAGGGATATCCCGTTTGGTTCCTTGATGCGCATAAATTCCAGTGCCTGCGGGATCTTGTCGGGATTTCGCATCAGCCAATACCACACAGGGGTGATAAACAGCGTTGCCATAAAAATAATGCCGCGCACCAGACGCAGATAGGTGCCGACGATCGGCGGGAAATAGTAATCGTTTGTATCCTGTGAAAAGCTGAAAATTGAAGTGGGCAGCAGCATGGCCGCCGGCGAATTATCCACCAGCAGTGCAACGCCTCCCTCGGCCACGCTGGCGGCCACACAGTCCGGCCGTTCGGTATAGCGCACACGCGGGAAGGGATTGTACCACTGCTTGCGCAGCAGGCACTCGGCCAGACTTTCCTGCCCCATGGTCAGTGCCGGGATGGTGATGCTTTGCAGCCGGTTGCGCAGCTTTTTCAGGTATTTCTGATCCACGCGGTCGTTCATATAGCACATGCACACATCCGTGGAGGAAATGCGTCCCACCTTGACGATCTCAAAGGAAAGGGACGGATCACGCAGCCGGCGGCGGATAAGGGCGGTATTGAATACCAGCGTCTCCACCAGACCGTCCCGCGAACCGCGCATCACGCGGTCAGACTCCGGCTCCTGCACACCGCGCACCGGATAGGTACGGCAATCAATAATAATGACCCGGTCCAGATCCTCCACAACCAGGGCCGTTGCGCCGGAAAGCACCGCCAGAACCACCGCATCCATATCGCCGGTGCACTCCACCTCCACATAGGTGATGAAACGGGCGATGAACTGCTGTGCATCCGTTACCCCCTGCACATCCTCCGCCGGTAGTTTGGAAAGAAATTCCAGCATCTTTTCCAGCACCTCATCCTTGGTGAAGCCGTCCACGCAGTAGAGCGTTCCGCGGCGGCCGCCAGCGGACACTGGCCGGTGGATGAGATCGAAGCTGGCGTCCACACGCAGCTTATCGTTCAGCTTTTCCACTGTTTCCTGATAGGTCAACTATACCCACTCCTTTCAAACGGAGTTAGTATGGACCAAACAGGGGGATAATATGTTATCTGCCCGCCCGCAGCGCGATCATTGCCGCCATACTTCCGCGCTGCTTTCCAGTATATCGGTGGGACCACAGTGCCTCCGGATGGCAGCGGGTGCACACATCGGTTGTTGTAATGTTTTCTTCCTTTACACCGGCCTTCACCAGCACATGGCGGTTGAACAGCCACAGATCAATATTGAATTTCCCGTTTCCGGTCATCCAGATGCAGCCATCAGCCAGGCGTTCCGCCGCAAAAAAGCTTTCGGCCACCGGCATATCCACCTCAAAGCAGCACGGACCAATTGACGGCGCAATGCCGACAAGAATATCCGCCGGGTCGCAGCCATAGTCGCTTGCCATGCGCTCCACGGTCACACGGGCAATGCCGGCCAGGGTGCCGCGCCAGCCGGCATGGGAAGCAGCGACCACCCGCCGCACCGGATCCACAAACAGCAGGGGCACACAATCGGCATACTGGGTGCAGAGCACCACATCCGGCTCGTCCGTTATCAGGCCATCTACATCCGTATACTCCCGCGGCCGGGTGATGCCGCTGCCACGATCCGCAGCGGTAACATTGATCACATTGGTGCTGTGGGTCTGTGCGGCGATCACCACATTCTCCGGTTTCACCTCAAGTGCCCCGCAAAAGCGGCGGAAATTCTCCCGCACAGCCGCCTCTTCATCACCACGGGTAAAGCTGAGGTTCATCGAGGCATATATCCCGGTGCTGACACCGCCGAGGCGGGTGGAAATGCCATGCGCCAGGCCGGGCACAGCATTGAATGCGGGGATCGTGTAATATGGTACGCCATTTCGCTCCCATCGTGCGAGCGTTGCCGATTTCGGAATCATGCCATTTTCTCCTTCCATGCATTTACAGTATCCTCGCAGGCGGCAAGCAGTTTCTGGCAAACCGCCTCCCGGCCAAAGCGCTCCACAGTCAATTGCCGGATCAGCTGCCGGTCATATCCGGCGGCGGTTTCCAGCATGGTGTGCATGGCAGCCGCCATGGCCTCCGGGTTATCCACCGGCACCAGCAGGCCGGTCTGCGGCAGAATAATATCCTGCGGGCCGCCGCACAGGGTGCTGATCGCCGGCCGGCCGCAGGCGCCGCACTCGTTCAGCACACAGGAGAGCGTCTCCAGCCGCGAGGAGCATACAAAGCAATCGCAGTCATTCATAAACTGGGGGGCCTGTTCCCGCGGCACATTGCCGATCAGGCGGCAGACATCCTCCAGACCCTCCTCGGCAATAATTGCCTCCAGCGCCGCCCTCTGTCCCCCGGCGCCGGCAATCAGCAGACGGCAGGGCGTGGAGGTCAGAGCACGCAGGCGGGCAAAGGCACGGATCAGCACATCATAGCCCTTGATATGCCGCAGCTGCCCCATCGCCCCAAAGGTAAACGGGGCGGTCGGGTCGCTCTTCTCCCCAATCGTAAAGCGGTCGGTATCCACCATATCCGGAATAATCCTGGTGGCCGGGTCATAGGGCTGCATAACCTTCAGCAGGCCGGAACCGACGCAGGCATTGACCTCCGCCGCATCCATCGTGGCGTACAGCCGCCGGCGGGTGGGGCTTCCCTCCTCCTCGGTTATCGCAAAGGAAGAATGCTCCATGAAAAACAGCGGCAGTCCGTGGCGTCGGCACAGGCGGATGGCCTCATATCCCTGCAGGGAGGAACGCAGATTGACCACATCCGGTCGTCCAAAATCCTGCTCCAGCAGGCGATACATCTTTTCCAGCATCCGGGTGCGCTGAAAGCAGCGCCCGCGCTCAAACCGCGGGGTCAGGTTCGGCCGCACCCAAATATAGGTATCCACACCCTCAACCACCTCATGGCGCAGACCATTATCCGCCGAGCGCAGACTGCTGCCCACCTCGGCATACAGCACCGCCACCTGATGTCCGCAGGCCGCCAGCGCCTGTGCCTGCTCCCTGTAAAATGAGCCGAGAAGCGGCATGGACGGTGTCCCGTACCAGGAGGGGATCATGAGAATTTTCATCGGCAAAGCTCCTCCGTACATAAAAAATCACACCCTACAGTATACGCAATTTTGTCCCAAAGCGCAAGGGAAAAAGGGAAACCGACAGAAAATATTTTGCTGTGCCATGCACCGGAAAACAGAAAAATGGGTCTTGACAACCACAATTTATCGGTGTACTATACGGCTAAATCGATTAAAATGCGTAATGGAGGAATAGCTATGCGCTACATTTATGACCATGACCTGCATATTCACAGCCAGCTCTCGTTATGCTCAAGCGACCCCGAACAAAACAATGAACGGATCCTGCAATATGCCAAGGATAACGGTCTCAAGACCATCTGCCTGACGGACCACTACTGGGACGAAGCCATTCCCCTGCTCGACCCCGGCTTCTACGGCACGCAAAACTTTGCGCACATCAGCAAGGCCAAACCGCTGCCGCAGGCCGAGGGGATCCGGTTCCTCTTTGGCTGCGAGACCGATATGGATCGGTTTATGACGATCGGCCTTCCCAAGAGCCGGTTTGATGACTTTGATTTTATCGTCATTCCCACCACGCATTTCCATTTTAAGGGTTTCACTATTCCGGCAGAAACCGTCACTCCGCAGGATAAGGCCGCCTTTTGGTTAAAGAAGCTGCACGCACTGCTGGATCAGGAGCTGCCGTTCCATAAGGTCGGCATCGCGCATCTCACCTGCGGCCTGATCGATTCCGTAAGAGAGAATTATCTGGAGATGCTCAACTGCCTGGACACAGACGATCTGGTGCGAGTTTTCCGGAAAGCAGCACAGCGCGGAGCGGGCATTGAGCTGAATTACGGAGATATGAATTTTAATCCGGGCGAAGCGGAAACGGTGCTGCGGCCTTACCGCATCGCCAGACAGGTCGGCTGCAAATTCTACATGGGCAGCGATGCACACCACCCGGACGGCCTGGATGCGGCGAAGGCGGTTTTTGAGCGGACGATCGATCTTCTGGAGCTGACAGAAGAAGATAAGTTCCATATCGGCACAAAATAAAGCAATTCTCTCTTGACAACAGCGCGATCTGCTGTATAATAGCGTATGGAGAATGGAGACGCGAAGTACCTTGCTGCTTTGCGTCTTTTTCCTTTTAGGGGGGATATCATGGACACGGTCTTTGAGGCACTGGAACGCTCGCCGATCATCGCGGCAACCGACCGTGCGGGATGGAAAGCAGCAGCCTGTTCCCACGCCGAGGTGCTGTTTCACCTTGGCGCGGACATTATGACGGTGAGTAACGATATCGCCCTGGCTAAGCAGAATGGCAAATATGCTTTCGTGCATATTGATTTGGCCGAAGGCATCGGCAAGGACAAGGCCGGGATCGCCTGGCTGAAAGCGCTCGGCGCCGACGGCATTATCACGACCCGGACGCAGCTTGTCCGTGCGGCCACGGACTGCGGCCTGCTGGCGGTCCAGCGCTTCTTTGTTCTGGACTCCAAAGGCATGCATTCCATCGCCGAAACCGTCGGAAAGGCCGCCCCGGATCTCATTGAGATCATGCCGGGCGTGATCCCGAAGGCGCTGAAACTCTTTTCCGGACAGAAGATCCCCGTGATCGCCGGAGGACTGATCGAAACCAGGCAGGAAGTGACCGTGGCGCTGTCCAGCGGCGCGCTGGCGGTTTCCACCGGCAAAAGGCCGCTGTGGGACGAAAACTGAGATAGTATATCTGCGGAGAAACAGAGAGCAGAAAGGCAGCGGCAGCAAACACTGCCGTGTGTCTTTCTGCTTTATTTTTTCTGGCATGTTCGGTCGCCTGCATAACCAGTGTGTATGTATCCGCCATACCGGAAGACAGCCGTGATTATCCTAAAAGATCACCGATTCAATAACGGCCGCCGGTGGGTGGATAATAGCCACAATCGGCATGGTACTCGGAATGGACAAGCGCATTGACCCGTCGGCGCTCAGCGCGCTTGAAAATATAGTATTTGCAGTGGAGGAATGAAAAATGTTTGATGTAGCCATTATCGGCGCAGGCGTTGTGGGAGCACTCACCGCCCGGGAGCTGACGCGATACCGGCTGTCGGTCTGCCTGCTCGAAAAGGAAAATGATGTAGCCATGGGCGCCAGTAAGGCCAACAGCGGCATCATCCACGGCGGTTTCGACCCGGAGCCGGGGACGCTGAAGGCGATGCTGAATGCCAGGGGCGTGCCCCTGCTGTACAAGGCGGCAGAGGAGCTGCATGTTCCCCACAAAAACAACGGCTCAATGGTGCTGGCATTCAGTAAAGAGGAGGACGCCGTCATCGACGAGCTGTATGCACGCGGGCAGAAGAACGGCATCAGCGGCATGGATATTCTCACCGGTGCGGAGGCACGCCGCCTGGAAAGCAACCTGTCCGACCAGGTCACAAAGGCACTGCTGGTGACAAACGCCGGCATCATTTGCCCCTATGCCCTGACGATCGCCGCTGCCGGCAACGCCATGGACAACGGGGCGGAGCTGTACACGAATTACGCCGTGCAGACGATCGCCAAAACCGCAGACGGCTTTCAGATCGGCGCTGCCGACGGCCGGCAGGTCACGGCCCGCTATCTGGTAAACTGCGCCGGCGGCCACGCAGACACCATTGCCGCATTGGCCGGGGACAGATCCTTCGAGATCCTGCCGCGTGCCGGCGAATATATGCTGCTGGACAAAAGCGAGGGGAACACCGTATCGCACACCATATTCCAGGTACCCACCGCCAACGGCAAGGGCGTTTTGGTCACGCCGACCGCGGACGGCAATCTTCTCCTCGGCCCCACCGCCGAACGGGTGCAGACACCCGAAAGCACCGAAACCACCGCAGCGGGCCTGGAGGCCGTGGCCACACTGGCCAGAAAGAGTGTCCCGAGCGTCAATACCCGCGCGGTCATTACTTCCTTCTCCGGCATCCGCGCCTCGGAGAAAAACGGCGATTTTATCATCCGGGAGTCCGAGCAGATAAACGGGCTGATCCATGCCGCTGCAATCGACTCACCCGGCCTGTCCTCTGCCGCCGCAATAGCCGAATATATCGTGGAGCTGCTGCACGGAAGCGGACTTGATCTACAGGAAAATCCCGCCTTTGACGGTACACGGGAGGATACCCACGCCTTCCGAAAGCTGTCGGACGAAGAAAAGGATGTATTTATTAAACAAAATCCCGCCTATGGCCGCATTATATGCCGCTGTGAAACCGTCAGCGAAGGCGAAATACTGGATGCCCTGCGCCGGAATCCGAAAGCAACCGACATAGATGGCGTAAAGCGCCGCACGCGCGCAGGCATGGGGCGCTGCCAGGGCGGCTTCTGCATGCCCTATGTGATGCGCCTGATCGAAAAAGAAAGCGGAAAGCCGATGACGGAGATCACCAAAAAAGGCGGAAGCTCCAATGCGGTGACCGGCAGATTGTGAGGAAGAAAGCATGATAAAGCATGACATTGTCATTATCGGCGGCGGCCCCGCGGGCATGGCGGCAGCCGTGGCAGCATACGACAGCGGTGTGAAGGATGTGTGCATCCTTGAGCGCGAGGAATGCCTCGGCGGCATCCTGAAGCAGTGCATCCACAATGGCTTCGGCCTGCACAAGCTGGGGCGTGAGCTCACCGGGCCGGAATACGCCGCCGTCTACGCCGAAAAGGTGGCCAGCCGCGCGATAAAAACCTACTGTGAAACGATGGTCACAGGAATCTCTCCCGACAAAACCGTCACGGCACAAAGCACCGGCGGCCTGCTGAAAATCCAGGCAAAAGCTATTGTGCTGGCCATGGGCTGCCGCGAACGCAGCCGCGGGGCGCTGAACACCCCCGGCACCCGCCCGGCCGGTGTATACAGCGCCGGCACGGCACAGAAGCTGATGAACTGCGAGGGCTATGCCGTAGGCAAAAGGGTGGTCATACTTGGCTCCGGGGATATCGGCCTGATCATGGCGCGGCGGATGTCGCTGGAGGGCGCCAAGGTAGAGGCCGTGTGTGAGCTTATGCCCTACTCCGGCGGCCTGAAAAGAAATATCGTCCAGTGCCTGGAGGATTTCCACATTCCGCTCTACCTTTCCACCACTGTGGCCGAAATCCACGGCCAAGAGCGCGTGGAGGGGGTGACCATTGCCAGGGTGGACGAAAGCCGCCGCATCCTGGAAGAAACCAAGCGCTATATCCCCTGCGATACGCTGCTTCTGTCGGTCGGGCTTATCCCGGAGAATGAGCTGACAAGAGCCGCCGGCATTGCCATGGACACCGTAACCAACGGCGCCAGGGTGGATGAAAACCGCCAGACCGAGGTGGAGGGCATTTTTGCCTGCGGCAATGTTCTGCAGGTGCACGACCTTGTGGATTATGTATCGGACGAGGCGGAGATCGCCGGAAAGGGTGCCGCCGCCTATGTGCTCAACGGCGCCCGAAACGGGCAGACCATCAAGACCGCCGCCGGGCACGGCGTACGCTATGTGCTGCCGCAGCGCATAAACGCAGACGAGCCGGCGGATGTGCCCCTGTTCCTGCGTGTGGCGCAGCCGTTCGGCAGGGTGAAATACACGGTGCGCTCCGGCGATGAGATCCTGGCCACGGCGCTGCGGCCGAAGGCTGCTCCGGGCGAAATGGAGAAGATCGTCCTGAAAGCCGAAAAGCTGGCATTGGCAAAAGAAGAAATCACCGTCAGTCTGGAGGAAGTACAATGACAAAAGACATGACCTGTATCATCTGCCCGCGCGGATGTGCGCTGAAGGTAGAGATCGACGGAGAAAGCATCACGGTTTCCGGCAACAGCTGCCCCAAGGGCAGGCAGTACGCCATCGATGAGTGCACCCATCCCACGCGCACCGTGACCTCGACCGTGCGTGTGGAAAACCGCGAGGATACGATGGTAAGCGTAAAAACCGCAGCTCCCGTTCCGAAAGATAAAATCTTTGCGGTTATGCAGCTGATCCGCGAAAAGAGCGTTTGCGCCCCGGTGCATATCGGCGATGTGCTCATCCCGGATGCCTTTGGCACCAGCGTTGTCGCCACCAAGGATATTCTGTAATGAAAAACAAAAGGAGGGGCAAAAATGATTGAGAGAAAATGCAGCTGCGCGATGGGCGTACACCGCGCACCGCTTGAGGAATGCATCATCGAAAGCGGCGCGATCCGCCGTCTGCCGGAGCTGCTCAAGGATTACAAGAGTGTTTACATGGTGTGCGACGAAAACACCTACCGCGTTCTGGGGGAACAGGCCGAGGCAATCCTCAAAGACGCCGGAAAATTCTCCCACAGGCACATACTGCCGGGGGCGGTTTTGCCGGATGCGCGCAATATCGGTGATGTGCTCATTCACCTGCATGACCCCAAGGCCGATGCGGATATTTTCCGCTATTCGCCGCAGCCGGATTTTATCCTCGCTGTCGGATCGGGCGTTATCAACGACATCTGCCGGGTGGTCTCCTATCGCCTGGGGCTGCCCTACGGAATAGCCGGCACCGCACCATCCATGGACGGCTACGCCTCCGCCGGCTCCCCTACGCTGTTTGACGGCACAAAAGCCACCATCAAATGCACCACCCCCAAGTATATCCTTGCCGACCTTGATATCATGAAAGAAGCACCCTATCCGATGCTGTTATCCGGTATAGGCGATATGTTTGGCAAATATACCGGCATACTGGATTGGGAATTGGCCCGGGACTATAACGGGGATGATTATTGTGCAGAAATTGCCGGTGAAGTCATCGCCGCCACCGACAAATGCCTGAAAAACGGCTACGAACTCCGGTCGCGCGAAGCGGGCTGTATCAAAAACATCATGGAGGGATTTTTGGTCACAGGGCTGGGGATGGCTTTCACCGGAAACTCCCGCCCAGCCTCCGGCTCGGAGCACATCATCGCCCATGTGTGGGAGCTTGAGAGCGTCGAAAGGGGCGAAAAGCCCAATCTTCACGGTATCGAGGTCTGTGAGGCCACCAGAATCGTTGCGGAAATGTACCGACTGCTGTACACAGAAACGGACGACCACCACCTGAAATCGCTGATTGAGCAGTACCTGCCCTATTTTGACGAGATCGAGCAGTTTTGCCGCGCGATGCAGATGCCGAATGTCACCACCGACTACGACACCATAGTCCGCGCCATAAAGCGCGCTCTGGGGCTGCGCGACCGGTACACCATTCTGTTCTATCTGCGCGACAAAGGCCAACTGGAGCGCTATGCCGCCTATGCAGCGGAAAAATTTCTGGAAAGAGTGAACGGATGAAGAAGCGGAATTTCAACGG
The DNA here is from genome assembly GCA_002437905.1 of Ruminococcaceae bacterium UBA6353. Taxonomy (GTDB): domain Bacteria; phylum Bacillota; class Clostridia; order Oscillospirales; family Acutalibacteraceae; genus UBA5905. The sequence goes on along the minus strand of DJRT01000018.1, from coordinate 29,799 downwards.
TATAAAGCTTTTCCTTTTCGATATGGACGGGACACTGTATATCGGCGATCGGCTTTTCCCGTTCACCAAAAGGCTGCTCAGTGCCATTCGGGAGGCCGGCAAGCAGTACCTGTTCATTACGAACAATTCCTCCAAAAGCGTCAGCGCCTATGTCGAAAAGCTGCAGCGATTGGGCATCCGCGCAGCGGCAGACGATTTCCTGACCTCATCGCAGGCCACGGCATGGTATCTCAAAAAGCAGTACCCGGACAAAAAGCTGTATGTCTGCGGGACGGCATCCCTCAAGACGGAGCTTGCGGAAAACGGCTTTGCTATCACCGAAAGCACCGAAAAGGCCGAATGCATCGTCATCGGCTTTGATACGGAGCTGACCTTCCGCAAGCTGGAGGATGTCTCCCGTATGCTCTGCACCAGAGACATTCCGTACATCGCTACCAATCCGGACTATGTTTGCCCAACGGAATATGGCAGCGTACCGGACTGCGGCAGCCTCTGCGATATGCTGTACAACGCCACCGGGAAGCGCCCGTATGTGATCGGCAAGCCCTCGCCGCTGATGATACAGCTGGCCATGGAAAAACGGCACTGCCCCCCGGAAGAAACCGCTGTTATCGGCGACAGGATCTATACCGATATTAAGAGCGGGCTGAATGCCGGTGCGCTTTCGGTGCTGGTGATGAGCGGCGAAACCACGCCGGACATTCTGAAAAAATCCGCCGACCAGCCGGATACCGTGCTGGAAAGCGCCGAAGAACTGCTTGCCTGGCTGTAACAGGTAAAAAGCGCAGAAAAAGGATTGACAACGCAACCACAGGGTGCTATAATGCACAGGTAATGGGCAATGGCGTTCATTCGGAGACGGGGATCTTCTCCCCTTTTTCCGATGGACGCCATTGCTTTTTTGTTTGTGAAAGGACGAGTGCTATGAAACTGGAGGGACAGATCCGTATTCCGTCCGGCTGCGCGATATCCGCCGTAATCTCCCGCGAGGGCGAGGCCATGAGCGGCGAGGACATCATCCGCAGCATGATCCCCATGCACGACCGCTCCAACGGCCTTGGCGGCGGCTTCGCCGGCTATGGGATCTACCCGGAATACAAGGAATTCTACGCTTTGCACATCTTCTATAACGACAATACCGCCCGTGTGGCATGTGAGCAGCTGCTCAAGGATCGCTTTGAGATCGTCAAGGCCGAAAACATCCCCATCCGGAAAATACCGGAGATCACCGATGTGCCGTTGATCTGGCGGTATTTTGTTGCGCCGCTTTCCTCCGTGCTTTCCCGCCTGCAGCTGGATGAAAAGGAATATATGGCGCGTACGGTCATGGATATCAATGCCAAGCTGGACGGGGCCTATGTGTTTTCCAGCGGCAAGAATATGGGCGTGTTCAAAGCCGTCGGCTTTCCGGAGGATGTAGGACGGTTCTACCGGCTGGAGGAATACAGTGCCTACTCCTGGACGGCGCACGGCCGCTACCCCACCAATACGCCCGGCTGGTGGGGCGGCGCCCATCCCTTTGCCCTGCTGGATTACTCTGTGGTGCACAATGGGGAGATTTCTTCCTACGATGCCAACCGCCGGTACATTGAGATGTTCGGCTATAAATGCACCCTGCAGACCGACACCGAAGTGATCACCTACATAGCCGACTACCTGCTGCGGCAGGGGCTGACCCCGCAGGAGACCGCCCAGGTGATCGCAGCACCCTTCTGGAGCACCATTGATCACCTGTACGCCAAGGACCCCACCACAGCTGCACAGCTGGCCTATCTGCGCACGATCTACCCCAGCCTGCTGATCACCGGCCCGTTTTCCATCATCCTCGGCTTTGAGGGGGGGCTGATGGCGCTGAACGACCGCCTGAAGCTGCGCTCCATGGTGGTTGCCGAAAAGGACGACAGAGTGTACATCGCCAGCGAGGAGGCCGCGATCCGCGCCATTGAGCCGGCGGCCGAAAATGTGTATGCGCCGGCCGGCGGTGAACCGGTCATCATAACCGTGAAGGAAGGGTGCTACTGATGGGTATTTCCTATATTATCCCGGAATTTGAGGTAGTGCGGAATGAAAACCGCTGCATTGCCTGCCGCGTATGTGAGCGACAGTGCGCCAACGAGGTGCACTGCTTTGACCCGGAAACCGGCCGCATGTGCAGCGATGAGGCCAAATGTGTGGATTGCCAGCGCTGCGTTTCCCTGTGCCCCACACACGCGCTGAAGATCGTAAAAAATGACTGCGCCTACCGAGAAAACGCCAACTGGCAGAGCGACACGATAAAAGAAATCTATAAGCAGGCCTCCAGCGGCGGCGTGCTGCTTTCCTCCATGGGCAATCCGAAGCCCCTGCCGGTATACTGGGATAAGCTTCTGATCAATGCCTCCCAGGTGACCAATCCGCCCATCGACCCCCTGCGTGAGCCGATGGAAACCCGCGTGTTCCTCGGCAAAAAGCCTGCGGCGGTGCAGCGGGACGAAAATGGACGCCTGAAGACCGAGGTGCCGCCGCAGCTGGAGCTGTCCATGCCGGTGATGTTTTCCGCCATGAGCTACGGCTCCATCAGCTATAATGCGCATGAGAGCCTTGCCCGCGCGGCCAAACAGCTCGGAACATACTACAACACCGGTGAGGGCGGTCTGCACGAAGATTTCTATTGCTATGGCGAAAACACGATCGTGCAGGTGGCTTCCGGCCGCTTCGGCGTATATGAGCGGTATCTGAACGCCGGCGCCGCCATCGAGATCAAGATGGGACAGGGCGCAAAGCCCGGCATCGGCGGGCATCTGCCCGGCGCCAAGATCGTGGGGGATGTTTCCCGCACCCGGATGATCCCGGAGGGCTCCGACGCGATCTCCCCCGCCCCACACCATGATATTTATTCCATTGAGGACCTACGGCAGCTGGTGTATTCCCTCAAGGAGGCAACGCAGTACCGTAAGCCGATCATCGTAAAGGTGGCCGCCGTGCACAATATTGCCGCCATTGCCAGCGGTGTAGCCCGCAGCGGTGCAGACATCATCGCCATTGACGGCTTCCGCGGCGGTACCGGCGCCGCCCCCACCCGCATCCGGGATAATGTGGGCATTCCGATCGAACTGGCACTGGCGGCAGTGGACCAGCGTCTGCGGGATGAGGGCATCCGCAACAATGTTTCGCTGGTGGTCGGCGGCAGCATCCGCTCCGCCGCCGATGTGATCAAGGCTGTTGCACTGGGCGCCGATGCCTGCTATATCGCCACGGCAGCGCTGCTGGCGCTTGGCTGCCACCTGTGCCGCACCTGCCAGACCGGCCGCTGCAACTGGGGCATCGCCACCCAGCGCCCGGATCTGGTCAAGCGCCTGAACCCGGACATCGGCGCCGAGCGGCTGGTGAACCTGATGACCGCCTGGAAGCATGAGATCAAAGAGCTGATGGGCGGCATGGGCATCAATTCCATTGAGGCGCTGCGCGGGAACCGACTGATGCTGCGCGGCGTGAGTATGACAGAAAAGGAGCTTGAGATCCTCGGTATCTCACATGCGGGAGAATGAAGCGTGTATATGTAAATGAGCAATGGTGCCTTGGGTGCCACCTGTGCGAATATAATTGCGCCTTTGCCAATTCCGGCATGACCGATATGGTGAAGGCTCTGAAAGGGCGGCCGCTCTACCCGCGCATCCGTGTGGAAGAACACGACAGCATCACCTACGCCGTCTCCTGCCGCCACTGCACCGACCCGCTGTGCGTGAAAAGCTGCATTTCGGGTGCGCTGCACCGCGAGGACGGCGCTGTGTGCATTGACCAGAACAAATGCGTCGGCTGCCTGACCTGCGTACTGGTATGTCCCTATGGGGCGATCATGCCGGGGGAAAACGGCGTGGTACAAAAATGCGAACTGTGTCTCAAAAATGCTGCCGGTGCGCCGGCGTGTGTAACCGGCTGCCCGAACAGAGCCATTGTGTATGAGGAGAGGTGATCGGCATGAAGCGCTATGTGATTATCGGCAACGGCACGGCAGCCACCGGCTGCATTGAAGGCATCCGCAGCACGGACAGCAGCGCCGCCATCACGGTGGTTTCCGCCGAAAAACACCCGGTCTATTGTCGGCCGCTGATCTCCTACTATTTGCAGGGAAAGACCGACCTGACGCGGATGCGTTACCGGGCAGCGGATTTCTATGAGAAAAACAGCTGCACGGTTCTGTATGGAAAGCGGGCCGTACAGCTGAACACCGCCAAAAAGACGGTTGCGCTGGATGACGGCACACAATTGCCTTATGATGCCGTGTGCGTTGCTGCCGGCTCCACTCCGTTTGTGCCGCCCATGCCGGGACTGGAGGGGGTACAGAACCACTTTTCCTTTATGACCCTGGACGACACCCTGGCCATCGAAAAAGCGCTCTGCCCCACCAGCCGGGTGCTGATCGTCGGTGCCGGCCTGATCGGCCTGAAGTGCGCCGAAGGGCTGCACGGACGGGTGGGCAGCATCACCGTGTGCGACCTGGCGGAAAGTGTGCTCTCCAGCATCCTTGACAGCGACAGCGCCGCCATTGTGCAGCGGCACCTTGCCGGCAAAGGCATACACTTTCTTCTGGGCAATTCCGTAGCGGAATTCCACGGCAACAGCGCCCGGATGCGTAACGGTGAGACCGTGCCGTTCGACATCCTCATCACCGCCGTCGGCGTGCGCGCCAACACGGCGCTTGTGCAGGAGGCCGGCGGTGCGTGCGGCCGCGGAATTACTGTCAATACGGCCATGCAGACCACCCTGCCGTCCGTCTATGCCGCCGGCGACTGCACCGAAAGCACCGATATCACCGACGGCGCGGTGAAGGTGATGGCGCTGCTGCCAAATGCCTATATGCAGGGGCACTGCGCAGGTGTGAATATGGCCGGTGGCGAGGCACTGTTTGACAATGCTATACCCATGAATGCAATCGGTTTTTTCGGTCTGCACATTATGACCGCCGGCAGCCACGCGCCGGATGGTGAGGCCTATGAGGAAGCGACCGAGCACACGCTGAAAAAGCTCTTTGTCCGCGATAACCGGCTGATCGGCTTTATCCTGGTTGGCTGTGTCGAACGGGCCGGCATCTACACCAGTCTGATCCGTTCAAAAACGCCGCTGGATACCGTCGATTTTGCACAGCTGAAAAAAACACCGGATCTGTCGGCTTTTGATGAAAATTATCGTAGAAAAACGCTTGGAGGTGTGTTATAATCATGGTATTGATCCACGCGGAAAACCAAAGCTTCTCTGCATTGAACGAGGCTATCCGTACCGCCGGGGCCTGCTGCCGCATCACCGGCTGCCTCGGCCACCGCTTCATCGCCTCCGGCATGCGGGACTGCACCATTGAGATCGACGGCATCCCCGGTAACGCCCTCGGCGCATACCTCAACGGTGCCATCATCACCGTAAACGGAAACGCGCAGGATGCCGTGGGCGATACGATGAACGACGGCCGCATCGTCATACACGGCAATATCGGCGATGCCGCCGGCTACGCTATGCGCGGCGGCGAGCTGTACATCCAGGGCAACGCCGGCTACCGCGCCGGCATCCACATGAAAGCCTATAAAGAGAAAAAACCGGTAATCGTCATTGGCGGCCGCGCCGGCAGCTTCCTTGGCGAATATCAGGCCGGCGGCCTGATTGTGGTGCTCGGCCTGCACCGCGATGGAAAGCCGATCGTCGGCAATTTCCCCTGCACCGGTATGCATGGCGGAAAAATGGTGCTGCGCGGCGACGCTTCTGCCGTGCAGCTTCCTGAACGCACCAACCGGCACTCCGCCACCACCGAGGATATGGCAGAGCTGCGGCCGGTTATTGAGCAATTCTGTACGCTGTTCGGTTACAGCAGCGAAAAGCTGCTGCACGACGACTATACCGTGATCACGCCGGACAGCAAAAACCCCTATAAGCAAATGTATGTCGCAAACTGAAGAAAGGCGGGAAAATCCATGAAGTATTCCAAAGAGGAGATCCGGCAATATGTTGCCGAGGAGGATGTCAAATTCATCCGCATGGCTTTCTGCGATATTTACGGCACCCAGAAGAACATCTCCATCATGCCCGGAGAGCTGGATCGCGCCTTTACCTACGGTATTGCCATTGACGCCTCCGCTGTAGCCGGTTTCGGGGATGTGGTACACTCCGATCTGCTGCTGCACCCCGACCCGGCCACCCTCTGCGTGCTGCCGTGGCGGCCGGAGCACGGCCGGGTGGTGCGGATGTTCTGCCAGGTCACCTATCCCGATGGCCGCCCCTTTGAGGCAGACACACGCACCCTACTGCAGACAGCGGCCGAGGAAGCCGCGAAAGAGGGATTGCACTTCCGCTTTGGATCAGAAATGGAGTTTTACCTCTTCAAGCGGGACGAAAACGGAGAGCCGACCACCATCCCCTATGACACGGCCGGCTACATGGACATTGCCCCGGAGGATAAGGGCGAAAATGTCCGCCGCGAGATCTGCCTGACGCTGGAACGCATGGGCATCCTGCCGGAAAGCTCCCACCATGAGGTCGGCCCCGGCCAAAATGAGATTGATTTCCGGTATTCTGATCCGCTCACGGCGGCCGACAACGCCGTGACTTTCCGTTCGGTTGTCAACACGGTGGCGGCACGCAACGGCCTTTATGCCGATTTCTCACCGAAGCCGCTGGAGGACTGCGCCGGCAACGGTATGCATATCAATTTTTCGATTCAGGCTGCCGGCGACCGGGATGTTACCCCGCAGGTCATTGCGGGGGTGCTGACGCACATTCCGGAGATGACGGTGTTTTTCAATACCACGCCGGCCTCCTATGCGCGGCTTGGCCGGGATAAAGCGCCGCGCTATGTTTCGTGGTCAAGCGAGAACCGCTCACAGCTGATCCGTATTCCCGCGGCCAGCGGCGAATACCGGCGCGCCGAGCTGCGTTCCCCTGATCCACTGTGCAATCCCTATCTGGCTTTTACCCTGCTGATCCGTGCCGGGCTGGACGGTGTGCGTGCAAACGCTCCCCTGCCGCCGGCCGCGGACTTTAACCTCTATACAGCCCCGCAGGAGCGCAAAGCCGAATACCGGACACTGCCGGCAACCCTCGGCGAAGCAAAGCAGCTGGCCGCCGACAGCGCCTTTATCTACAACAACCTCCCGGAAACCATCATAGCCCACTATACCCGGTAATACAGCCGCCAAAACGCCAAAGGAGGGACGCAGGTGGATCTGACAGAGCACTATTACAGCGTATTGCTCGTTTCGGCATCCGAAAAATTCAACGAAGCGATGACCGCCCTGCTCCCGGAGAGCCGGTATCACCCGGTGACAGTGGCGGCGGATGTATCCGGTGCACGGCGGCGTCTGCTGGAAAGCAGCTACGATATTGTGGTGATCAATGCGCCGCTGCCGGACGATTTCGGCACCAGGCTGGCGCTGGATGTCTGCGAAAACTCCGGCACGGGGGTGCTGCTGTTTCTGCGCGCTGAGCACTATCCCGATATCACGGCGCGGGTATCGCCCTATGGGATACTGACCGTGTCTAAACCCACCTCTGCCTCCATCATCACGCAATCACTGCAGCTGCTGTGCGGCACGCGCGAACGGCTGCGGCGCATGGAGCAGAAAACGGCCTCCATTGAAGAAAAAATGCAGGAGATCCGTCTGGTCAACCGGGCAAAATGGCGGCTGATCGGACAGCTGAAAATGACCGAGGACGAAGCGCACCGCTACATTGAAAAGCAAGCGATGGATCGCTGCGTAACCAAAAGAACCATTGCCGAGAATATTCTGGCAACCTATAAATAACGGAGGGGAAAACCATGACAAAGTACATTTTCGTAACCGGCGGCGTTGTATCCGGGCTGGGTAAGGGCATTACGGCGGCCTCCCTTGGGCGGCTGCTCAAATGCAAAGGATTGAAGGTCGCCGCACAGAAGCTGGATCCGTACATCAATGTGGATCCCGGCACCATGAGCCCCTATCAGCACGGCGAGGTATATGTGACAGAGGATGGCGCCGAAACCGACCTGGATCTTGGTCACTATGAGCGCTTTATCGACGAGGATTTGAACAAATATTCCAACCTCACCACCGGTAAGGTGTACTGGAATGTACTGAACAAGGAGCGCCGCGGCGAATACCTCGGCTCCACCGTGCAGGTGATCCCGCACATCACCAATGAGATCAAGGACTTTGTTTACCGCGTAGGCAAGCAGACCGATGCGGATGTGGTCATTACCGAAATTGGCGGCACCATCGGCGATATCGAGTCACAGCCGTTTTTGGAGGCTGTGCGGCAGATCTCCCTGGAGGTCGGGCGGGAAAACAGCCTGTTTATCCATGTCACGCTGGTTCCCTTCCTGCGCGGCTCTGATGAGCATAAATCCAAGCCTACTCAGCACTCGGTCAAGGAGCTGCAGGGCATGGGTATCAACCCGAATATTATCGTGCTGCGCTGCGATGAGCCGCTGGAGGACTCCATTTTCAAGAAGATCTCTCTGTTCTGCAATGTAAAGCCGGATTGCGTGATCGAAAACATTACTCTCCCCTATCTCTATGAGGCGCCACTGATGCTGGAAAAGGCCCATTTCTCCGCCGTGGTATGCCGTGAGCTTGGTCTGGACGCGAAAGAACCGGATCTGCAGGAATGGTCGGATATGGTCGAACGCATCAAAAATCGCGAAAAGGAGGTACATATCGGCCTGATCGGCAAATATGTCCAGCTGCACGATGCGTACCTCTCGGTAGCGGAGGCCATGCGCCACGCCGGCTATACGCTGAATACCCACATCCGCATCCACTGGATTGACTCGGAAAACCTGACGGAGGCCAACTACCGGGAGGAGCTGGCCGGGCTGGACGGCATTATTGTGCCCGGCGGCTTTGGCAGCCGCGGCATTGAGGGCATGATCCTGGCCGCCCGCTATGCACGGGAGAGTGGATTGCCCTACTTCGGTATCTGCCTTGGCATGCAGATTGCCGTGATTGAATACGCCCGCGATGTGGCCGGGATAACCGATGCCCATTCCGGCGAGTTCGACGAGCTGTGCAAGCATAAGGTCATTGATTTCATGCCCGGCCAGAGCGACGATATTGACAAGGGCGGCACACTGCGCCTGGGCGCCTATCCCTGCGTGATCAAGCCCGGCACCACCATGGAACGCTGCTACGGCAAGCGGGAGATCTCCGAGCGCCACCGCCACCGCTACGAATTCAATAACGACTACCGCGAGGCGCTGACGGCTGCCGGGCTGACCCTCTCCGGCCTGTCGCCGGATGGCCGCCTGGTGGAAACGGTCGAGCTGACGGACCGCCCGTTCTTCGTCGGGGTACAGTACCATCCGGAGTTCAAGTCCCGTCCGAACAAGGCCCATCCGCTGTTCAGGGGCTTCATTGAGGCGGCACTGAATGGCAAGGAAAGCCGGGAGAAGTAACACCATGCAACCAAATGAAAATTATAAAAAGCTGAAAGGCTCCTACCTTTTTTACAATATCGAGCAACAGACCAAGGCCTATATGCAGCAGCACCCGGATGCCCGCCTGCTGCGCCTTGGCGTGGGCGATGTGACGCTGCCGCTGTGCGATGCCGTTATCCGGGCACTGCATAAGGCCGTGGATGACCAGGCAAATAAGGCAACCTTCCATGGATACATGCCGGAGTGCGGCGCCGAATTTCTGAAAGAGGCAATCTGCGGACACTACGCCCGGCGCGGCGTTACGCTGGATACCGAAGAGGTTTTTATTTCCTGCGGCGCCGGGGACGACCTCGGCAATATCCTTGATCTTTTTGCCGTGGATAATACCGCGCTGGTCATCGAGCCAACCTACCCGGCCTATGTCGATTCCAATATCATTGCCGGCCACCGGCTGATCCATTTGCCGGCAGACAGCAGCTGTGGCTTTGCGCCCCTGCCGGATGACAGCCTGCCGGCGGATATTATCTACATCTGTTCGCCGAACAACCCCACCGGCGCAGTCTTCACCCGCGAGAAGCTCCAGGCCTGGGTGGACTACGCCAATGCCTGCGGTGCGGTGATCATTTTCGATGCCGCCTATGAGGCGTTCATTGAGGACGAGACTATCCCCCACAGCATTTATGAGATCGAAGGCAGCCGCACCTGCGCCATTGAGATCTGCTCTTTGTCCAAAACGGCCGGCTTCACCGGCACCCGCTGCGGCTACACGATCGTCCCGCGCCAGCTTATGCGGGGGGGACTTTCCCTGCACGATATGTGGGTACGCAACCGCACCACCAAGACCAACGGCGTTTCCTACATCATCCAGAGGGGTGCCGCTGCGGTATTCACGCCGGAGGGACAGCAGCAGATCCACGAAAACATTGCGGTATACAAGCGCAATGCCGCTGTGCTGATGCAAGCGCTGGACACCTGTGGCATATGGTACTGCGGCGGCCACAACGCTCCCTATGTATGGATGCGCTGCCCGAACGGCATGGACAGCTGGGCGTGCTTCCGTTACCTGCTGAATGAGGCGCAGATCGTCGGCACGCCCGGCGAGGGCTTTGGCGCCTGCGGCGAGGGGTATTTCCGCTTTTCCGCCTTCGGCGACCCCGCGGATACCAAAGAGGCAGCCGCCCGCCTTGTACAAATTTTCGGAACAAAATAAGTACCGCCTGCAACGACGAGAAACGCCCGCCCGGAGAGCCTCTCCGGGCGGGCGTTGTTTAATTTTGTCTATCGCAGATCCAGCGCCGGCATACGCTGCCCACTGGCATTGTTATAGGATACTGCATGGCGGTCGCGGTCAAATTGCGGGCGATACGCCCCGCCGTGCAGGGGGGAAAAACGCGTATCGCTGACCACATAGCGGGAAGCAAAATCCGATGTGTAGCCATCAAACAACCAATAGTGCTCCGGCAGATAGCCGGCCTCCACCCGCTCGGCTGTGGTGACGCCGAAATAGGTAAAGGAGCCGTCTTTCTCCCATGTGGGGTCAGCAAAATACCAGCTGTCGCCCAGCTGCAGCATCGTCCAGGCATGGCCTTTATCCGCCGCCCCGGAGGAATGGGCACTGCACACCGGCATCGCGGTGATATCCAGCTGGGCCAGCAGAAACGCATACGCCCGCGCATAGGAGGTACACACACCGCGGCCGCTGGTGATGGCATCGTACACCTCTCGATAGCGGGGGTTACGGCAGGTTCTGTAATCCTCCGATTCAAGCGGCAATGCCGGCTGCATAGTGGTATCGTACTGCAGCGTCTGCGTAAATCGGCAATAGGCAATCAGCGCCTGCTCCGCCGCGGTGGCACCGGAAAGGCCGTCCAGAACGGACAGGCAGGCATCCTCAAACCGGCGGATAACCTGTTCATGCTCTGCCCGGCTGTTTGAGGTATAGTGGATCGTCAGCTCTTGATAAGCTTCGTTGACAAAATCCCTGTCGATCGCTGTATCAGCGAAGAAGACCGGACAGTAATAGGTCAGCAGCGTGTAGATGGCATAGGGATCCTCACGGTTATCGTAGGATACCGTGGTCTCGTAATTCAGATAGGCGTTTACCACCCTCCGGTACAGCGAAAGGCTGTGTACGCTCCAATATTCCAATGTCGCCTGCGGAATTTTATCATAGGCCAGGCGTGGGTGGTAGTTCGCCTCCCCACTGCTCTGTGCCGACCCGCTGCCAGCACTGTTCTGCCCGCCGGCAGTCGTGCCTTTCGATGCAGATGGCGCAGTTTTTGTCGCCGTGCTGCGGGAAGCCGTTGTTGTGCCAACCGGCACCGGCGGCGTACTCTCGTCGATGATGGCCGGGAGCGTAACCGCCGTGTTCTCTCCGGGGGTACGGTCGTCGGCGCCTGCCTCCACGCGGCTTGCGGATGACTCCCCCGGCGCAGCACCGGCATGCCGATGGAGCACCAGCGGCACTGTCACCGCTGCCACAAGCGTTGCCGCGGCCGCGGCCAGCGCGGCCGTTCGCACGGCCGGCAATGCAAGGATCCTCGGGAAAAGGCGGTTCATGCTGTCAAACTCCTTTTTTATACATTCGGCGGTAAGACCGTCTCCAGCTGCCCCAGATAGGCGTGAATGTCCCGCGCAAGCAGGTGGCCGGTCTCCGGCGCCGTGTAGTCTGCTACCGTTACCGAGGCATTGCTCACCCACGGCACAGTATGCATCTGCGCCAGGGGCACCCCACGCCACAGACACTCCTGCGTGCGGATGGCCGCTGCATGGGTCACAATGCAGACGGTGCTCCCCGGATGCCGCCGCACAATATCCGCCACGGCCGCGGCGATCCGGCTTTGCAGCCCGGCCACGCTTTCGCCGCCGGCGCAATGCGCCAGGCCGATCTGCTGTATCCACTGCCGGTAATCCGGCCGTGTCATCAGTTCGGTGAAGGGCCTGCCCTCCCATTCCCCGGCATGGATTTCCCGCAGCGCCGGCCGCATCCGCAGCGGCAGACCATGGCTGTCCGCCACCGGCTGCGCTGTCTGCACCGCCCGCAGCAGGTCGCTGGTATACACCGCATCCAGTGCCACGGTACGCAGATACTCCGCCGTGCAGGCCGCCTGCCGCCGGCCAAGCGGTGTCAGCGGTACATCCGTTTGCCCGGCAAAGATCTGCCGCTGGTTCGCTTCGCTCTCGCCGTGGCGAATAAAGTAGATACGCGTATGCGTTGGCACCGGGCAGACATCCGCCACCCGGCGGACGCTCAGCAGAGACATAGCCATACAGCTCCTTTTATCGACCCGACCCGAAAGAATAAAGCCGATGCAGCCAGTTTAGACAGGCGCATCGGCCAGTTGTCTTTTTTATTCGGACAAGACATAATCCACGCAGGCTACAACCTGCCCATGGCGGAGGTAGAGCCGCGGCACGCGGCGGCTGATCAGGCAGACAATCTCATAATTGATCGTTCCGCACCATGCCGCCAGCTCATCCGCCGAAAGCACCTGATCCCCATCCCGGCCAAAGACGGTCACCACCGCGCCCTCGCGGACACCGGGAATGCCGGTCACATCCAGCATGCACTGATCCATGCACACGCGGCCAAGCACCGGCACGCGGTGCCCTGCAACCAGCATACAGGCCCGGTTGGAACAGGCGCGCAGGTAGCCGTCTGCGTACCCGATCGGCACGGTCGCCACATCGGTCACCTCTGTGGTGGTATAGGTGCGACCATAGCTCAGCGGGGTATCGGCTGCCAGCTTTTTCACCATCGAAACGGTGGTCTTCAGCTCCATAACCGGCTGCAGGGCCGTCAGCATCGGCTGCATCCAGCGGTCGGGAGCCATACCATACAGGATCACGCCCGGCCGCACCATATCCAGGTGCATCTGCGGGAAGCGCACCGTGGCCGCACTGTTGCAGCAGTGGCGCAGCGCAAAATGGCAGCCTGCCTTCTCCGCCTCAGTGATCACAGCAGTAAACAGAGAGAACTGGTGCTCGGTAAAGCCGCCGTCATCCTCCTCATCCGCAGAGGCGAAGTGGGTAAATATCCCCTCAGCCACCAGCTGCGGCAGTGCACAGAGTTGCTTAAGCTCCTGCGCCACCGCCGGCGCCGCCGCCCCATCGTGGCACACAAAGCCTACACGCGCCATACCGGTGTCTACCTTGATATGCACACGCAGCGTTACCCCCGCCTGCTGTGCGGCGGCGGACAGCGCCTGCGCATGGGAAAGGGAGAGCACCGTCTGCGTGATATTGTACTCGGCCAGCCGCGCCGCCTCCTCCGGCGGCGTGTAGGAGATCACCAGTATCGGCTCCTGTATCCCGGCATGGCGCAGCTCGATCGCCTCTTCCAAATTCGAAACGCCAAACCAATCGGCTCCTCCCTCGCGCAGGGCGCCGGCTGCCTGTGCCGCACCGTGGCCGTAGGCATCCGCCTTCACAATTCCCATCATGCGGCAGCCGGGCGAGAGCAGGCTACGGATATACCGGGCATTCTCAGTTAAACGATCCAGATGCACCTGCGCCCAGGTGCGGCGTAAAAAAGCGTTCACGGTTTGCTCCTCTCTTTATATCCAAAATCGGCCGCAAGCAAGCAGTGCAGATACTGTCTTGGCGGTCAATACCCGCATTCCTCGCCCACCAGCAGCACACGGATGCGGCCGGGAATGGGCTGCGGCCCGGAAACAAGATAATTGCGGCAGATACGGCCGTCACCGGCACAGCCATCGGTCATACCGCCCTCCACATGTAGGCAGTGGCCGGTCTTCGCACAATAGGTATCGCACTGCAGACGCTGGGCATTGCGGGGGGCAGCCACGGTTTTGACCCGCCGGACGGCCGCCGGCAGATCCGGCACCAGCTTATTGATCCCCGCCACGATAATGACCGCCGCCGGGCCGTGGGCAATGGCCGCCACACGGTTGCTGCTGCCGTCAACATTATACAGCTCACCGTTTTCGGTGACCGCATTGGCCGAAGCAAGGTAAAAATCCACTGAGAAGCTTTGGCGGAAGATCGCCTGCCGCTGCTGCGGCGTCAGATCCGGCGCATAGCGATCCAGAAAGCGGTAGCGCCCGCTGCGCAGCAGCTCCAGCACCCCGGTCTCCGCCAGTGTCACCGAACCGCCGACAGCGACGCTCGCATCCTCGCTGAGCATCTTTTCCACAGCCGGCGCCACCTCTGCCAGAGTGGGCACATACTGTGCCGCCATGCGGTTGCGCTCCAGGTTCTTCAGGGTGCGTTCAATGCGTTCATCCATGGTTCATTCTTCCTTTCCTGTTCCTGTATTCCCGCAGCCACGGCGGAAAAAGCATTGCAAAAGCCGGACGGCTCTGCTACAATGATAGCCATACACGATCCATGACCGGAGGCGACAGCATCTAATGAAAAGCTTTATCTGTCGGCTGTGCCCGCGGCGCTGCGGCACCCTGCGCACAGAGGATAAAAACGGCGGCGGCCTATGCGGTATGCCCGCCATGCCGGTCATCGCGCGCGCTGCGCTGCATTTTGGCGAGGAGCCGTGCATCAGCGGCAAAAACGGCTCCGGCACCATCTTCTTTTCCGGCTGTGCACTGAACTGCCGTTTCTGCCAGAATGAAAAGATCAGCCACGGCAATTTCGGCCGCCCTATCACCGTGGAGCGGCTGGCCGACATCTTCCGTGAGCTGGAGGCGGCCGGCGCGCACAACATCAATCTGGTCAATCCGACGCACTACGCGCACGCCATACGACAAGCATTATTACTTTACAGGCCACAGATACCGGTCATCTACAACACCGGCAGCTACGAACGGGTAGAGACCCTGCGCGCACTGGACGGGCTGATCGACGGCTATCTGCCGGATTGCAAATATATCCACCCGGAGCCGGCCGAAACCTTTTCCGGCGCCGCCGACTACTTCACCTACGCCGGGCCGGCCATTTTGGAAATGGCGCGGCAGACGGGGCCGGTCACGCTGGGGGCGGATGGCCTGCTGCAGCGCGGCACCATCGTGCGGCACCTGGTATTGCCGGGGCACACGCGGGAATCCATGGCAGTGCTGGACTGGCTGGCACAGCATAAGGAGCAGCTGTGGGTCAGCCTGATGTTCCAGTACACCCCCATGGGCGATATTGCCGCCCACCGGGAACTGCAGCGCCCGCTCACCGCGCGGGAATGTGCCAAGGTATGGGCGCACATGGATGCCCTGGGCATCCGGAACGGCTATGTGCAGAGCCGGGAGAGCAGCGGCAGCGGGATGATCCCGGATTTCGACCTGACCGGTGTGTAAAGGCCGATCACTTTAATAGTACATACCCCATCTTTTTCTGCGCCTTGGCCAGCGTGCGGCCGGCCAGATAGCTTGCATGCTCGGCGCCGGCCTTCATCAGCTGTTCCAGCTGCGCCTTGTCCCCCATCAGTGTCTGCAGACGCTCCTGGATCGGGCATAGCTCGGCTGCCACAGCCTCACCGACCGCTGTTTTGAAGTCGCCGTAGCCCTTGCCGGTAAATTCGTCCTCAATCTGTTCGTGCGTTTTGCCGGTCAGGGCACCGTAGATTTCCATCAGGTTATTGATGCCGTCCTTGCCCTCAGCGTAGCGCACCTTCGCCTCGCTATCGGTCACGGCGCGGCGGAATTTGCGCAGGATGGTATCCTGATCGTCCTTCAGCGAGATAAATGCATTCACATTTTCATCCGATTTGGACATCTTTTTGGTCGGATCCTGCAGGGAGCGCACCCGTGCGCCGGCCTTCATGATATACGGCTCCGGCACCGTGAAGGTATTGCCGTACAGGCCGTTAAAGCGTTCGGCAATATTGCGGGTCAGCTCACAGTGCTGTTTCTGGTCCGCCCCAACCGGCACATAATCCGGCTGATACAGCAGGATGTCCGCCGCCATCAGCGTCGGGTAGGCAAACAGGCCAAGATTGATATTGTCCGCGTGCTTGGCCGATTTATCCTTGAACTGGGTCATGCGGGAAAGCTCACCGAACTGCGTACAGCAGGAAAGCAGCCAGCTGAGCTGCGTATGTGCCGGCACCTGCGACTGCACAAACAGCAGGCTCTTCTCTGCATCCAGGCCAATGGCCATCAGCAGCGCAAAGGTCTCCAGGATCTGGTGGCGCAGCTTGGCCGGCTCCTGCCGCACGGTGATCGCGTGCAGATCCGCCACGCCGAAAATGCAGTCAAACTCCTGCTCCATCTCCACCCAGTTGCGCAGGGCGCCGAGGTAGTTGCCGAGGGTCGGTACGCCGGTCGGCTGGATCAGGCTGAGTGCCCGCTTTTTTCGTTCTGTCACATTCGGGTTTTCCATTGTTTTGCTCTCCTTTGTTCCCACGCGGAATTTCTTCCTATTATATTACCACACTTCCATTGACTTTTTCAACAGATAAATGTAAAATATATGCATTGAAATCACAGGAGGATCAATCACTTATGTCTGTTTATGAGGAATTGGCGCAGGCGATGTTCCCGGCCATCACCAAAACGCCGGCAGAATACGAGGCGCAGTACCCGCCCCGCCCGCTGAAGGACGGCGCACGGGTAACCCGCATTGCCCCCTCCCCCACCGGATATCTGCACCTTGGCACCTTCTTTACCGCCATGGTCAATCGTCTGACGGCGGATGCCACCGACGGCGTATTTTATTTCCGCCTTGAGGACACCGATAAAAAGCGGGAGGTCGAGGGCGGCGCCGACGACATTCTCAAGGGGATCAACGATTTCGGGCTGACGATTGATGAGGGCTTTGTTGCCCCCGGTATTGTGCGCGGCGATTACGGCCCCTACCAGCAAAGCCTGCGCGCTGAGATCTATCAGGCCTATGTGAAGGATCTGGTTGCCAAAAACCTGGCCTACCCCTGCTTCTGCACCGAAGAGCAGCGGCAGGCGGCCCGCCAGCAGCAGGAACAGCAAAAGCAGCGCACCGGCTACTATGGGGCCTATGCTCTGTGCCGCAGCCTGCCGGCCGAGGAGGCGCTGGCGCGCGTACAGCGCGGCGACAGCTTTGTGGTACGGCTGCGCTCCATGGGCAGAGAGGAACACCGCATCAAATTCGACGATATGATCAAGGGCACCATTGAGATGCCGGAAAACGATGAAGATATCGTGCTGCTGAAATCCGATGGCATCCCCACCTACCACTTTGCCCATGCCATTGACGACCATCTGATGCGCACCACCCATGTGATCCGCGGCGACGAGTGGATCTCCTCTGTGCCGAAGCACCTGCAGCTATTCAAGACGCTGGGCTTTAAGCCGCCGAAATATGCCCATGTCAGCCCCATCATGGTAGAGGACAATGGCAATAAGCGCAAGCTTTCCAAGCGCAAGGACCCACAGGCGGCCATGCACTTCTATGCCCAGCAGGGCTACCCGGCCGACAGCGTACTGGAGTACCTGCTGACCATCGCCAACAGCGATTTTGAGGACTGGCGACGCGCCAACCCGGATGCCCCGCGCAGCGCCTTCAAATTCAATCTCAAGAAAATGAGCGTATCCGGCGCCCTGTTTGACCTGGACAAGCTGAATGATGTCAGCAAAAATGTCATCTCCCGCATGCAGGCCGGCACGGTGCTGGAGCTGGTGCTGAACTGGGCCAAGGAGTTTGACCCGGCCTTTGCTGCCCTGCTGGAACGCGACCGCGCCTATGCGCTTGGCATTTTCTCCATCGACCGCGGCAACGCCAAACCCCGCAAGGATATTGCCCGCTGGAGCGATGTGAAGGAGTATATTGCCTATTTCTTTGCGGAAACCTATGAAAATCCGCTGGAGCTGCCGGAAACCATTGCACCGGCCGATGCCGCTGCGATCCTGCGCCAGTACGCCGCCGTGTACGATCCTGCGCAGGATAAGCAGGCATGGTTTGATACCGTGAAAGGGCTGTGTGCCGGTCTCGGCTTCTGCCCGGATGTGAAGGAATACAAAAAGCACCCGGCAGATTTCAAGGGGCATGTAGGCGATGTCAGCACGGTCATCCGGATAGCCGTGACCGGCCGGCGCAACACCCCCGACCTGTGCGCTATTATGCAGCAGCTGGGCACCGAAACGGTGCAGCAGCGCCTGCAGGCAGCCATACACACATTTGAAAATCGTATCTGAGGTGATAAACAATGGCGGAAAACACAAATTTTATCCACGCAATCATTGATGAGGAGCTGGCCGAGGGCGGCCGCTGCTATGGCCAAACGGTTCATACCCGCTTCCCGCCGGAGCCGAACGGCTACCTGCACATCGGCCACGCCAAAGCCCTGTGCATTGACTTTGGCACGGCGCTGAAATACGGTGGCCAGTGCAATCTGCGTATGGACGACACGAACCCCACCAAAGAGGATGAGGAATTTGTGGATGCCATCCAGGAGGATATCCACTGGCTCGGCTTTGATTGGGACGACCGCTTTTACTATGCCTCAGACTATTTTGAGACCATGTACGAGCAGGCGGTCGGCCTGATCAAAAAGGGGCTGGCCTATGTATGTGAGCTGACCCCCGACCAGGTACGCGAAAACCGCGGCGACCTGACCCATCCGGCCGTCAGCCCCTACCGCGACCGGCCGATGCAGGAGAGCCTGGAGCTGTTTACGCGGATGCGCGCCGGCGAATTTCCCGACGGCCGCATGACGCTGCGTGCCAGGATTGATCTGGCCAGCGGCAACTTCAATATGCGTGACCCGGTCATCTACCGTATCAACCATTGCCCCCATCACCGGCAGGGCACCAAATGGTGCATCTATCCGATGTACGATTTTGCCCACCCCATCGAGGATATGATCGAGGGTATCACCCACTCGCTGTGTTCGCTGGAATTTGAGGATCACCGCCCGCTGTACAACTGGGTGGTGGAAAATGTGGACATTGATGCCGCCCCGCGGCAGATCGAGTTTGCCCGGCTGGGCATCAACTATACGGTCATGTCCAAGCGTAAGCTGCGCAAGCTGGTGGAAGAGGGCTATGTCTCCGGCTGGGACGATCCCCGTATGCCCACCCTGTGCGGCCTGCGCCGCCGCGGCTACACGCCGGCCTCCATCCGCACATTCTGTGATAAGATCGGCGTGGCGAAGGTGCCCAATACCGTCGAGGTGGCGCTGCTGGAGGCCTGCCTGCGGGAGGATCTGAACGAGAACGCCCGCCGCGCCATGGCGGTGTTGCGCCCGGTAAAGCTGACCATCACCAACTACCCAGAGGAGCAGCAGGATATCTTTGCTGTGGAAAACAACCCCGCGAAGCCCGAAGAAGGCACCCGCGATGTGACCTTCTCCAAGCACCTGTGGATCGAGGCGGACGACTTCATGGAGGAGCCGGCAAAGGGGTACTTCCGGCTGTTCCCCGGCAACGAGGTACGGCTGAAATCCGCCTATGTGATCAAGTGCACCGGCTGCGTAAAGGATGCCGACGGCCATGTGGTGGAGGTCCTGGCGGAATATGACCCCGCCAGCAAGGGCGGCAACACCGCCGATGGCCGCAAGGTAAAGAGCACCATCCACTGGGTGGACGCCGCCACGGCAGTGGACGCCGAGGTACGGCTGTACTCCAATCTCTTTGCCGATGCCGACCCCGACGCCGGCGATAAGGATTTCCTGACCTGCCTGAACCCGCAATCGCTGGAAACCCTGCACGGCTGCAAGCTGGAGGCCGCCCTGGCCGACAGCCAGGCGCCCGCCGCCTATCAGTTCATGCGGCTTGGCTACTTCTGTGTGGACAATAAGGACAGCCAGCCGGGGCATCTGGTATTCAACCGCGCCGTCTCCCTGAAGGATAGCTTCAAAGCAAAATAACAGCCCAAAACCGGGATCGACCGCCACAGGTTCACTGCCTGTGGCGGCCGATTTATTTTTGTCTGTGTTTGGCCGGCGGATATGGCGTTTTGACATCTGTCACGCCCAAAAGATAATCCACACTGGTTTCATGAAACTCCGCCAAGGCGATCAAAACCTCACTGGGAACATCGCGCGTGCCAAGCTCATACCGGGAATAGGCCACCTGGCTGCAATGAAGGTAGTCCGCAATGTCCTTTTGACGCAAATCCCGATCCTCCCGCAACCCACGAATACGACTGTACACAAATGATCCCTCCCGCTTTTTTACACGGGGTATTATAGGATAAACCGAAATGGTATATCGACATATAAACCAAATTGGTATATAGTATAAGTGGTTCCGGAAACCGAATACAGTCGAAAAGAGGAAGATCATATGAAATGCAGCAAATGCGGACAAGAATACGAGGGGAATTTTTGCCCGAATGGGTGTAACTCACCGGCCTATATCAATCCGCCGGCAGCCGCACCAAACACCGAAAAGCAGGGAGCGCCGACATGGGCAATCATTCTCCTGCTGTTCCTGTTCTTTCCGGTCGGCATCGCCTTGATGTGGGCGAAAAAAAGCTGGCCGGTGTGGATCAAAGTGCTTATTACCGTACTATTTGCCGGTGCGGTTCTTGTCTACGCAGTTGCCCCGGAAGATGGATTCCCGGCAAAAGAGCCAGGCACAAACACTACACTGATCGAGACCCCGGTGCAAAGCGATAACAGCACCGCGCTGACCGAAAGCACCCCTGCCACGGCAAAGGACCGGTTCTTCATTAACGAAACGGCAAACCTCAGAACGATCAGGGTCACGGCAAATGAAATGAAGGAGTCCCTTGGCAGCAAGTATATTAATGCGGACGATGGAAAGGTGTTTGTCGGTGTAAAATTCACCATAGAAAACATTTCCGGCGAAGAGCAAAGCATCAGCACCGGTTTATTGTTTGACGCTTACGCCGATGGGATAAAACAAGAGTATTCCATTTCTGCCAATATGGCTTTTTCCGAGGGAACACTGAGCGGTACGCTTTCCCCCGGCAAGAAGCTGGTTGGCTGGTACGCGGTCGAAGTACCGGAGAATTGGAAAGAGCTGGAGTTTCAGGTCAAGTCGTCCTGGCTGTCCAGCACCAAGGCAACCTTTGTGCTGAAAAAATAACCGTGCAAACGGCCGGCCACCTCTGTGCGAGGTGGCCGGCCGTTTCTCTTGCCGTCCGCGGAGAATCTTAATGGCGGCTGTAGATCACCGTCAGATCCGGATGCAGCTGCAGAATGGAGGCAGGGATGCGGGGGGTGATCGGCCCGTAAAAGGCCTGCTGCACGATTTCCTCCTTGGCAGCGCCGTTGGCGATCAGCAGGATCTTCTTTGCCTGCATAATGGAGATCATGCCCATCGTCACCGCCTTGCGCGGCACCTGCTCCACGCTCTCAAAAAAGCGGGCATTGGCCTGAATGGTCGAAGGAGCAAGATCCACCACATGGGTATCCCGCTCAAAGCAATCTGCCGGCTCATTAAAGCCAATGTGTCCGTCCAGCCCGATGCCAAGCAGCTGCAGATCAATGCCGCCCAGCGCACGGATCTGGGCGTCGTACTTCCGGCACTCAGCCGGCAGATCCTCCGCCACGCCATTGGGCACAAAGGTGTTCTCCGGCCGGATATTGATATGGTCAAAGAAATGCTGCTGCATGAAATAGCGATAGCTCTGCGCGTGGTCGGCCGGCAGCCCGACATACTCATCCAGATTGACCGAGCGGGTGCGGCAGAAATCCACATCCCCCTTCTGATACCAGCGGATAAGCTGCTCATATGCTCCTACCGGCGAAGACCCGGTGGCCAGGCCAAGCACACAATCCGGCTTCATGATCACCTGCGCCGAAAGAATATTGGCCGCCTGGCGGCTCATCTCCTCATATGTATCAACGGTGATAAACTGCATTTTTACGACTCTCCTTTTTCAATATGGTATCTCACTGTATGGTCAGGCATTTTCCGGCCGGCGGTACACCTCGCGCCCGCCAACATAGGTGGCACACACCGTCAGCTGCTCATCCAGCACCGCCAGGTCTGCCCGCTTGCCCGGCGCAAGGCAGCCGCGGTCGTGCAGACCAAGGGTACGCGCCGGGTTGGCAGTTACCGTGCGCACGGCGCTTTCCAGCGGCACCCCGCAGCGCCGCACCAGGTTGCGCATACCGTCCAGGATGGTGGAGGTGCTGCCCATCAGCGTGCCGTCCTCCAGCCGCGCAAGGCCATCCTTGACAATGATCGGTCGTCCATCCGTGTGGATATAGGTGCCCTCCGGCAGCCCAGCCGCCGAAAAAGCATCGCTGATGAGGTCGATGTGGTTTTCCCCTTTCAGCCGATACACAAGCTCCACCACCGGCTGCGCCACATGGCCGAGGTCTGCGATCAGCTCACAGGTCACACGGTCATCCAGCAGCACAGCAGCCAGGATGCCCGGCTGGCGATGATGCAGCGGCGACATGGCATTGAACACATGGGTGGCCAGTGTGGCGCCCCATTCGATTGCCGCCTTGGCCTGTTCATAGCTGGCGCCGGAATGACCGATCTCGGTCACGATCCCCTGCCCGGCCGCCCAGCGGATGACCGGCTCTGCTCCCGGCAATTCCGGCGCCACCAGCAGCTTGCGGATGCGCCCGCCAGCCAGCTGCTGCCACCGCTGCACCTTGGCCAGATGCGGAAGCTGGAGCACGGTGGGATCGTGCGCGCCCTTATGTTCGGGCGAAATGAACGGCCCCTCCAGATACATGCCCACCATCTGCGCACCGGGCGCCGGGTGATCCATGTAGGCACGGCCGGCGGTAAGATAGCGTTCGGTCACCGCATCCGGCGAGGAGATCAGCGCCGGCACAAAGCTGGTGATGCCGTGCACCGCCATAAAGGTGGAAAAGGTCGCAAACGCACTTTCCTCCCCCAGTGTGCTGTCCAGCCCCATGGCACCGTGGAAGTGCGTTTCAATCAGCCCCGGAAGCACCAGCTTTCCCTCCAGCTGGTGCACCGTCTCCCCCGGCTGGGGCTCCAATGCCCCGATCTGCACGATCCGGTCATCCTCCACGCGCATATCACCGGTAAAAAAGCGGTAATCGCTGCGCAGTATCCGGCCATTTTTCAACAGCATAGCTGCCGCCTCCTTATATGGACGCCCATCAAGCCCCTTGACAGGCATAATAGATTACAGTATTATTATAAAAGCAATCGTTTGTGATTGCAATAGCCGGCGTATAGGTTGATAAACAATCAAAAACGCTCATGCAGGGAGAGCTTTTATGCTGAAAAATGAACGACAGGAACGCATACTGGAGCTGATCGACGAACACCGCTATGTCACTGCGCAGCAGCTCAGCCGGCTGCTGTATGTCAGCCTGCCCACCGTGCGGCGGGATCTTGCCGAGCTGCAGCAGCAGGGGCTGATCCTGCGCAACCACGGCGGTGCAAAAAAGGCCGGAGAAGGCACGGTGGAGATCCCACTGAGCTTCCGCAATTCCTATAAGCAAAAGGAAAAAAAGCGCCTGTGCCGGGCAGCGGCCACCCTGGTAAAGGATGGCGACACCCTGTTCATTGACGGCTCCACCACCCTGCTGCCGATGGCCGACTGCCTGGCAGACCGCCGCAATCTGACGGTCATTACCAATGGCATTCCGCTGGCAATGCTGCTGAACAACCGCCATATCCGCACCTACTGCACCGGCGGTGAGCTGCAGGAGGCATCCGTTGCGATGGCCGGCCGCTACGCCGAAGAGCTGCTGGCGCATTTTAATGTGGATACGGTGTTTTTTTCAGCCTATGGGATCAACGACCGCGGGTATATTGTGGATACCGCCCTGCCGGAAATGCAGCTGTGCTGCGCTGCGATCCACGCGGCAAAACAGGCGGTATTTGTGTGCGATGGCGGAAAATTCTGCCGCACTGCTCCGCACAATATCCTGCCCCTGCAGCAGCTTGACCGCCTGGTGACCAATACACAGCCGCCAAAGGCGCTTCACTTTCCGCCCGCACGGCTGCTGCTGACCGACGAATAAGCGGACAAACAGGCCGGCTCTGTACAAAAACTGTACAGAGCCGGCCTGTTTGGTTTCTCCACTGGCTGGGCAGCGCCTATGGGTGACGCTTTTCCCGCCGGTATTCCATCGGGGTTTGCCCGCTATGGCGGCGGAATGCGGCGCCAAAGGCGGAGGCACTGGCATACCCGCAGGCAACGGCGATCTCCGCCACCGAACGGTCGCTGCTTGCCAGCAGCCGTCTGGCGGCGCGCAGCCGCACCTGCTGCAGGTATTCCATCGGCGGCACGCCGGTCAGCTCCACAAAGCTATGGGCAAGATAGTACCGGTCATAGCCAAACCGCTCCCCCAGCTCGCGCAGCGTCAGCGGCTGATCAAAATTCTGGGTGATATACCGCAGCACCTCACGGATGCGCGTCGGCCGTTTTCCCGCAGCGCTGCGGTCGGCGGCCACCGTATGCCGCCGGGAAAGCTGCGCTAATATCTCGATGCATTTGGCAATCACCACGGTCTTATGGTGCGGCCGCTTTTCGGAAAGTTCCTGGGAAATATCGCCGACGCAGCGATGGAGCTGCCGATCGGTAAACTGCGCAGCAAATTCCGTCTGCGCGATCGGAAATCCCCATTCCTGGCACAGCTCACAGCCGATGATCAGGCAATCATACAGGCAGCTGCCGTCCGTGGCAAGCACATTGTGCAAACAATTGGAATTGATCACCACCAGATCGCCCGCTTTTGCCAAATAGGGCTCTCCGTCGATCAGCACAGTCGCCCTGCCGCTGAGAAAGCGCAGAATTTCCAGCGCTTCGTGCCAGTTCGCCCCACAGGAATCGTGGAACATATGCACATCCGGCAGTGGCGGCCGCTCATTCCGGCTTTGTAGATAATCGGTATGGAAGAAGATCGGAAACTGCTCATCCGTATACCGGTGCACCTCATACAGATTTCGGCTGGCCATCCGCATCGCCCCCTTTCCGCAAATTATATAGACTTTTTTGCCATTTTGCAAGGAATTTTCCTGAAAAAAGCGCAAAATCACCACATTTCTATTGACATAGGACGCAAAGCCGGTATAATGAGCATAATAGTACAAGGGAGGCATAGCATGAATCGGGATTTTATCCGGGAGTTTTCCCGCGAATTGGATTTTCCGGCCGAGGCCGAGGCGGCGCTGCTTGCTGCAGCCGACGCCGTACAGGCAGATACCCAGGCCAATGCGGTGATGGAGCGCGAGCTGCACCGGTATTTCAGCGATGAGACCCACAATCTCTACGACAGCTTTTTTGCCGTGCAGGCGGCAGCAAAGCCCCTGCCGGTGGAAACCGGCACGGTGGAGCTGCTGTTTTACATCCTGTGCGCCGAGCATCTGCGCATACTGTATGCACAGGCCGGCTATACGCCGCAGATGTACCGCGACGCCATGATCGACCTGCGCTGTAAGCTGTTTGAGTGTCACCAGGTGAAGGGCTTCTGGGGCTCCTTCGTGGACTACTGGTACAATGGTTTCTACTCCCTGGAGCGGGTGGCACTCGGCCGTCTGCAGTTTGAACGCTGTACCATGCCCCCCTGCATTTCGCCCGATGGGCGCATCTGCTTTGCCGGCGGCGAAAAGGCGATCAATATCCACATTCCCTCCCGTGGGCCGCTGGATGCAGATGCCGTACAGGATGCATTCCGGCAGGCAGCCGCTTTCTATGCGGCGGAATTTCCCGGCGATACGGTGCTTCTGCGCTGCCATTCCTGGCTGCTCTTCCCCGGTCACCAGGTCATGCTGCCGCCGGAAAGCCGCATTCGGCAATTTGCCGATATGTTTACCCATATATTCACCGATATTGACGGGACAAAGCATGATATGTGGCGCATTTTTGGCGATGTGGATCTGACAAAGCCGGAAAATCTGCCGCGCAACAGCGGATTACAGCGTGCCTATGCCGATTGGCTGCTGGCCGGCCGGCCGGTTGGCTCCGGCATGGGCATCCGCTACGAAAAAAAGCCCTGAAATCTTTCTTACATTTCTGCAGCGCTCCGGGAGCAATGGCTTTCCGGAGCACTGTTTTCTTTCTCCGGCTGTTTTTACATCATTTATGAATAAACATTGCATATTTTGTAAACATTAGCACTCTACTATTGACAGTGCTAATTTTAGCGTTATAATGAAGGCGATCCTTGAGAAAGGGCACAGAGCCCCGGGAAAGGATCGGCCAAAAGTGGTAACAGGCGGCTGCGATACCGGCCACGGTGTGCAGACGCCGCAAGCGTCGAATGGAGGTATGTCTTATGTTACCGAGTGTGTTTGGTGAGAACCTGTTTGATGATTTCTTTTCGGATCCCTTTGATATGCTGCCCATGCGCGGCCGTGATCCGCTGTATGGTAAGCATGGCAAAAACCTGATGAAGACGGATATCCGCGAGACGGACGGCTCCTACGAGCTGGATGTTGACCTGCCCGGCTTCAAGAAGGATGAGGTCAATGTGGAGCTGAAGGATGGCTACATGACCATCTCCGCCGTGAAGGGCGTGAACAAGGATGAAAGCGACAAGAAAGGCCGCTACATCCGCCAGGAGCGCTATGCCGGCGCCTGCAGCCGCAGCTTCTATGTCGGCAAGGATGTACTGCCCTCGGATGTGTCCGCCAAATTTGAGGACGGCATCCTGCGCATCTCCGTGCCCAAGGTTGAGCAAAAGAAGCTGCCGGAAAGCTCCTCGATCGCCATTGAATAACCGTTCCCGGCAATGCCTCCCCTGCAATTATGCAGGGGAGGCATTTTTCGTACCGACTGAACAGAAAAAAACACGCAGCTGCAGTTTCAGCAGCTGCGTGTCGGAATTTTTTCTTTTAATATTTAATACTCGCTGTCGTCGTAATCCGGCAGGCTGCAGCCTTCGCAGCGAATAACCGAATCGATCGTATTGACCGCCCCGAATTTTTTCGATTCCATTTGCTCCAGCGTGATCGGCGCAATGACCGCTTTCAGCGCCTCACGCCGTTCCGCTGTCCAGCTATCCGTGAATTGCCCCTTTTCCCACGAAACAGCTACATTGGAGAAGGAAACACCCTGCGCCTGATAAATGTAAAAATTCACCGGCTTAAAATGGCAGTGGTTCGGGAAACCAAAACCCTCGGTAAGGAGATGGCCGGGTATATAATGCTTGGGGCACGGCGTGATATGGAAAAAGGCATTTGACAGGCTGATATCGGTTATCTCTCCGGGTTTATCGGCACTGATAAGCCCGCACCCGTTGCCGTTTACCGTAAGCCCGGAAAGCACCACCGAACGCACTGTGCCCTCTATGCTGGAGATCACAAAGGCATTGCCTGGGCGCGTCTGTTTAGCGGTAACATTGCTGATCGTAATATTAAAGATATCCCCCCGGCGGGCGTTTATGTCAAAAACACCGGCAGCGTCAATAACCGTGCAGTTTGTCACCGTAATATTGGACAGAGTAGGCCGCTGCACCGACGCATCATTTCCGAAGATATAAAACCGGAAAGCATGCACAGAGGTCTCCAGCACACAATCAGATACCGTAAACCCGCTGCCGCTTACACCCCAGTCGGAATCGATCGCAATGCAGTCATCCCCGCAGCGGATATTGCAGGAACGGATGATCACATTTTTGCAGGAGGAAATATGCACGCCGTCGGTATTGATCCCGTAGGTTTTTCCGCGGATGGTCAGATCGGCCAGCAGAATATCGGCGCACCGGATAAAATTGTACGCATAGCAGGGATAGTCCTCACACAGCATGCCCGAAATCGTGATGCAGCTGGAGTCCGATGCATTAAGCATGTGAAAACGCCACGGCTTGGCCTTGGTGTAGAACCACGCCTCCGCCGAAATGCAGGGTTCAAACTTTTCTGACAGAGCATGCGTAAACTGCCAAAAGGCCTGATCATTGGCACGCAGGCGTCCGCCGCTTATGCAGATATTTTCCGCATGGCTGATATTAAGAAATCCCCGAAAGGACTCCCCATGCTGATAATCCGCCGGGTCATCGGAGGCAACCAGCACCGTGTTCCGGCTCATCACGAGCTCGGTATTGCTGCCAATGTGCAGCTCCCCGCACAAATACTCCCCCGCAGGGATATACAGGGCTTCTCCTGTTTGGCTTGCCGCATCCAGGGCTTTCTGTATAGCTTTGGTATCCTTTGTTTTTCCGTCGCCGGTGGCACCGAAGTTTTTTGCATTCAGCATCTTGTCACGCTCCGTTCAATCGCAATATTTTACAGACATCAACCGTTTCTTCCAGCAGAATGTCACACATCCGGTAAGCCCCGAATGCCACGCAATTATACCATACGGTTTGCAAAAAGCAATGGAAAAATCTATCACTTTTTTCAACGGAGAATAGGCAACGCACTCCCGCAGAAATGCGCTGCGGAAGTGTTAGAAAAAGTGTTAGAAATCCGCAAAAAACACACCAGAAAGCAAAAAACAAAAAGCCCCGAAACCCATTGGTTTCAAGGCTTTTCGCTGGTGGAGATAAGCGGGATCGAACCGCTGACCTCTTGAATGCCATTCAAGCGCTCTCCCGGTTAGTGCGGTTACATACCCCCCTAAACCGGTGCAAAAGAGCGCTTCAATACGCGGGCAACCCCAAAACACACCCTGAATGTCTTTCATTATAGTCAAAGAAAGCCCGTATATCAAGGAAAATAATTTTCTGCTTTGCGCCCCTCCACGGCATGATATAATTTTTGTGTCCATGTTGGAAAGGAGGTGCAGGCATGGAAAAAGAATATATTGCCGGAGAGCCCCAACGATACGAAATTGGCGGTCGAGTTTTTATCGTTGAGCCACGGTACAGGAAAGACGGTGAAAGCATGGCAGACATCTTGCTAAAGCTGATGTTAGCCGACTTGGACGAAGAGATGCGAGCAGCGAGCAAAACTACAATAGTCTAAAATTATAATTGTCAATCTGGCAGTCAGCAAGAGGTTTTTATTCTAACAAAAGCTCCCGTTGCCTAAGTCTTTATAGGCAGCGGGAGCTTAAAATTGAGAACAACGCCGCCTAACAGGACAACGGGCGGCGTTTTCATATATAAAACCATGAAGGGAGGTCACTTCCACCCGGCCAGTCTGCGGACTGGCTTTTTTCATGCCACAAAAAGGAGGTTTGCAAATGGCAGATGATAAGAAAAACATTCCCGAGGCAGCCCCGCCCACCGAGGCTCCCGCTCCTGCGGTAGAAAATGCCGTCGTGCCGGAGCAGCCCGCTCCCGAGCCTGCGCTGACCGACGCAGAGACGGTCATGCTGGAACATGAGGGGCAGGCGGCACTCTTTGAAATGGGCGATGCCGTGCCTGATCCCGCTGACGCTGTTACCCACGCCGAGGTGGAGGAGCCTGCCGCTCCCGAAGTCCCCAAGGCTGAAAAGGAACAGGAGCAGCCGCCCACTCCCGGCAAGGATGCCCCCGCCCCGTCACATTCCGGCAAGGTGGTGGATTTTGCCGCTGCCCGTGACAAGGCGGCCAAGGAGGAGAAAAAGGCGGTCAAGCAGAAGCCGCCCATAGAAAAGGACAAGGCCACCAGACCCAGCAGAGGCCGTCCGCCCAAGGAAGGCAAGGCCGCTCCCGATAAGGCCAAGCCGCCCAAACCTCGGGACAAAAAGTCCCAAAGCAAGCCCGCCCC
>DJRT01000001.1 GCA_002437905.1 Ruminococcaceae bacterium UBA6353 | reverse complement strand
TTGAAATATCTATATATACCATTCCCTTTTGTCAAGGTGAACTTCGGGTATTTCTCTTTTTTTACCCTAAAAATCCGAACTTCACTTTGACAATTTAGCTTTCTTTCGTGCATATTATAGCGCAGGCTATGTACAATAAAACGGACAGCAAACTGACATGCCCCCTGTCAAGTAGACATTTTTTGCGGACACCTGTTATGCGGTATAAGCATAACGGACTTCCATTGGGGTCTGTCCTGTTTTGAGCTGTATTCGCTCATTGTTGTAGAAATAAATATATTCGTCCACAAGTTCTTTGGCTTCATCAAAGGTTTGCGGCTTTGCTCTGTAAATACATTCTGTCTTCAGCATGCTGAAGAAGTTTTCGGCACAGGCGTTGTCGTAAGGACATCCCACCGAAGACATAGACGGCTTAATGCCGTTTGCTTTAGCAACATTGTAATAGGCTTGAGAGGTGTATTGAAAGCCGTTGTCACTGTGCAGGATAAGCCCTCCGGAGGGCTTGGCGTTTTTCACCGCCGTGCGCACCGTTTCAATCACCAAGCTTGCCGGCATCTGCGTTGCATATTTGTAGCCTACAATACTGTTGTCATACAGATCCTTGATCATAGAAAGATACAAGAACCCCTGTTTGGTTTGTATGTAGGAAATATCCGTTACCCACTTTTCATTCGGTCTCGTTGCCTTAAAGTTTCTCATCAATTCGTTGTTGTAATGGGTATAGGTATTACAATCATAATGACGAAACCGTTTGCGCTTTCGTATGGCAAGCAGATTGTATTTGCGCATAATACGAAGGATTGCCTTATGGTTGATCACAAGACCTGTTTCCCGAAGCAACCAAATCTTAACACGGCGGTAACCGTAGGTTCTGTGCGCTTTTTCGTGGCATTCCACAATTAAATCTGCAATTACTTTATCTTTGTCGGGTTCATCTTTTCGCTTTAACCATTTGTAATATCCGCTGCGAGATACTTCAAGCAGCTTACAGAGTTCTTCAACCGTAAAACGATCTCTGAAACGATGAATCACTTTATACCTGAGTTCTTTGCATCCCACCTTTCGCATTCTTCCAGAAAAGCCCGTAATACCTCGTTTTCCATTTCTAATTGGCGTATCTTTTCTTCGGGTGTGTTTGGCTGCGGCTTTCTCGGTCTGCCTCTTTTGCGGGTACTCAGTCCTTCTGCTCCTCGCTTTTGGTAGTCCTGAAACCACTGCTTGAGCATACGGTATTGGATTCCGGTTTCTCTCGTCAGATCAGCAACGGATATACCATCTTCAAAGTGGCGTTTAATTACTTTTAATTTGTATTCCGCTGAGTAATATTTTGTGTTTTTCAGCGATTCTTTGCCGTTTTGACGGTAGTCGCGGAGGATGTAACACAGATAGCTTTTGCTGATGTCATATTCCTCACAAATCGCTTTTAATGTCTTATGGTTTTCCTCATGCTCTCGAATGATGGTAATCTTTTCTTCGTAACTAAACTGGTATTTTCCCATTTTCCTTCAACTCCTTGACTCTTTTATTATACATCAAGGTGTCCTACTTTTTTATGTCTACTTTTTAGGTATCATATCAAACTCATTCATCATAAAATTCCATAATATCATCGGGAGTGCAATTAAGTGCTTTGCAGATGTTTCCGATTACCTCTGTGGTAACATTCTCGTCTCTTGCTAACTTTAACATCTGATAACGGTTCAGACCGGCTAATTCTTGCAAGTCTTTCTTTTTCATCTTTCTGTCGATCAGGATTTTCCAAAGATTATTGTATCTGACAGCCATTATTCATTCTCCTTTGGCGTGTGATTAACCAACAAACAGTATAATTCGACCAGTTTAATTTATTATAACACATAATATCAGATTAAGCAATCCAATGTGTTGAAAATCGAACAATTAAGTCGAATGTCTTTTTGCTTTGAGATGATAATCTTGCTACTCTCTGATGGGTCTTAGGGTGTCCCTAACAAGTCAATCACACTGTTTTTCACCGATGGGAGTAAAAACAGTCTGCTTGCTACGATAACACAGAATAATTTTGAACGAAAAAAAGAAGCGCAGGCGGTACGCATTTGCATACTGACTGCGCTTCTCTTTTGGCAATAATACGGTGTCAATCAAACAAAAATTACTTCCGCATTGACGATTTCTGTGGCTCTGTTTCGGATATTATTGCTCAGTTTGACCCATTCCATCGGGTTACTTGCTTTGAGATATTCGTTGACATTTTCTTTTTCGGACAGTTGTTTTACGATGTTGTCAAACAGTAATTGCGCCTGCGATTCAACCTCAGCAAGGTAAATGTTCAGCGTTCCGGCAGTAAGCAAATTGTAGTAGCGCACACGGTGATGTTCCTTTAAGTACCTCCGATGCCGCCGTCCCCATACGCCGATAAAAGTTTCATTTTGTTCTGCAATTTCAAGATTGGGCAGGCAATAGTTGCCCGCCTGACGATATGTACCGCCCATTTTTTCGTACTCTGTCATTGCCTATACCTCCGATTTTTCTGTGTAAATCATTTTGAGTTTTTTGACTTTTGCACCTGAAAAATCAATCAGCAGCTCGTCAACAGCGTCGGTGTATTTTCCGGCAGCAATAAGTTTGCTCCGCAAATTGTTTAGGCTGTCAATGATGAGCCGCCATTCTGCCGTGTCCAGTGCAAGGTAGTATTTCCGTTTCATTCGCCGTACCTCCTTGTTTTTCTGTAACTATTTTAGCGTAGGAAGTCGTAAAAATCGAATGTGCGGATTTCATTTTCAGAAGCATATTCGGTGTGGAGGAATAGGCGTGTCGCTATCGGATAAATATTTATTTTACTAAATCCGTTATCAGCACTCGTACCATAAGTCCACCGTAGTTTTGATAGAACTACGGTGGACTTTTTCTGTACCCGAAAACCGCTTATGATGGCGGCGTTGAAAAAATGCCCCCATTTTCCTGCGAAGAACAGGATGTGGGTATTGATTTTTCTGTTCTTGCGTGCTATACTATAGTTCCAAAATCGGTATGGATTTTTCTGAGACACCAAGCTCATTTTTCGCCATACACTCGGCAACGGGTGTGTGGCGGTTTTAGTTTTAAGGAGGCATTGCTATGATGAACGAGGTACTGAACACAATCAAAGCACGCAGGAGTGTCCGTGCGTATAAGCCTGACGCAGTTCCGGCAGAGCTGCTCAATGCAGTCCTTGAGGCGGGGACTTATGCACCGACCGGCGGCGGACGACAATCCCCTACGATCATCGCGGTCGCGTCGGAAAAGTACCGTAAGGAGATTGCCGCACTGAATGCCGGGGTAATGGGCAGCACCGGGGACCCGTATTACGGTGCGCCGGTCGTTGTTCTCGTGTTGGCGAAGGGGACGGCCAGCACTTTTATTGAGGACGGAAGCTGTGTGCTTGAAAACATGATGCTTGCAGCTGCGTCACTTGGACTTGGCTCCGTGTGGGTACACAGAGAGCGGGAAATATTTGATAGCGAAAAGGGCAAAGCCCTTCTGCGGGAATGGGGGCTGCCCGATACCCTGCGCGGCGTGGGCAGCATCGCGCTTGGACATCCCGCCGGAGTGACAGGTGAAGCAGCAGAAAGAAAGGCGGATTATATCGTTCGGGTGTGATTTCCGGATATTCTCCCGGGTGTAATAAGCGTTTCACTTGGCGGAATGTTCGGGGGGGTATGGTTATTGTTTCCGGGTCTGTCATCCGATTTGTGAATGACAGAGCAAAGCGGCTTTTTGCGCTTGACCCCCATCTGCACGAAACTTAAGTGGTTTCCATCAAGCTTACGGTTCCTTGCTCAAACCCGACAAGCATCGTATGATGCTTGTCGGGTTTTCTTTTCCATTTCTTGCTTTTGTGGGATAAACTCAAATAAATCGGCGGCAGGGTGATATTTTCCGGCGTTCCGGGAATACAAAACACAGGCATGGACTTACAGATTATAGGAGGAATGGATCTATGGCAGAGATGTTTTGTTTCCAGTGCCAGCAGACGGCCGGCAACAAGGGATGTGTGCGCACCGGGGTGTGCGGCAAGCAGCCGGAAACGGCCAACCTGCAGGATGCGCTGATCTACGAGCTGATGCGGCTGGCGCTGGCGGCGGAAAAGAGCGGGCAGCGCTCCGCGGAGGCCGACCGCCTGCTGATGGACGGACTGTTTACCACGCTGACCAATGTGAATTTCGATAATGCGGCGATCCGGCAGTTTACCGACCGCGTGATCGCCGAGCGGGAGAAGCTGGGCGGATACGATGGGGAGCTGGTCGAACTGTGGAAAGGGGAAACCGATACCGTCTCCCTGCGCTCCACGCTGCTGTTTGGCCTGAAGGGGATGGCGGCATACGCACACCACAGCCTGAATCTGGGTGAGGAGGAGCCGGAGGTGACGGCGTGGTTCTATAAGGGATTGTGCGAGATCAACCGGCCGCATACGGTGGAGGAGTGGCTGGCGCTGATTATGGAATTCGGCCAGGTCAATCTGAAATGCATGGCGCTTCTGGACCGCGCCAATACCGGCGCCTATGGTACACCGGTTCCGACAAGGGTGAATACCGACATTAAGAAGGGGCCGTTTATCGTCGTATCCGGGCACGATCTGCGGGATCTGCATGAGCTGCTGGAGCAGACCAAGGATACGGGGATCAATATTTATACCCACTGCGAGATGCTGCCGGCGCATGGGTATCCCGGCCTGAAGAAGTATCCGCACCTGGCGGGGAATTTTGGCACCGCCTGGCAGAGCCAGCAGAAGGAATTTGAGAATATTCCGGCGCCGGTGCTGTTCACCACCAACTGCCTGATGCCGCCGCGCCCCAGCTACGCTGACCGGGTCTACACAACCTCGGTTGTCGGCTATGAGGGACTGACGCACATTGCCCCCGATGCACAGGGGCGCAAGGATTTCACCCCGCTGATCGAGCAGGCGCTGGCGCTGGGTGGCTACGAGCATGACCACAGCATGAGCGGAATTAACGGCGGGCATATGCTTACCACCGGCTTTGCCCACGGCGCGGTGCTCTCTCACGCCGATGAGGTGATCCGCGCCATCCGGGAGGGCGCGGTGAAGCACATTTTCCTGGTGGGCGGCTGCGATGGGGCGCACCCGGGCAGAAATTATTACACGGAGTTTGTCAAGCAGACGCCCATGGACAGCCTGGTGCTTACGCTGGCCTGCGGCAAGTACCGTTTTAACGACCTGGATCTGGGGGAGATCGGCGGGCTGCCGCGTATTCTGGATATGGGGCAGTGCAATGATGCATACAGCGCCATCCGGGTGGCCATGGCGCTGGCGGAGGCGTTCCAGTGCTCTATCAATGAGCTGCCGCTGACGCTGGTGCTCTCCTGGTATGAGCAGAAGGCGGTGTGCATCCTGCTGACGCTGCTGTCCCTCGGACTGAAAAATATGTACCTTGGGCCGACGCTGCCTGCGTTTCTCTCAGAAACGGTGGTCAAGGTGCTGGTGGACACCTACGGCCTGCAGCCGACAACTGCACCGGAGCAGGATATGGACGCCATTCTGCACCGGGGATGACCGTATACAGAAAGGACCCGTCCTACGGCCGGATACGGCCGCGGGGCGGGTCCTTTGCTTTGTCTATATCTGCAGATAGGCGCACAGCAGCTTCAGCGTATTGTATACGCCGTCAATGTGGCTGCGCTCATAGCCGTGGCTGGCGTAGACGCCGGCACCGATCAGGCCGTGGCGGATGTCGGCGCCGGAGTGGAGGGTGGCTTCCACATCCGAACCGTAGTGCGGGTAGACATCTACGGCATAGTCTGCACCGGCAGCCCTGGCCGCCTCGATCAGCCGGCCGACCACCTCGTAGCTGTATGGGCCGCCGGAGTCCTTGGCACAGATGGATACCTGCCGTTCCGTGCAGCGCAGGCCGTCTCCCACACAGCCCATATCCACGGAGATGGCCTCCGTTACGCCAGCCGGCACCGAGGCAGCGCCGCCGTGGCCGACCTCCTCGTATACGGTGATGTGGGCATAGGTGCGGCGCTGCAGGGTGGCCCCGCTGTCCCGCAGGTACTTGGCCAGGCCCAGCAGAATGCCGACCGAGAGCTTATCGTCCAAAAAGCGGCTCTTGAGATAGCCGGAGGCGGTGCGGCGGGTGCGGGGATCAAAGCACACGATGTCGCCCACTTCAATGCCCAGCCCGCGGACATCGGCGGCGCTGTGGACATCCTCGTCCGGCACCACCTCAACGGTATCCCAGCTGCGGGCAGTGGTGGAAAAATCGCCGTTGACATGGATGGAGGCGTTGACCAGCTGCAGGGTTCCCTCAATGGTGCGGCCGCTCCGGGTGAGAATACGCACATTTTCAGCCTCAGCGTTGTTGGCGTTCATGCCGCCCAGCGGGGTCAGCCGCAGGCGGCCGCTCTCCTTGATCTCGGCCACCATGGCCCCTAGCGTATCGGTGTGTGCCTCCAGCAGCAGAGCGTCCTCCTCGCCGCTGCCGCCAAGCGTCACCAGTACGCCGCCTTTGACGGTGATCTGCGCCGCAAAGCCCAGCGCGGCAAATGCATCGCGTACAAAGGCGGCGGCCTGTGCCGTGTAGCCGGAGGGTGAGTCGATGGCCAGCAGTGCGGCAGACTGCTCCCAGGCGTAATCGGCATAGCTTTTTTCCAGCATAGGATATATTCCTCCCATTCCTGTATGTTGTGCGGCCGGCCGGTGGCCGCCGCATATCCGAACAAGCCTCATTATACCATTGCGGCAGATAAAAAGCAACGGGAAAACGGCCCCGGCAGAAAAAGCGGTGCGCTGTCGGGCTGTGTCGGATGTGGTCGGACAGCTGCCGCCGGTGGAAAAATCTCCGCGCGCTGCCGCAAAAAGTCTCTTGACGAAATGCGCCGGATAGAGTATGATAACGGTAGTGAGAGCGAAGGAGTGAACGATATGTCTGAGGAATACGGAAATGACCTGGTGACCGTGCTGGATGACGAAGGCAATGAGCACCAGTTTGAGGTGCTGGACGCCATTGAGAATGACGACGGCCGTTATGTGGCGCTGCTGCCTGTATACACCGATGCGGAGGCCGAGGTGGAGGGCGACGGTGAGCTGGTGATTCTGGAAGTGGTTGACCAGGATGGGGAGGATCTGCTGGTGCCGATTGAGGACGACGATACCTTCGAGGAGATTGCCGGTGTGTTCGAGGAGCGTCTGGCGGATTACTACGAGATCAATGAGGAAGAGGAGCCGCAGAACCCGCTCAGCTGACCGGAACGGTGACCGTCCTGCCGTGCACGCGGACTGCTGTCTTTTAACCCTACTACATTTGTAAAAAGGGAATCGAGCTCCGTCTCCGGAGTGCAGACCTCCCCGCCACGCGGGAAGAAGGGAGCCGGAAAGGGACGGGCGATGCCCACCTGCTGATATTAGTAGCAGGTTATGCCGACGGCATTACGACATGGCGGGATCGCTTGCAGACAGCAGCCCCGCTGCCGGGCGCAGACCCGGTGGCGGGGCTGTTTTTCTGTTCGCCTGGGCACTGGCTTCCGGCATTTTGCCCATATTTGATTTTTTGCAACAAAATATTAAAGATATTTTCACAAAGTTGCAAAAAACCGGTTGACAAACGGTTTTGCCCGGCGTATAATGACACAAAATCACGAAAGGGGATATGCACGATGCGTTACACCAAGGCTTTTGCATTTGCTGACAGCCGTAGTTGTCGTGCGTTTTCCGGTGCCTGTTCGCAGGCAGCCGGTACCTCTTTCTGCGCTCCTGCAACGGAAAAGTCTTCCTGCGCCATTATTACGGACATCGCCATGCCGGCGGTGTCCTTTTTCGTTATGATCGCCATTATTGGTATTCTGGCGCGAATTAGCCTGGCGGCTGTTGTACTGCTGTGCTTCGTACTGAATGTATGGGTCGTACGACTGCTGCCCTTCCGTAAGCCAAAAGAGCGAACGCTGTATCAGAGAACGCCCGCATAAGGGCAAGCCTCTCAAACGGTTCTGCTACTTTTGGCAGGGCCGTTTTTCTGTTGTACGGCACCAAAACCGAATAAGACGGGGAGCGATGAACGCCCCGTTTTAGATAAAAAAAGTCAGTTTATATTAAGAAAAGGAGAAATGACCTATGAAGAAGTCCACCCGTATGGCCGCCGTCGCTGCGGCGGTCGCCGTCATGGCCAGCGTTGTTGCCGGCTGTGGTTCCAGCAAATCCTCTGACAGCTATTTGATCGGCTGCACCGGCCCGCTGACCGGCGATGCTTCCTCTTACGGCATATCCGTTAAGCAGGGCGCTCAGCTGGCCGTTGATGAGATCAACAAGGCCGGCGGTCTCAATGGCAAGACCTTCACCTTTGATATGAAGGACGATAAGGCGACCGCCGAGGATGCCAGCACCGGCTACGATGCCCTGTATGATGCCGGTATGCAGGTCTCCCTGGGCAGCGTGACCTCCGCCTCCTGCAAGGCCTTTGCCGAGAAGGCGGCCAAGGACAACCTGTTCGCCATCACCCCGTCCGCTTCGGAGGAGGCCGTTATCCAGAAGGGTACCTCCATCTTCCGCGTCTGCTTCGGCGATCCCGACCAGGGCACGCTGGCGGCCGAGGAGCTTTCCGGCAAGTATAACAAGATCGGTGCGATCTACGACACCAGCGATTCCTACTCTTCCGGCATCTACGCTGCTTTTGAGGCGGAGATGAAGAAGCTGGGCAAGGAATTCACCACCCAGACCTTCGATAAGGAGAACAATAAGGACTTCTCCACGCAGGTTGAGGCGCTCAAGGATTGCGATGTTATCTTCATGCCCTTCTACTACACGGAGGCCGGCCTGGTGGCCAAGGCCTGTGTGGCAAAGAATGTGCAGGCGGAGCTGTTCGGCTGCGATGGCTTTGACGGTATCGCTGCTCAGATCGACAGCACTGTGACCAACCACATCCGCTATATCACCCCCTTCGATGTGAACAGCACCAAGGAGAAGTCTGCGGCGTTCACGGCGGCCTATAAGGCGGCCTACAATGCGGATCCCGACCAGTTTGCTGCGGATGCCTACGATGCGGTGTATGTCATCTACGAGGGCATGAAGGCTGCCGGTGTGGACGATACCTCCATCAAGGCCAGCGACCTGACCGACAAACTGGTGGCGGCGATCACAGCTTCCTCTTTCAAGTATGAGGGCGTGACCGGCACCATGACCTGGGCGACCACCGGTGCCTGCACCAAGGAGCCGAACATCGTTGTGCTGCAGTAACAGCCGGCGCTGATGCGGTGATCCTTACGCGGTTGAAGTGATTCAAGTCCTGTCCGGCCGGTATATACCGGCCGAACAGGCAAGAAGGCTGTACGCGACCGCAGGCCGGAGAGCGATCCCCGACCTGCGGCCGGACGCGTCTACCGGCTTGTGCCGGATAAGCGGCCGGACAGTCGGCCGGCCATTTATCCGACGCAAGTCGAAACCATGGGAAGAGGAGTAGACTACATGAGTATTTTGTTAGACGGGCTGAGTCTCGGCGCCATTTATGCGCTGATCGCCCTCGGCTACACAATGGTGTACGGCATTGCCAAGCTGCTGAATTTTGCGCACGGCGATGTGATTATGGTCGGCGCCTACGCCATCATCACCACCATGGGCCTGAGCGGCAACCTGTGGCTGGGTATCCTGCTGGCCATTGTGATCTGCACGCTGGCCGGCGTGTTTATCGAAAAGCTGGCCTACCGGCCGCTGCGCGGTGCATCGCCGCTGGCGGTGCTGATCACGGCTATCGGCGTCAGCTATTTTCTGCAGGGGCTTTCGCAGCTGATCTTCGGCGCAGAGGCCAAGCCCTTTGACCGTCCCCAGTTTGTGACCAAGAACCTGTCCGGCCTGAACATCAGCGTTGGTACGCTGATCACGCTGGTGGTGGGTACGGTGATCATGATTGCGCTGACACTGTTTGTCAAATTCACCCGCACCGGCCGTGCCATGCAGGCGGTATCGGAGGACCGCGGTGCGGCGCAGCTGATGGGCATAAATGTGAATGCCATCATTATGATCACCTTTGCTATCGGCTCGGCGCTGGCGGCCTTTGCCAGCCTGTTCTACCTGATGCAGATCCCCTCGGCCAGCCCCACGCTCGGCTCCATGCCCGGTATCAAGGCCTTTACAGCCGCGGTCATCGGCGGCATCGGCTCCATCCCCGGTGCCATGCTCGGCGGTGTGCTGCTTGGCCTGATCGAGAAAGTCTGCCTGAGCATTCCGGCGATCAGTGCCTATACGACGGCCATTGAATTTAGCCTGCTGATCCTGATCCTGCTGATCAAGCCGATCGGCCTGCTGGGCAAGAAGAGAAGGGTGAAGGTGTAAGCTATGGGCTATTTTCAGAATGTGAAAAAGAATTTCAAATTCAAATACAGCATTTCCTACATCGCCATCATTGCTTTTCTGGCGCTGATGATCCTGCTTAGCAGTACAGGCGTGCTTGGCCGCTCCAGTGTCGGTCTGCTTTCCCGTATCGCCTACAGCATCATTATGGCGGTCTCACTGAACCTGGTGGTCGGCTTCCTTGGCGAACTGAGCCTTGGGCATGCCGGTTTCATGTGCATCGGCGCCTACATCGGCTGCTTTGTGGCCAATGCGCTGAACGAAGTGATCCCCAGCCAGCTGCTGGTGCTGATCATTGCCATGCTTGTCGGTGCGGTGGCGGCCGGGATATTCGGTTTCATCATCGGTCTGCCGGCGCTGCGCCTTAAGGGTGACTACCTGGCCATTGTGACGCTGGCCTTCGGCGAGATCGTGCGCAATGTGTTCAAAAACCTGCCGTGGTTTGGCGGCGCCAAGGGCTTCTCCACTACGGTGTATGATCCCTCCTCGCTGTATATCGTGGCGTTCATCATGGTGCTGGTGGTGCTGTTCCTGACCCAGAACCTGATCCGCAGCAAGCATGGCCGCGCTGTTACCGCCATCCGCGATAACGAGATCGCCGCCAAGGCCATGGGGATCAA
This sequence comes from Ruminococcaceae bacterium UBA6353, assembly GCA_002437905.1. Lineage (GTDB taxonomy): Bacteria > Bacillota > Clostridia > Oscillospirales > Acutalibacteraceae > UBA5905. Next base: position 35,893 of record DJRT01000001.1, on the reverse strand, counting down.
TGTCACCTTCTATAAGCTGCTGGTGTTTGTGGTTTCGGCGGCTTTCGCCGGCATTGCCGGTGTTATCTACGGCCATTTCGTGACCCCGGTGCTGTATTCCTTCTTCTCCTATAACTACTCCATCGAGGTGCTGGTGATGGTGGTGCTGGGCGGCATGGGCAGCCTGAATGGTTCCATCATTGCGGCGGTGCTCATCACCTGGATCAACTTCAAGCTGCAGAGTGAGCTTTCCGGCGATCTGGCGGCGGTCAAGCTGCTGGTCTATGCCCTCATTCTGGTGGTCGTGGTGCTGTTCAATAATGCCCCCGGCCTGCAGCGCTACCGTGAGGCGGTCAGCCTGAAGAACTGGCTGAACAAGCGGGCACGCCGCAAGGCGGAGACCGTGGTGGAGGACAGCGTTGTATGGGCGCGGGTTCCCAGCAAGATCCCGATGGACGAGGTGCTGAGCGTTGATCTGCGCACCGAGGAAGCGCTGCCCGCGCAGGACGAGACCGGAAAGGAGGAGAACCTCAATGGCTGACACCGTATTGAAAGTGGAAAATCTGGGCATCACCTTTGGCGGCCTGCATGCCGTGGAGGGATTGAACCTGGAGGTCAAGAAGAAGCAGATCTACGGCCTGGTCGGCCCCAATGGTGCCGGCAAAACAACGGTGTTCAATATGCTGACCGGCGTGTATACGCCAACCACCGGCACCTTTGCCCTTAATGGGGAGATCCTCAACGGGAAATCGCAGGAGGCGATCAACCATAAGGGTATCGCCCGGACTTTCCAGAATATCCGCCTGTTCAATAACATGAGCGTGATCCGCAATGTAATGGTGGGGCTGCACTGCCAGCCGGAATTCCACTGCGACCCCATCTCCAGCATGCTGCACCTGCCGCGCCACTACGATACAGAGACGCGGATGCGTGCGCGTGCCAAAGAGATCCTGCGCATCTTCGGGCTGGAGGAGGAGCGCAACAACCTCTCCTGCAACCTGCCCTACGGTAAACAGCGCAAGCTGGAGATTGCCCGTGCGCTGGCAACCAATCCCCAGCTGCTGCTGCTGGATGAGCCGGCAGCCGGTATGAACCCCAATGAAACAGCGGAGCTGATGGAGATTATCCGGTTTATCCGCGATAGCTTCGATATGACGGTGCTGCTGATTGAGCACGATATGAAGTTTGTCTCCGGCCTGTGCGACGAGCTGACGGTGCTGAACTTCGGCACGGTGCTGGCGCAGGGCGACACCCAGACTGCCTTGAACGACCCGGAGGTTATCAAGGCCTACATCGGAGGTTAAAGGCTATGGCATTATTGGAAGTGAAGGATCTGCAGGTCTATTACGGCGTGATCCAGGCGCTCAAGGGCATCAGCTTTGAGGTGAATGAGGGGGAGATTGTGACCCTGATCGGCGCCAACGGCGCCGGCAAGACCACCACCATGCAAAGCATCATGGGGCTGATCCCTGCGCAGCATGGCACGGTGACCTATGACGGCCAGAACATCAGCCATATGCCCGGCCATAAGATCGTGCAGCTAGGCATGACCCAGGTGCCGGAGGGACGGCGCATTTTCCAGGAGCTGACGGTGTACGAAAACCTGCTGATGGGTGCCTATTCCGTGAAGGATAAGAGCCACACGAAGCAGGATATCGAGAGCATCTACGAGCGGTTCCCCCGCCTGGCAGAGCGCAAGAGCCAGGTGGCCGGCACCCTTTCCGGCGGTGAGCAGCAGATGCTGGCGATGGGACGCGCCATGATGTGCCATCCCCGCCTGCTGATGCTGGATGAGCCATCCATGGGGCTTTCGCCGCTGCTGGTGGATGAGGTGTTTGACATCATCAAGGATTTCCGCGATAGCGGTACCACCATCCTGCTGGTGGAGCAGAACGCCAACAAGGCGCTGAATATCTGCGACCGTGCCTATGTGCTGGAAAACGGCAAGCTGGTGCTGACCGGTACCGGTGCGGAGCTGCTGGCCAGCGAGGAAGTGAAGAAAGCCTACCTCGGCGGCTGATTGAACGAATACAGAAAATGGCGCATACCGCAAAAGCGGTATGCGCCATTTTTTCTTCAGGAACACCCGTCACAGCACATTGCAGGTGACGGTATCTCGCCAGTTGTTGAAATTCAATGTGCCCTTTGGCGCCTCCGGCCGGCAGACTGGGTCAAGCACCGGCTCCTCCAGCTCTTCGATGCGCTCAATATCGCCATCCAGGTATTGCTGCAGCCGGTCGCGGCAGTGCAGCAGCCGGCGGGAAAGCCCGCCGAGGCGGATGTCCTGCACATCAAAGCCGTGGGGCTTGTTTTCCGCCATCCATTGCTTCTCAAAGGCAGCAGTGAAGCTGTCCAGCAGCCGCTGTGTCTCGCTGTATTCCGGCACAAGCGCGGCCAGAGCCGCACGGTCGCCGGCCAGATAGGCCGCGCGGGTGCGGCAGCCGAGATCGGCCTTTTTGGCCAGCACCAGGCACAGCCGCCGGGCGGTCTCAAACAGGTAGCCAAACTGCGGGTGCTGCGTCATGGGCAGCAGCTTTTCGGCATGGGCTGCATAGCCTGCGGCCACCTCCGGCGACAGCAGGGAATCGAATTTGCCCATAAAGCAATCGTTGTACAGCAGGTACTTTTCCGGATTGGCCAGGATGTCCCCCGGATTTTCGGGCAGCTCCAGCAGCAGATAGTCCTCCATCCGGCAGCTGTAGGCCGCCTCAAAGCCGGCGCGGATGCTGTCCATATCGTCATTTCCGCGGGCAAATTGTGCCGCCGCATACAGCGTGGGCAGCACGGCCATGATCGGGCACTCGGCGCCGTTATCGCCCCAGGCGGTGATGATCACATCCTCGATCCCGTGCTCACGGCAGGAGGCGATGGAGGCGCGGCAGGCGTCAATGGAGAAATTGTTACGCGGGGCGAAGCCATTCCAGCGCCACGCGCCGCCGGCAAACCACAGCTCCCGGCTGAGAGGCTTGTATGCGTCGATCCAGTCGTCGTAGTGCGCCTTGTCCTGGGAGTAATAGTCCCAGTAGATCAGCCGCACATTGTGCGGGATCTTGCCCTGCACGGCATCCGCCGTCGCCTGCTTATCACCGGCCAGCCGGAAAAACATATCCCCCCACATACACATGGTAAAACCGTATTTTTCGGCGATTTTGGCTACCCGCTGCACATGGCGCAGTAGGATCTCTGTGCGGTTTTCGTAGCCGTGCTGCTCCAGATAGCGGCCAAGCCCCAGGTTGAGGGCCTCGTCCATGCCCACATTGACGGTGCGGCTGGTAAAGCACTCGGCCAGGGTGGCAAACATGGAATCAATAAGCGCATACACCTGCTCATCCTCCGCCAGCAGGATGTCATCGGTATCCCGTATGGCACGGTATACCGGCCACTGCATCAGTGCGTTCAGATGGGCCAGTGTCTGGATACAGGGGATCAGCTCCACTCCCTTGGAGGCGGCATAGGCGTCTATGCGCTTGAGCTCCTCCCGGGAGTAACGGCCGCGGCCGTGGCCGAAATAGGGCTGGCCGTCGATCTCATAGGTATCCTCCGTATAGAGCATCAGGGTGTTGTAGCCAAGCGGCACAATGGTGTCCAGAAAGCGGCAAACCGCCTCCGGCCGCATGACGGCGTTGCGGGAACAATCCAGCATGACGCCAAAATGGCGGAAAACAGACTCCTGTGTGGGCATAGCATCGTCTCCTTTGCTTTTTTCTTCATTATACCGGCGTATAGGGCTCTGTCAATCCCCCAAAATGTTGCGGGATTGCGGAAAAATAGCGAAATCTTGCGGTCTTTTGTGGAGAAACGGGATGTACTTTTGCTGCCGGATATGGTACAATGGGAGCATAAGCATGGGAGGAGATGTGGCATGGAGTATTTATCGGATATCGAGATCGCCCAGCGCTGCCGGATGCAGCCGATCGGCGAGATTGCCCGGCAGGCGCATGTGCCGCCGGAGTATGTGGAGCAATATGGCCGGTATAAGGCCAAGATTGATCCGGCGCTGCTGCGGGATACCAGCCGCCCGGAGGGAAAGCTGGTGCTGGTGACCGCCATTACCCCCACACCGGCCGGCGAGGGCAAGACGACCACCACGATCGGTCTGGCCGATGGCCTGCGCCGGATCGGCAAGCAGGCGGTGGTGGCTCTGCGTGAGCCGTCCCTTGGCCCGGTGTTCGGGGTTAAGGGCGGTGCCGCCGGGGGCGGTTATGCGCAGGTGGTGCCGATGGAGGACATCAACCTGCACTTTACAGGGGATTTCCACGCGATCGGCGCGGCCAACAACCTGCTGGCGGCGATGCTGGATAACCATATCCAGCAGGGGAACGCCCTGGGCATTGACCCCCGCCGTATCACCTGGAAGCGCTGTGTGGATATGAACGACCGCCAGCTGCGCAATATCGTGGATGGCCTCGGCGGCAAGACCAACGGTGTGCCGCGGGAGGATGGCTTTGATATCACGGTGGCCAGTGAGATCATGGCGGTGCTGTGCCTGTCCACCTCACTGGGGGATCTGAAGGAGCGGCTGGCGCGCATCATTGTTGGCTACACCTATGACGACCAGCCGGTTACCTGTGGCCAGCTCCATGCGCAGGGGGCAATGACGGCGCTGCTGAAGGAGGCCATCAAGCCCAATCTGGTGCAGACACTGGAGGGCACACCGGCCTTTGTGCACGGCGGCCCCTTTGCCAATATTGCACACGGCTGCAATTCGGTCATGGCCACCCGCATGGCACTGAAAATGGGGGAATATGCCGTGACCGAGGCGGGCTTCGGCGCGGACCTTGGCGCAGAAAAATTCCTGGATATCAAGTGCCGCATGGCCGGTCTGACGCCGGATGCTGTGGTGATCGTGGCTACGGTGCGGGCACTGAAGATGCACGGCGGGCTGGATAAAAAGCAGCTTGCCGCCGAGGATCTGGCAGCGCTGGAGCGCGGGCTGCCCAATCTGCTGCGCCATGTACACAATATCCGGGAGGTCTATCGCCTGCCCTGCGTGGTGGCGGTTAACCGCTTTCCGACGGATACCGACGCGGAGATCGACCGCATTATTGCCCGCTGCCGGGAGCTGGGGGTCAATACGGTGCTTTCGACCGTGTGGGCGGATGGCGGCCGCGGCGGTGAGGCGCTGGCCCAGGAGGTGGTGCGCCTGTGCGAGGAGGAGACCGGCGATTTCACCTTCGCCTATACGGCGGAGCAGAGCCTGCGGGAGAAGATCGAGGCTGTTGTGCAGAAGATTTACGGCGGCGATGGGGTCACCCTGCTGCCGGCGGCCGAAAAGCAGCTGCGCCGGCTGGAGGAGCTGGGCTTTGGCGGGTGCCCGGTATGCATTGCCAAAACACAGTACAGCTTCTCGGATGACCCGACGCGCCTTGGCGCGCCGACGGGCTTCACCGTGACGGTGAAGCAGGTGAAGATTGCTGCGGGCGCCGGCTTTGTGGTGGTGCTGACGGGGGATATTCTGACGATGCCCGGCCTACCGCGGGTGCCGGCAGCCGAAAGAATTGATGTGGATGAAAACGGCCGCATCACCGGGCTGTTCTGACGCTGCCAGCCGCCGACCTTTACAAAAGAACAGCTTGTCGCTTTGGGAGAAAAAGCAGGCGGCTCTGCCGGCAGACGCCGGCAGAGCCGCCTGTTCGTGTACACCTGTACCCTGTACACTGTTACATGAAAAGAACCGCTGCGGGACAACGCCCGCAGCGGTTCTTCATAGACACAAGGGTAAAATTATTTCACCATGGCGGCAACTTCGCTGGCGAAGTCGTCCTCGCGCTTCTGGATGCCCTCGCCCTTTTCAAAGCGAACATAGGCAGCCAGCTTCATGGCGCCGCCGGCCTCTTTGGCCTTCTGCTCAACATACTGGCCAACGGTCAGGCTGTTGTCCTTGACGAAGGCCTGATCGACCAGACAGTTTTCCTCAAAATACTTCTTCATCTTGCCGGCGATCATCTTGTGCAGGATCTCGTCGGGCTTCTTCGCGTTCTTGGGGTCGTTCTTAATGAGGGCAAGCTGCACTTCCTTCTCATGCTCCAGCACATCGGCCGGCACAGAAGCCTCATCCAGATACGCAGCGCTCAGTGCAGCGATCTGCATGGCCACATCCTTGCCGCACTCCTGCAGCGCCTCACTGGCTGCCGCCGTTGCGTCGGCATCAAACCGGACCAGCACACCGATGCGGCCGCCGCCGTGCACATAGGAGACGCAGTTGCCCTCATAGCGGGTGAAACGGCGCACGCTCAGGTTTTCGCCGATCACCAGCACCTGATCGCGCAGCACATCCGCCATGGTCTTGCCGGGCTCCGCCTCGGTGGCCATCAGGGCATCCACATCGGCGGGGTTATGATCAATGATCACCTGCGCCACCTGCTTAACGAAAGCGACGAATTTATCGCTCTTGGCGGCAAAGTCGGTCTCGGAGTTGACCTCCACCACGACACCCACCTTCTTGGCGGCGTCCACGGTGGCGTAGGCCATACCCTCAGCCGCAATGCGGCCAGCCTTCTTGGCCTGCTTGGCCAGACCCTTTTCGCGCAGGTAGTCGACGGCCTTGTCCATATCGCCGTCGGAAGCCTCCAGGGCTTTCTTGCAATCCATCATGCCGACGCCAGTTTTCTCACGCAGCGCCATAACATCCTTACTGGTAAAAGCCATTGTCTATTCCTCCTGTATCAATTATTCCGCAGCAACCTCGGCAGCGGGAGCCTCTTCGGCGGCCTCAGCAGCCTCGGTGGCCTCAGCAGCACCCTGCTCACCCTGATGCCCCTCGATGATGGCATCAGCCATGCAGGAGGCAATCAGCTTCACGGCGCGGATAGCGTCGTCATTGCCGGGGATGACATAGTTCACATCGTCGGGATCGCAGTTGGTATCCACGATGGCAACCACCGGGATGCCCAGCTTCTTGGCCTCGGAGACGGCGATCTTTTCCTTGCGGGGATCCACAATGAACAGCGCGCCGGGCAGGGACTTCATTTCCTTAATGCCGCCGAGGAACTTTTCCAGCTTCTCGATCTCATGGTTGAGCTTGACAACCTCTTTCTTCGGCAGCAGATCAAAGGTGCCGTCGGCCTCCATCGCCTTGAGCTGATTGAGGCGGGCGATACGGCCGCGGATGGTGCGGAAGTTGGTGAGCATGCCGCCCAGCCAACGGGCATTGACATAGTGGGCGCCGGCGCGGGTGGCCTCCTCACGGATGGAGTCCTGCGCCTGCTTCTTGGTGCCGACGAACAGCACCTCTTTGCCCTCGGCGGAGAGGTCACGCACGAACATGTAGGCCTCTTCCAGCTTGCGGACGGTCTTCTGGAGGTCAATGATATAGATACCATTGCGCTCGGTGAAGATGTAGGGAGCCATCTTGGGGTTCCAGCGGCGGGTCTGGTGACCGAAGTGGACGCCAGCCTCCAGCAGCTGCTTCATGGAAATAACGGACATAGAAAATTCCTCCTTGGTTTTTCCTCCGCAGGCACAGCCGACCACTGTCCGGTACATCCGGATGCAGCACCGATCGACTGCGTTTGTTCCCTGCGTGCGTTTTGCCGTAACAGTATACCACCCTGCGAAGAAAAAAGCAAGTCTTTTTTTGCAGAAATTTGTTCCTCAGCGAAAAAGGCCGCCGAGGATCTGCGGTCCTTTTTTCGGCGGACAGCAGCCGGCCGGGCACTGGTAATTTACCAGCACGGTTTCTTCTCCGATCACCTCAATGTTTTTCCAGCCGATCACAATGTCGTTTTCCCGCCCGAACAGGCCGAAGCATTTGCTGCGGCCATAGACCACGATGGCGACGATCTGGGCGGTGCAGGTGTCCACCTCCACATCATCCACAAAGCCGATGCGGGTGCCGTCGCAGACATTGATCACCTCTTTATCGTGCATGTCCGTGATGCGTGCGATCATGTTGTATGCCTCCTTTTGTGCTTTGGCGTTTGGCAGCCTCTCCATTCAGCCTATGCGGGGGCGGGGGAGAAAATACCCTGCGGGGGCACATATTGTCCCGGGGGGCAGGCGGGGGGTGCCGGACTTTTGTGGGAAAAATCCGGCTTTCTTCTTGCTTTTTGCCTGCGGGTACGCTACAATAGGCAGGAGATTGGGCCAAGAAAGGGAGGCGGGCCGTATGCCGAAGCCGCTAAATCTGTTTACCTTGCCGGATGCCTCGGTATTTTACCGGGATCTGCGCCAGCAGCAGGATGACAAAACCATATTGGAAAATCCACATAAGGGCTGGTATGTGCATTACATTGATAACGGTGCGCGCTGCGGGAACTACCGCACCGATATTCCCTCGCCGCAGGCGCTGCAGCAGCTGCCCGGTACCAAGTACCTGTATCTGCGGCTGGACTGGGTGGATCTGGAGCCGGAGGACGGACAGTTTGACTTTTCTCTGGTGGACCGGCTGTTTGCGGAATACGGCGCCTGCGGGTTCCGGTTTATTTTCCGCTTCTGCACCTACGAGGGCGGCGGGGAGTGCCGCCTGGCCACGCCCGCATTTGTGTTTGCGGCGGGCGCTGCCGGCACGCCGGTGGGCGAGGATATTGAGCCGGATTACGGCGACCCGGTGTTTCTGCGGTATCTTGAGCGGTTTCTGGCCGCCTGCGGCCGGAAATACAACGGCCATCCGCTGGTTGAGGCGGTGGATGTGGGCACCCTCGGCACCTGGGGGGAGGGACACACCTGGATGGGCACCATGCGGGATTTCCCGGCGCAGGTGCACAAGCAGCATATCGACCTGCACCTGCGGTATTTCAACCGCACGCAGGTTACGCTGAACTACAATATGCTGATCAGTGTGCAGAACGAGGACCCGGCAGCGGCCAAGCAGCTGGCGGATTACTGTGCCGGGCTTGGCATGGCGCTGCGATGCGATTCGGTCAATGTGGAATCGTACATTCATAATTTCGGCTACGATACCCTGTGCTCACCGGATCTGTATGGCCTGTTCAACGACCGCGCGCCGGTGGATATCGAATTTGAGCATTACAGCGCCACCGGCACGCCGGCACTGTTCCGCTGCGGCTATCCGCATATCGAGGCGCTGCGCCATGTGCGGGCGACCTATGCCGGCTTCCACGGCTTCGTGACCAAATGGATTGCTGAGCAGCGGCCGCTGCATGAATATCTGGCCAACCGGCTGGGATACTGGTATTTTATTGAGGGCTTCAGCCTGCCGCCGGTGCCGGCCGGCACCCACGGGCTGCTGGAGCTGCGCGTGAGCAACCGCGGCTTTGCCCGCGCATACTACGGCTACACCGCCCGGGTGCGGCTGCAGGGGGCGGACGGGCAACAATATACAGTCTGCAGCTGTGCGGCAGATAATACCGGCTGGCAGCCGGGGCAGACGGCGGTGAGCCGCCTGCGGCTGGATATGGGCGCTGTACCGGCCGGGGAATATACCCTGCACTTCGGCCTGTTTGAGGATGAAACGCCAATCCGCTTTGGCATGAAAGAAGAATACTACTGCGAGGGCTATTATGCTCTCGGGAAAATAACCGTGGAGTGAAAAGGCATGGAACGCGATACGATCATACAGACACTGCTGGAGGAAAAAATTCTCGTCATTGTGCGCGGTGTGGCACCGGAGAAGCTGCTGCCGCTGGCCGAGGCGCTGTATGCGGGGGGCATCCGCGCGATGGAGGTTACCTACAGTGCCGATGGCAGTGTGGATGATGCAGCGGCAGCCCGGTGCGTGCAGCAGCTGGCAGCGCATTTCGGTGAACGGATGCTGATCGGCTCCGGCACCGTGCTGAAGCCGGAGCAGGTGCGCCGGACGGCGGCGGCGGGCGGCCGCTTTATCGTTTCGCCGAATACCGATCCGGCTGTGATCGGAGAGACGGTGGCCGCCGGGCTGGTCTCCATCCCCGGCGCCCTGACGCCGACGGAGATCCAGGCCGCCCACGCGGCCGGGGCGGATCTTGTCAAGCTGTTCCCGGCCGGCTGCATGGGGGCGGAATATCTGAAAACGGTGCATCTGCCCCTCAGTCACATTCCGCTGCTGGCGGTCGGGGGCATCAAGCCGGGGGAGCTGGGCGCCTATCTTGCCGCCGGCGCGGCCGGCTTCGGCATCAGCTCCGGTATTGTGGACAAGGCACTGGTGGCGGCCGGCGATTATGCGGGTATTACCCGCCGCGCCGCCGCCTATGTGGCGGAAGCCAAAGGACTGCACACCCTGTAAAGAATGAGCGGGAGGCCACAGATGTGGCCTCCCGCTGCTGCTTTTATGCGCTATCCCATCCGGTAGTGACCGATAATATCCTCCCGCCGTTCCAGTATATCCTCCTCATAGTGCAGCTGGTACGGGCCGGCGTGGTGGATCACAAAGGGGATGCCTTTCCGGTTGCGCTTATCGGATATGATGCCGATGTGCCCCTTGAACACCACGATATCGCCGCCCTGCCACTCGTCGATCTGCCGGATATCCGTGGTCAGCGACAGCGCGTGATGGGCGAAAAACACATCCAGATTGCGCACCCGCCGGAAATCAATGCACTTATCCGGCGTTTCGATGGTAGGATACCGCTCCGGGTTTTCGGTCACATCCGCGTACAGCAGCTCCATCAGGTCATAGCCAGCGCCCCGCAGTCCGAAAGCGACCACATCCGTGCACACGCCATACCCGTCATTGGGGTATCCGGTGGTGTAGTAGCGGCTTTTGTACTTCGGGCGCGTGGCGATATAGTCCCGGACACTGTGCAGAATGTCCGTCTGGTCGTCAATACCGTCGTGATCCTGGTCATTCCGGCTGCTATAGGGTGAAATGCCAAAGTGTTCTCCGGGGTACTTTTTGTGCGGGATATAATTGAAATAATATAGGCCGTACAGGCCAAGGAGGATCACGGCGGCCAGGGTGACGGAAAGCAGCAGGCGCAGTGGGCGGCTGTTTTTCATGGCTTCGTTCCTTTCTGTCGTCTGTCGGTGGTTTGTCGGTTACAGGATGATCAGGTCAGCCAGCTCCTCTGCGCGGCAGACGGTGTACAGGTATGTTTTGTGCAGCTTGTGGCTTTCAAACAGAAAGATGTTTCTGCGGCAATTCTCCATTACGACCTTGCGGGCGGCGGTCTGCTGCTCATTGTCGTCTGTGATCAGCCCGTCGTCACTGAGTCCGGCGGAGGAGAAGAACGCAATATCCGGATGGATGTCACGCAGAAAGCGCTCCGATAGGCTGCCCACCGTGCACATATCGTGGCTGTCGTAATCGCCGCCGATGAGTGTGCAGGCAAGGCCGCGCTCTGCTGCGGCCATCACCGTCTGCACGGAATTGCTGATGACATGGATTGTCCGGTATTCCGCAAGCAGCGGAATGAGATACATGCAGGTGGAGGAGGTGTCGATAAAGACGCTCATCGAGTCATGCAGGTGCTTTTTGGCCTTTCCCGCCAGGGTGGCCTTTTGCCTGGTGTGCAGCAGCTTGCGGTATTTTACCGGCAGGGCGCCCTCATTGCTTTTGATCAGCGCTCCGCCGCTGTACCGCTGGATATAGCCCTCGCCCTCCAGCAGCTTCAGGTCGCGGCGCACCGTCATTTCGCTGACCCAGAAGCGCTGGGCAAGTGCCTTGACGGACAGGCGTTCTTCCTTTTTCAGCGCCTCCAGCATCTGCATCTGGCGTTGGTTCAGCAGCATTCCGAGCCCCCCATATCCGCATAGCGGCATTTTTTGTTTGCGGAAATGTTCGTTTTCAAACATAGCGAACATTTATTGACATATCGCTTAAGCGGAGTATATCATGTAGCGCAGAAAAAGTCAATTTTTCGAGAGGAGCGCTGCAAAAATGTCTGTATGGATCATTCAGGGGATCGGTGTGCTGGGGATCACGGCGAGTGTGATCTCTTTCCAGTGCAAAAAGCACGGCGCCATTCTGACCTTCCGGACGCTGAATGAGCTGCTGTTTGCTGTGCAGTATCTGCTGCTGGGCGCCTACACCGGTGCGGCAATGAACCTGATCGGCTGCGTGCGGAACACCGTCTTTACACAGATGGTGAAAAGGGGCAAGAAGACGACCGGGATGTGCGTGGTTTTCAGCGTCTTGTTCCTGGTTTTTACGGCTGCCACCTGGGCGGGGCCGAAAAGCATCCTGATCGGCGTGGCCAAGGTGCTGTCCACGGTCGCTTACGGAAATAAAAACCCGAAGATCGTCCGGCGGCTGATCTTTCTGACCAGCATCAGTTGGCTGGTGTACGATGCTGTGGTGGGCTCCTATGCCGGCGTGCTGTGCGAGGCCTTCACGCTTGCCTCCATCCTTGTGGGGATCATCCGCATAGAGCGGCGGCACGGCCGGAGGGAGTGCCCGCAGGAAGCACAGCCGCGTAAGCTGTGATGGGAATTCACATAATCCTTGACAAAACCGCATTTTGCGCTACAATAAATGTTGTGCGAAAATTTGGCGGACAGCGGGAAAACCGGGTGCGCGGGCTGCCTGGGGAGAGATGGAGACATGACAAAAGCGGAGTACATCGCCGCTTTGCAGCAACAGCTGCAGGGGCTGCCGCAGCAGGAGATCGACCATGCCGCGGAATACTATACGGCGATCATCGACGGTGCGCTGGCGGCCGGTGACAGTGAGGAGGACGCAGTAGCGTCCGTGTGCCGGGTGGAGCAGGCGGCCGCCCATGTGCGGGACCGGTATCAGAGCACCGTCAAGGCACAGCCCTCCCGCCGCCCCCTCCCGAAGTGGCTGACGGTGCTGCTGGCCTTTACCTTTCCGGTGTGGTTCCCGCTGCTGATGGCGGCCATTACGGTTGCGGTGGTGTTATACCTTGTGCTGTGGGTGCTGGTGGCCTGCATGGGCTATGTGGATCTGTCCCTGGTGCTTGTTGCGCTGGCGCTGCTGTGTGCATGGGCAATCCTGCTGGTTACCGGGGATTGGCTGGCCTCCAGCGGCTTTATCGGGATCGCTTTGGTTCTGGCAGGGCTGGCGGTATTCCTTTTTCTGGGGATGCTGTGGGCCGGCAAACGGGTGCTGTCCCTCGGTGAGTATGCCATAGATACAATCCAGCATTATTGGAGATGGAGGAAGGGCCGGTCATGTTTCTGAGACCTGCAGTCAGAACCGCTATACTGTTTGCCTTTTTGCTGATCCTGGGCGGCTCGGTGATCTGTGCCGGTGCGTATATTTCCTCCGGGTTTGATATGACCTGTTTCAGCACCGTGAAGCCGGAGACCTTTCTGATCGCGGAGGATGAGCCTTTCCGCGATATCGAGGTGGAACTGGAGCTGGGAAGCCTGAACCTGCAGAAAGCGCTGGACGGCAAGGCCAAAGTGGTCTGCCGTGCCACCCTGCACCACTCGGTGTCCGTGACGGTGGAGGACGGCGTGCTGAAGATCCGTGAGATCGATCAGGAGCGCACCGGCCATCACTGGTACAATATCCTGTATATCGACCTGAGCCGGGAAAACTACGGCGTGACGATCTTCCTGCCGGAAGAGGAATACCGCTCGATCACCGCAAGCACCCGGAGCGGACGCCTGATGCTGTCGAAGCATTTTGCCTTTGACACTGTGACGCTGCACAGCGAAAGCGGTACCCTGCGGCTGAATGCCACCGTGCACGGCACAGCGCAGATGCTTTCGGATAGCGGCCGGCTGCTGCTCTCCGGCGTGGAGCCGGAAAATCTGATTGCGCGTACCGGCTCCGGCAGTGTGCGATTCTACCGGGCGATCGTGCGCGATGCACTGAATATACAAACCGGCAGCGGCGGCATTACCCTGACGGAATGTGATGCCGGCAATACCGTCCTAACGACCGATAGCGGCGGGATCTACGCCACCTTCTTAACGGATAAGGCCTATGATATCAGCACGGAGAGCGGCTATATCGAGGCACCCGCAGGCACTACCGGCCCGCCCTGTAGGGCGCAGACAAAAAGCGGCGGCATCTACATGCGTACATTTGACCGGCGGCGGCTGGGCCGCTGGTGAGCAGGCAGCAGGCAGGCGGGGCGTCCCACAGGGGACGCCCCGCCTGCGGCTTTGCTGGCTTTTGGCCGGAAAAGGGCCGGCAATATTCCCCGCCATTGTGCGTTTCCGGTATTGACAGATGGGGGAAAATGCAGTATGATACACTCGTTAAACTACACTTGAAAGGGGACTTTCCTGACTATGCCTGACCCTGATCCGGCCGGTAATATATCCGGCACATTGTTGCTTTCGCTTTTGTTTTTGCTGCTCACGGCGCTGTTTTCGGCGGTCGATGAGGCCTTTGAGGCCGTAGGAGACGCCCGTATCCGTGAGCTGGAGGAAGGCGATGACCGCAAGAGTGCCGGTCGTGCCGCGCTCATCCGCCGGATGACGGACAAGCCGCGGCTGTTTTCCGGACGCGTGCGTTTGGGCCTGCTGCTGAATGGCCTGCTGCTGGCCGCCGCTGTTCTGCGGTGCTTTGCCGGTACGCTGACGCAGACGCTGGCAGCGCATCTGCCGCTGCTTGGTGCCTCGGTGGTCGCGTGGCTGCTGCTGGTGCTGACTGCTGCGGTGTGTGTGGCCGTTTTCGGCTATCAGCTGCCCCGCCGGGCGGCGGGCAAACAGCCGGAGGATACCGCCCTTTCGCTGGCACCGCTGTTTGTGCCCTTTTATACGCTGCTGTGGCCGCTGGACGCGCTGTGCCGGCTGCTGGCCTTCCCGTTCCTGCGCCTGGGTGGGGTGGACCCGCGGGAGGATGCCGATACCGTTACGGAGGAGGACATCCGTGAGCTGATGGATGCCGGTGAGGAGATCGGTGCCATTGAGGGTGCGCAGAAGGACATGGTGAATAATATCTTCGAATTTGATGATATCACCGCTGCGGAGATCATGACTCCCCGCACCGATGTGGCCGCCGTGGAGGCGGATGCCCCTGTGGAGGAGGCGCTGCATACCGGGGTGGATAACGGGTATTCCCGCATACCGGTGTACGAGGAGGATATCGACCACATCATTGGTATTCTGTATATCAAGGATCTGCTGCCCTATGTGGGGCAGCCCCTGCCGGCCGGGGTGACGGTGCGCAGCCTGCTGCGGGACACCCACTTTGTGCCGGATACCAAGAAGTGCGATGAGCTGTTTGAAGAAATGAACGAAAAGCACTTGCAGATGGCGATTGTGGTGGATGAATACGGCGGTGTGGCCGGCATTGTGACCATGGAGGATCTGCTGGAGTCGATTGTGGGCAATATGCAGGATGAATTCGACCATGAGGAGGAGGAGGTCACGCAGCTGGATGACCACTCCTTTATCGTGGATGGGTCGCTGAACATTGACGACTTGAATGAACTGCTGGGGCTTGCGCTGCCGGAGGGGGACTACGATACGGTTGCCGGTTTCCTGATGGATCAGCTGGGGCATATCCCGGAGCCGGGTGAGCAGGCGGCTGTCCGTTACGAGAACGCCGTTTTCACCATCCGCCGTATGGATGACCGCCGGATCGAGCAGGTGCTGGTGCAGGTGGAGCCGGAAGAGGCCGCCGCACCGGCTGGCGAGGATTGACCTTTTTTGCCGGGGAGGCCGTATATCTGTGCGGCGCCCCGGCTTTTCTATGCGAAAGGAGACGCTATGGCCGAGAATTATCAGCTGCGCCTGGATGCGGAGCTGGCACAGATCACGGCAGCCGGCCGGGTGCCGCGGCTGCTGCTGCACAGCTGCTGCGCGCCCTGCTCCAGCTATGTGCTGGAGTACCTTTCCCGCTATTTTCGCATCACGGTGCTGTACTATAACCCCAATATTTCCCCGCGGGAGGAGTTTGAACGCCGGGCGGCGGAACAGCGGCGTCTGCTGGCGGAAATGCCGCTGGCCAATCCGGCGGATTTCCGGCAGGGCGTGTACGCACCGGAGCGCTTCGCCGCCATTGCCGCCGGCCATGAGCAGGAGCGGGAGGGCGGCGCACGCTGCATGGCCTGCTACCGCCTGCGGCTGGAGGAGGCGGCAAAGGCGGCTGCGGCAGGCGGCTATGACTATTTCACCACCACCCTGTCCATCAGCCCGTTGAAGAATGCCGCCAAGCTGAATACCATTGGCGGTGAGCTGTCGGCCGCCTACGGTGTGCCGTATCTGTATTCGGATTTCAAAAAACGGGAGGGGTATAAACGCTCCTGCCAGCTGTCGGCAGAGTACCATCTCTACCGCCAGAACTATTGTGGGTGCATCTATTCGCAGCGTGAGGCCGCCGAGCGGGAGCGTCGGGCACAGATGCAGCCCTGAGTGGAGAAAAGGAGAGAATGAGGATGGCCAAGATAACCAACCGGGATATTCTGCAGTATCTGGATAGCCGGGCGCCGTTTTCCACAGCGGAGGAATGGGACTCCGTCGGGCTGCTGATCGGCGGCGAGGATGCCCCGGTTTCCCGCATACTGGTGGCGCTGGATGTGACGCCGGCCGTGCTGGCGGCGGCAAAGGCGACCGGCGCTGAGCTGATCGTGACCCACCACCCGGTGATTTTCCGGCCGCTTCCGCGGCTGGATAGCCACAGCCTGCCCTATCAGGCGGCCGCGGCCGGGATCAGCGTGATCTCCGCACACACCAACCTGGATAAAGCCGCCGGTGGCGTGAACGATACACTGGCGGCACGCCTACGGCTGCAGCAGGTGCGGCCGATTGGTGCGGACGGCCTGTGCCGGATCGGCACGCTGGCCGAGGCCATGCCGGTGGCGGTATTTGCCCGGCACACCGCCGGGGCGCTCGGCACCGCTGTGCGGATGGCCGGTGAGGGAAGTGTGCGCACGGTGGCCGTGTGCGGCGGCAGCGGCGGAGACTATATTCCGGCGCTGGCCGGGCAGGCGGACACCTTTGTGACCGGCGAGGTGCGCCACCATGAATGGCTGCTGGCAGCCGGGCTTGGCCTGGCGGTGCTGGAGGCCGGCCACTACGCCACCGAGGTGCCGGTGGTCGATACCCTGTGCCACTGGCTGCGGGGGGCCTTTGCCGGGCTGGTGATTGAACCCTTTGACGGCGGGGAGCCGTATAAAACGCTGCAGGCGTGAGGAAAGAACGGGAGGAAAAAACGATGAATGAGCGCTGTTTATTCAATGCCGGATGGCGGTTCTACCCGGAGGATATTCCGCAGGAGAGCCCGGTGCACAAGGGCCCGGCATACAGCCAGGCCAAAACAGAGGATAAGCTGGCCGGACCATACGCGGTGGCCTATCCCGACCGGCCGGATGATTTCGGCGGCGAGGGACGGGAAAGCACGCTCAAGGGCTGGCAGACCGTCGAGCTGCCGCACGATTACATCATCAGCCAGCCGTATGACGAAAAGGAAAACAATGCCTGGGGCTTCTTCCGCCACCATCCGGCGTGGTACCGCAAGCATTTTACGCTGGATCCGGCGGATGAGGGCAAGCGCCTGGTGCTGTATTTCGAGGGAGTGGCGGACCGCTGCACGGTCTATCTGAACGGCAGCTTCATGCTGGAGCACCGGGAGAGCCACACGCCCTTTGAAATCGACATCACGGATTTTGCCCGTTTTGACCGGGAAAATGTCCTGGCGATACGCGTAAACTGCGGCCACGGTGAGGGCTGGTGGTACGGCGGCGGCGGAATTTATCGCAATGTCTGGCTGGAAAAGACCGAGCGGCTGGCCGTGGAGCGGTACGGCGTGTTTGTGGCTCCGGAAAAGCGGCCGGATCAGCCGGAGGACAGCTGGCGGGTGCCGGTGCAGGTGGAGGTGCGCAATAATGCCTTCGCGGCGGCCACGGCAGCCGTGCATACCGAGCTGGTTGCGCCGGATGGCCGCGTGGCGGCCTCCGCGGACGGCACACTGGCCGTGCCCGCGCGGGAAACGGCATGCCTGACCCTGCAGGCTGAGGTGGAGGCGCCGCAGCGCTGGGATATTGATACGCCCAATCTGTACACGGCTGTGACCACCGTGCAGGAGGGGGATGAGGTGCTGCACATCGAGAAAACGCCCTTCGGCTTCCGTACGCTGGGCTTTGACCCGGAGCGGGGCTTCTTCCTGAACGGCCGGCCGGTGAAGATCCAGGGCGTGTGTGGGCACGGCGATTGCGGGCTGACCGGCCGCGCCGTGCCGGACAGTGTGTATCGGTACAAGGCGCGGCAGATCAAGCGCATGGGCGCCAATGCCTACCGCTGCTCCCACTATCCGCAGGCGGAATACTGGATGGATGAGATGGATCGGCAGGGAATTCTGGTGATGGCGGAAACGCGCTTTTTCTCCTCTGCCGCAGACGGCCTTGCCGAGCTGCGTACCCTAATTCGCCGCGACCGCAACCACCCCAGCGTATTCCTGTGGTCGGTGGGCAATGAGGAGCCGCTGTTTGTCCGTGAGCAGGGGCTGCGCATCCTGCGCACCCTGCGCGCCGAGGTGCGCAAGCTGGATACCACCCGGCCGGTGATCACCGCCAACGACCGTGACCCGCAGAACTGTACGGTGTACGGGGAAAGCGACCTGATCGGCGTGAACTATAATCTGCCCAAACTGGATATACTGCATGAGAAATACCCCGATAAGGCGATCCTTTCCACCGAAAACAGCGCCACCGGTACCACCCGCGGCTGGTATGCCGATGATGTGCCGGCGCTGGGGCGGATCAACGCCATTGACCATGGTACCAATGCCTGGTTCCCGGCGCGTGAGCTTACCTGGCGGTTTTTGCTGGAGCGGCCGTGGGTGATGGGCGGCTTCCAGTGGATCGCTTTTGAGCACCGCGGGGAGGCGGCGTGGCCGCGGGTCAGCTCCGCCTCCGGGGCGATCGACCTGTACCTGCAGCCTAAGGACGCCTTCTACCAGAACCAGTCCTTCTGGCTGTCGGAGCCGATGATCCATCTGCTGCCGCACTGGAACTGGCCGCAGCGGCTGGGGAAACCGGTGGATGTGCGCGCCTATACCAACTGTGAGCAG
Organism: Ruminococcaceae bacterium UBA6353; assembly: GCA_002437905.1. Classification (GTDB taxonomy): domain Bacteria; phylum Bacillota; class Clostridia; order Oscillospirales; family Acutalibacteraceae; genus UBA5905. The sequence continues at coordinate 17,106 of DJRT01000001.1, read as the reverse complement.
GCAGAGCTGTTCCTGAACGGGCGCAGCCTCGGCAGACAGACGATACAGCCGGCCGGCCACGGCGCCTGGACAGTGCCCTATGAGCCAGGTGAGCTGCGGGTTGTCGGCTATCGGGCGGGGGAGGCTGTGGCCGCCGACCGCCGGGAGACCACCGGCCGCCCGGTGGCGCTGCGGCTGCGGGCGGAAAACGGCGAGGATGTGCACGCCAACGGACGGGATGTGCTGCTGCTGACCTGCACAGCGGTGGACGCTGAAGGGCGCGAGGTGCCGGATGCGGCGCCGCAGGTACTGTTCTACACCAATGCTCTGGGCCGTGTGATCGCCACCGGTGCAGACAATACCGACCATGTGCCGGTGCAATCCTCTGTGCGGCGGATGTACGCCGGCGCGGCCACGGTGGCGGTGCAGCTGGGGGCAAAGGGCGGCGCGCTGCAGGTAACGGCGCAGGCAGAGGGACTGGAGCCTTTCGAGCTGGAGCTGCTCATTACGGAAGAATAAGAAACACGGACAATACGCAATACACAATAATCGAAAAGGAGGCGGCGGAGTATGGCTTTGGATGGTGCATTTCTCTCATGTGTGCGGGAGGAGCTGCTGGCCGGGCTGCCGGATGCCCGGGTTGATAAGATCCACCAGCCCGGACGGGAAGAGCTGCTGGTGCTGCTGCGTTTTCGCGGCGGCACCCGGCGGCTGTATATCTCGGTGCGCGCCAATGACCCGCGCATCCACTTCACCGAGGATATTCCGGAGAACCCGGCGCAGCCGCCGATGTTCTGCATGCTGCTGCGCAAGCGCCTTACCGGCGGCCGTCTGGCCGGCATCCGGCAGGAGGGACTGGAACGGGTGCTGTATCTGGATTTTGACTGCATCGACGAGCTGGGGGATCCGGTGCGTCTGACGCTGGCGGTGGAGATCATGGGACGATACAGCAATGTCATTCTCCTGCAGCCGGACGGCCGGGTGATTGATGCCATCAAGCGGGTGGATCCGGCGATGTCCTCGGTGCGCCCGATCCTGCCGGGGGCGCGGTACACGCCCCCACCGGCGGATGCCGACCGGCTGGACCCTTCCCGCTGTTCGTCGGAGGCGTTTTTGCAGGCGGTTCGTTCCAAGGGCGATATGCCGCTCTCCAAGGCGCTGGGGGCGGTCAGCCAGGGCTTTTCCCCGCTGACCTGCCGGGAGCTTGCCTACCGGGCCACCGACAGCCGTGACAGTGCGGTGAACACCCTGACGGAGGCGGCGTGGGAACGCCTGGCGGAGGCTCTGCAGCGCACCCGCGCGGCGGTGCTGCAGGGGGAGGGGCGTGTGCCGTATCTGCTGCAGCGTCCGGACGGTACACCGCTGGAATTCAGCTTTCAGCCGATCACCCAGTACGGCCTGGATGCCCGTGGACAGGAGATGGCCACTTTCTCTGCGCTGCTGGACGCTTTTTATGCCCGGCGGGCGGCGGCGGAACGCATGAAGGTGCGGGCGCACGACCTGCTGCGGGTACTGACCACCAGCAGTGAGCGCATCCGCCGCAAGCTGGCGCACCAGCGGCAGGAGCTGGCGGCCTCGGCCGGCCGGGATACCCTGCGGCTGTACGGAGATCTGATCAACGCCGGGCTGCATACCATCCGGCCGGGAGCCTCCTCCGCGGAGCTGATCAACTATTATGACGAGTCCTGCGCAACGGTTACCGTGCCGCTGGATCCGGCGCTTTCAGCCGCGGCCAATGCCCAGCGCTATTATAAGGAATACCGCAAGGCGCAAACGGCGGAGGAGATCCTGACCCAGCGCATTGCCCAGGGGGAGCAGGAGCTGCAGTACATTGATACGGTTTTCGATGCCCTTTCCCGCGCGGCCACGGTACGGGAGCTGGAGGAGCTGCGCCGGGAGCTGGAGGAGGCGGGCTATCTGCGCCGGCAGAACCGCCAGGGGCGGCAAAAGACGCCGCCACCGATGCAGCCGATGGCCTTTTGCTCAGATGATGGCTTCCCGATCCTGGTGGGGCGCAACAATACCGAAAATGACCGCCTGACGCTGCGCACAGCCAAGGGCTGCGATATCTGGCTGCACACCAAAAATGTGCCCGGCTCCCATGTGATTGTGGTAACAGATGGCCGCCCGGCACCGGACCGAACGCTGGAGCAGGCGGCCGTGCTGGCGGCAACCTATTCCAAGGCCGCCGCATCGGTGCAGGTGCCGGTGGATTATACGGCCGCCCGCTATGTGAAAAAGCCGGCCGGCGCCCGCCCAGGCATGGTGATCTATACAGATAACCGCACAGCCTATGTGAACCCGGACCTGGCTTTGGCGGAACGCCTGCGGGTGCAGCCGGAATGAGTTTTTGCCGGAATACAGCGGCCGTTTTGCCTTGCCGGAACGGCCGCTGTGTCTGCCCGGAGGGGCGGCGAAAAAATTCTTGCAAAAACTTTGCTTTTTTCCCTTGACAAATGGCTTTTGGTGCATTATAATACCACTTGTCTTCCGGGGCAAGCGACCGTGAGTCCGGCGGACAACAACAGAATATGCGGGTATGGCGGAACTGGCAGACGCGTATGATTCAGGTTCATATCGGAGCAATTCGGTGGAGGTTCAAGTCCTCTTACCCGCACCAAACAGTACAAATCCGAACCCTAAACCAATCGGTGAAGGGTTCGGATTTGTCATTTTTATAGACTATCCGAACTTTAATTCAAAACGCAAAAACTAAATTCGGAGGTTACTTATTATGAAAACAGAACTTAAAAACATCGGCGCTTGGGGCAGACTGCATTATGATTTTCTTTACCGCAATAATTGTACGGTCATCAATGTTATGCAGCTAAACGGAACTCTAAACAATTACCTTGCCGACATGGATCGTAATGCCTGCGAAATGTTTGATTCTTTAGTCCGACAAACGGCTGAAAACGAGAGGGTAACCGAGCAGTTAAAAGTTTCCGATCAAATGGAATGGATCAGACGAATGAATAACATTCAAAGCAGAGTACGGGAATTTATCTTGAATGAACTTATCTATCAATAGTGACGAAAAGGCGGGGGATTCACCCTCGCCTTTTGCTTTATGCTCTTTTCTTCTTATTCTTTTCATATTCCGCTTTCCAAGCGGCAAACTCCTCCTGTCCCTCTTTGGAAAGGAAAAATTCGCGAATATCCGGCAGCATTGTACGGGCAATGGCTTCAAGAATATTATCCGGAATCTCCGATGCTCCGAAACGGTTTCCTAATATTCTGTATTTGATACGAACAAATAGTTGCTTGAGAATGTTGCCGTATTGCAGATTGTAAATGTCACGCCAATACGGAATCAGCTGTTTTTTGAGTTCATTTATATCCATAGAATTCTCCGTTCAAAGGGTTTTAGGGATTTGCCCTAACAAGGTCGTGTGGAAACAGGCGGCGATGCTCGCTAAGCCAAGTGTGGACACAAAGACGATGCTTGCTAAGGTAATGCCGTAGCAGCATCCCCGAATTTGGATAGCCAAATTCAGTGCTTGCTAAGACAATGTCAAAAAACTTTTTTGTATATTGATTTTACGGATAGTACGGATTGGGTTTAAAAAACAATATAATCAAATCAATAATTACGCCTATTCCGCCAAGTCCCGCAGTACAAATGTACAGTATTCCGAGAAGGATGCGTCCCTCGTAAAATTTATGCGCTCCGAACAGTCCGAAAAACAGGCATAAGAAAAATGAAATCCATTTGCTCTTAGGCATTATTATCACCATTAAAAAACATAAATTTAGCGCTCTTTTGCTTCAAATTGCGGTATCCTGCAAAGCATAGATATTTTCGCCGTCTGTCAATAGACCATTTTCTCTATTATACATCAAATCTATACTTGAAAGATTGTCAATAAAAGGCATAATATGAGTATCTTTAAACCCTTTAATCGTTTCTAATTTGTTTCCAATCAGAGAATTGCTTTTATTATTTAATTTTGTTCCGGTTTCAATTAATGTTTCATCAATTTGCCCGTCCTTTATGAACGGGATTGAACCGACCGCCTTGCCTACTCCTTTAATTGCTACACTTACACTGTTTATGACTTTTGTATCAATTGAAGAATGCTGATATTTTTCTATTTGCGAGTAACAATCAAGGTACAGATTACTATACGCACTTAATACTGTTTGCATTCTCTCTTTAATTCTCGTGATATTCTCGGAAGAAAAATCCTTACGCAACATTGTGTCCATAAATGTGCTATAAGAGTATAAATAACAGGATAGTTGGTATTCTGCCAACTCACGAATCACATCATTCATTAAAGAGTCTGCATTCAATGAAGTATGTACACTTTTTTGTTTTTGTAATTGGCTTGCTATATTTTCTTTATAGAATTCAATATCCGCCAACGCTTCCGTTTGAATTTTTTGAACAATGAAATTGCGATTCTCACAAAATTCTTTATCCTCACAATACACTTTATAATCTTCTGCTATTTCGGTGAGTTTCTTAAGGTTTCCCCGTTGCTTTGACTGTTTTTCAAGTTCCAAAAATCTTAATACATTTTCAACACTTTCCTGTAACTTGTCAATCTTTTGCTCAATTGCCATCACCGCGACAGCGACAACCATTAGTGTTGGATCAAAAGGCATTGTTATGGAATAAGATTCGTTTAACGGCAAATTATCAACAGGTTTAAAGCGCATTCGTCCCGCAATCACTTGTTTTCCTTGTTCATTAACCTGCATAATATTTCCGACTGTTCCGTATTGATCAGTCCTTAGAAAACCGCTTATTTTTCGCGGGTTGATTCCAACAAACAATGTTTCCTTTAACGCGGCTTCTGTTGTTTTTGTTTGTGTAATAGTTCTCGCTGAAAGCGGTAACTTTGAAAAGGCTGCTCCGAGTGACGCTAAACCCGAAATAGGAATTTTATTATATTTTTGTAATGAGATTTCCGGAATTTTTACTATTGGAAACAAATCAGCATCTGCAATTTGTTGAATTGCCAGCCCATTTTCCGTTTCGGTCGGCGAACAGTTTTCCTTTTTGCTTACAAGCCCTTTTAGAGTTTCTTTTATTCCCATTTCTATTTTCCTTTCACATATGAAATATTAGGCATAACAAATTTCGATCATAATTATTATAGCATATTCCTTAAAATTTAACAACCGCTCCCATTTATTCGCGAAAATTACAAGCTCTTTTTCGGACGAAAGAATTGTCTGGAAAGGAGCATTTTTTATGGAATTTATCATTCACCGTAAACCATTATACTGCAAAATAAGTGACAAATACAATGACAATGTCATTTGTTATGCTGCGTCGGGGGTGGTACTATTGAACTGCTTGCTTTGGTGGACGGCAGGGTTGTCGGAACCGCCGGGATTGATGCAGTGGGGACGAAATGCAAGGTGGCGCACCGGGCGGAATTCGGCGTCAGCGTGCTGAAAGCCTATTGGGGAATGGGGATCGGCCGGGCATTGACGCAGGCCTGCATCCGGTGCGCGCGGGAGGCCGGCTATGTGCAGCTGGAGCTGAGCGTGGTTGCGGACAATGCCAGAGCCATAGCTCTGTACCAGCATGCCGGGTTTGTGGAATATGGCAGAAACCCCAAAGGATTTCGTTCCCGGACGGCTGGGTTCCAGGAGGTCATTTCCATGCGGCTGGAGCTGTGATGCACCGCTTAGAAAGAAAAACACAAAGGAGAACGCAAAGATGAAAGAGAACGAGCACACAGAGCAATGGATTGCCTGCTGCGGGCTGGACTGCGAAAAATGCGATGCCAGGATCGCCACGCAGACAAACGATCATACCCTGCGCGAAAAGACGGCCGCTCTGTGGACGAAGCTCAACGGTGTATCCATTACGCCGGAAATGCTCTATTGCACCGGCTGCCGCATGGAGGGGGCCAAGACCCCTTTCTGTGACAGGCTCTGCCCCATCCGCCGCTGTGTTCGGGAGAGAGGGCTGGATACCTGTGCAGACTGTGCGCAGATGGATGGCTGTCCGACGCTGGGGCGCATTGCCGCCAACAATCCGGCGGCACCGGAAAACCTGCGGCGGCTGTGCCGGGTGGAGCCGGCCGAGGAAGCAGCGGAGACCGCAGCTGGTATGACAATGCTTGGAATTTTATAGGAGCGTCGTATGGATATATGGGAAAAACTCTACACACAGGCGAAAAAAGAATATCACCCGGAGGATGTAACACCGTTTATTTACGCCCATCATGTGGTATGCGCTCTGGAAAGCGGGGACGGCACCATCTACACAGGCTTTTGCATAGAGGCGTGCAGCGGGGTGATGAACCTGTGCGCTGAGCGCGTGGCTGCCCTGAACATGTATGTGAACAGCGGCCAAACAAAGATCAGAAGGCTGATCGCCTTTCGGGATACAGCGCCGTTTGGCGGCGGGAGCGGGATGCCGTGCGGCGCGTGCCGGGAGTTTCTGTATCAGCTGAATCGGGAAAACGAAAATATGGAGATCCTGCTGGACTACGAAACCCGGAAAACCGTGACCCTCAAAGAGCTGCTGCCGCACTGGTGGGGGGAAGAACGCTGAAAGAGGCACCGCATGCCGGCAGCGGCAAGGAAACACAGAAAAATACGGAGTAGACAAATAGGTGGAAGGCGTGTGCGGATCGGCCACAATGCTTTCGCCGCGGATGACGGTTCAAAGCCAATCTTTTTGGACAGACAGAGCCGATAAAAGCAAAAGGCCGGGGAACATTCAGAAATGTTCCCCGGCCTTTTTTGCCGGAAGAGCTGCACGGCGGATCGGGTCACCGGTATATCACGCCGCCTGCGGCAACACCGTCTCTGCCGCTGTTTTTGCAGATGTACAGCTGTTTGTCCGCCTTTGCGGCAATGGACAGGTTATGCAGCTCCTCACTTGTGCCGGAGGCAACACCGAACGAGGCGGTGACAATGCTCCTGTCCGGCAGATCCTCCCGCGGGATGGCGGCGGCGCGCACTGCGGCCAGAAGATCGTGCGCAATGCGGAGGGCTTCGTTTTCGTCCGCATCCGGCAGCACGACGACAAATTCCTCGCCCCCAAAACGGAAGAGGTACCGGTCGGATTTTTCAAGGACGGCCAAAACGCTTTGGGCAACCAGCCTGAGCGCCTCATCGCCCTTGATGTGGGAATAATGATCGTTGTACGATTTGAAATTATCAATATCGTAGATGATCGCACTGACCCTTTCGGGATGCATTTTTTCGGCAACGAAGGTGCTGTAGGTTTCCAGCGCTTTCTTGTTCAGTGTGCCCGTCATCATATCGTTGTAGGCAAGCTTGATGAAAGAATTGCTGATCTCGTTGATGTATCGCTCATTCGCGGATTGCCGCATAAAGACGGAGCGGACAGCAATAAATCCGGCGATGATTGAGAACCGCAGAAGAAAATGCTTGAACAGATTGTAGTTTTCGGCATAGGGAAGCTGCCCGGGGAGCCACCAGCTGACGGATATCAGAAGACAGATCAGTATAGTGTCGAACAGCTTGTATGTCGGTGCGATCATGATCACAAAAAGGTAGCACATGGAAATGGAAAGGCCGATCCCGTGGAAATTGCAGGAGACCATGAAGATCGTGACACTTGCGATAACCATGGTATAGAACCCAAGCAGAACAAACCGGGACAGCGATGAGCCGTAATTCTTGTAAAAAATCAGGAACAGCAGCATCGCCAGAGAAGAGGCCACCATCATGTACAGCGGTACCATATCAATGACGATCATTGTGTTCAGAATGATGTTCTTGACAAGGTAGAAGCCGTTGGTGATCAAAAACAGAATGGTTGCAAAGAAAACGATGGACAGGCTCTGCCGCATAAAGATGCTTTGCTCAGACGGCAATTCATCGATCTCTGCGTCAAAGACGGTATGGCAAAAGCTTTTGAATTTTGCCTCGGCGGTATCGGAAGCCCAGCACAGCACACTTTGCGTTATGCCGGTCTTGTCTTCCCGTTTTTTCATAAAATCCTCCCTCATACGCGCGAACGGTTGAAAATGTGCAACGCACCCTCAATGTTCTAAAGCCCCACTTTAGGACAGTATACCGCAAAAGCGGCAAAAAAGCAACCATTTTCGATCGGTTTTACCTGCATAAGGTTCAGGGAAGGGCGCTGTACGCAAAGGGCGGCGGCAATGTCCCAAAGACATTGCCGCCGCCTTGCGCTATGGCTGCACGGAATGACGGTGCAGGCAAGTTTCTTCTGGCAGGGTTTACAGCTCCGCCGTGCCCTCGCAGACGGTCTCGGCGGGACCGGTCATGGTGACCCCGCCGTCAGCAGCGACGGTCACCGTCAGATCGCCGCCGTCCAGCCGGACGCAGAGCGGCGTGCCGGCCGGGCAGCGGTCCTCGGCCACGGCGGCAGCGGCCGCCGCGCAGGCGCCGGTGCCGCAGGCCATGGTGATGCCGCTGCCGCGCTCATACACCCGCATACGCAGGGTGTGCGGGTCGATCTGCTGCACAAACTCGGCATTGACGCCGTCCGGAAAGGCAGCTGTATGCTGCAGGGCAGCTCCGGCCTCGGCCACCGGGGCGTTTTCTGCCGTCGGCACAAAGCAGACGGCGTGTGGATTGCCCATGTCCACCGGCCGCAGGGTCAGCTGTCTGCCGACGGCCGCGACGGTGATGGGCTGGCCGACTGCCGCCCGCCCCATGGCCACCGTAACGGTGCGTACCTGGCCGTCTGCCACACAAAGCTGCAGGGTCTTGATGCCGGCATTGGTCTCCACCGTGAGGGTCGTGCGGGGGACGATTCCCTTATCGTACAGGTATTTGCCCACGCAGCGGATGCCGTTGCCACACATGGCGGCCTCGCTGCCATCGGCATTGAAAATGCGCATCCGGCAGTCGGCCACGGCCGAGGGCAGCAGCCAGATCATGCCATCCGAGCCGACCCCGCGGTGGCGGTCGGAAAGCCGGCGGGAAAGGCCGGCCGGGTCGTCCGGCAGTACCTGGGCCCGCACATACAGATAGTCGTTGCCGAGACCGTGCATCTTGGTGAATGACAGTGGCATAGGGCATAGCTCCTTTCGTGTGCTCTCTGTAAAGCACCAAAGGCGTTCATCGCGGGGCAGAAAAACTCTGCCGGATGAAACGCCCTTGCTTCCTGTCTGCTATTCTACCACATCTGTCGCGGCCTGTCAACCGGCCTGCGGGAATGAGCCCGCCTGGGCTATTTGATTGGTGAAAAACGCGAAATACCGGCTGTCGGCACTTGCCTTTTTGCCTCATGCGGGCTATACTCTATACTGTACACGGACGAAGAAAAGGGGGGACGGCCGTGGAGCGGCTGCTGACCGAAATGTGTTTGCCGGCATTGACGGCCTATCTGCAGGAGTGCCGCACAGCGCCCGCACACCTGGTGGTGGTGGGACACCCTGCGCCGGATACCGATGCGGTGGTCTCTGCGCTGTTTGAGGCCTTCCGCCGGTGGCTGACCGCCGGGGAGCGGGCGGTGCCGGTGGTGCAGGCGGATGCCCTGCCGCGTGAAACGGCATGGCTGCTGGGGGAGACCGGCGGGCTGCTGCTGACGGCTGCGGACAGCCGCGGGGCGGCCCTGCTGGCGGATGAACGGCTGCCGCTGGTGCTGACCGACCATCATACGGCGGCACAGCCGCGGCGGGTGGCGGCGGTGGTTGACCACCACCCCCTGCAGCCGGGCGAGGCCCCGCCCTGCGCGGATGCGGAGATCTGTGCGGTGGGTGCGGCGACCACGCTGGTGGCGCTGCACTGCCACCAGGCGGGTCTGCAGCCGGATGCCGCACTGGCGCGGATGCTGCTGGGGGCGATCCTGCTGGATACCGAGGGGCTTTCGCCGGGCAAGACGCGGGAGCCGGACGCCCGGATGGCTGCGTGGCTGGCGGCTGCCAGCGGAGAGCAGCCGGCCGCCCTGTTTGAGAGCCTGCGGGCGCAGCTGCTGGCCGAAACGGCACTGCCGATCCTGTATCGGCGGGATCAGCGCTGGTTTCCGGGGCTGGGCTTTGCTATCCTCAAGCTCTGGGCCTCCGCGCCGCTGGATACGGCGGCACTGCGCCGGCTGCTGGCAGAGGACTGCGCCGCCGCCGGCTGCCGGGTGTGCCTGGCCAAGGTCTCCCGTTATACAATATCCGGGCTGCACGATGAGACCTACTACGCTGCCGGGGAGCCGGCAGCTGTGCAGACCGTGCTGGCGGCGATTGCTGCGGCGGCCGGGGTGGTGGCGGGGGCTGCGCCGGACAGTGTGTACATCCCGCCGCAGGGCAGGCATCTTTCCCGCAAGCGGCTGACCCCGCTGCTGCTGCCGCTGCTGGCGCAAGAATAAGACAGTGGGCGGCCGCCGGTATGCAGCCGGCAAAAAAATTGCCCCAACCGGTGAAAAAGACTGGCTTTTTTTCGCGGGATATGGTAAAATAAGACGACATTCGGCGGCGGCTGACGGCCGCCCCGGCAGAAAGGGCGTTGCAAATGGATGCTATGACGAAAAAAGAGCTGTCGATCATTGCCACCAGGATCCGGCTGGCGGTTATCGAGGGCACCTACCATGCCAAGAGCGGTCACCCCGGCGGTTCGCTTTCCATCGCGGACGATCTGGCGGTGCTGTATTGGAAAGAAATGCACATTGATCCGCAGGATCCGAAAAAGCCGGATCGCGATCGTTTTGTGCTTTCCAAGGGGCATGCAGCCCCCGCCCTGTACGGCGCACTGGCGCTGCGCGGCTATTTCCCGCAGGAGCTGATTCCCACGCTGCGGCAGATCGGTTCCATCCTGCAGGGACACCCGGATATGAAGCACATCCCCGGCGTGGATATGTCCTCCGGTTCACTGGGGCAGGGGATCTCCTGCGCCACCGGCATGGCGCTTTCCGCCAAGCTGGATGGGGCCGACTGGCGGGTATACACCATTGTGGGTGACGGAGAGATTGAGGAAGGCCAGGTGTGGGAGGCGGCCATGTTTGCCGCCGCCAAGAAGCTGGACAACCTGACGGTGATCGTGGACAATAACAATCTGCAGATCGACGGTACGCTGGAGCAGGTGAATTCCCCGTACCCCATCCCGGAAAAGTTTGCGGCCTTCGGCTTCCATGTGATTGAGATCGACGGCAACGACCTGGAGCAGATCGCCCAGGCGCTGGAGGAGGCACGCACGGTTAAGGGACGCCCCACCGCCATCGTGCAGAAGACCGTCAAGGGCAAGGGCGTCTCCTATATGGAGGACCAGTGCGGCTGGCACGGAACCGCCCCCAAGAAAGAGGACTATGACAAGGCGGTGGCGGAGCTGACCGCCCGGCTGAAGGAACTGGAGGGCTGAAGCAATGGCAGAAGTGATCAAGAAAGCGACCCGTGAGGGCTATGGCGAGGGCCTGGTGGAGCTGGGTGCCGAGTATCCGCAGCTGGTGGTGATGGACGCCGACCTGGCGGCGGCTACCAAGACCGGCGCGTTCAAGAAGGCGTATCCCGACCGCTTTATCGACACCGGGATTGCGGAGGGCAACATGATGAGCATTGCCGCCGGCCTGGCGACCACCGGCAAAATCGTGTTTGCCTCCTCCTTTGCCATGTTTGCTGCCGGCCGTGCCTTTGAGCAGGTGCGCAATTCCATTGCCTACCCGCATCTGAATGTGAAGATCGGCGCCACCCATGCCGGCATTTCCGTCGGTGAGGACGGCGCCACCCACCAGTGCTGTGAGGATATTGGGCTGATGCGCACCATCCCCGGCATGATCATCCTCAACCCGGCGGATGCCGTGGAGGCCAAGCAGGCCATGCGGGCGGCCGTTGAGATCGACGGACCGGTATACCTGCGCTTCGGCCGTCTGGCGGTGCCGGTGATCACAGATGAGAACGAAAAATTCGTGATCGGCAAGGGCAAGCAGCTGACCGCCGGAAACGATGTTACCATCGTGGCTACCGGCCTGCTGGTGAACGAGGCTCTGCAGGCGGCCGAACAGCTGCAGGCAGAGGGGATCGCCGCCCGCGTGATCAATATGGCGACCATCAAGCCGATTGACCGGGATATTCTGGTGCAGGCTGCCAAAGAGACCGGCGCCATCGTTACAGCCGAGGAACATAATGTGATCGGCGGCCTTGGCAGCGCGGTGGCTGAGGTGATCAGCGAAACGGTGCCGGTGCCGGTGCTGCGCGTGGGCGTGGAGGATACATTCGGCCAATCCGGCCCGGCAGCGGAGCTGCTGAAGCTCTATGGCCTGTCGGCGCAGAACATTGTGGATAAGGTGCGCAAGGCGCTGGCAATGAAAAACGCCTGAATAAGCATCAGCGGGCGGCAGCTTTGGCTGAAGAGGCCGCGCCGGCGCATGTTTCCGGTGCCGGTAAGCCCGGATGGCTTTCTTCCGGCGGATACAAAAGCAACGAACAGGGGCGGCATACCGGCCGCCCCTTTTTCCCCGGTGCAAAAGGAGATGACCACGGCATGAAAAAAGAGATTGATATGTGCCACGGCCCGTTGACCGGTAATATCATCCGGTATACGGTGCCGATTATTCTGACCAGTTTGCTGCAGCTTCTGTTCAATGCAGCGGATCTGGTGGTGGTGGGGCGCTTCAGTGGCAGCGTGTCGGTGGCCGCTGTTGGTGCCACCTCCTCGCTGACCAATCTGTTTGTCAATTTGTTTGTGGGGCTTTCGGTCGGTGCCGGCGTGACGGTGGCGCAGGCTCTTGGCGCAAACAAGCCGGAGGAGGTGCGCCGCACGGTGCACACCTCGGTTCTGACAGCACTCGTCAGCGGAATCGTGCTGACGGTGATCGGTGTCTGCTTTGCTCCCACTTTCCTGCGCTGGATGTCTACGCCGGAGGATGTAATCGGGTTATCCTCCGTCTATATGCGGCTGTATTTCTGCGGTATGGCGCCCAGTATGCTCTACAATTTCGGCGCAGCGCTGCTGCGCGCCGCGGGGGATACCAAGACCCCGCTGTATTATCTGACGGCGGCCGGTGTGCTGAATGTGATCCTGAATATCGTGTTTGTGGTGGCCTTCAAGATGGATGTGGCCGGCGTGGCGCTGGCTACGGCCATTTCGCAGACTCTGGCAGCGGTGCTGGTGCTGCTGTCGCTGGCGCGCCGTTCGGATGCCTGCCGGCTGGAGCTGCGGTGGCTGCGCTTCCATACCCCGCAGCTGGTCCGCATACTGCGCATCGGCGTGCCGGCGGGCATCCAGAGCTCGCTGTTTGCCATATCCAATGTGCTGATCCAATCCACCATCAATTCCTTCGGCTCGGTGGCCATGTCCGGCAATGCGGCCTCCTCCAGCATCGAGGGCTTTGTGTATGTCACGATGAACGCCTTTTGCCAGACGGCTCTGAATTTCACCGGCCAGAATGTGGGGGCGCTGCAGTATGAGCGGGTACGCCGTATCCAGCGTATTTGTCTTCTGTGCGGCACGGTGACCGGGCTTGGGCTGGGCAGCCTGTGCTACCTGTTTGCCCGGCCGCTGCTGAGCATCTACATTACCGATTCGCCGCAGGCGATAGAATATGGCATTGAACGCATGGCGTTCATTGTGCTGCCGTATTTCCTGTGTGCCTATGACGATATTGTGACCGGCGTGATCCGCGGCATGGGCTTCTCGCTGGCACCGATGATTGCTTCGGTGGTGGGCATCTGCGGCTTCCGTGTGGTGTGGATCTATACCCTGGTTGCCCGGCTGCATACGCTGCCGAGCCTGTACCTTTCCTATCCTGTATCGTGGCTGCTGACCTTCCTTGTGGAGTATGGGATGTTCCTGCACTATTACCGGGTGCTGCTGCGGCGCAAGGCTGCTGCTGCGGCCGTGACGGCGTCGGCGGAACCGGCAACGGTGGCGGCCGATGGCTGAGTATGTGTATCCGGTGCCGCCGGAGTGCGACGGGCAGACAATGCAGACCTTCCTGCGGCAGCACTGCGGCCTTTCCTGGCGCATGGTGGTCAAGCTCAAGCGGGTGGAGGGCGGTATGACCGCCGATGGGTGCCCGCTGCGTTCCATCGACCGCCTGCGCGCGGGGCAGACCGTGCGGGTGCGTATGCCGGAGGATGCCGTGCGCATTGAGGGGGCGGATATGCCACTGGATGTGGTGTACGAGGATGCTGACCTGCTGGTGATCAACAAGCCGCCCTACCTGGCGGTGCATCCCTCTGCCGGCAAGCCGGAGCCGACCCTGGCCAATGCGGTGGTGGGGTACTTTGCCCGCCGGGGCACGCCGCTGTCCTTTCGGCCGGTCAACCGGCTGGATCGCAATACCAGCGGCCTGCTGCTGGCGGCCAAAAGCCCCCATGTGGCGTATGCCATGGCACAGAAGCCGCAGAAGGTGTATCTGGCCATTGTGCTGGGCGCGCTGACCGGGGAAGGGGTAATCGACCAGCCCATCCGTGTGCGGGAGGGAAGCTGCATCACCCGCGAGGTGGGGGAAGGCGGCAAGCCCAGCCTGACCCGCTGGCACAGCCTTGGCACGGATGGCACCATATCGCTGCTGCGGGTGGTGATCGAGACCGGCCGTACGCACCAGATCCGGGTGCATATGGCATGGCTGGGGTATCCGCTGGTGGGGGATACCATGTACGGCACGGACGATACTGTACTGCCCCGCCATGGGCTGCACTGCGCGCGCATGAGCTTTTGCCACCCCGTTACGGGGCAGCCGATCGCGCTGACCTGTCCGCTGCCGCCGGATATGCGGGAGCTGCTGGAGCGGCACGGCCTGTGGCGGCCGGAGCTGGATTGCGTGGAATGACACGCCGGAAAACGGAGAAGCAAGGAGCCGGAAACGGAGGAGATACCATGGAAAAACTGCGTGCTGTCGTGTTTGATCTGGACGGAACGCTGCTGGATACGCTGGACGACCTGATGGGCGCCACCAATGCCGCCCTGGCGGCCAACGGCCTGCCGCCCCGCACGCGGGAGGAGGTACGCCGCTTTGTGGGCAATGGTATTGGCAAGCTGGTGGAGCGGGCGGTGCCGCAGGGCACGGCGGCGGCCGTGACGGCGCAGGTGCTGGCCGATTTTACCGCCTACTATACCCGGCACGATCTGGACAGGACTGCCCCCTATGCCGGGGTGCAGGAGATGCTGCATGCGCTGCGGCAGGCCGGCCTGTCGCTGGCTGTGGTTTCAAACAAGCTGGAATCGGCTGTGGAAAATCTGCGGCAGCACTTCTTCGCCGATACCATCGCGGTGGCCGCCGGAGATTGCCCCGGCCGGCCGCGCAAGCCGGCGCCGGAAAGCACGCTGGCGGCACTGGCGCGGCTGGGTGTGCCGCCGCAGCAGGCGCTGTTCGTGGGGGACTCGGATGTGGATATTGCCACGGCGCGGAATGCCGGTATGCCCTGCCTGTCGGTGTGCTGGGGCTTCCGGGACCGGGAATTCCTGCTGGCGCACGGGGCGGCGGTGATTGTGGAGCAGCCGCAGCAGGCGGCAGAGTATATTCTGCAGCAAATAGGATGAATACTTGACACAGAACAAATGTTCGTCTATAATAGAAGTATACGGAACTGAGAGAAAGCAACTGCATGGGTGATGCGGTTGCTTTTTTCTTATGCCGCGGGGAGCGCTAAACGGAAAGGGGCTTGCATATGATTATCATTAAGGACTGGGTGGCTCAGGTTCCGGAGGAGGAACGGCAGCTGGCCTATGTAGGAGAAAACGAGACGGTCGTCCGTGAGCTGTTGCTCACGGATACAGGGTATGAAGCATATACTTTTTATATGGATATGGCTTTTGATCTGTCCACGGTGACCGCACACCAGACGCATCAGGAGGAAAAAAGCGATGATGTGACCACCGAGGTGCTGGCGGAAAGCGGATCGACGGTGACGGCGCAAAAGAGCAAGGAAAGCCGCACGGTCACGCAGACCACGGTGGATTGCCAGAGTCCCACGGATATCGCCCCGCTGGAAAAGCGGGTGGCGGCCGACGGTGTGCATCTGCTGTGGACGGTGCTGGCACAGCATACCCGTCTGCCGGGGCTGCTGCGGGCAACCGTCCGGGCCGTCGGATCGGACGGACAGGTGAAAAAGACCGCCATCCTGCATCTGACGGTGGGGGCCGCGGTGGCGGCCACACCGGCTGTGCCGGTGGAAAAAAGCGAATTTGAACAGATGGAGCAGCAGCTGGCAGGCCGGATGGAGACCTTCCGTGCCGATATAACGGCCCTGTCGGATGGAGCAGCGGCCAGTGCACAGGCGGCTGCGCTGCGGGCAGCCGAGGCGGCACAGGATGCCCAAAGTGCTGCCGCCGGCGCCGCCACGGCCACGGAAAAGGCTGCGTCGGCTGCGGCGAGTGCCACGGCGGCAGCGGACAGTGAAACCAAAGCAGCGGACAGTGCAGATACAGCTGCGGAAAAGGCCACCGCGGCAGCTGTCAGCGCCGCCGAAGCCACCCAAATGCGCAATGCCACCGAAGCAGCCGCCATGAGTGCTGCTGCCAGCGCCACGGCGGCGGCCGGAAGTGCCAATCAGGCAGCGGCGGCAGAGGAGACTGCCCGGCAACAGGCGGTGGCAGCGGCTGCCAGCGCCGCCGAAGCGAAAAGCGCCGCCGACAGTGTCTCGATATTGACCTACGCCAATGCGCTGCGGGGGAAAAAGCGGGGCGGCACGGTGCGCATAGACGATGCGGCACCGGTGCAGCACGAGCTGGCGCTGCAGGTGAAAAGCAAGAACCTGATCCCGCAGCCGTATGCGGCCGGCTCCCAGACCATTAACGGGATCACCTTTACGGTGAATGAGGATGGAACCATCACGGCGAATGGTACGGCATCAAGTGAAGTGAATACATATTATGAAATAAATCGTACCACTGCGCTGATGCCAGGCACAACATACACGCTGACAGGGTGTCCGGCTGGCGGAAGCGTATCCACTTACTACCTGTATGTGGAGGACGCGGATGCCACAACCGGCTGGTATACAGGAAGCACATCTGATCTTGGTGAAGGAGCAACCTTTACAATTAAAAAAGCTACAACCATACGAATACTAATGACCATACGCAAAGGCGCGGTATGCGACAATGTGATTTTCAGCCCGCAGATCGAGGAGGGTGCCACGGCCACCGCCTATACCAAGGGGGTGACGCCGACTGCCGTGACGGTGCGGCGGAATGGGAAAAACCTGATCCCGTATCCGTATGCGAATGGTACCAAAACCATTAATGGGATCACTTTTACGGTGAACGAGGACAGGAGCATAACGGTAA
>DJRT01000022.1 GCA_002437905.1 Ruminococcaceae bacterium UBA6353 | reverse complement strand
CAGGCCGTGGAGGCCGTGAAGCCAATGAGGGTTGTTTATCAGTTTATTATGTGTTATATTTGTATAGGGGTGTGAATTAAAATACCTTTGAGGTCGTTGTTGGCAGAACAACTTTCTTTTCCCGACAGGGAGTGAATTGAAATATGAAAAGGCCGCCGATGAGTGTAACCGCTCACAGCATTTCGCCCCCTTACACGGGGCGCGAATTGAAATCACCCTGACTGTGCAAGGGACATCATAATAACGCCGTTGCCCCCCGTGTGGGGGCGCGAATTGAAATGATGATCAGCAGCTTGCCCTCGCTCTGCAACTTCTCGTCGCCCCCTCGCGGGGGCGCGAATTGAAATCTTGTTGTCTTTGCCCTCCAGCTGTGCGGAAATGCGTCGCCCCCCTTGCGGGGACGCGAATTGAAATACGGCAAATTCATTTACCTCAATGCCGGAGAGTGATGGTGCCCCCCACGCGGGGCGTGAATTGAAATGTACCAAATCATTTAACTGAGCAATGGGCATTGGGCCACCGCTTTCTATGCGGTGTGAGTTGAAATACCTTTGAGGTTGTTGTCGGCAGAACAACATTGTTCTCCTGATGGGGTGCGAATTGAAATAAGTCTGATAAAGGAGGTGGCCGTTAATGCGCGTCGCCCCTCACGCAGGGGCGCGAATTGAAATGAGGATATGATGAACGCTATTGAGTCTGCCATGACCGGTCGCCCCCCTCGCGGGGGCGTGAATTGAAATAAAATCTTGATTGCCGTAGTGATCGGTGCTTTACTGCGTCGCTCCCCTCGCGGGGGCGCGAATTGAAATTTGTCCATCTCGTCCTGGTAAAGCGGGTTTTCTTTGTCGCCCCCTTCACGGGGACGCGAATTGAAATAAAATCAATCGAGAAATTCGCAACTATGCGCAGGGTCGCCCCCTGCGTGGGGCGCGGTTCGAAACGCGCCTTGCATCCTCCAACAATACTACCAACACCCCGGCCAGTCGGGCTGCTTTTCTGTATCTGCAGCACGGCGTGTTCCGATCAGGCATAAACTTCCGCATTTCCCCATATAGTGTACAGAACACGAAAAATGGGGTGATCGGATGAAGGGTGCCGTAGAAGAACGCGCGGTTGAACTGGGCGAGTACATATTGGAAAACAAGGCAACCGTCCGCGCGGCGGCAAAGCGGTTTCATATCAGCAAATCGACCGTACATAAGGATGTATCGGAACGCCTGCGCACGGTCAATCCGCAATTGTACGGACAGGTGCGGCATGTGCTGGAGGTCAATAAGGCACAGCGGCATATCCGGGGCGGCTTGGCTACCCGACGCAAATATAAAGGAGAATAGACAAAGCAATCGGGGTAAAACGGTTTTTTCGGCTAAACAGCGTCCTTATCGGCTTTGTTGCCCTCCGCTCAGAATACGCCAGTATTCTTTGGTCGGGACACCGTGCCGCTAAGAAACGCTGTTTGCCGAAAATCTTCGACCTGAAACGGAGAAATATTCCGTTTCAGGAACGATCATCCCCCGATTGTTTTGTCTAAACCATCACGCGGCAAAGCCACTTTGTGGCTTTGCCGCGTCTTGTCTGCATAGAAAAACCGCCTGCGCCGGGTACTGATCCCCTGTGCAGGCGGTATTTTTCTGCTTTTATTCTGCTTTGCCGTCCAGCCGGGCAATGATCATGCGGGCGCATTTGTATACATCGCCGCCGCCCATTGTCAGTACCAGATCCCCCGGCTGCACCTGCGCCGCCACATAGTCGGCGATCTCCGGGAAGGTGGCCAGGTAGGTGCCGTTTGGCATCCGATCGGTGATCTGGCTGGCATGGACATGCCACTCGTTCTTTTCGCGGCTGCCCATGATATCGCTGACCACGGCGTGATCAGCGATGCTCAGCGCCTCGGCAAATTCCTCAAGGTGCTGGGCGGTGCGGGAATAGGTGAATGGCTGGAACACCGCCCATACCTGCCGATGCTCCAGTTCCTTGGCTGCCCGCAGGGTGGCTGTAATCTCCGTTGGGTGGTGGGCATAGTCATCCGCCACGGTGACACCGGCATGGGTGCCGAGAAATTCAAAACGGCGGCCGGCGCTTATAATGAAACGATGGGATTAGCTAAGTCCCCGCAGATGCGGCGCATCAGCGGGAGCTTTCTGTCGTTTTGCGGTGCAGGCAATGGACCAGCGATTCCACAAGGGCATATTCGTCTTTGGGAAGCTGGGAAAGCTCCCGCCCCAGAGCGGTCAGCGTCTCCGTTTCCCGGGTGCCGGTCAGCAGGTAATTGGGGGAGACCTCCAGCACACGGCAGAGGTTCACCAGGTTTTCCGGGCGAATGGCTTTTTTTCCCAGCTCAAAGCAGGAAACGGATTGCAGACTCAGCCCCATACGCTCGGCGACGGTCTCCTGCGTCAGCCGCAGCTCCTTGCGCCGTGCGGCAATGCGTTTTCCCATATCGGTCAGCAGCGAATCGCTCATAGGTGCGCCTCCTTTTTATAACTATTATATAAATTGTTTTAATTTTTATAATCAACCAAAGAAATAATATCTTGACAAATTGAAACCATAGTGCTATTTTATAAGTGTAATTTTGCGAAAGGGGTTATGAAAATGAAGAAATGGATGGCAGTAATTCTGGCGGTCAGTATGCTTTTATGCTTGAGCGGGTGTGTGGAGAGCAAAAAAACCCTTGATCCAAATCGCACGACGGAAGATTGTGCATTTTTTGGAACCGTTCGTGTATTTGGAACTGAACATCAGAGGCTGTGGCAGTGTTTTGCTGATGGGGATGGGTGGTATCAGATTTCGTTTGGACATCACCACCACAAGTAAAAAGGGGTGTTCTTTATGTCGATGATCACTCAATTAGAACGATATTCCGGTATCGCCGATACGACACTCGCCGGTGTCGTCGATAGCGAGGCAACATATGAAATTGTCGATGATGTGCTGATAATACGGACTTCCACTCACGATACAATTCATATAACGAAAGAAATCGGCAAAAAGCTGGTTTGCATTATTGAACATGAATTACTGCGGTGATTTTTTCGAAAAATGCAAAGTTTGTGTAAAAAACCGTTGTGCGCAGTGAGGAAACGGCTATGGAAGAAGCACTGCGCATATACCGGATCCGGTTCAAGGCGGACGGGGTGACTACAGAAGAAGTGATCCGAGCTTACAGCGCCCCGGATGCCGAAACGCTGCTGGAAAAGAAATACGGCAATTGTAAAATAAGCGTTATCACTAACGAACTCCAATAAAAGAACGGGCATTGCCTTGCAGCAATGCCCGTTCTCGGCGTATCGGAGGTCTGCAGACGCCCATTTCCGGTGGATACGGGGCGTCTTTAGTGTGCAGGTGCTCCCAGGAGCATCTGCGGCGAGCGGAAAACAGACGGAGCTACAGTCATATGACCGCAGCCCCGTCTCGACGGGTTATTCCTTTTTCTTCAGCCGTGCAATGATCATGCGGGCGCATTTGTATACATCGCCGCCGCCCATTGTCAGTACCAGATCCCCCGGCTGCACCTGCGCCGCCACATAGTCGGCGATCTCCGGGAAGGTGGCCAGGTAGGTGCCGTTTGGCATCCGGTCGGTGATCTGGCTGGCATGGACATGCCACTCGTTCTTTTCGCGGCTGCCCATGATATCGCTGACCACGGCGTGATCAGCGATACTCAGCGCCTCGGCAAATTCCTCCAGGTGCTGGGCGGTGCGGGAATAGGTGAACGGCTGGAACACCGCCCATACCTGCCGATGCTCCAGTTCCTTGGCTGCCCGCAGGGTGGCTGTGATCTCCGTTGGGTGGTGGGCATAGTCATCCGCCACGGTGACACCGGCATGGGTGCCGAGAAATTCAAAGCGGCGGCCGGCGCCGTGGAAAGCGGCAATGCCGGCGGCGATCTGTTCCGGGGTCATGCCGCACAGGGTGGCGGCGGCGGCCACGGCCAGCGAATTGCCGACATTGTGCTCACCTGGCACGCCCAGCCGGATCTCGGTCAGAAATCGGCCGTCGTGCCACAGATCGTAGACCCCGTAGGAGCCGTGCTCCGTGCGGATGTTTTTGGCCCGCCAGGTGTTGCCCTCGCCAAGCCCGAAGGAGATGCACTGCTTGCCGGTGATGCCTTCCACTGCCCGGCGGGTGTTTTCGTCATCGCCGTTATAGATCACAGCGCGGGTGGTCTGCTGTGCAAACCGGTGGAAGGAGCGGATGACGCCGGCAAGGTCACCGAAATAGTCCAGATGGTCAGCATCCACATTCAGGATAATGCCGATGGCCGGTGTCATTTCCAGGTAGTGATCCTTAAATTCGCAGGCTTCACACACCATGGTGTCATTTGTGCCGGCATGGCCGTTGGCATTCAGCTTCGGCAGGCGTCCGCCGATGAAAATGCTGGGATCGGTGCCGGCCTCCAGCAGGATCTGACACAGCATGGAGGTGGAGGTGGTTTTGCCGTGGGTGCCGGCCACCGCCACTGTATTGGTGAATTGGCGGGTGATCCAGCCCAGCAGCTTTGCGCGCTCCACCAGCGGCAGCTGCTGCTCACGGGCGGCCACCAGTTCCGGATTGTCTGCCGGGATGGCGGCGGTGTAGACCACCATGTCGGCACCGGCGATATTGGCGGCCGCGTGCCCCATGGTGACCGGGATGCCCAGTGCCCGGATGCGGTTGAGATTGTCGGATTCGTTGTTATCGGAGCCGGAAAGCGCATAGCCCTTGGCGTGGAGGATCTCAGCCAGTGGACTCATGCCGGAGCCGCCGATGCCCACAAAATGGATGCGGTGGATCCCCTCCAGCAGGTGTTCGTTGTCCGTCATTGCGGATCATTCCCTTCACAGTTCGGTACTTCTTATTATAGTGCTTCCGCCGGCAAAAATAAATACCCCGTGGCAAAATTCCCGAAAAAATTTGCCAGTCCCCGCCATTGGATAATTTTCCGGCTCTTTTCATATATATGGCAACAGTAGACAAAACAGAAAGGGTTGAGTGCTGTGAAAAAGAGACGATGGCTGGCGGGGCTGACCGCCGCCGTGCTGCTGCTGTGGCAGTGGCCGCTGGCAGCCGCAGCGGATGGCGGCCGTGTGCTGCTGTATGATAATGAGGACGGAGAGGTGCTGTCCGCACTGCTGGAGGAGGATGCACAGGCCTGGCCAACGGCCGCGCCGGTGCAGGCTTCCGGGCTGGATATCCGGGCCAAGGGGGCGGTGCTGATGGATCAGGGCAGCGGCACCGTGCTGTATGAGAAGGACGCCTACACGCAGCTGCCGATCGCCTCGGTGACCAAGGTGATGACCCTGCTGCTGGTGATGGAGGCAATCGACGCCGGCCAGATCGCCTGGACGGATCAGGTTTCCTGTTCGGCGCGGGCGGCGTCCATGGGTGGTTCACAGATCTGGCTGGAGCCGGGGGAGATCATGACGGTGGAGGAGCTGGTGAAGTCGGCCGCCGTGGTCTCGGCCAATGATGCCTGTACGGCACTGGCGGAGCACCTGTGCGGCTCGTTGGAGGCCTTTGTGGAGCGGATGAACACCCGTGCGGCGGAGCTTTCGATGGAAAACACCCACTTTGTGGATTGCAGCGGCCTGGATGATACCGGCTATTCCTGCGCCTATGATGTCGCGGTGATGTCACGGCAGCTGATGACCCACCCGGATATCACGCGGTTTACGACCATCTGGATGGATACCCTGCGCGGCGGAAAATCCCAGCTGGTCAATACCAATAAGCTGGTGCGGCATTACAGCGGTGCCACCGGGCTGAAGACCGGCACCACGCAGGCGGCCGGCCATTGTCTGGCCGCAACAGCGGAGAAGAACGGCACCGCCTTTGTGGCGGTGGTGCTGGGCTGCACCACCACGGCCGACCGTTTCAACGGTGCACGGGCCATGCTGGATCACGCCTTTGCCTCGTATGTGGCCTATACGCCGCCGGTGGATACCCTTTCGCTGCAGCCGATCCCCGTGCGCGGCGGCCGGGAGCCGCAGGTGGCGCTGACGGTGGAAACACCGGAGCCGCTGCTGCTGAAAAAGGGCACGGAAAAGGCGGTGGAGAGCACAGTGGAGCTGGCGGAGGATCTGGAGGCGCCGGTGGAAAAGGGGCAGATCGTGGGCACATGGCGGCTGACCGCCGGGGAGGAAACGCTGGGAGAATACCCCGTGTGTGCCGCTGAGGCCGTAGCCGAAATGGATCTGCGTACAGCCTATGCGCTGCTGTATGCCGCCTTGCTGCGCTGAGCTGCCGGCTTTTTTGTTCAAAAAAACGGAAACTTCGCAAATACCCATTGCAAATCCGGAAAAAATAGTGTAAAATGAATGTAACATATTTCGCGGGTGATTGCAACATTCGTCTATTGCCGCTGCCGCCGTTTTTAGGGATAATATACATAGAGAAAAAACGGTCGAATGAGAGAGGTTGATGGATAATGGCAGTCAAGCTGAACACCCGGTATCTGGAAGGAATTCTTCGCGAAGAGGAAATTGCGGCGCTGCAGCCGCAGGTTACCCTGGCACACGAAATGCTGCATTCCGGCAGCGGTCTGGGCAGCGATTTCCTCGGCTGGCTGGATCTGCCCGTGAATTATGACAAAGAGGAGTTTGCCCGCATCCAAGCGGCCGCCGCCCGGATCAAGCAGGATACCGATGTATTCATCGTCATCGGCATCGGCGGCTCCTACCTCGGCGCCCGTGCGGCGATCGAGTTCCTCAAGTCCAATAACTACAATTTCAAGAAGAAGGATACGCCGGATATTTTCTTTGCCGGCAACAGCATCTCCGGCACACAGCTCAGTGAGCTGCTGGAGATCTGCGAGGGGCGGCGGGTATCCGTCAATGTGATCTCCAAATCCGGCACGACCACCGAGCCGGCGATCGCTTTCCGCGTGTTCCGCGAGTATCTTGAAAAGACCTGTGGCAGCGCAGAGGCCAAGCGCCGCATCTATGTGACCACCGATAAGGCTAAGGGCACGCTTAAGGCGCTGGCCGACCGCGAGGGCTACGAAAGCTTTGTGGTGCCGGACGATGTGGGCGGCCGTTTCTCGGTGCTGACGGCTGTTGGCCTGCTGCCCATCGCGGTGGCCGGCTGCGATATCGCGGCGCTGATGCAGGGTGCAGCGGCGGCGCGTGAGGCGCTGGCCGATCCCGCGCTGGATAAGAACGACGCCTATCGCTATGCGGCGGTACGCACGGCGCTGCATCGCCGCGGCTTTGCCGTGGAGCTGATGGTCAGCTACGAGCCGCAATACGCGCTGATGAACGAGTGGTGGAAGCAGCTGTTCGGCGAGAGCGAGGGCAAGGACGGCCGCGGCCTGCTGCCGGATTCCGTGATCTATTCCACGGATCTGCATTCCCTTGGCCAGTATGTGCAGGACGGCTCCAACATCCTCTTTGAGACGGTGGTAAAGTTTGATAAGCCGCAGCGCGATCTGTACATCAAGGAGGAGCAGGAGAACGGCGACGGCCTCAATTTCCTGGCCGGCAAGCCGATGTCTTTCATCAATGAGAAGGCTTTTGAGGGCACAGTGCTGGCGCATACCGACGGCAATACCCCCAATCTGGTGCTGCAGGTGCCCGGGATGACCGAGGCGGAGCTGGGCTACCTGATCTACTTCTTCGAGAAAGCCTGCGCAGTTTCCGGCTACATGCTGGGTGTCAATCCTTTCAACCAGCCTGGTGTGGAAAGCTACAAGAAGAATATGTTTGCTCTGCTGGGCAAGCCCGGCTATGAATCGGCCAAGGCGGCGCTGGAGGCGCGCCTGGGCTGAGCGCACAGGGATCACCCGTCTGCGGACGGTTTCCAAATATCTAAAATCTTAGGAGGAAAACACTATGATCACACTGATTCTCGGTCACAAAGGCTCCGGAAAGACCAAAAAGCTGATGGCGATGTGCAATGCCGCGGTGGAGCAGTCCAAAGGGAATGTGGTCTTTATCGAGAAAGATAATACCCTAACCTATGACCTGAGTCACAAGGCACGCCTGGTTGCCGCAGAGGATTATGCGATCAAGGGGTTTGATGCTCTCTACGGATACATTGCCGGTATGTGCGCCGGCAACTATGACATCACCGATATCTTTGTCGATTCTGTGCTGAAGATCGGCGGCAGCGACCTGAACGAGCTGGAGAGCTTTGTGGAGCGCCTGAGCAACCTGGATGCGCACATTGTGATGTCCGTCTCGGCCGCCAAGGAGGAGATCCCGGCGCATATCGCCGACCTGGCCGAGGAGATCTGATCCGTGCATAACCGCCGTGCAGGCGGCGCACAATAGAGAAAGACGAAAAAAGACCTTGGGACGGCGGGGGAGCGATCTCCCGCCGCTCTCGCTGAATGGAGAGAAAAAGCCTATGGCGATATGGTATGAGGGCAACCGCAACCTGAAGGCAAACGAGCGGGAAAAGGATGGCGTGACCTACTACATCCGCGGCGTGCGGGAGGTGGACGGCGTGCGCTATGAGCGCTATGCTGTCAAGACCCACTTTATCGAGCGCGGCGAGGATTTTATCGCCGTTCTGCGGCAGTATGTGCTGCCGCTGTACCGCAGCGGCGATGTGGTCACCCTGGGAGAAAAGGTCATCTCCATGTGCCAGGATAATACCGTGAAGATGGAGGATGTGCGCCTGGGCTTCTGGGCGAAATTCCTGTCCAAATTTGCTACCAGCAATCACAACGGCATTGGCATGGACGAGCCGTACAAGCTGCAGCTGGCGATCAACATGAAGGGGCTGCCGCTGATCCTGTGGGCGGTTTTCTGCGGCGGTGTTGCCCGCCTGTTCGGCAAGCGCGGCGTGTTCTATGAGATTGTCGGACAGGATGTGGCCGGCATTGACGGCTTTTACAGCCACTCGGCCTTCGACACCTACCACACGCTGGCGGTGTTGAACCCCAAGGAGCCGGATAAGGTCTGTGCGGCGATCTATGAGCAGCTGGGCATCAGCTGCGTGCTGGTGGATGCCAACGATATTGCTATCGAAATTCTCGGCAAATCCCCGGATCTGGCCGCGGTGGCCGATGAGCAGCTGGCCGAGCGCATCCGGGATAATCCCGCCGGGCAGGATGACGAGCTGACGCCCTTCATCATCGTGCGGGATATCGGCGATGAGCCGGCGCAGCCGTATGAACCGCTGGTAGCGGTGGACGGCCCGACCGACTGAACGCAAATTTTTCCGGGAAATACGCGTTTTTGCCAAATTGTCTCTTGACAAATGTGCCTGGAAACTATATAATATCATGCGTGACGCTTGAGGTGAATTATGCTTGTGCAATGCAGACCGCTGTTCATTGGCGAGACGGATCGTCTCCCACTGGACGCGGAGGTGGATCTGACTCAGGCGGAATGGCAGGGCGTTCGTCCGTTCACGCACCCTGTGCGTGTGACCGGCGAGATCGTCAGCCGGGCCGGTGTGGTGCAGCTTTCCGCTCAGGCGGTGTTCACCTTCGAGGGAAGGTGCGACCGGTGCCTGACCGGCTACTCCCGGCAGTATACCGTTCCGCTTGAGCACATTCTGGTGGCTGCTCTCGAAAATGAGGACAGCGATTTCATCCTCTTAGAGGATTATCGGTTGCCGCTGGATGATCTGGTCGAGGCCGACATCCTGCTGGAGCTGCCGTACAAAAGCCTGTGTCGGGAGGATTGCCGCGGCCTGTGTCCGCAGTGCGGCAAGAACCTGAACGAGGGACTGTGCGGCTGCACCAATAAGACTGAGGATCCCCGTCTGGCTGTTCTCAAACAGCTGTTGAATTAACCTTTGATCAATGCAAGGAGGTGCTGACAATGGCGGTACCCAAGAGAAAATCGTCCAAGGCGCGTCGTGACAAACGGCGCAACAATCTGTGGAAGCTGTCTGCTCCGACGCTGACCAAATGCTCGCAGTGCGGTGCGTATAAGCGTGCCCACCGTCTGTGCGGTAACTGCGGTTACTACGATGGCAAGCAGATCGTCAAGGTTGGCGAGTGATCGTTACACGGTCATTTCATGGCTTTGCGGAACCAAAAGTAGAGGAGGAGCAATCCTTCTCTATTTTTATTTAGTCACCGGAGCGGTGGAAAGGGGGCGGCAGCATGGCGGTGCAGATCGAAGCGGTAACACTGGGCAGCCCGGCGGCGCGCGCGCGTATCCGGCCGGGGGATACCCTGCTGGAGATCAACGGGCGCGAGATCGACGATGTGCTGGATTACCGGTTTTTCATCCCCGATACACGGCTGAAGCTGACACTCTCCTCCGGCGGCCGCACACGCCATGTGCGCCTGCGCAAGCAGGCGTATGCGGAGCCGGGGCTGGAGTTTGCCACCTACCTGATGGACAAGCAGCACGCCTGCCGGAACAAGTGCATTTTCTGCTTTATCGACCAGCTCCCGCCCGGTATGCGGGAAAGCCTGTATTTTAAGGATGACGATAGTCGCCTGAGCTTCCTGTTCGGCAACTATATCACGCTCACCAACCTCACAGAGCATGAGATTTCCCGTATTATCGAAATGCATATCAGCCCGATCAATATTTCCGTCCATACCACCAACCCGGAGCTGCGCTGCCGCATGATGCACAATCGCTTTGCCGGCGAGTGCCTGGATATTCTCCGGCGGTTTGTGGAGGCAGGGCTGTCGGTGCAGTGCCAGCTTGTGCTGGTGCCGGGGTATAATGATGGGGCAGAGCTGGACCGCTCTCTGCGGGATCTGGCGGCGCTCGGCGCGGCCGTGCGCAGCGTGGCGGCGGTGCCGGTTGGCCTGACCAAATACCGCGAAGGCCTGGAGCCGCTGCGCCCTTTCACGCCGGAGGAGTGCCGCCAGGTGATCCGGCAGATCACCGAGGCGGGCGACCGTATGAAGGAAAAAACCGGCAGCCGTGTTTTTTACCCATCGGATGAGTGGTACATCCGCGCAGGGCTGCCGATCCCGGAGGGCGATTTTTATGAGGGATACCCGCAGCTGGAGAACGGCGTGGGGATGATTGCCTCGCTGCGGGAGGACTTCCGCAGCGCGATGGTCTGCGAGGAGCGCAGCCCACTGACGGATCGCATGGTGTTGGCCTCCGGTGTGGCGGCAGCACCGTTCATCCGGGAGCTGGTGGAGGAGGCCAAGCGGCGCTGGCCGCAGCTGGACGCCACGGTGGTGGCGATCCGGAATGACTTTTTCGGTGAGCAGATCACGGTTTCCGGGCTGGTGACCGGTGGCGATCTTATCCACCAGCTCACCGGTATGTCGATGGACCGGCTGCTGATCCCCGCCAATATGCTGCGCCAGGAGGGCGATCGGTTCCTGGACGATGTGACACCGGCACAGGTGGAGGAGGCGCTGCATACCCACCTGCAGGTAACGCCGGAGACCGACGGCGCGGCTCTGCTGGGGGCCTTTTTTCCGCAAGAATGACGCTATCAAGGAGGATTGTGCGATGGCAAAGCCAATCGTGGCCGTGGTCGGCCGCCCCAATGTGGGTAAATCAACCCTGTTCAATAAACTGATCGGGCAGCGCCTGTCGATCGTGGAGGATACCCCCGGTGTGACGCGCGACCGCATCTTCGCCGATTGTGAGTGGCGTGACCGCCACTTTATGCTGGCGGATACCGGCGGTATTGAGCCGAAGACGGACGATGTCATTTTGGCTAAAATGCGTCAGCAGGCGCAGCTGGCCATCGACCAGGCGGATGTGATCGTGCTGGTGACGGATCTGCGCGCCGGCGTAACGGCCAGCGACCAGGATGTGGCCAATATGCTGCAGCGGTGCGGCAAGCCGGTGGTTCTGTGCGTAAATAAGTGCGATACCCCCGGCGCGCCCCCCGCGGAGTTTTATGAGTTTTATAACCTCGGTCTTGGCGATCCGATCGGCGTTTCTTCGGTGCACGGCATGGGCACTGGCGATCTGCTGGATGCGGTGGTGGCGCTGCTGCCGCCGGAGGATGGTCAGGGGGAGGAGACCGACGAGATCAAGGTGGCTGTGATCGGCCGTCCCAATGCCGGCAAGTCCTCGCTCATCAACTGTGTGGCGGGGGAGGAGCGCAGCATCGTTTCCTCAGTGGCCGGCACCACGCGTGATGCCATTGATACCCACATCCACAACCAGTACGGCGATTTTCTGTTTATTGATACGGCCGGCCTGCGGCGCAAGAGCAAGGTGGATGACGCTGTGGAAAAATACAGCGTCCTGCGGGCACAGATGGCTGTGGAGCGCGCGGATGTGTGCGTGATCATGATCGACGGCGTGGAGGGTTTCACCGAGCAGGACAGCAAGGTGGCCGGCATCGCACATGAGAACGGCAAGGCCTGCATCATTGCCGTGAATAAGTGGGATGCGGTGGAAAAGACCGATAAAACGATGGACACCATGCGCAAAAAGCTGATGAACGATTTCTCTTTCATGCCGTATGCGCCGTTCATTTTCCTTTCGGCCAAGACCGGTCAACGGGTGGACAGGCTGTTTGAACTGATCAAATTCGTCAGTGAGCAGAATTCCATGCGCATCAAGACCGGTATGCTCAATGATGTGCTGGCACAGGCGACCGCCCGTGTGCAGCCGCCGACCGATAAGGGCCGCCGCCTGCGCATCTACTATATGACGCAGGTTTCGGTCAATCCGCCCACTTTTGTTTTCTTTGTCAACCGGGCGGATCTGTTCCATTTCTCCTACCAGCGGTATCTTGAAAACCAGCTGCGGGAGACCTTTGGACTGGAGGGCACGCCTGTTCGCTTCATCATCCGCGAAAAGGGTGATAAAACCAATGAGTGATCCTGCATGGAGGGAAATAGCATGTGGGCTTTTCTGAGCAATAGCTGGCTGTCGCTGCTGCTGACAGCGATCATCGCCT
This sequence comes from Ruminococcaceae bacterium UBA6353, assembly GCA_002437905.1. Lineage (GTDB taxonomy): Bacteria > Bacillota > Clostridia > Oscillospirales > Acutalibacteraceae > UBA5905. The sequence continues at coordinate 6,056 of DJRT01000022.1, read as the reverse complement.
ACCTGTTGGGTAGTATCAATTGGGCGATCATCGTTACGCGCCTGTTTTCCAATAAGGATATCCGCACGGTGGGCAGCGGCAATGCCGGCGCCACCAATGTGCTGCGTTCGCAGGGGGTGCTGCCGGCGGTTCTCACCGCCGTTGGTGACCTTGGCAAAGGGATCCTGGCGGTGATGGTGGGCAGCTACCTGATGGCCAACCTGAATTTGTCCGGGGAGGTGCCGGCGGAGCTGCGCACCTTTGCGCCGGATGCCGCCCACCTGATCGGTGGGTATCTCGGCGGTCTTTGCTGTGTCATCGGGCATATGTTCCCGGTCTTCTACGGCTTCCGCGGCGGTAAGGGCGTCATGGCCACGCTGGGGATGTTCTTTGTGCTGGATTGGCGTATCGCCGTGCTGGGGCTGCTGCTGTTTTTGGTCACGGTGGCCATCAGCCGCATGGTGTCGCTCGGCTCGGTGCTGGCGGCCAGCTATGTGCCGGTGCTGACGCTCGTTTTCCGCCTGTGGGTGGATAAAATGCCTACGGCCGCGGTGATTTTCTGTACCGTGCTTTCCGGCCTGATCGCAGCCATTGTGATCTGGAAGCATGGTGCCAATATGCGCCGCATTGCCGAGGGAACGGAGCGACGGCTGGGGGAGACCAAGCCATGAGCCAGCAGCAAAGGCCGGCTGCCATGCTGCCGCGCGTGGCCTGCGTCAGCGATCTGTCCGGCTTTGGCCGCTGTTCGCTGGCAGTGGCGCTGCCGATCCTGTCGGCCATGGGCTTTCAGGCTTGTCCGCTGCCAACGGTGCTGCTCTCGGCACACACGGGCTATGAGCAGCCGTATATCCGGGATCTGACCGCGGATATTGCGCCGTATCTGGCGCATTGGCAGCACATCGGCCTGCAGCCGGATGCGGTTTTCACCGGCTTTTTGGGGAACGAGCGGCAGGTGTCGCTGCTGGAACCGCTGCTGCAGCAGGCCAGACAGCGCGGAGCGCCCGTCCTGGTGGATCCTGCCATGGCGGACCATGGCCGCCTGTATAGCACCTGTACACCTGCTTTGGCGGCTGCGATGCGCCGCCTGCTGGCGCTGGCTACGGTAGCCACGCCGAATTTGACAGAGGCCTGCCTGCTGGCCGGCGAGGAGTATCATTCCCTGCTGGCGCTGCCCGAAGGTGCGCGTGTGCAGGCGATTGATCGTGTAGGGCAGAAGCTGCTGGCACTTGGCTGCGGCGCAGCGGTGATCACCGGCATTCCCTGCGGAGAGCAGCTGGAAAACGCCGTGTATGAGACCGGCCGGCCACCGGCACATATGCCGGTGCAGCGGGTCGATCGTAGCTTTGCCGGTACGGGAGATGTATTTTCTGCCGTGCTGTGCGGCGCCCTGCTGCGGGGCGAGGAGCTGCACGCAGCGGTTGCCGCTGCTGCGGCGTTTGTTTACCGTTCGGCTGTCTATACGGCGCAGGCGGGTTCCCCCGAGCAGGAGGGAATTCTCTTTGAGCCGTTTTTAGCATCACTTTCAGCAAAATAAAAAGGGAGAGGTACTTATGAAAAACAAACAGTTGCGCTTGGTCACCTTGGCGGCACTTTTTGCGGCATTGATCATGCTGATGACCGCCTATGTGCTGCACATTCCGACTGGCCTCAATGACGGCTATATCCACCTGGGGGATACGATGATTTATGTTGCCGCCTCCATGTTGCCGCTGCCGTATGCCATGGCTGCCGCGGGGATCGGCGGTGCGCTGGCGGATATTCTCTCCGGCGCCATGCTCTGGGCACCCTTTACTGCGGTGATCAAGGCGCTGATGGTGCTGCCTTTTACCTGCCGCAATGAGCGCATCCTTTGCCGCCGCAATGGCATTGCGGTCGTTCTGGCCGGTTTGATCGGCATTGCCGGGTATTTCGTGACCGCGGCCATTTTGTATGGCCCAGCAGCCGCTGTAACGGAGATCCTGCCTAATCTGATCCAGGAAAGTGCCGGCGGTGCACTGTATCTGGTGCTGGCGCTGGTGTTTGACCGCGCCGGGCTGAAGCGCCGTCTGCAGAAAATGGTGTAATACGGCGTTTTTGTGCCGCAAATCTGCCGCAAATACGAAAAAAGACTTGACATTGCGCGGTTTTGTGGTAAAATAGCATTCGTACCGGCCACCGGCCAGTCGGTGGCCGGCCCTTATGGGCCTTTAGCTCAGTTGGTTAGAGCAACCGGCTCATAACCGGTTTGTCCCGGGTTCAAGTCCCTGAAGGCCCACCAGTCATCCAACGGTGTCCGCACAGCGGACACCGTCCATATAGGGGCATAGCTCAGTTGGTAGAGCAGCGGTCTCCAAAACCGCGTGCCGAGGGTTCGAGCCCTTCTGCCCCTGCCACCGAAAAAGCCTTGAAGCCGCTGGGTTTCAGGGCTTTTTCTTTGCGTTTCCGAGGACGGCGCACGGTCTGCTTTGCCGCATTTTGATGCGCAAAAATGGGGCTGATTTCCCATCCGGCGGCATCCGGTGACAACCATTCCGTCTGCACCATCATCAATACAGCATCAAAATTTTAGCTCCGGCTGAGGTTCAGTCGGAGCTTTTCTTTGTTTTCTGCGGTACAAATTCTGCCCACCAGAGCAACTACTCGGGTGGGCATTTTCAGCTTATATCTCAAAGCCTTCGGTAATCCCGTTCAGCCTTGCTGTATCCTTTTTGACATAGTAAAGTTCGGTGATTTGAGAGGTGCTGTGTCCCAACAGGTCGGCCACCTGTCGGGGCGACAGCGCCCGTATCGTCCCGTCCGACTGCTTTTGCCCGTTCACCAAGTTCGTGGCGAAGGTGTGCCGTAAACTATGCAACCCTTTTTGCTTGATTCCCGCCGCCTTGAGGATCCGGTAGTACCGCTTGCGGAAATTCACCGGTCTGGTGTAGCCGCCGTTTCCGTCCGCCACAAGGGGCGTATTTTCGCCGAAATAGGTCTCTCGGCGCAGATCCTCGATCATTTCCACTGCCGTCCGATTCAGCGGCACGGTGCGCTTGCTGGTGGCGCTTTTCGGCTTTCCGATTTTCACCTCCCGCCCGCTGGTGAGCTCTGCGCCGTTTCGTCTTGCCACTTCCTTTACGCCCTGTCGCACCGTCAGCGTTTTATTTTCAAGATCAATGTCGCTGTTCAGCAGACCAAGTAATTCGCCGGTACGCAAGCCGGTGTTGAGCATCAAGATGTACGCTGCCGCCTGTTGATATTTGCGTTTGCCGTCTTTGAATGTACGGAATGCTTCCGCTTTGAACTTTTCAATTTCCTCCGGCGTGAAGATCGTTACTGTTTCGCACTCCGGTAAGTTTTCTTTGTTCTGTGCCGACAGAAAATTGCTTTTCTTTATCATTTCCACATTCGCCAGCGGATTTTTTGGGATCAGTTCTTCCCGATAGAGATACCGGAAGTATTCGTTCAGTACCACATACGCTTTCTTGACGGTGGTGTAGGCATAGCCCTTGTTCATCCAATAGTTGAGTAGATTTTTGATATCGACTGCTGTAATATCTCCGACAGCCTTTTCGCCAATCAGCGGATAGATCTGATTTTTTGCGCTGCATTCGCAGCGGTCGTAGGTGGTCTGCTCCACGGACGGGAATTTGAAGACTTGTAACCAATTTTGCATACTGTCTTGTAGCGCTTTCTTGGACTCGTCCGACTCTACAATCTCGTTTTCAAAGTCCGCAATGTACTCGGTTATCTTTTTGTTGACCTCTGCTTTGGTCGTGCCGGAAAAGCTCTTGCGTTTCCTTTCTCCGCGCTCATCCATATACCACACCACACCGCACCAGCGCCCGTCGGTGCGCTTGAAAGCATTGCCGTTTGTCAGTAGCTTTCTCTGCATAGACATCGCTCCTTTCCAAGCCCAACACAATACCACACACCTCTCCGAATATCCAGCAAAATCCGCGGAAATTTCAGCAACCCCTAAATCTACGAGGTCAAAATTCGAGTAACCCCTAAATTACCGTTTTTATTACCGTCCTTAAACGCCCTGCAAAGCCTTGTGCGGTCGGCGTTGCCGTCCGCTGTTTCCTTGCGAGGGGAAAGCAAGGCAACCCCTCGCTTTCTCCTGCTTGTTTTCGGACAAGCCGTAAAACTGCCGTCAAACCGCCGATTTCCCGTATTTACGGTCAAATTCAGCGAGTTTTTTCAAAGCTGCCTGCCGCCGTGTTTCTTCGTGCAGCCGTATCAGTCGTTCTTCGTAATACTGCTCTAACGCTTCTCCAATCGGGCGTATCGTATAGCGCAAATTGCCGTTGCGCCTTTCGCCTTTTTGGGTGATGACGGCGGTCGGTTCGGCAGTAATCAATCGCTTTTCAATCAGGCCGTCCACATATTTTCTGACGGTGTTTTTGCTCATGCCGACAGCATTCCCGATGGTTTTGTAGCTCGGATGGCACTGAAAGGTTTTCCTGTCCTCACAGTGCATCAGATACGCATATACCGCGATCTCACCGGCACTGAGTCCCAAGCTGAAAATTTCATTCGGCAGAGGAAAATAATCCTTTAGCGCATCCCGTTTCGGATAGCGATCATATTTCATTTACCGCCTCCGGAGTGTTCGTCCACCCACTTGCGGAACTTTTCTTTTTCGACGAGCTTGCGGCTGCCTACCTTGAATGTCGGGAAATCTTTTTCCTGCATCAGCTCGTATGCCGAAGAGATAGCAATGCCGAGAGCTTTTGAAATCGTTTCGGCATTTAAGTATAGCGGCAGGTCTTCATAGCTTTTGTAGATCGGTGTTTTCATATATGATCCATCCTTTTCTGCGGATCAAAACAAAAAAGACCCGCACTTCAAATCACGATGTGTCATTGCATCGACGATTATGTAAGTGCGAGTCTAAAACTCAAAATTGGATTTTTACTTATTCAGTTGTCCTTAGCTATCTGCAGTATAACACACTGTAAAAGCTTTGTCAAGGCTTTGAGCAGTTAAGTGAATTTTTCGGCCGTTTCGGGGAATACTATTTTCTTTGTTTTCTGCGGTGCAGATTTTAACCACACAGTCGTTTTGCTGCGAACCGCATTTCCATCTTTTGATTTCTGAAACTCAAAAATGACTTGCAATATCGTTTGTTCCAAGGTAACATACCACAACCCTTTTGAGGGCGACGATTTTGTTTTCATACTTTTCGGGTAAAATAGTAAAAAATACTCGGAGGTAAATCGGGATGAAAGGAAGAACGATCACGGCAAAAGCGATTGCCGAATTTAAGGAGCATCTTGTCTTAGAGGAAAGGAGCAAAATAACGATTGAGAAATATATTCGTGATGTAAAAGCGTTTTCGATATATACGCAGAATACTGTTGTAACAAAAGAAACTGTAATTGCGTACAAAAAGCATATACAAGAAACCTACGCCGTGCGGAGCGTCAATTCCATGCTGGCCAGCATCAACAGCCTGTTCAGCTTTTTGGGCTGGCACGATCTGCGGGTAAAATCGCTGAAGCTGCAGCAGCAGGTGTTCTGCCCCGAGGAAAAGGAACTGACCAAAGCGGAGTACACACGGCTGTGCAGAGCTGCCGAACGCAAACACAATGAGCGACTCAATCTCATCTTGCAGACCATCTGCGGCACCGGCATCCGGGTCAGCGAGCTGCAATATATCACCGTGGAAGCGGTAAAGCAAGGCGAGGCGGTGGTGAACTGCAAGGCGAAAACCCGGTCGGTTTTCATCGTGAGAGAGCTGAAACAAAAATTGCTCCGCTACGCAGCAGAGCAAAATATTAAAAGCGGTATGATTTTTGTGACCCGCACAGGCAAACCGATAAGCCGCACCAACATCTGGCGGGAGATGAAAGCCCTGTGCGCCGAGGCGAATGTCAACCCGCAGAAGGTGTTCCCGCATAATCTGCGCCACCTGTTTGCCCGTGTGTTTTACGGGATTGAAAAGGACATTGCCAAACTGGCCGACATTCTCGGACACAGCAGCATCAATACGACCCGCATTTATATCATCTCCACCGGCACAGAACACCGTCAGCGGATGGAAAATATGCGGCTGATATTATGAAAAAAGCCACCGAAACCGGCGCCCGTCACATAATACTGATTATGTTGCA
>DJRT01000012.1 GCA_002437905.1 Ruminococcaceae bacterium UBA6353 | reverse complement strand
CCGATATGCGCAAGATGCTGACACGGGAGGATATTGCCCACAATGCCGATTGCTTCCGCCGCCAGATGGAGCGGTTTATCGAATTTGGCGAGGGCAAGGCCATGATGCTGAACAATGCCGACTGGCTGCTCAGCCTCAACTATGTGGATCTGCTGCGCGAGGTGGGCGCCTGCTTCTCGGTCAACAATATGCTGCGTGCCGAGTGCTACAAGCAGCGTATGGAGAAGGGGCTTTCTTTCCTGGAATTTAACTATATGATCATGCAGTCGTATGATTTCTACTATCTCTATCAGCACTATGGCTGCAATATGCAGTTCGGCGGCGATGATCAGTGGTCGAATATGCTGGGCGGCACCGAGCTGATCCGCCGCAAGCTGGGCAAGGATGCCCATGCCATGACCATCACCCTGCTGACCGATTCGCAGGGCAAGAAGATGGGTAAAACGGCGGGCAATGCCGTGTGGCTGGATCCCAATAAGACCAGCCCCTACGAGTTTTATCAGTATTGGCGCAATGTGGCGGATGCCGATGTGCTGAAGTGCATCCGCATGCTGACCTTCCTGCCGCTGGAGCAGATTGACGAGATGGACCACTGGGAGGGCAGCCAGCTGAATACCGCCAAGGAAATTCTGGCCTATGAGCTGACCAAGCTGGTACACGGCGAGGAGGAGGCCGAAAAGGCGCAGCAGAGCGCACGGGCGCTGTTCTCCGGCGTGGGCAGCAGCGAGAATATGCCCACCACCGCCGTTACGGCTGCGCAGCTTGAAGGGGGACTCGGCGTGCTGGATGCGCTGGTGCTGACCGGACTGGCCGCCTCCAAGGGCGAGGCACGGCGGCTGGTGCAGCAGGGCGGCGTGACGGCCGGTGACCAAAAGGTGACGGATATTGCCGCCGTGTTCACCCCAGCCGATTTCACCGATGGTGCCCTGATCCTGCGCAAGGGCAAAAAATCCTATCATAAGCTGCTGCTGGGCTGACCGTCCGCGCAGGCAGAAGGAGAGTCTATATGACCGACGAAAAGGACCGGTATATCTCGCCGCTTTCCACCCGCTATGCCAGCCGGGAGATGCAGGCGGTGTTTTCTGAAAATTTCAAATTCCGCACCTGGCGGCGCCTGTGGATCGCGCTGGCCAAGGCGGAAAAGCAGCTTGGCCTTGCCATCACGGATGAGCAGATTGCCGAGCTGGAGGCGCACGCCGAGGATATCAACTACGAGGTGGCCGAGGCGCGTGAGCGCGAGGTGCGTCACGATGTGATGAGCCATGTATATGCCTACGGTCGGCAGTGCCCCCTGGCGGAGCCGATCATCCATCTGGGGGCCACCAGCTGCTATGTGGGGGATAATACCGATGTGGTCATCCTGCGGGAGGCCTCCCGCCTGCTGCTGAAGAAGGCGGCGCAGGTGGTGCACAATCTGGCCGGCTTTGCTGACCGGTATAAGGCGCTGCCCTGCCTGGGCTATACCCACCTGCAGCCGGCGCAGCTGACCACGGTGGGCAAGCGTGCCACCCTGTGGCTGCAGGAGCTGATCATGGATATGGAAAATCTCCAATTCCAGCTTGATCACCTGCGCCTGCTTGGATCCAAGGGTACCACCGGTACACAGGCCAGCTTTATGGAGCTGTTCGATGGGGACGAGGCGAAGATCGACCGCATGGAACAGCTGATCGCGCAGGATATGGGCTTTGCCGGCTGTGTACCGGTCTCCGGGCAGACCTACTCCCGCAAGGTGGATGCGTATTTCCTCAGTGTGCTTTCCGGCTTTGCCCAGAGCGCCTATAAGTTTGCCAATGACCTGCGGCTGCTGCAATCCTTTGAGGAGGTAGAGGAGCCGTTTGCCAAGAGCCAGATCGGTTCCTCCGCCATGCCGTATAAGCGTAATCCCATGCGCTGTGAGCGCATATGTGCGCTGGCGCGGTATGTCACGGTGGATGCGCTCAATCCGGCGCTGACCGCCCAGACCCAGTGGTTTGAGCGCACGCTGGACGATAGCGCCAATAAGCGCATTGCGGTGGCGGAGGCCTTTTTGGCGGTGGATGCCATCCTCAATATTTACAGCGATGTGACGGCCGGTATGGTGGTGTATGAGCAGGTTATCCATCGCCGGGTGATGGACAAACTGCCCTTTATGGCGACCGAGAATGTGATGATGGAATCCGTCAAGCGCGGCGGTGACCGGCAGGAGCTGCATGAGATCATCCGGGTGCATTCCCACGCTGCGGCTGCCAGGGTAAAGCTGGAGGGCGGGCAGAACGACCTCATCGACCGCCTGGCGGCGGATGAGCGTATCCCGCTGTCCAAGGAGGAGATCCTGGCACAAATGGATCCTGCCGCCTATACCGGCCGCAGTGCCTCGCAGACGGCGCATTTCCTGGCCACCGTGGTGCAGCCGGTGCTGCAGCGGTATTACGCCGGCGATGTTGCCGCCGCCCTGACCCTGTAATCGGTAAAGGACCCGATAGAACACAGCCCGGCGGGCGGAGAGAAAACCTCTCCGCCCGCCGGGCTTTTTCTATGGCATTTTTCAGAAGAACAGGCCGTATTCCACAAAGCAGTAGCGGTCGTCCCACTGGGGGTTCACCCCGTGCAGCCACACGGGGGATTCGTGGAAGAAGGAGTGCGGACAGACAGCATAGCTTTCGCCCTCCTTCAGGTGGAATGGCCCCAACAGATTGCGCAGATTGCCGGTTACGGTGATGGTGATCTCATTTTCCCCGGCGCGGCACAGCGGGGCAATATCCAGTGTGTAGGGATGCCACAGGATGGTGCCGGCATCCTGGCCGTTCACCTGCACCTGCGTCACCGTGGAGCACAGCTGCGCAAAGCCAAGCTGCGCCGCGGCGGCCTCCTCGGCGGTCAGGTGGATGCGGCGGCGGAAGGTCATGCTGCCGGCGAAGAACGGAAATCCCTGCGGCGCCAGTGCGCCGTCGGTCACAGTCTCCGGCCGGGCATCCAGCACAAAGCCGCCGTTGGTGCGCAGACCGCGGCGCTCCAGTGCGGTGAAGGGGGCGTCTGTGTATACGCCAAAGTCGCCCTTCAGATAAACAGCTTCGATCTCCATATCATAGGAGAGCTTGTTCTTCTCGGATTCAAAGTGCAGGGATTTCTCCAGGCTTTCGCGGGTGGCGGCGCTTTGGTCAAAGGTGCAGGTCAGGCAAACGGTGTTTTCGCCCTCCTGCACATAGGGATAGATGTCGATGCGCCGGAAGGAGCGGTCAAAGTAGTATCCGCGGTCGGTCATCTCCACCGGTTGGCCGTTCACCGCCACGGTGAAGAGCTCCGGCGTTTCCAGTACCAGCTCACAGCGGGAAAAGGCCTTGTTCCGTACCGTAAAGTGGTAGGTTACAGCTGTTTCCACCGGCCGGCCGAAGGCGCAGGCCTTTTCCTGCACATCGCTGACCGGCAGTGCACGGTAGGCTGTCTGCCCGTCAAAGGCCACATCGCATACATCCAGTGTCAGGGTATTGTCGTCGGCTGCCGCCAGCTGCCATTCTCCCCGCAGCTTGGCGGTAATGGGCAGAGCAGGCTTTTCTGCCGGCTGCGCACAGGTGGCTGCCGTCGGGTCGTCGTGGATGAATACCACGGCGCTGCCGTTTTCCGGCAGCGGCAGCGTCACGGCCACCTGTCCCTCGGCTGCATGGAAGACCGCCGGCATCTCCTTGCCGGTCATGGCGTCAAACAGGCTGGCACTGCCGCCGGCTGTCGTCAGCGTGACCGTGTGGGCGGCGGCACAGGGGTTGCACAGGTAAACCATGGTCATGCGCCGGTCGGCAAAGCGGCGGGTGGTGGCCAGCACATAGTCCTTTTCGTGGTCGCCGGGGTAGGTGAGGGTGATCGGCCGCAGCCCGGCCGGGATGGCCTCATGCACCTGCCGGTGCGGTGCCGTGGGGCAGCCCTCCGCCAGCGCCTGCCACTCGGCGGCGGCCGGTCGGCCGTCGATCAGCGTGGGCTGCTGCTCGGTGAACAGCAGCGTACCGCCCTGTGCCTTGAATTGCTGCAGCAGCTCGTAGGTGCGGTGGCCAAAGCATTCTGCCGGCGGCACAATGACCAGCCGATAGCGCTGGCTGCCTACGATCAGCCGGCCGCTCTCCACGCGTGCGTGGCGGGCGAGGATGCGCCCATCCCCCAGGTGGTAGGCGATCTGGTGGGTCTCCAGCGCCTGCATCGTTTCCAGCATGTGTTCGCAGCAGGCGTTGGCGGCTGTGCGATCCTCCATATGCAGCCAGCCGCTTTCCACCGTGTGCAGCACCAGAATCTCGGTTTCCACAGTGCCCTCGGCCAGCAGCATGCCGATGCGGCTGACCATATCGTTGAACAGGCGGTAGTGCCCCCACCACGGCTGCTGCTTGAACAGGGTGGCCGGATAATCCCGTTTGCGCAGGCCGCGCAGCGAGTAGCCCTCCAGATGCTGGCACAGGTAGTTGATGCCGTGTACCATCTGGTGCTCATAGATGCGCCGCAGCTCCTCAAAGCTGACATTCCAGCCGCACAGTGCAAAGGTCTCGGCCAGAATTTGCCGCTGCCCCAGCTGCTGGGCAACCGAGGCCACCTGCATCTCTGTCTGGATGGAGGCCAGGCTGCGGCCAAGGTGATCCATGCCGGGGATGTCCATATATTCGTAGGAGGCCATGCAGCTGCCGTTGGCCAGCACATGGTCGTAGTAGCCCTCCTCCAGCACCAGGTGGCCGGTCAGGGCGCTGCCGTTTTCCCGGCACCAGTCGTGGATGCGTTTCATATAGTTTTCGGCAAACAGATCCCGTACCAGCTTCCAGAACCGGTAGCGTACCACCGTGCAGTCCGCGGTGTCCTCAAACAGCCCCGGCAGCCGCGGTGCCAGCTCCTCGCCGTAGGCGCAGCGGTAGGCCTCCTCCAGCTTCAGCGACCAGGGAAAGCCGTCGCGGGACACCTGCGGCTCATCGGTGAAAAAGCCGCGCATTTTGCTGAAATCCTTTCCCAGTACCTCCTTGTATACCGCGTGGGTGGAGCGCAGAAATGCCTCCACCACCTCGCCGTCCAGGGTGTCCACATAGAAGGGGTTGACCTCGTAGTAGAAATGCCGGTTTTCGCCGCCCACGGCGATGTTGGCAATGGTGTGCGGCGTATGTACCGGCGCCGGGGTGGTGGCGCAGCGCAGATACTTTTGCTGATATTTTTCGCCCAGTCCGTTCACAGCGCCGCTGCCGAAGCCGCTCGGCCAGCCGTTTTCGTCATATCCCCAGGAGAGCATGCCGCGCCGGCCGCCCTCCTCCAGTGCTGCGCGCACATTGGCAAACCAGTCTGCAGAGAGATACTCGGTCTGCAGGCCGCCGCGGGCGTGCATGAAATAGCCGCCCATGCCGGCCTCGTCCATCTCGCGCACCTGTGCAGCCGTTTCCTGCGGCTCCAGCCGCTCATTCCACGACCAAAAGGGCGCCGGACGGTATTTTTTCGGCGGGTCCTGCAGGGCTTTTTCCCAGTCTTTCATGGTGTTTTCCTCCGTTTTGCTGAAAATCTTACGATCTCATGCTATCATACCGTTTTTTCGAAAGCAATAGGGGAATGTCCAAAAAATTAGGGGGATTTTTCGGCGTTGCCTGTTCCGGCGCGATTTAAGTAAAAGAATTGCCCAAAAAAATTGTGAACAACTTGCTCTTTTTGTTAAAATATGGTATACTTTGTTGACAATACTGCGCTATTGTGATCCCCCTAAGCCTGGTCTGCCGGAAAGGAAGCTGTCATGATGAATGAGGAAAAGCGCTATTATGCCAAATCGGCCAATGCGCACCACGGAAAGATTCTCATTAAAGAGCACTTGGAGCGCGTGGGCGCGCTGGCTGCGGAATTCGGGGCGGAGGTCGGGATGCCGGAGGCGGCGCGGCTGGCCGGGGACTTCCATGATTTTGGTAAATACAGTGACCGCTTCCAGGGGGTGCTGGATGGCACGGCGCAGAGGGTGGATCATGCCCTCCCCGGGGCCGCCTTTCTCTATCAGCAAAAGGGGCTGGATGGCAAGCAGGGCTACCCGGTCTGGACGCGCTATGCTCCGGTGCTGGAGGCCATTCAGGGGCACCATGACGGACTGCTGTCCCTGGAAAGCCTGGCCGGCGCGCTGCGGGAGACCATGACGACGGAGGGGGCGGACGCCTGCCCCAGCGGCAAGCAGCCGTCGCTCAGCGGGCAGCCGCAGCTGCGGGCGGCGGCGCAGGCATTTCTACGGGATCGGCCGGGCTATTCCTTTCCGCGGCTGCCGGAGCGGCCGGCCGAGCGGGAGCCGGTGGCGGCTATGCTGGATACCCGGATGTTGTTTTCCTGCCTGGTGGATGCAGATTACAGCGTGTCGGCGCAGGAGGATGACCCGGACTATCTGTGCCGCAGCAGCGGCGGGGTTCTGGATGCGCCGGCGGCACTGGAGAGGCTGCTGGCCTACCGCGCCGGGCTGCAGCGCACCTCGGCAGCCGATCTTACCCTGAACCGGCTGCGTGACCGCGTGTTTGAGGCGTGCGGCGAAGCGGGCGCTTTGCCGCCGGGGCTGTTTACCCTCACGGCCCCCACCGGTGTGGGAAAGACCGTGGCCATGCTGCATTTTGCCCTGCGGCACTGCGTGGCGCACGGCCTGCGCCGCATCATTGTGGTGCTGCCTTTTCTGGCGTTGGCGGAGCAGACGGAAGCGGTTTATCGGCACATTTTCCCGGAGATCCTGGTCGATCACAGCCAGCGGGAGCTGCCGGATGAAATGCGGCAGCTGGCCGCCCGGTGGGATGCGCCGGTGGTGATCACGACCTCGGTGCGCTTTTTTGAAAGTCTTTTTGCGGACAGGCCGACCGACTGCCGGAAGCTGCACAATATCGCCGGCAGCCTTGTGCTGTTTGATGAGGCGCAGAGCCTGCCGGCCGAGCTGGCGGGTGCCACCGTGCGGGCGGTGGATGCCCTGTGCCGGAAATACCGCTGCACGATGGTCTTTTCCACTGCCACACAGCCGGATTTCAGCGCACTGCCGGAGGCACCGTGGCATCCGACAGAGCTTTTGCCGGATAACCGGGCACTGTTTGCCGAAACGCGCCGGGTACAGGTGCAATGGCGGCTGCCGAAAAACGGCGCGGCGGCCATGCCGCTGACGGCTGTGGCCGAAGAGCTGGCGGCGCACACCAATGCTGCCTGCGTGGTTAATTTGCGCCGTCATGCGCGCACGCTCTTTTTGGCACTGCGGCAGCGCCTGGCAACGGATGAGGGGCTTTTTCTTCTGACGACCGACCTGTGCCCCGGTCACCGCCTGGCAGCGGTGGAAGCGATCAAGGCTCGTCAGCGGGCGGGTCTGCCATGCCGGGTGGTGGCCACACAATGCATTGAGGCCGGTGTCGATCTGGACTTTGCGGTGCTGTACCGCGCCTTGGCGCCGCTGGAGGCCATTATACAGGCGGCCGGCCGCTGCAACCGGAACGGCCGGCTCCCCCAGGGCGGTCGTGTGGTGGTGTTTGAGCCGCAGGAGGCGGGACGCCTGTATCCGGGGGATAGCTATGGGGCCGGGGCGCAGATCGTCAAGGCACTTTGGGCGGAAGGCGGCGATCCGGATCTGAACAGCCCGCAGCTGGTTGCAGCGTACTATCGGCGCTTTTTTGCGCGTGGCGTGCGGAACGGGGCGCTGGAAAACGCCCTGTGCGATAAGGACTATCCGGAAACGGCCAGGCAGTACCGCCTGATCAGGAATGCCGGTGTCCGGCTGATCGTGCCGTGGGCGGGGCAGGCCGCGCTGTTCCACCAGCTCCGGCAGGCGGAGCTGGCCGGTGGGGTGCCGGCGGCGCTGCTGCGTGCGGCCGCACCGATCACCATTACCTGCTTTGATGAGGAGGCGGTCAGGGCGTGCGCGTCGCCGCTGTTTCTTTGGCGGCGGGGCGAACGGACGGAGAGCGGGTATTATTTGCTGAATACCGGGTATGAACAGGCGTATGACCCGCTGATGGGGTTCTGCCCCGGCGGCGATATGACGGATCTGCTGATGGGATAGTTGTGCACAATGCCAAATTTCTCCAAAATCCGTCATTTTCGCTTGACAAAACTCGGGAAATGCCATATAATGAAATCAACACCTGTTTTTTAACGGAGACTGAAGATTGCTTTACTGTCAGAAAACAGGTGAGAATTGAAATGATTTTATTATTTGCGCCCCCCGCCGGGGGCGCGGAAAAGCATGGAGGTGAAGTGTTTTGGAGGATGAAATCTGTGTGGAGGTCTGGGGAGATCTTGCCTGCTTCACGCCGCCGTACAGCAAGGTGGAACGCCTGACATACCCGGTGCCCACCCCGTCGGCGGTGCGGGGGCTTCTGTCGTCGATCTACGCGAAGCCGCCGGAATTTTACTGGCAGGTGACCAGGATCGAGGTGCTCAATCCCATCCGGTATATCAGCTTTATGCGCAATGAGGTGCGTTCCACGGTCAGCGTCAAGGGAGACCCGGCGGCGTCTGTGCTGTATACGGACGAGGAGCGTACCCAAAGGCAGACCCAGGCGCTCAAGGATGTGCGTTACCGCATCACGGCAAGGATCTGCCCGCAGAAAGGGTATACCGGGACGGTGGAGCAGCTTCGCGCTCAGGCGCTGCGCCGCATCCGCAGCGGAAAGACCTTCTGTCAGCCGGCTCTCGGCATGCGGGAGATGGTGTGTTATTTTGAGGAGAGCGACGGCCGGCGGGAGCCGATCAATGTCAGCATGGATCTCGGCCTGATGGTGTACGATGTGTTTGATCTGCACGATCATACAGTGCGCACCAAGGCAAAGCCCTGCCTGTCCCTGTATCACGCAGTGATGGAGCATGGCGTGATCGAGGTTCCGCCGTATGATAGCGACGAGGTGCTGAAAGGGGGACTGGAACGGTGCTGAAAGCCCTGTATGATTACGGTCTGCAGAATGGTCTGGCTATTCCGCCGGGCTTTCAGAGCAAGGCCATCCGTGCCTATATCTGCCTGTCCGGGGCAGGGGAGTATCTCGGCATAGAGCCCTGCGAGGAGGAGAAGCAGGTCTGCCCGGATATCGGCTCCCTGGCCAATAGCCCGGATAAATGCAATCCACTGGCAGAAAAGGCGGGGATCGTGCTGTTTGAGACCGGCGTAAAGACCGATTGCTTTTGCACAATGCTGCGGGATGGCTGTGCCGTAGCCCCCGTGCTGGCTGTCTGCCTGCGGTTCATGGAAACACCGGCGCTCCGCGCAGCGGCTGCTGCAGAAGCGCAGGAACGCAGACTCAAGCCAATGGATCGCATTTCCTTTCGGGTGGGGGATACACCGATCGTGGCCGACGCCGCTGTGGGTCGCTGGTGGACGGAGTACCGCACGCGCTTTGCCAAGGCCGGCGGAAAGAAAACCACCCTGTCCCGGTGCCTGATCACCGGGGAACTGACTACGCCCCTGGAAACGGTGCCGAAGGTCAGCGGTCTGCAGCAGGTCGGTGGGCATTCGGCCGGCGAGGCGCTGCTTTGCTTTGATAAGGCCGCTTTCTGCTCCTATGGTCTGAAGCAGTCGGCCAATGCGCCGGTGTCAGAGGAAGCGTTTTCCGTGGTCAAAGAAGCACTGAACGATCTGCTGAAAGGCTCACCGGCCATGTACCGCCGGGATAGCAGCCGGCCGTTTCAGCCGTCCGCCCCGATTTATGCGGGTCTGAAATTTGTGCACTGGTACGATTGCCCGATCAGTCCGGAGGAGGATCCGATCCCGGCAGCTTTTCTGTTTGACGGCTTTGGCGGGCCGGAGGAGGATGGTGAGCTGACGCCGGAGGCCCGGCAGGAGCTGGAAGCGCAGGAGCAGCGACAGGCCCGCCGGGAGGCGGATCGGCTGGTTGCCGGCGTCCGCACGGGTGAACACCCCCTGCCGCTGCGGTGCCAGTACCATATTTTGCTGATTTCCGGCAATAATGGGCGCGCCGTGGTCCGCCGATATGAGCACGGCAGCTACGCCACCCTGCAGAAGAATTTGCAGCTGTGGGAGGAGGATCTCTGCCTGGCGGATAACTACGGCACCGGCACGCTGCGCCCATGCAAGCTGACCGCCCGCCTTTCCCGGCTGGTCAAAAACCAGGGGAAATCCGGACGGGAGCTGTACGATCAGCTGAAAAAGGAGCTGGCGGGCATCACCCCCGCCATTATGGTGGCGATCCTGAACGGCACGCCCCTGCCGGATGATGTGGCGGTGCGTGCGCTCAGCTATATCCGCTCCGGTCTGCTTACGGCAGAGGGCACGGAACGGGATGTCGGGATGCCGGATGGCCGTGCCTGCCAGTGGCTGAAGGCCTGGGCAAACCGAAAACGAAGAATGCGCAATGAGGAGGTTGTTCTGATGTCAGAGTATATGCCGGATTTCCCCAGCGCTGCATACCATTGCGGCGCCCTGATGGCCATTTATGCCGATATTCAGCATGCGGCCATGCCAACGGTCAATGCCGGCATCGTCCAGCGCTATTATGCGTCTGCCAGCCGCACGCCGGCTCTGGTGCTGGGTACGCTGGAGCGGTCGGCAAAGTATCATTTGAATAAGATTGAGGCTCCCGGTCTGGTTCGGATCTATGAGAACCGCCTGAACGAGGCCTGGATGTGCCTGGAGCAGGCCGGGCAGCACCGCCTGCCCGCCACCCTGAATCTGGAGGAGCAGAGCTATTTTGCCATGGGCTACCGCCAGATGTGTTCAAGGATCATCGCGGATAAGAAAGCCAGAAATGCCGAAAAGACGGAAAGACAGGAGGAAAACTGAAATGGCAGCGATCAAAAACCGGTATGAATTCCTTTACTATGTTGCGTGCACGGATGCAAACCCCAATGGCGACCCCGATATGGGCAATACCCCCCGCCTGGACCCCGAAACCATGCAGGGGTACATTTCCGATGTGGCTACCAAGCGCCGCATCCGCAATTATGTGCTGGCCGCCCACGGTGATGAGCCGGGCATGAACATCATCATCCAGCAGGCGACCAATATCAACCGTCACATCGCCGAGGCCCGCCGGGAGGCCGGTGTAGAAGGCGCAAAGGATAAAAACGCCGTTTATGCCGGACGGAAAAAAGCCTGCGAACTGTTCTATGATGTGCGCACCTTCGGTGCAGTGATGTCCACCGGCCCCAATGCCGGCCAGGTGCGCGGGCCGGTGCAGATTACTTTCGGAAAGAGCCTTGATCCGGTGCTGCCGCTGGATATTTCCATCACCCGGATGGCCATTGCCGAAAACATCAAGGACGGCACGGTGGAGGATTATCAGAAGCAGGAGGAGGAGCGCGCCGAGGATACGCTGCGTACAATGGGACGCAAGCAGCTGATCCCCTTCGGGCTGTACGAGGTGCGCGGGTTTATCAGCGCCAATCTGGCAGCAGAGACCGGCTTTGACGACCGGGATCTGGCGGTGCTGTTCGAGGCAATTTTGAATATGTACGAACACGACCGCAGCGCCAGTAAGGGGGAGATGGATGTGGTGTCCCCGCTGATCATCTTCCGGCATGTGGGCACAGACAGCGACCCTGACCAGCGGTCCAGGCAGGCGAAGCTTGGCTGCGCACCGGCGCACAAGCTCTTTGATCTGGTCACGGTGGAGAAAAAGCCCGCTGTCCGTGCCCCCAGAAGCTACCGGGATTACACGGCCAGCGTTGCGCTGGATAAGATTCCGGCCGGCGTCGAGATCGGTTTCAAGCCGGATGCATTTGCTCCCATCACCTGGGGCGAGCTGCCGGCGGAGGAGAGCTGGTTTGTTGCCCGGCATGGATGACCGGGAGTATCTGCCGCTTTCGTATCTTTCGCAGATTGGGTATTGCCCGCGCCGCGCCGGGCTGCTGCTGAATGAGCGCCTCTGGGCGGAGAGCGCCGATACGGCCAAGGGGCGTGCGGAGCACGCGCGCGTGCATACCCAGCGCATTGAGCGGCGCGGGGAGAGCCTGAAGCTGTATGAATATACGGTTTTCTCCGATCGCCTTTCCGTACTGGGGAAATGCGATTGCGTTGAGGCTGTGCGGGATGATGCCGGCTGCCGTATCCCGGCGGCGGACTTTCCCGTCAGCCTCTATCCTGTTGAATACAAGCATGGGTCTGTGCGGGAGGAGGAGGAATACCAGGTGCAGCTGTGCGCCCAGGCAATGTGCCTGGAGGAGATGTTTCACACAGCTATCCCGCAGGGGGCGCTGTTTTTCATCTCGGCTCACCGCCGGCTGCCGGTGCTGTTCGATGCGGCGCTGCGGCGGCGCACCGAGCAGCTGGCACAGGAGCTGGCGGATATCCGGCGCCGTTTGACGGTTCCGCCGGCGCAATACAGCGCCAAATGCCGCCGCTGCTCTCTGCGGGAGCTGTGTATGCCCCGGGTGCGGCACTCTGCCGCGGCGTATTTGCTCCGCCTTGGCGAGGAAGCGCGAGGGGCTATCGGGGATGAGGAGGAGCGGGAATGAAAAAACTGCTGAATACGCTGTATGTGCTGACGCCGGAAAGCGCTCTTTTCTGTCGCAATGAGAATATCTGCATCCGCGTGGGCGGTACAGAGGAGACCGGCGGGAGTGAAAAACTGTGTGTTCCTGCCATCAGCATTGATGCGATCGTCTGCTTCGGACGGATGAGCGTTTCTACACCGCTGTTGGAATTTTGCGGGCAGCGGGGGATCAGTGTGACCTTCCTGACCGATAGCGGACGGTTCATGGGGCGGTTTTACGGGCCGGTCAGCGGCAATGTCTTGCTGCGAAAGCGGCAGTATGAAACGCTCGACGATCCGGATTTTTGCTGTGCACTGATCCGCTCGATTTTGCTGGCCAAGCTGCGCAACAGTAAGCTGGTATTGCTGCGTGCTGCGCGGGTCAGTAAGACCCCCGACCGCAGGGCGGCGCTTTTGGCAGGGGTCGATCAGCTGAGCGGGGCGGCAGAGGCGCTTTGCCGGTGTGAACACGCGGACTCTATGCGTGGGGTGGAGGGCGCGGCCGCAACGGCCTATTTTGCACGGATGGATCTCATGCTCGCCGATAATCCGGGCGGCTTCCGGTTTGAGGTGCGCAGCCGTCGCCCCCCGAGAAACGCGGTGAACGCAGTGTTATCGTTTGTTTATAGCCTGCTGACCGGGGAGATGCAGTCGGCCATGGAGACGGTTGGGCTGGATCCGGCAGCCGGATACCTGCATACGCTGCGGCCGGGACGCGCCTCCTTTGCACTTGACCTGCTGGAGGAACTGCGGGCGCCGCTGTGTGACCGGTTTGTGCTTTCCCTTTTCAACAGAGGCCAGCTGTCAGAGCGGGATTTCGAAAAGGGGGAGGAAGCGGTCTTTCTGAATGAGCGGGGCAGAAAAACGCTGCTGGCAAGCTGGCAGCGGCGAAAGCAGGAGGAGATCATCCACCCGTTTTTGGATGAAAAGGTGCCGATTGGCATGATCCCCTATGTGCAGGCGATGCTTTTTGCCCGGATGCTGCGGGGTGATCTGGACGCATACCCACCGTTTGTCTGGAGGTGATCGGAATGGTTCTTGTGGTGACCTATGATGTGGATACAACAGACCTTGCCGGCGCCAGACGGTTGCGTAGGGTCGCCCGGCTGTGTGAACGCTATGGCAGTCGGGTACAGAATTCGGTTTTTGAAGTACAGCTGGATCCGGCACAGCTGATAGAGCTGAAAACCGGGCTGCGGGAAATCCTGTGCCCGGAAACGGACTCCGTCCGGCTTTACCGCCTCGGTAAAAATTATCAGAGCAAGATCGAGGTCCTCGGGGTGACCGGTCCCGTGGAGTTGGGAGAACCACTCCTGGTCTAACCGGGAGGATCGTGCTGCGCCGACCTGTTCCCTGCAACATTTTGGGGAGGGTTGGCGCGGAAATTTCAGCAATTTTGCTTCTTTAATGCAACGGCGCAAGGCATTTTTCGCTTTGCGCTGGCAAAACAGATACCCTTATACAGCAAAAACACCAAAGGATTTTGTGAATTTTTAGGCTTTTTTGCTGTCGCCCCCCGCGTGGGGGCGCGAATTGAAATGCCAATCATTTCACGCAGGGCAGCTGGGACAGCGGTCGCCCCCCGCGTGGGGGCGCGAATTGAAATATACTGATTGAGGCGGTTGTCAGCCTGTTTTCACCAGTCGCCCCCCGCGTGGGGGCGCGAATTGAAATTGTATTTTCTTTTTCCGGGGTTTGTGCCGGTAACAGAGGTCGCCCCCCGCGTGGGGGCGCGAATTGAAATTTGCCATGTGCGATCACCCCCGATCCGGCGCCGGAGTCGCCCCCCGCGTGGGGGCGCGAATTGAAATTTTTAATTCAAGTTCGTATGTGCCGTTGCGTTCCTGTCGCCCCCCGCGTGGGGGCGCGAATTGAAATTATCGATGTACTCCTGCTTTTCCGCGAGGCCGAACAGTCGCCCCCCGCGTGGGGGTCCATACTCCATTTAGATATGATATATAAGAAATAAAAAAATCACCAAAGATAGACGACGAGGCGGGCGGCGGGCTTTTCAAAGATGATGTGGGAAATAACAGATCGCAGGGCGCTGTTTTTCGCTGCTTCGGTGGAAGCAGGATTGTGAATGATATCCAGCACGCCGCGAATGGTGGCGCGCAGCTCCGTCAGATCGGGAGCGGGCTGCGCCTGCTCGTTTTCCTGTTCCTGGGCCGCGGCAATGGCCTGCTCCAGCTGCTGAATATTCTGCAGCAGCTTTGTCTTGGCTGCAGCGTATTCCTCCAGCGTATCGGCGCCGTTCACATAAGCGTCCCGCACCTTTTCCAGTTTCCGGCGCTCCTTTTCCAGTAGTTTCTGCAGATCTGCCGGCGGCTGTGCCTGCGGCCGGCTGACGCGCGGGGCCACGGCCAGATCATCCCCGGAAACGAGATGCTCCAGGTATTCTATGACATAGGCATTGGCACGGCGCACTGACAAGGCGTGCGAGACGGTGCAGGAGCCGCGGGCATAATTGTGGCACTGCAAATAGCCAGGGGCAGCTTCGCTCTTGTAATTGCTCCGGATCAAGGTGGCGCCGCAGGTATCGCAGCGGACAAGCCCCTTGAGCATCCATTCCGCCGGATGATCAACGCGGGCATACGGCCGGTAGTGGCGCTTCTGTTCGGCGATCAGCTCCTGTGCGCGATCGAATGTCTGCTGATCAATAATCGCCTCATGCTTGCCGGGCACGATCATGAAGGTATCGCTATCGAATTCCCGCCTGGATGCGGCGCGGCCGTTCGTGGACCAGCGGAGCTTACCTACATACAGCGGATTGTGCAGGATGTAGTCAATAAAGCGATTATCCGGCGGATTGCCACGGGGAGTGCGGACACCCTCACGGCCGAGCTGCAGGGCGATGGACCGCATGCCGACACCCTCCAGATACTCCCGGAAAATGCGCTGCACGGTGGGGGCATCCGCATTCGGGTAATAGCGGCCATCCCGCATATCATAGCCGAAGGCCGGGCGGCACAGCGGTTCCCCGCGGGATGCCTTTTCCGTCATGCCCCGGCGCACCTCGGTGGACAGATTGAGCAGATAATACGCGTCGAACCATTCGATGATGCGCTCGATAAGAGAGCCAAAAGCGCCCTCGATGATCGGCTCCGATATCGAAATGACCGAAACGCCGCACCGCTTCAGCAGGGATTTGAAAACAATGCTCTCCTCCTGGTTGCGGGCAAAGCGGGAAAACTTCCATACCAGAATGAACTCGAACGGGTGGGATTTATCCTTGGCACAGGAAATCATGCGATTGAATTCCACCCGCTTGGCGGCCGACTTGGCCGATATGCCATCATCCTGAAAAATATATTCATCCGGGATGAAAAGATCATGCTGGGCGGCATAGCTGCGGATCAGCTTCAGCTGGCTATCCGGGCTATATTCGGTTTGCCGTTCATCCGACACTCGGATATATGCTGCAGCAATTTTCATCCAATCAGCTCCTTATTGAAAATTATTCGCGGCCGGCCAGGTACTGCCGCAGCTCGGAGAGCCACGCCGGTATATACGATCCGATTGGTAGCAGCTCACCATTGCGATACTCTGCCACGGCGCGGAAGCCATTGCCATTATCGTAAAATGTGGCAGTATTGCAATAGGGCAACACGGCAGCCAGCGCCTCGAACCGGCCGGCAAAGCGGCGCCGGACATCCTGCTCCGGGATATTGTGGCCGCCATGGGCTACCCGGTTACGGATACGGGTAAGGCATTCCTCTACCGTATCCAGCCCCACATAGTAGAGCCGGACGCAATAGCCGGCCTCGGCTGCGCGGCGTGCCATCACCGCCGGACGGTGCCGTGTTTCGTTGAAATCACGGAAAATGGGCTGCTGCCCATTTTCAAGGGTGCACGGTAGCAACTCGTTTTCGTACAAATCAAGAGTGCACCCGGTTTCCTGAGTAAAACAGATACCGGCGGCAAGGCAATCCTCCATCCGCTGCAGCGCCAGCTTGCCGCCGGCAACGGCATCGCCGCCCTGTTCGGCGGTGAGCTTATCCACATCAATGATCCGCCCCAGGTCGTTCATCTCGGTGCGCAGCACGCCGGTGAGGCTGCTTTTCCCGCAGCCGTTGACGCCGCCGATAATGGTATAGGTTTTCATCCAATCAGCTCCTTGTTGAATTCTAAAAAAATAGGAGAACGCACGGATGCGTTCTCCCTGTCTGCACCCATTGTGCATCCGTTTTACTCAAATTTGTCAACCACTTCATCCGGATCTTCGGCTGCATATAAAGCGTATGTGGAGATCATCGGTAACATCAGGCTACCGCTATTCATCGACTGGGCAGTTACACCGGCGATGAAAGACCTGGCAATAGAATACAGGGAGGCGCTGCCGTTGATGATTAAGAATTTTTGAATATCCTCATCAGGCAGATCACCGATCAGAATATAGCAGCCCTCGATCCAAAGATCTGCGTCGAGCTTGTTTTCCTGCTCCGTATTTCCGTCTGTAGCAGCTGCTGCCGTATTGATATGCAAACGAAGGATGCCAACATGGTATCCTTCCTTCTTCTCGATGCTGACGATTTCGTATTTAACATTCGTGGACTGGATGGGAGTTTCACTTAATTCGTCCTCAGATGGCAGATTGACAAAATCGTTACTCATATTAAAACGAAGGATGCGAAAACCGCAAAACTGAAAATTGGACTGCATATCATTAGCATTCATTTAAGCCACCCCCAAGAATTTTTCGGTATCATTCGAGACCGGAAGAATAACGACGGGCTTTTGGTATTTGTATGAATACGGGTTCGTATCCGTTGTCCTGATGTTAATGGTTAGACTAACGCCAAGCTTATGGCAAATATCAGAGAGTGTGCCGACGGTAAAATTATAATCGCCATTCTCCCAGCGGGAGACCATGCCCTGGGATACACCCAGATACTTGGCAAATTCCCGCTGGCTCATGTGCAGCTCCCGGCGGATGTGAAAGATCGTCAGAGCGATCTCCGACATCCGCATAGCCTTCACTACTTCACCGCTGTCCATATTGGCTATTAAGGAGCTGATCAAGTCGGCGGCTGTAGGGGATTGTGCTTGCTTATTCATACTTAGCCCTCCATTCTTTCATTCTCGAACGGGCAACTTTCGTCGCTGAGGAATAATCGGTTTTCCTGTGACCCTGTTTTTCAAAAAAGCCATAGAGCAAAACCGGTTTATCGGATGAGAATGTATATAGTATACGACAATTCACCTGTTTGGTATTCACATGCATGGAGTACAGATCTTTCTCGTAAGAAAGCTTTTCAAACTGTCCCGGCCTTACATATACGGCATCCGCGCCATCTGCGCACAAAATCCGCAAAGCCGTCAATAATGCCGACAAGAATTTGCTTTCCTGTCCGCTCTTAGCCAGTAGACCAAGCAGATCAGAGACCAATCCATTGTGACGCTGAATGCATGACAGACACCTCAGCAACTCATTGAGGTAATCGTGCTCATTCACATTTTAACCTCCTCAGTGGCTATTATATTACACATAAGTAATATTTGCAACCTGTTTTGCAAATTTTTATTTTTTATTTCTATATTTATTTCAATTATTTCAATTCAATTTCAATTCGTGCCCATGCGTGAAGGGCTAAGGAGGAAATTCCAAGTAAATCATGTTGCCAATCGTCTCCCGCACTTGCAATTTCAATTCACGCACCCGCGGAGCGGGGGGTGGATGTAGAGTGGGCGGCATTCTCCTTTTCTGCTTCCGCAATGCCGAGCAGAGTATCCACCGCCGGCTGCATCTCCGGCTTTGCCCGATAGGCCTCTACTACCTTCTGTTCATGGGGGGACAAGTCGATTTTCACCGGAGCGGGCACAGTGGAAGTTTCGCCATTTTCATCGTAGTAGTAATAATAGTAGTATCCACAGGTGTTTTTAGTAGCATCCCAGCCCATCAAAATGCCAGGAGAGACGCATAAGTATTTCGCAATCGCCTCAATGACATCGGAAGGGATGTTTCCAATTACATCGTTTTCATATTTCCAAAGGGTTTGTTTTGAAATGTGTACCGCTTTAGCAAGATCGGTTTGAGTTATCTTTTTGGCTTCTCGAATATCCTTAATGCGCTTACCGACTGACATAGTATCACCTCCACTGGTTAGATAGTACAACAGGTTACTGTTTGTGTCAAGAAAAAAATTTCCGGCCAAGTTACAAAAATAACTTGACAAGTTACTTTTCCGGTGGTAATATGTGGGTAACCGGACAGGTTACACGCGAACGAAAGGAGGAACGGCAAATGGTGAATGTCAACGAATTGCGGGCGGCAATCGCTCGGCAAGGTATGACACAGGCACAAGTGGCTGGATTACTTGGAATATCTGCAAAAACATTCTATTCTAAAATGAAAAAGGGAGTTTTTTTGAGCAATGAAATGGAACAACTGATGGGAGTATTACAAATCGAAAATCCAATGGCAGTTTTTTTTGATGGCAAAGTAACCTAAAAAGTTACTATACCGATAAGGAGGTGAGAGGGATGGGCGAAGAGGAGCTTCAGCAGCGGGAGCAGGAACGACAGGAGCAGTGGGAAATGGCCTATATCCGCCGAAAAGAGGCGGCTGCCGACATTCTGCGGTACCTTGCCGGAAAGAAATTCACCGTTGACGATGCACAAAACACACTCGACATGGCAGGTCGATTGGTCACGGCAGCGGCAACGGTGAATGCAGATGAAACGGTTATTTCGGAGCTTTTACTGTGATGATGGTTTTCAGAGCGTCTGCAATGATTTTGGTGTCCAGTGAGTGGCTGCCCTTGATGCGGCTGGCAAGCGCGCAAACGGGTACGGGCGAGACAAGCCCGCGCTGATACTCAATAAACACGCAGTCCTTCCGGCAGGGAGCGTTGAGAAACGGGCAGAAATCATTTGGCATATGGGTTTCACCTCCTTCCGGGGAAATTGTACCACCGGGGGAGGAGAAGCGCAAGGAGGTGAGAGGGATGGAGCTGAAAACTATAACGGTGATCGAAACCAAATCAAAAACAGGCACCGGAACGGATGAAGACCCTGTCCGATACCTGTATGAGTATTGGAAACCAGACGGGACCAAGCTGGCGGAATTTGACACAATCAACGAGGAGCTACGAAAAGATGGCACAGCGCTGCGCAAATTCAGCGGTTTGCGGCCTCAGATACGGCGGTAAAAAGCGCATCGTCATCATAACGGGCAATGTAGGTGCCCTCAATCAGTCTTTCTATAAGCTTCAGCAGGAGTGCTGCTTCGCCAGGATCAACCCCTGCAAGTACATTGACATCCTGCTGCATGTGCGCGCCGATATTCCCGAGTTTGCGCAAGGCATCAATCGCTTTCCACAGGGAATTAGAGACCAACGGCTTAACTTTTTCCAACGACGCAAACAAAGTACGCTCTTCAATGCCGAAAAAGTCCTGCAGAATTCCTTCCATGCAGCGGCGGGAGAGGGTTGCTGCTGACTTTGGGCTGTATTGCAGGACGGCACAAGCCTCCTCATAGTCTGTACGAATAGCTGCCGGCACATATTCGGGAAAGCGCCGCATGACTGCCGGGGGGACAACCCAGCGTTCTATCCCTACCGCATCTTCGGATACACTGACTACCCGCACGGAAACGAAGCCACACTCCGGGCATTTCTCCTGAATGACGCAGTATGCGGGAGCGGCCACATCATTTGATCGTGAACATTCGTCAAAATTAAAGTACAGCCGATTGACCGTATCCAATCTTTCAGAAACAGCGACGCCGCAGTTTTTACATTCATAGCAAGCCATACAAACACTTCCTTCCGGGGAAATTGTACCACCGAAGGAGGAGAAAAGCAAGGAGGTGAGAGGGATGGATATTTTCAAATGGCGGGAACAGCTCTCCGGGATCAAATACCACGAATGGCAGCGGCTACGGGAGCTGATTGACCGTGAAATGGACATAAAAATATCCGAGTGCGAGCGGCGACTCGCACTCGGACTGCCTGATGCGACTACTGAGGATCTACAGCGACTTGGATGAATACGGAGGTGGGAGAAGCTGTGACAAAGGATGAGGCAGAAGCCATTATCCAAAAAGTCATCGCCGACGGCCGGACAGGGCCGACGATGGAAGAAATTGTAGGCGGGGAAGCTGCCGCCACCATACGGACAGCGCGGCAGCTGGGTATTCCTGTGATGCTGTACGGCGGCGGTGCAGATCTTTACCACGCGCTCAAACGGGAAAGTGACGGGCCGGTATACTGCTATGACCTGTGCAAGGAACGCGCAGGAACGGTCAACGGCGTTTACCTGACGGTGTTCATCAACGGATGTTGAAAGACGCAAATGCGGTGGTGAATAGGGCAAGCCGGGAAAAGCATAAGGATGGAACGGAAAGGGGGAGTGGCACATGGGACGCGGGCGAGAGCTGGAGGTGGTGGGCTATCTGCTGCAGGCGGATGGGCCGCCGCGGCCGATTGAGAGCCTGAGCGCGAAGGAGCTGGAGGCGCAGCGGCGCATATGGCGTGATCGGCTGAGCCGGACCATGAGCGACTACTACACCCAGCACCCGGAGGAATACATTGCCACGGTGAAGTGGCTGGAGCAACGGGACGCACAAAAACAGGAAGGAAGTGGAGAGGATGACAACACTGCTGCTGGTATGGGCGGCGACCGCGGCCGGGCTGCTGCTGGGTGAGGCGGCCGACCGGCTGTGGCCGGCGCGGACGGACAAGCTATGCCGCCGGCTGATCGGAAGGGCGTGGGATGAGGCATGGAAAGAGTAAGAGCGCAATATGTGCAGCTGGAGCCGGGACAGACATACCGGAACCGCGGGGGCGGCACCTACCGGTGCATTGCCGGTGCCGGCGCCGCTGCCGCCCGGATGCAGAACACCGCCAGCGGATGGATGCTGCTGGCGCACGGCACACAGATGTATCCAGATGGCACGATTGAGTGGAATTACTCCACGCAGATGGGCTTTGCCCCGCTGCCGGCCGGCCGAGAAAGCGGGAAAGGAGGATGAACGATGGCAGGAGACTACAACGAAGAATTTGACCGGCTGCGGCGCAATCGTGTGGAAGCATCGTACTACAAATACGGTCCGGCGCGGGACAACTTCGGCGCTGGCCGGGTGGACGCGTTGGCTACCGCTGACCGCTGCCTGGATGCCTTCCGGCGAGATCACAACCTGGAGCACCTGCTGGACGCTGCTAACTATCTGATGTTCCGGTTCGCGTATCCGTTGCCGGGGGACTTTTTCCGGGCAACGGACAGCGACGGCAGCGTGGGCACGGTAGGCACGCCGATCAATATGGAATAAGAAAAGGAGAGAGCAGAGAGTGAAAACCAAAATTGTGATTGAGGAGACGGCCAGTGGCTTCGCCATGGAGATGCGCGGCTCCGGAGGGGCTATCCTGAAAGGCCTGGCGCATGCTGTAGCGGAGCTATACCGGCAGGATAGGCGGGATGATGCAAAGCCGGAGGAATTTGCCCTGGATTTCGCCAAAGTGCTGGTGAGGCTGATCGAAGATGAGGGCAAGGAATATCATTCGATTGTGGCAAAGGGCGAGGAGATCGATATGCAAATGTTGGCCGATCTGCTGCGGCGCTACAAGGCCAAGAAAGCGGGTGAGCAGGAATGAAGATCTACATAGCGGGGCCGATCACCGGCGTGGAGGACTACCGCGAACGGTTCGCCGCTGCGGCGCAGACACTGGAGAGCCAGGGCCACACGGTACTCAATCCGGCTGTGCTGCCGGCGGGGCTGGGCGGCTGGAACACCTACATGAAGCTATGCTACCCGATGATCGATCTATGCGATGCGGTGGCGATGCTGCCGGGATGGGAAAAGAGCACCGGCGCGTGCCTTGAACGCGGCTATGCCATCGGGATGGATAAGCTGGTGGTGGAATATGAAGAGCCGGGGACAGCGGAACCCGGCATGAGCCGGTACATGGTGCTGCGGGAGCGGTGCGACAGCGCGGCCGGTATGGCCGCCGTGCTGTCGGAAATCTTCCTGGACGACAAAGAAGCCGGCTGCTACTGTGCGGCGTGCCGGCCGGGGGAGGCGTGCGGGAAAGCCTGCAGCCCGGCCAGGGAGCGGCAATGCCTGGAAAAGTGGCTGGAAGAACGGATTGATGGCACATGAGTGGCGACCGGCACTACGGGCCGCTGACGCTCTATACAGACACTGCACGGCCATACGAGCTATACGAGCATGAGTGGCTGCTGGCCGTGGCCTCCGATGCCGGCACCGCGGACAAGCTATTCTTTAAGCGGGCGCTGGAGCTGGCCACGGCGAACGGCTCGGCGGGGCAGGCGGCAAGCTTCACCCCCGCCGGGCGGGCAGTATTCTTTCCGCCCGAAAAAGGCGAAAATACCAGACGCCTGGCAGAGCCGGCGGAGCTGACGCTGCGCAACGGCGGTATATCCTGGGAGCTGTACGAGGGCGGGGAGCTGCTGGCCGTGGCCTCCGACAAGAGCATGGCGGAGCGGCTATTCTTCACACGGGCGCTGGCCATGGCGGCAGAGCAAAGCCCGGCGGGAAGGGCAAGCTTTACCCCCGCCGGGCGGGCGATATTCTTTGGGGAGGGATGAATGATGGAGCTATGGCTGCCGGATGGGGCAAGCTACCTTGCCGATCTGCGCCACCCGCTGGCACGGCGGGAGCTGGAGGCGCTGCAAAAAGCGCAGGGGCTGCCCTATAATCACATCATGAGTGATCGGGAGAGGCGGGACTTCGACCGCCGGATGATCCGGAAATACGGCCGGCGCTTTCCGCCGCCGGAGCGCACGCCGTGGGCGCTGCTGGCGTATGATTGCCTGGATCGCATGGAAAACATGGCGCAAAAAAAGGAAAGGGCCGGCCCGTGAGAGAGACGGGCCGGCAGCGCAGAGAGATTTCAATTCGCGCCCGGTATTTCAATTCACGCCCGATAACCGGGCAGCTATAGTATACCTCTATATATAAAGAAATGTCAATAGCTGCGGGATATGCCCGCATTATTCGGCCTCGTATTGGATAGTAAGATATCGAACACGAAATGAGGAGAACGACATGACGCTGACGAGAGAGCAGAAAGTGAAGGCGGGCCCGCGGATGGAGGTGGCCTACTACCAGGTGTGGCCGGACGGGCGGCGGGTACCGGAGAGGGCACCGAAGGAGAAGCGCAGCACGCCGGCACAGAAAAAATACAACCACGACCAGGCGATAAAAAAATTCCTGCTGCTGGTGCTGGTGAATTTCATCAAGGGCGACATATTATTGCACCTGACCTTTGACGATGCGCACCTGCCGGAAAGCTGGGAGCAGGTACACCGGCTGCTGAGCAACTACCTGCTGCGGGTGAAGCGGTGGAGGAAAAGGCACGGGCTGCCGGAAATGAAATATGCCTACACGGTGGAGGCCACGGTGCGCAAGAGCGGCAAGCGGGCCGGCGAGCTGCACTGGCACATCCATCTATTCATGAGCCGCATGCCGCGGGATGTGGCGGAGGATCTGTGGCCGGAGGGAGTGCGGGTGAACGCCGATCGCTTCAACCCCGACCGCTTTGGCTGGGAGGCGGCGGCAAAATACTGCGCCAAGGAGCTGGGGGACGGCGGAAAGCGCTTCGCCTACAGCCGCAACCTGAAAAAGCCGGAGCGCCCGCGCCCGCGGGATGGGCGGGTGACACAGAGACAGGTGCGCAAATGGTGCCTGGAGCGGAGCACGGATGCCGCCTTCTGGGAGCGGCGCTTCCCCGGATATCGGTTTGCCGGCTTCGAAAAGCCGCCGGAGCTATGCCACAACCCATACAACGGCTACTGGTATCTGACGGTAATCCTGTACAGGAGGGAGTGAGCACATGGGGAAAAAACGAGGCTGCGCGCTGTGCGGGGAGATGATCGACACCGGGCCGCGGGGCACCCGCCGCTACTGCGCCCGCTGCCGCAAGGAGCTGGAGCGCCAGCGAAGCCGGGAATGCCAGGCGCGCAAAAAAGGGGAAAACGCTGACTGGCAGCTGCGGCCGCAGCGCAGTGGGCACGAAGCGGCTGCTGCCGCCATTGCCGCGCAGGCAATGCGGGAGGGGCTGAGCTACGGAAAATATGTGAGCCGGGAATGGGCGAAGGCCCATGCACGGCTGAAGAAGCCCGCGTGGGCGGAGGAAGGAGCAGATGAAAAGTGAGTGTACTGACAACAGCACAGGCGATAATTGCCACCCAACAGGCAGGGAAAGAGGGCACCTGCACCCACATGATTGGCGAGCAGCTGAAGGAAATGCTGCGGGAGGAGCCGGAGCTGGAGGAGCTGCTGGCGCATGATCTGACGGTGACGGGCATGGGCATAGCCGATTGCGAAAAGAAGATCCGCACCTATGCCATGGCGCACGGTGGAGGCTGCCCGCCGGATGTGGCAGAGAAGATCATCCGGAAATTCTACGGGCTGCCGGAGGAAAAAGCAGCGCAGGAAAAGCGGCCTGATGGGATTGTGAGCCTGCTGGATCTGCTGTGAGAGAGAGGGAGAGCGCGTGGACACGGAGAGAGTGGCGGCAATACTGCCGCAAAAAATGGAGCCGAGAACGCAGGCTGCAGCTGTGCTGCTATGCCGGAATAGCGGTGCGCTGGGAGATCCCCTGATCCTGTACAGCCGGGACAGCGTGGAGCTGATACCGGCACAGCCGATGACCGAGACAGGAGAGGAGCGGGAAAAGCGCCTTGGCCTGGCGCGGCGGACCTGGGGAGCTGTGTGCAGCTGTACGGCGTGTGGAGAGGATTTTATCGCCGGGTGGCTGCCCGGCGGCATGGGCATCCGGCTATTCTACGGCGAAGCGGGCGACTTCTACCCCGGCTATTGCGAGCAGGGCGACGATGGCGCAGCAGAGCTGATGGAGGGTGAACCCCTGCTGTGCCCCATGTGCGGGACCGAGGCGGTGCTGAAGCACCGCAAACGGCTGGCGGGCGGCCGGACATGGCGGTGCATGGTACAGGTGCCGCAGGCGGTAGAGGCCGCCGGTGTGATGCACACAGTGATCCTGGGGTGGATCATCAGCCGCGAGGTGAATGATCTGGGAGGCGAATATATATCCGGTACGCCGGGCGAAGCGATTGTGCTGGATGAGCGCAGGCGGCTGCACCGCTATGTGTGGGTGCCCCGGCAGGACGGCACAATGGGCTGGGTGCACCGGAAGATGGTGCGCACGCTGCTGGAAGCCGGCTACTATTCCGCTGATGGCGGAGCATACAACATGCGGCACGGGGCGCTGATGCTGGGCTCAAACACCGGCTTCGCCGGGGAGAGCGCCGAAAAGAGCGGGCTGGCGGCCTATCTGCGTGCCGGCGGCAAGGATCCGACGACCTATCTGCAGCTATGGTGCAAGCACCCGTATGTGGAAAATCTGGTGCACACCGGGCTCTCGGGGGCAATAGTGGATGAACTGCGCCGCACGCGAAAGGCGGAGCTGCCGTGGGCGGATCTGCGGCGGCCGCGGCCAACCGATATGGTAGGCATGACAAAGGATGAGCTGCGCACGGTGGCCAGAGGCTGGAATGCGGAAATCGCCCGATGCTGGCGCTGGGTGCGGGGAAAAATGTGCGCGGAGGAATATGCGCCCATTGCTGCAAAGCTGGATACCGCCGGCGGGCTGTACGCGCTGGAGAAGCTTGCACAAAGCGATGAGGATCTTACACGAGCGGTGCGCTACCTGAAAAAGCAGCAGCACATGGATGCGGGCGGAATGCAGATGCTGCTGGATCTGTGGCAGGCGGTGGAGCAGCAGAAACGGCCGCTGACCGACGAAGTGCGCTGGCCGCGGGATCTGCAGCGGGCGCATGACCGGGAAACAGCGGCAGCCGCGCTGTATAAGAGCCGGGAGAAGAGCCGGGCACTGCAGGCAGGCTTTGATGCTATCCGGGAAAAGTACGGGGCGCTGGAGTGGACGGACGGCGATCTGTGCATCCGGCTGCCGCGCGGCAATGAGGAGCTGATCGCCGAGGGGGAAACGCTGCGGCACTGTGTAGGCGGCTACGGAAAAGATCATGTGAGCGGGCGCGATGTGATCTTCTTTGTACGGCACTACCGCCGCCCGGAGCGCAGCTACTATACGCTGGACATCCAAATGAATCACGGAGAGCCACGGGAGGTGCAGCTGCACGGCTATGGCAACGAGCATCACGGAGAACATAAGCAATACCGGCACCGGATACCGCCGGCGGTGCGGGCATTCTGCAACCGGTGGGAGAAGGAGGTGCTGCTGCCGTGGTACGGCAAGCAGCAGAAAAGCAGAAAAACAAAACGGGAGGAGAGTGCAGCATGACAGAGCACATGGAAACGATACGGGATGAGCGGGTGATCGCTGCGGAGATCAATACCATCAAAAAGCAGGCAGCGCGGCAGATGCTGGGGGCAGCGGTGGAGATCGGCCGGCTGCTGTGCGAGGCCAAGGCACAGGTGCCCTTCGGCGAGTGGGGAAAGTGGCTGGAGGAAAATGTGGCCTACAGCCAATCCAACGCCAACAATCTGATGCGGCTCTACCAAAATTACGGGGAGCAGGAGCAGATGGGCTTCTTCGAGGAAAACCGGATGGAGCTATTCGGCGAGCTGACGCCGAGCCAGGCGCTGGCACTGCTGGCGCTGCCGCAGGGAGAGCGGAAAGCCTTTGTGGAGACCCACGACATGGAAAATACCAGTGTGCGGGATATTGAAGCGGAGATCAAGGCACGGGAGGCAGCGGAGCAGGCCGCCGCACGCCTGCGAGAGGAAAAAGAGGCACTGGCGCGAAGCGTACAGGCAAAGGAGAAAGCAGCAGAGGAAAGCCAGAGGGCCGCTGCCGCTGCTGAAAAGAAGCGCGCAGCCGCCGAAAGAGCTCTGAGCGATGAGCGGGCGCGTTTCCGCCAGGAGCTGGCCGAGGCGCAGAAAGCGGCCGCTGAGGCCGCCGGGCAGGTGACAGTGCAGGCAACGGTGGAGCCGGACGAGGAGGAGCTGCAAAAGCGGCTGGCGGAGCAGGCCGGAAAGCTGGAAGCGGAATACAACGAAAAGCTGCGGGCCGAGCGGGCTGCAGCCGAGGCCAAGCTGCAGACGGTGGGCAACGCAGCGGTGCAGGAATTCTCTGTGCACTTTGAGATCTTCCAGCGGGAATACGATACACTGCTGGGGGCCTGCGGCCGGCTGCAGACGGATAACCGGGAAACGGCGGACAAGCTGCAGGGCGCCCTGGCGGCGCTGCTGCACCGCATGGCGGAGCGGCTGCAGACGGAGGAAAACGGAGAAGGGAGCGGGAACAATGCGACTGCTTGACTGCATGGCCGGGGTGATCCGGTGCCGGGACTGCCGCTTCTGCGGCAAGCAAAGGGACCGACTGCTGTGCATGCACCCGGACTGCCGCAGCCCGCACGGCTGCCGGCCGAACGGATACTGCAGCGACGGCGAGAGGAGGCGAAAAAAGGTGGGCCTGCTGTATGAGCTGCTGGTGGGGGTGGTACACTGCGAGGACTGCGCATGGTGCGAGGATATGGGTATGAGCGGGATGTACTGCAACCACCCGGAAAACCGCAATCCGCTCGGCTGCCGGCCGACGGACTACTGCGACCGCGGAGAAAGGAAGAAGCAAAAATGAAAAATGCCTACGGAATACGACTGGATCGCAACGGCTATGCGCCGAGCCTGCTGGAGGAGGCTGATCCGGAAAGCTGCTGGCTGTGCCGGCGGGAGCGGATATTGGAGCGGCACGAGCTATACGGCGGGGCGGCCCGCCAGCGCAGCAAGGAGCTGGGGCTGTGGGTGAGCCTGTGTGCCGAGTGCCACCGCACCGGCCGGGAGGCGGTGCACAACTGCCGTGCCACGCGGGAGGAGCTGCAGGGCGCCGGGCAGCTGGCCGCCATGCGGGCATACGGCTGGTCGGTGGACGACTTCCGGGCGCAGATCGGCAAAAGCTACATTTTGACAGAGGAGGAAAGCGCATGAAGCTGAAAAAGGCCATAGAGCTGCTGGCAAAGGAAAAGCGGATCAACCTGTACACGGCACCCGATGAGGGGGCCACAGTGCGCCAATGGATCGGCAGCGGCGGCGTGCTGTACGCCATGGAGGGGCTGCCGCAGATGAGCCCGGATATGCTGCGGGCGGCGTACGATATCGGTGCCGGGGTGGAGATCGTCGATTGCGGGGTGCTGCCGGAGGGGCTGATCTGCGCGGATGTCCATATCACCGATAATGCCATAGAGCCGGAGAGCATCCAGCTGGATCCGGCAGGGATCGGCACGCTGTGCTTTGCCACGCAGCGAGGGGAAATATTCTTCCAGCGCAAATACCTGAAGCCGGCGGAGGATGCCCGCATGCTGGGCTACTTTGAGCGGGTGATGCCGGGCGGTGCGCTGATGCTGGCCGTGAAGGACGGTGCCCGTCTGCTGGCACTGGTGGCACCGATCAAGTGCCTGCGCAGCGACTGGATGAACGAGCTGGAGGCGCTGACCATGCGCCTGCGGCGCACGATGGACGAGCAGGAGGAGGACTGAGCGTGTGAAAGAGCCCGCGAAAGGGGGAGGGCAGACGACGCTGCAGGAGCTGAGCCAGCTATACTATCTGCGCCGGGAGGTGGCAGTGCTGGAGCGGCGCCTGCAGGAGGAGGCAGGCGGCGAGGGAGAGGCCCGCCTGCGGGAAAGGCTGGAGCGGCGCCGGCGTGCGGCGGCGCGGGAAAGCGTGCGGCTGGAAGCGTACATTGCCGGCATCGGCGACAGCCGGCTGCGGCAGATGTTTGAGCGCCGCTTCCGCAACGGGGAAAGCTGGGAGCAGGTAGCGGCTGCCCTCGGCATCAGCGAAGCGGCAGCAAAGAAAGCGGTATACCGGCACATACATAAAAAGGCTCTGTGAGGGAGCCATCGCCCCATGCGGGGCGCGAATGGAAACATACAAAAAGAACGGCAGAGACGCTTTTTCAGCGTCTCTGCCGTTTTTGTGCAGGAAAAACCCCGAAAAAAGAAAAGTTGTCCCAAATGTCCCGCGGGAATGTGCTACGCTGGATATGCCGGCATAGCAGACACCGGCGGGGGGGGGGGGGGGGAAGGAAGAAAAGGGAAGACGGCCGTGCGCACGCGAAAGCCCGACAGAAAAAGCGCGCACGCGCGACCGACAGTGCGCGCGCAAGAAAGGAACGCGCGACAAAACGCGCGGGCGGGAGGTGCAAACAGTGGCCAATACGGTGGAAAACAGCGCGGAAATGCGGGCGAAAGAGCGCCATTTCTGTGAGCAGTATATCCTCGACTACAATGGCACACAGGCGGCCATCCGCGCCGGATACCCCGAAAAAAGCGCCGCCAAAAAGGCAAGCGGGCTGCTGCACCGGCCGGAGATCCTGGCGGCCATCCGGGAGCTGCAAAAGGAGCGCAGCAAGCGGCTGTGTGTAGATGCGGACTTTGTGATGGCGGAAACGCTGGATCTGCTGAAAAAGTGCAAGGCTGCCACCCCGGTGACGGCCTGGGACTACACCCGGCATGAGATGGTGGAAACCGGCGAATACCAGCTGGACAGCAAGGGAGCCTGCAAATGCCTGGAGCTGCTGGGCAAGATGGTGGGCATCGGCACCGAAAAGCCGGCGGAATACGCGCTGCCGGTATTCGTGGAGGATATTCCGGCGGAGGATGGGCCGCCGGGGGACGGAAATGAATAAATATACATCCCTGCAGCAGGTGATTGGAGCGGGCTACAACGCCTTCTGGAACTGCCGCAAGCGCTACCGGGTGGTAAAGGGCGGCAAGGCCAGCAAAAAAAGCACCACCGCGGCGCTGTGGTACATCCTGCACCTGATGAAGTATCCCGGCGCGAACCTGCTGGTGGTGCGAAAGGTGATGGACACCCACCGCAACAGCACCCTGGCCAGCCTGCAATGGGCTGTGGATAAATTGGGGGTGGGCCACCTGTGGAGGCTCACGAAAACGCCGCTGGAGATGATCTACAAGCCGACGGGGCAAAAGATCCTGTTCCGGGGCTTTGACGACTGGCAGAAGCTGGCGGGCATCACGGTGCCGGTGGGGTATCTATGCTGGGTGTGGCTCGAAGAAGCCTACGAGATCGAGCGGGAGGCCGACTTTGACAAGCTGGATCTGTCTGTGCCGCGCGGCCAGCTGCCGGAGCCGCTGTTCAAGCAGACAACGATCACCTTCAATCCCTGGAATGAGGGGCACTGGCTGAAGAGCCGCTTCTTTGATCACCCGCAGCCGGACACGCTGGCGATGACCACCAACTACCTGTGCAATGAATTCCTGGACGCCACCGACCGGGCGATATATGAGCAGATGCGGCTGAACGCCCCGCGGCAGTACGCTGTGGCCGGCCTGGGCAACTGGGGTGTGGCCGAGGGGCTGGTGTTCGAAAACTGGGAGGTTGCCGGCTTTGATCTGAAAGCCATTACGGCGGAAAAGCCGTGGCAATGGCGGCACATCTTCGGGCTGGACTATGGCTACACAAACGATCCGACGGCCTTCATCGCCGCGGCGGTGAACCCGGTGGAAAAGCGGCTGTACATCTATGATGAGCACTATGCAGTGGGAATGCTGAACGGCGACATTGCCCGGATGATCCAGGCGAAGCACTACCAAAAGGAGCGCATCCGGGCAGACAGCGCCGAGCCGAAAAGCAACGAGGAGCTGCGGCGGCTGGGGATACTGCGCATTGCCCCGGCGGCCAAGGGAGCAGACAGCGTGCGCAACGGCATTGCGCGGCTGCAGGAATACCGGATCACGATACACCCGCTGTGCCGCAACACGGCCACGGAGATCGCCGCCTACTGCTGGGAGGTAGACAAAGTGGGGCACCGGCAAAATAAGCCGGAGGACAGAAATAATCACCTGATGGATGCACTGCGCTATGCGATGGAGGATATAAAGACCTTCCGGCCGGGGACGGAGCCGCCGAAGGAGGCGCGGCCGAGCCGGGCGGGGCTGAACGCCGGGGATTTCTCCGGCGGGTGGAATGGATGAGAAAGGAGCGAAAGGGTATGCGGAAATGGCTGCAGGAGCTGCTGCACCGGCGGGCGCGTGAACCCACCGCCGGGAAGCAGATGCCGACCGAGACGGCGGACGAACGCCGCCGACGCCTGCGCCGGGAAAAGGAGCTGGAAAACTTCTGGCGCTACACCGGGGATGAGCAGGCGGAAATCCAGATCTGACAAGGCAGCTCACCATGCTGCCGAAGGAGGAAGCGACAATGGAAGAAACCCTACAGACCAACCAGCCGGCAGAGGAAGCGGCCACCACGCCGCAGACGCAGCCGGAGGAAACCGCCGCCGGGGCGGAGGAGCAAAATGCCAGACAACTGGCAGACAATGAACCGGAAAACACGGCCGAGCCGGACGGAGAGGGCACCACACCGCCGCCAGCCGAGCCGCAGGAGCCGGAAACAGAGCCGGCACCGGTGACCATACCGGTGCGCTACAACCACGAAGACCGTGAACTGACGCTGGAGGAAGCCACACGCTATGCGCAGCTGGGACTGCAGCAGGATGCGCAGCTGCAGAGGCTGAACCGGCTGGCAGCGGACAACGACAAAACGCTGCAGCAGCTGATCGGTGACCTGGAGCAAAGCTACCGTGAACAGGTATATGCGGGGCTGCTGGAGGAATGCGGCGGCAACGAGGCTGTGGCACGCCGGCTGCTGGATGCGGAAATGAAAGAAAAGGACGCCGCCTATGCCACCCGGCAGCAGGAGGCGGCCAAAAGTGCTGAGGATGCCAAGGCCGCACGGCAGGAGAAGCTGGCCGGTGAGCTGCAGGAGCTGATGGACGAATTCCCGGAGCGGGTAAAAGCCGCGCGGGATGTGCCGCAGAGCGTATACGCCGATGCGCAGAAAAACGGGCGCAGCCTGCTGGACGCGTACCTGCGCTACGACCGCGCCGAGGCCAAAAAGGTGAACGCCGCCAAGGCGGCAGCGGCCAGTGCAGCGGAAAGCACCGCCGGCAGCCAGCGGGACACGGCACCGGAACAAAGCCCCAACCCCTTTATGGACGCGCTGGCGCGCGGCATGAAGGCCGGGCTGCGTGGAAAATGAAAAGGAGGAATGACCCATGCAGTGCGTGATGCACAATGCGGCAGGCAACGCCTACCGCCTGGTGAACGACGAGCGGGCGCGTGACCGCCTGCTGGACCTGGGCTGGAAGGAGGCCGGAGAAAAACCGGCGGACAAAAAGGCCAAGGAAAAGCCGGCCGGAAAATCGGCCGACAAGGAGACCGGCGCAGGCAAATAAGCGCCGGAAAATGAAAAGGAGTGATAAACGATGGCGATCAATACATTGCAGATGGCAACCAACATGACTGAGGCGCTGGACAAGGCGGTGGTACAGAAGGCGGTAACCGGCTTCTTTGCCGACAACGCGCTGGGCGCCAAATTTGTGGGGGCCAAGACGGTGAGCATCCCCGACATGGACCAGGATGGCCTGGGGGACT
Organism: Ruminococcaceae bacterium UBA6353; assembly: GCA_002437905.1. Lineage (GTDB taxonomy): Bacteria > Bacillota > Clostridia > Oscillospirales > Acutalibacteraceae > UBA5905. Next base: position 9,104 of record DJRT01000012.1, on the reverse strand, counting down.
ACGACCGTGACAACGGCTATGTGCAGGGCGGGCTGACGGTGAACCGCACGACCTACACGCTGGCGATGGACCGCGGCCGCAAATTCCAGCTGGACCGCATGGACAACGACGAGGTCGGCATTGCCAACCTGGCCGGGCAGGTATCCGGCGAGTTTGTGCGCACGAAGGTGGTGCCGGAGGTGGACGCCTATGTGTTGTCCAAGCTGGCGGCACTGGCGAAGACCAACAGCCAGACGGTGAGCATCGGCACCAGCAGCACACTGGCGGCGGACTGCTACACCATGTTCCAGAAGGCACTGATGAGCGTGCAGGAGGCCTGCGGCTTTGGTGAGCAGGAGCTGGTGGCATTCGTCAGCCCGACCTTCCTGGCGGCGCTGAACAGCTCGACGGCCTTTACCCGGTCGATCATCCAGAGCGACTTTGCCAAGGGGGACATCAACATGCGGGTGCGCAGCATTGACGGCTGCGCCATCCTGCCGGTGAGCGCGGCACGCATGAAGAGCGCCTTCACCTTCTATGACGGCACGACCGACACCAGCGCCACCGACGGTGGTGTGAACCAGAAGCCCGGCGGCTTTGTGCCGGCAAGCGGCGCCAAGAGCGTGGGGCTGATCCTGTGCCCGAAGACCCTGGGCGGGCTTGTGAAGAAAACCGAGAAGGTGCGCATCTTCACCCCGGAGCAGAACCAGCACGCCGACGCGTGGCAGATCGACTACCGCATCTACTACGACTACTTCACGAAGAAGTCGGAGAAGAAGCAGGTGTGGGCCTACATCGAGGCCTGAGGAGGGAATGACGCATGACGGGCGAGGAGCTGATGCTGCAGGCCATGCAGCTGATCAACTATACCGATCCGCGCGGGGAGATCGACCGCAGCCAGACGGCGGAGCAGTGGCACCGCGGGCTGATGCTGGTGAATACCCTGCTGGCGGATGTGATGCCGATTGAAGGCAAGCAGCTGCAGCGCATGACGCGCCTGGAGGACACCCTGCCCGTGTGCGACCACACCGCCATGGCGGTGATGCCCTACGGGCTGGCCATGCTGCTGGCGCAAAGCGAGGGCGACGGCGACAACCAGCAGCTGATGGCCGCCATATACAACCAAAAGCGGAGCAGCATCCGCCGTCCGGGCAGCCGGATGGCGGATGCCCTCCCGTGGCCGGTGGAATGAGGAGGGCAACGATGGAACGAAAATGGAGCGATCCGGAGCAGATTGCAGAGGAATACCACCGGGGGATCAACTTCAAAGCCGGGCTGGGACAGAGCGGCCTATATGCCCAGGCAAAGAAGAATGAACGCTTTTTCTGCGGGGACCAGTGGCACGGGGCGAAATGCGGTGACCGGCCGCTGCTGCAGCACAATGTGATCAAGCGCATAGGCGACTACAAGATGGCGGTGGTGGGCAGTGCCTCCATTGCCGTGAGCTATTCGGCGGACGGCGTGCCCTTTACCGAGGCAAGCCGCCACACCATAGAGCAGGAGCGGGAGCTGCTGACGCAGGATGCCGCGGCGGCGGAAAGCCGGCTGGCGGCAATGAGTGAGAGCGACCGCATAAACCTGATCATGGGGGCGCTGAGCGACTATTTCCGCACGACGGCGGAACGACTGAAATTTGACGACAAGAAAACGGCGGTGCTGCGCAATGCCTACATTACCGGCACCGGCGTACTGTATACATACTGGGACGAACGAACGAAAACCGGGCTGTACGCCGACGAGCGGCGGGAAATGCCGATCACCGGCGACATTGCCTGCGAGGTGCTGCCGATTGAGAATGTCTATTTCGGCGACCCGAACAGCGAGGAAATCCAGGATCAGCCCTACATCCTGCTGACACGGCGGCGCCGGGTGGAGGACATCCGGCGGGAAATGCGCCGGCAGCGCCGCCCGCAGGCCGAAATAGACGCGGTGGTGCCGGAAAGCGACAAGGGCTATGAGGCGGGCGACCGCAGCGAAAACGAGCCGGCAGAGGCCGGAAAAGCGGTGTGCATCACCAAGCTGTACAAGCAGTGGGACGATGAAGGGCAGGACTACCGCGTGATGGCGGTGGTGACCTGCGGCAAGGCCACGGTGCGCCGCCCATGGGACCTAAAGCTGCGGCTGTACCCACTGGCGGTGATGCGGTGGGAGCAGCGGGCAAGCTGCGCCTACGGCGACAGCGAAATCACCAACCTGATCCCGAACCAGATCGCCATAAACCGGGCGAACACGGCGGCGGCATGGGCAGTGATGACCACCGGTATGCCGATTATGACCGTGAACCGGGACATTGTGCCGGGGCCGATCACCAACGATCCCGGCCAGATTGTGGATCTGTACGCCGGGGACAGCGGTGCGGCGGACACGGCCATCCGGTACAGCCGGCCGCCGGATTTCAGCCCGCAATTCCACAGCCTGATCGACAACCTGATCCAAAACACCCTGAGCCAGAGCGGGGCAAACGATGCGGCGCTGGGCAACATGCGGCCGGAGAACACCAGCGCCATCATTGCGGTGCGGGACGCCGCCACCATGCCCATGCAGATGCTGCAAAACCGCTTTTACAGCTTTGTGGAGGATGTGGCGCGGGTATGGGCGGAATACTGGGTGACGATGTACGGCAAGCGACAGCTGCGCATCAGCGACCAGAGCGGCGACTGGTATATGCCCTTTGACGGGGAGCAATGCCGGGATCTGCTGATCAACACCCGCGTGGATGTGGGCGCCGCGGGCGTGTGGAGCGAAAGCCAGACCATTGCCACGCTGGACAACCTGCTGCAGGCGGGGCTGCTGGATGCCCTGCAATACCTGAAGCGGGTGCCGAACGGCATTATCCCCGACAAGCAGGGGCTGATCCGCGAGACGCAGCAGAAGCTGGAGCAGGCAGCCATGCAGGCGCAGCAGCCGGCAACACAGCCGGAGCCGGCCGACGCGGTGGCAGCACTGCCGGAGGAATACCAGGCCGCCTATGACGCCCTGACACCGGAGCAGCAGGCCGAGGCGCTGGCCATGAGCGAACAGTAAGGAGGAAAAAGCATGCGATTTCCAGCCATGCGGGGAAACCCCCACTACCGGATAGAGGTGCCGCAGCTGAACGGCGGGCTGAACCTATCCGACCCGCCGCAGGCGGTGCAGGACAACCAGCTGACCGATGCCGCCAATGTATGGTGGCACCGGGGTGCCCTGCGCACCCGGCCGGGACTGGAGCAAAAGGCGGCCGGTGAGCTGCCGGCCGGTGCCATGGGACGGACGGCCCACTTCTACGCGGCCAATGCGGTGACCGAGCGGGAGCAGGTGATCGGTGCTGTGCGCACGCAGCCGGCCGCGCCGGAAAAGTGCAGCTTCTACGGCTACAGCCTGGGGCTGGACAACGGGCTGCAGCTGCTGGGGGAAAAGCACGATGTGCCGACGGTGAACGAGGAGGCGCCCAGCTGCATGGGCGTGAAGGCAGCAAAGAACGCCGGCACGGGGTACTACTTCTTCCTGGGGGGCGGGACGATCCTGCAGGAGGGCGAAAACGGGCAGCTGGCGGAGGTGCAGCCCTATATCCCCACGGTGCTGGTGAACGGCAAGGGCGTGGAGAAAATGACCAAGGAAGCGGACGGCGGGCTGAACGGCGTGCTGTACGAGGGGTACAACCTGCTGACCGGCGCATTCAAATGCACCTTTTCGACCGATGGGGAAAGCCAGTATTTCCAGCTGCCGCAAAAGGAGCTGGACAGCGAATATACCGACAAAAAGATGTACCGCATTGAGCTGCAGCTGAAAAGCAGCACGGGGACGGTCAGCACCGTCACCTATGAGGCGACAACGAAATCGGCCGGGGGCCTCATGCTGAGTGATCAGCTGCCGGTAACGCCGGCGGAGATCGGGCTGACCGAGAGCGGCTACACGGACGCCTATGTACAGATGATGGTCCTGCACGGCGTTGGGCAGATACAGGTTGTTGCCGGCGCCACAAAGAACGGAAAACAGGAAATTTTCGCCGTGCCCTATGTGCGATCCAACAACCTGACGGTGACTGCGTGGAAAACCAATGCCGGCGACCGGGAGAAGATCTGCCGCATGACGCAGAACACCTGGTTTGGCGGCGACCGCAGCGGTGTGGCGGGCGGTACGCGCCTTTTCGTATGCGGCAACCCGGAGTACCCGAACCTGATGCACTGGAGCGATGTAAACAATCCGCTGTACTTCCCGGAAAACAACTATGCCTACATCGGCGGCGGCGACCAGGCGGTGACCGCCTTCGGCAAGCAGGGGGACCTGCTGGTGATCTACAAGGAGCACGAAATATACAGTGCGCAGTATGTGGCGGGGCAAAGCTACACAAAGGAGGATGTGACCAGCGGGCGGGTGACGGATGTGGCCGCGGCGGCGGCGACCTTCCCCATTACGCCGCTGCACTCCTCCATCGGCTGTGACTGCCCGATGAGCGTACGGCTGGTGAACAACAAGCTGGTATGGGCAACGAGTGACGCGCACATCTACATGATGCCGAGCGTGAACCAGTGGAGTGAGCGGAATGTACGGGACATCACCGCCATGATCCGCCGGCGGCTGGAGGAGCAGCCGGCAGAACAGCTGAAAGCGGCACAGGCGGGCGAATACAACGGCTACTACACCCTGCTGGCGGGCAACACCCTGTACCTGCTGGATGCAGGCAACAGCGCCTTCCAGAGCTACGCCTACTACAGCAGCGAGAAAAAGGCCACGCGGCTGCTGCCATGGTACACCTGGACGCTGCCGGCGCCGACAGAGCACACCTGGGCGGGGATGGTATCCGACGGCGAGAACATCCGGCTGCTGGCGCAGGAGGTGCAATCCGGCGGCCCCACGGGCTGGATTGTATGCACGCTGCACGGAAACACCGACAACGGGGCGAAAATCCACAGCCACTTTGCCACGAAGGTGTGGAACTTCGGCCGGCCGGAACGGCGCAAGGCGGTGAAGGAGCTGTACTTCGGCCTGGGCAATACGGAGGGAACGCGGGTGCGGGTGGACTATGTGACCGAGCGCGGCACCTATGAGGACATCTACCGCGCCGAATGCACGGGCGGCGCGGCGGAATACGACGCCGGCTACATGGTACTGCGGCGGCTGACACCCAATATCAATCTGGCGCAATGCTTCGGGCTGCGGTTTGAGAGCGACGGCGCGATGGCCATTGACGGGGTGGTACTGAATTATCAAATCCAGGGAGTGATGCGGTAATGGCGCGACAGGACGAGCTATACCAAAAATACTATACCGAGGGCAAGAGCCGGGTGGACAGCCTGCTGGGCGAACGGCGCAGCCAGGATGCCGAAACCCTGGCACGGCTGGGCGAGGTGATCGACCAGAACGCCGAGACGGCGGCGAACCCCTACCGGCAGCAGATCACCGAGGCGCCGAAGCAGGAACGGGAGCAGCTGGATCTGAACGCGCTGGATGAGCTGGTGCAGCGCCGGCAGCTGCAGGAAAGCATGGCCAACGCCGGACTGACAGACAGCGGACTGAACCGCACCCAGCAAACGGCGCTGAGCGTGATGCGGGGCAATGCGGATGCCGGTGTGCGCAAAAGCACCCAGGAAAAGGTGACGAAGCTGCAAAGCGCGATAGACGAGATACTGGCCAAGGCGGCACAGCAGAAAACCGAGCAGGAGCTGACCGCCCGCAACGCCACGGACAGCTGGTACCAGCAGGCGCTGCAGAACCTGGATACCAGCGCCCGCAGCAGCGCCAGCACCGAATACGCCGCCGAGCAGGAGGCGGCCGCCAAGATCCAGGCGGCACAGCTGGAGGCCGCAGCGAAAGCGCAGGCCGCCGCCCTGGAAGCGGCCAAGGACAACAGTGCCGCCCGCGGAAAATACGCGCAGGCGCTGATGACCAACAGCAATACGGCATACGGTGCAGACGATGCATGGGCGGAGGCCTATGCGCGCTACCCCGGCAGCGATGAGCAGCAGAACGCCTACTACAACGCCTACAGCAACGCCAAAAGTAAGGGCTACAGCAGCGCACGGGCGGCGGTGGCGGCCAAGGCGGCCGTAGAGGGGACCGATGCCACAGAGCAGCTGTCCGAGATGGCCGCGCAGGAATACATCGGCACCAAAAATCTGTGGAAAAATGTTCCGATATTGAAAAGAGCCATAAACGCCGTACAATCGGAAACTACAAGGGGCGTAAAAGGTGGAACTGCCAGTATCATGTATCAGCTGATCCGTGACGATGTTTTGAAAAAGGATGAAACCTACAAAGCAGCCAGCAGCACGGAGCAGGCCTATATGCGGGCGGTAGCTGCCGGCAACGCTATAGCGGCAAAATACGGCGCGGGGAGCAAAAGCACCAAGGAACAGATCAACAAGCTGGCCAGCAGCGGCCTATTAAAAAATGACCAGCAATACTATGCTGCCTGCCGAGCAGCCGGACTGCAGGTGAACGGGTAAAGAGGCACACGGAGGGTGGACGATGGTAAGTAAGAAAGCGCTGGACAAAGTACAGGCGAACGAAGAAGATATCGTTCTAAAGCCGGTAAGGCCAATGGAACAGGGTGCCTCGAAAGCCCGGAGTGCGGCAGAGGCTGCCAAAACCGGCGTATCCCGCGAGGCCATCCAGCGGGTGAGCGCAGCCACCGGCCAGCGGACCAGCCTGATGAACACCAGCGGGTACGCGGTGAGCGGGCAGGGCGCGGGCATAGACCTATACACCCCGAATGCGGAGAGCGGGCCGGACACGGCCACGCTGAAGGCGCTGCTGGCGAAAAGCCGGGGCCTGGGCACCACCAGCCCGGAGGCGGTGGCACAGACGGCCATGCAGCACACGGCCGCCGAACTGACGAAGCAAAAGCGGGAGGCGCTGCAAAGCGAAATTGCCGCGCTGACCGCCAAGATGGCGAAGTGGCGCGACAGCCAGCCGCTGGCCATCACCAGCCGGGAGGAGGCCGCCGAACGGTGGGGCGAACGACAGGACGCATTCGAGACGCCGGCGAAGCTGCAGCAGCAAATAACCGCCCTGCAAAAGCAGCTGGCCCTGCTGGACACCCAGGAGGGAGAGCTGCAGGTGATGGGCGAACAGCGGGAGCAGCAGGCCGCCGAGCGGCAGCGCACGGGCATAAAGAACATGACCGAGGGGGAGCGCACGGCACAATACCTGCTGGGCAGCTACGCCGGCGGCCTGACCGACTGGAGCAGCGGCCTGGTGAGCGCCTATGACGCGGCGACACCGGATGAGGTGAACGGCCAAAAGCTGTACTACCCCTACATTGAGAACAGCCGGCGGACAAAGCGGCTGCTGGAGGACGGTGTGGCGCAGGCCGGCAAGAGCCTATCGCCGGGGATGCAGAAATACGGCGGCATGATCGCCCGCGGCACCGGCTACAGCACACCGAGCATGGTGCTATCCATGATGCCGGGGGTGAAGGCGCTGGGCGGCGGCAAGGGGATTGCCGGACTGCTGCGCAACCCGCTATTCTGGACCAGCGCCATCCCCATGTACGGCAGCAGCTACACCGAGGCACTGAGCGAGGGCGCCAACGAGGGCGAAGCGCAGGCCATGGCACTGATGAACGGCTTTGCCGGTGCGGTGGTGGAAATCAGCGGCGGTGTGGAACAAATCCCGCGCAGCCTGCCCACCATACGCACCTGGCTGAAGGGGCTGCTGGACGAGGGCAAGGAGGAAGTGATCCAGGGCGTCATTGAGCAGCTGGCCAAGAAGATCACCTATGACCGCGAATGGGAATGGAACGAGTGGGTGGATAACGAGCTTTTCAGCCTGAGCGACGACACGGCCGTGGTCAACCCCGCCCGTGCAGGCGAGGAATTCCTGGGCGGTGCGCTGGTGGGCGGCGTGCTGGGCGGTGCGCAGACGCTGGCCGGCAAGATGGCGCAGCAGGCTGCCTATGTGCAGCTGGGGCAGGAATACACCACCGATGCCGAGAAGGTGCAGCAGGCGCTGGCCATCGGACTGGCGGAAAACGCCCGCGGCACGGATGCCTATATTGCCGCGCAGCGCATGGCGGAGCAGGTCGAAAAGACCGGCAAGGCACCATCGGCCGCAGCCATTGGGCGGATGCTGGCGGAGACAGCCACCGACGAGGCGAAGCAAAAGCGGCGCATAGAGGCCGAGGTGATGCGCAGCGCCGAGGAAGCCGGCGCAGACGAAAACACCGCCGCCGATGTGGCAGCGGTGGCCGTACGCTTCGGGCGGCGGGTGCGCTTCTTTGCCGGCTTTGCTGGCTTTGCCGAGGAGACGGCAACGGACGGCGGGCAGTACAGCATTGTGACCACCGAGGACGGCAAGACCTATGTAACCTCTGACCGGAATGTGCTGTCAGGTGAAGATGCCAAGCAATGGCGCAAGCAGGTGACGCAGTTTTTCAACGATGTGCTGCTGAAAAATGGAAGCTTGACGGTGGACACTGCGCAAGGCGACCGGCTGACCATTACAAAAAATGAAACTCTATGGAAAGGGACAGATAGGCATGTACAAATCGGCGGTAAACAAAAGTATTTAGCCGATGGTCAATACTATGTCAAACTGCAGGCGCTTTCTCATATTGACGAGCTGGCAGAAACCGCCCGGTTCAGAAAAGACCGCAACGGAAATATTCAAAAACAGGCTGATGCCAAAAACCACAGCTTTGCCAAGGACGGATTTGCCTATCCAGTAGCTTTCTTTGAAGATGCGGACGGAAAATACTACCGTGTGACCTTCTCGGTGGGAATGAACGACGATATTGCCACCGTGTATAACATTGGCAGAATGCAAAAAACCGACGCACCATTCAGAGAAAGTCTCTCCGTTAGGGGCTCAAAGGCCCTGGGTGCATCGGTTTCTGACACCACGATACCACAAAACGGCGCGGGTGTCAATACCCAGTATATGCAAAAAAGCACAAACCATGCACAGGTGGCCGGCATGTATGATGCCGGGACGGATACCGTGCTGGTGAATGCGGCGCTGACGACGGACGAAGCGGTGGACTTTGTGCTGAAGCATGAGCTGACCCACGCCATCGAGGGCAGCAAGGACTATGCCAAACTGGAGAAGCTGGTGCACCGGGAAATGGGCGAAGGCATGTTCCGGCTGGCAGCCAAGCAGCAGGCGCGGGAACGCCTGGCCGCCGGCGACACCACCGGTGCGCAGAG
>DJRT01000017.1 GCA_002437905.1 Ruminococcaceae bacterium UBA6353 | reverse complement strand
TGCACGGTTTTAAAGCCTGTCAAATTTGCAATATCTTTAATCGGCACGCTTGTAAATTCAAGTTGCTTTTTTGCAACGGTTATGCGGTATTTCATAAGGTACTCTACTGCCGTGCAGCCGAGTTCATCTTTCATCAGCGCCGTAAGCGTTGTGTGGTTCATTCCGGCGGCTTTGGCTATATCAGGCAGAGTAATGCTTTCATCAAATTGGCTTTCAATATACAGCACCGCGTCGCGCAGCTTTGCGTTTTTGATAATTGGCGTATTGTCCGATTTTTGGTGAGTTACACCGTACCCAATCAGCCCGTACATACGCTCTAATGCAATAATTATTTCCATAAAATACGAGCGCCCTCGGCAAGACCAATACCAATCCCGCTGATTTTGAAGTTCCTCTTGCATATCCCTTGCCGCCTGCGTTATTTTTTCAAGCTGAGCCTCGGCTATGGGTACAACATAAGCCTTATCGGTAAACGGCTTTAACAAAAATAAATCGTGCGTTGATGCAATATCGCCGTAATCTTTTTTTCGCAATAGTTCAAAGGAAATATTCACATTCAAAAATTCGGGATGAAAGTAAATACAGGTATACTGCGCTTTTCGCTTTGAAATCAGAACAGGATTTTGCGTTTCATTAAAGCAGATAAACGCCGGTGCCGCAGCGCAAAACTGCTCGTTTTTTACTTTAAATTCCAACTTACCGGCAGTCAGAATGATCAGCAAAAAGCATTTACCTTTTATATCAATGTTTTGAAGTCGGTCATTTTGGGTGCACTCAATTTTTGCGACCTTGCTTTCGTTATATTTCCTGCCTACCGTTATGTGCTGCATACTTTCCCCACCTTACCGAAATCATTTTAACATATTATAAAAGCTCACACAACAATGAAATTTTATCTGATTGAAAAATATTTTTATCTAATTTTAAATTTTATATATTGCGAAAATAATCGGTTTAACAATTCATGAAACAGAGGCCTTGACAAAACTTTTAAAGTCCGGTAAAATAAATACACAATCAAACAGATTATATAAAGTCTTGGCGCAGTACATATTTAAATTCATATAACTGCGCAAGGCTTATTTTTATCTCTGCCGGTATGTTCCTTGACAAAAGCATAATTAAAACGCAATCCCTGCGCGGATACTGTCAAGAAATAACCATACAGTTTTCTCGCAGGGATTTTTATTACATATCGGTTGAAAGGAGCTGACGATAAAATATGGATCAGCCATATACTATCTATCCCGAAGGGATAGGCAAGCATATTGTTTGTATATACAGCAGCCTTACGGCCGCCGCTTTACAAACAGCTTGTCGGGGTGAACCCCGAACCCCAAATAATACGACATCGGGGAATAAACGGCGGTAGTACAGCTGCCGCAGAAAGAGAGGATAACTAAAACCAACAAGACAAAAATGGTTGCTATGCGTTTTCGTGAGAGCGACTATGCGGCAATCAAGAAAAAAGCAGAAAAAGTGAATATGAACTTACCGAGTTTGTAACGGCAGCGGCAATGAATAAACCCATAACTGTTATAAACGGTCTTTCGGATGTGCTGAAGGAACAGAAAGCAATCGGCAGAAATATCAATCAGTTAACAACGCTCTGCAATATGGGCAAAATCGTATGTCCCGATTTGCAGGAGTTAAAACGGCACTATGCCGAGGTGCTTGCCACGCTCAATGATATAGTCGGGAGGTGTGGTTGATGGCAACCTTTACGGCAATCCCCGAAAAGACGCAGACCGCCACGGCGATGAAGCGAGTGCTTGATTATGTTATGCAAGACAAGAAGACCGTTATAGACGGAATAAAGCTTGTAAGCGGTCAGCACTGCGTTCCCGAATCGGCATATCAGGAGTTTATGGCTACCAAGCATCAATACGGCAAAGCAAAGGGCGTGTTTTTCAAACAGTATGTGCAATCCTTTAAACCCGATTGCAATGCTACACCCGAACAGATACACCGCATAGGCTTGGAAACGGCAAAACTGTTTGATGGATTTGAGGTGATTGTGGCAACTCATATTGACCGTGACCACCGGCATAATCATTTCGTTGTCAACTCGGTAAACTGTGAAACGGGATATAAAATCCAAATAGGCGAAAAGGAATTGGAGGAACTGCGGCATAAGTCAGATGCTATCTGTCAGCGGTTTGGGTTAGAGGTGTTAACACCATATCAGAAGCCTAAACAGAAATCTATCAATCAGCGAGAATACCGCACCGCATTGCGCGGTAACAGTAAAAAGCTGAGGCTGACAAATGCAATAGATTATGCGGTAGCAACAAGCCGAAGTAAAAAACAATTTATCGAGCAGATGGACAAACTCGGATACAGTGTGAATTGGATAGACCGTTACAAGTATATAACCTATGCCACACCGGATGGTCAGAGGTTTCGGGATAACCGATTACTCGATGACAAATATTTAAAAACTAATATGGAGGAATTATTTGCTTATGGATATTACCGAACTAAAGAACAACAATCCAATAGAGCAGATAACCGAGGAAACGGTAGCGACATTAACCGAACCGATACAGCCTCGGTATCTGCTTCTGACATTGGAACAGTACAACAAAATAGCGGAATACTTTTCGACAGTTGGGAACAGCATTGTAAGAAACACGGATTTGATATCCGAACTTCCGACGCATCAGGATTTGGAGGATCTGATCGTACAGACGCTAAGACCGTGCTTAACGGAAATGCGCAAGGCAGCAACAGACAAGATGGACTCGATAGAGTATTCAACCAAGGACAAATTATCGAGGCAGACGGACTCTTTGAAAGAGCAGCTGCACACGGAAATATGTCGAATGATGAACGAGCTGAAAGCCAAGGATTTGACACCGTGGAAGCTCAAGCTGAAATGGGCGGCGGTTGGAGCAATATTGCCGTCGATGTTTTATATCTTGCAGCTGATATTGCGATGATAGGAGAAATGGACAATAATGATAAAACGAAACCTAAAGTTGTCCGTGAACGCAAACGCGGGCAAAAGAAAAAACAAATTCAAGACAGCCATGATGATGGCGATATGCAACTGAAAATGTAAAGGAGGAATGACCGACAACAAATAAAAGCCGTGTTGCCATATGGCAGCGAACAGAAGTAATATTCCAAAAAACGAATTGGAAATCCTCGCACGGCACTTCCTTCCGCAAATTCAAGCATTTTTTGAGACCGAGCAAGGCAGAAAAGAGTTTGATGAATGGAAGGCAGAACAAGCCGAATTAAAGGCACAAAGAGCCGATAAAACGGCTTAAAACACACAGGGGGCAGAGAGTTTGTACTCTCTGCCCCTTGTGCTATGATGTTAAGTTAAGTCGCTCATAAAAATCAAAAATCCGAACGCGTCACCATTGATGACAATGTTCGGATAATTTGACTTTGGTGGGAGAGGATGGATTCGAACCATCGAAGCCGAAGCAGCAGATTTACAGTCTGTCCCCTTTGACCACTCGGGAACTCTCCCCTATATGGCGGATCTCCCGGTCGGGAAATCAACGATAGAGAATATACCATATCCGCCGCAGTTTGTCAAGGGAAAAAACAAAAAATCGGGGAAAAAGCGCATTTTTTGCTTTGCGGCCCCTATATCCCCTTGGCAATGGCGATCAGCTCCAGCGGGGAGTAGGCCGGTTGCAGCACCCGGTTGATGCCCATGGCCAGCAGCCGGGCGGCGCGGCTGATGACCAGGTCAATCTCCCGCGGGGTGACCATCATGGCGGCGGCAGCGTCCGTAGGCGCCGCCGGCTCCGGAGCCGGCTGGTAGGCCTGCACCAGGGTGGCGGCGTCCACCACCGTGGGCACACCAAGGCCGATCACCGGGACGCCCAGCCCCTCGCGGTTGAGCGGACGGCGGTCATTGCCGACGCCGGAGCCGGGGGCAATACCGGTATCGCACAGCTGCACGGTGCAGCCCAGCCGCTGCGGGCTGCGGGCCGCCAGCGCGTCAATCACGATCACCGCCGCCGGCTCCACCTCCCGGCACACGCCGCGCACGATCTCGCAGCTTTCTGTGCCGGTCTGCCCCAGCACGCCGGGGGTCAGCACGGCGGTGGGGCGCAGGTCGTCCAGCCCCGCGGCGCGGGCAAACTCCCCCCGGATATGGCGGGTGGCCAGCACCATATCGGCGGTGGCTGGCCCCAGGGTGTCCGGTGTCACGGTGCGGTTGCCCAGCCCGACCACCAGCACGGTGCCGGCGGCCGGCAGCAGGGCGGCCAGTTCCCGGCTGACCTGTTCTGCCTGGGTGCAGAGCTGCTTTTCGTCGTCGGAAAGCGGCGGCAGCTCCACGGTGACATACCGTCCGCAAGGCTTTTGCAGCCGCTCGGCTGCCCGGCGGGAGCAAACCACTGTGCGGCACACAGTCACCCCATCTGCGGTGTGGCGGTGCTGCTGCAGGTCGTTTTCGTCCAGCTCGGCGCTGTCGGCGGCGGCCTCCAGGGCCAGATCGGTGCGGTTATTCATGCAAAAGCCCTCCTGTTTTGCCCGAAAAGCGCACGCCTTTTGCCCGGTTTTGCTGTGAAATCGCAAAAAAAGCGCGCTTTTTGAAAATTGGGTGTTGCATTTTCCGGGCAAAGATGATAATATATCTTGTGCGTGATTTATCTGTTTATACGAACAAGAGGAGGTGTGACCATGCCCAACATTAAATCCGCTAAGAAGCGTGTGAAGGTCATTGCGGTCAAAACGGCGCGTAATAAGGCTGAGCGCTCTGCCCTGAAAACGGAGATCAAGAAGGCCAACGCGGCAATCGCCGCCGGCGAGAACAAGGAGGAGGCGCTGCGCGCCGCCGCCAAGAAGATCGATCAGGCCGTCGCCAAGGGTCTGCTGCACAAGAACAATGCAGCGCGCAAAAAGTCCGCCCTCGCCAAGAAGGCCAATGCCTGAGAGCAGTACTTCACCAAAACAAAGCAGCCGCCCGGATTTTCCGGTCGGCTGCTTTTTGCTGTGTTTAGACAAAGCAATCCGGGCACAACGGTTTTTCGGCAAGACACCGGTCGGGATGCCGTGCCGCTAAAATACCCGGCTGCCCGCAAGGCTGCGGGCAGCCGGGTGTTTTTTTAGCTGTGCACTGTCAGTTCGCCGTTTGCCACATCCACGGTCAGGGTGGCGCCGGGGGCGGGGTCGTCCCGCAGGATGACCTGTGCCAGGCGCGTTTCCACCTCGCTCTGGATATAGCGGCGCAGCGGACGGGCGCCATACAGGGGATCGAAACCGTTTTCGACAATGTGCTCCACGGCTGCGTCGGTCAGCGTGCAGGTCAGCTGCTTTTCGGCCAGGCGCTTGTTCAGGCCGTCGATCAGCAGGCCGACGATGCGGCGGATGGCGTCCTTGGTCAGCGGTTTGTAGAATACGATCTCGTCCAGCCGGTTCAGGAATTCCGGCCGGAAGGACTGCCGCAGCAACCCCATCACGGTTTCGCGTGCCTCGGCGGTGATCTCACCATCCGGGCCGATGCCGTCCAGCAGCGCGGAGGAACCGATATTGCTGGTCAGAATGATGACTGTATTGCGGAAATCCACTGTGCGGCCCTGGCTGTCGGTGATACGGCCGTCATCCAGCACCTGCAGCAGGATGTTGAACACATCCGGATGCGCCTTTTCGATCTCATCAAACAGCACCACGCTGTACGGGCGGCGGCGTACGGCCTCGGTCAGCTGGCCGCCCTCCTCATAGCCGACATAGCCGGGAGGCGCACCGATCAGGCGGGACACAGAGTACTTCTCCATATACTCGCTCATATCAATGCGTACGATATTGCGCTCATCATCCAGCAGACATTCGGCCAGTGCCTTGGCCAGCTCGGTCTTGCCGACGCCGGTGGGGCCGAGGAACAGGAAGGAGCCGATTGGCCGGTTGGGGTCCTGGATGCCGGCGCGGGAGCGCAGGATGGCCTCGCTCACCTTTTTCACCGCTTCGTCCTGCCCGATCACACGGCGGTGCAGGATCTCCTCCAGGTGCAGCAGCTTTTCGCGTTCCCCCTCCATCAGGCGCGCCACCGGGATGCCGGTCCAGCGCTCAACGATGCGGGCAATCTCGCCCTCGGTCACCTTATCGCGCAGCAGGCTGTTTTCGCCGCGGCTGGATTCGGCCAGCTTCTCCTGCTCGGCCAGCTCCTTCTGCAGCTGCGGCAGGCGACCGTATTTCAGCTCGGCGGCCTTGTTCAGGTCGTAGCTTTCCTCGGCGCGTTCGATCTCGCCGTTCAGCTTTTCCAGCTGTTCCTTCAGGCTTTGCACCTTTTCTATGGAGGCTTTTTCGTTATCCCACTGCGCCTTTTTGCTGTTGAATTCCTCCCGCATGTCCGCCAGTTCCTTTTGGATGGCGGCCAGGCGCTCGGCACTCAGCTTGTCTGTTTCCTTTTTCAGCGCAGCTTCTTCAATCTCATGCTGGATAATGCGGCGGCGGATCACATCCAGCTCGGTCGGCATACTGTCGATCTCGGTGCGGATCATGGCGCAGGCCTCATCCACCAGGTCGATGGCCTTATCCGGCAGGAAACGGCCGGTGATATAGCGGCTGGAGAGGGTGGCGGCGGCGATGATTGCCGGGTCGGTGATCTTTACGCCGTAGTACACCTCATAGCGCTCTTTCAGGCCACGCAGGATGGCCACGGTGTCCTCCACCGACGGCTCCCCTACCGTGACCGGCTGGAAGCGGCGTTCCAGTGCCGGGTCCTTTTCGATGTACTGGCGGTATTCATCCAGCGTGGTGGCGCCGATGCAGTGCAGTTCTCCGCGCGCCAGCATGGGCTTGAGCAGGTTGCCGGCGTCCATGGCGCCCTCCGTTTTGCCCGCGCCCACAATGGTGTGCAGCTCATCAATGAACAGGATGATGCGCCCTTCGCTCTTTTTCACCTCGGCCAGCACGGCTTTCAGACGCTCCTCGAATTCGCCGCGGTATTTGGCGCCCGCGATCAGCGAGCCCATATCCAGCGAGAAGATGGTTTTGTTTTTCAGGCTGGTCGGCACATCGCCCTTAACGATGCGCTGTGCCAGACCCTCGGCGATGGCTGTTTTGCCGACGCCGGGCTCACCGATCAGCACGGGGTTGTTCTTATTTTTGCGGGACAAAATCCGGATCACATTGCGGATCTCCTCGTCCCGCCCGATGATGGGGTCCTGCTTTTTGGAGCGGGCCCGCTCCACCAGGTCGTCGCCGTACTTTTTCAGGGCATCGTAGGTGTCCTCCGGCGTGTCGTCGGTCACGCGGGTGTTGCCGCGCACCGTGGCCAGTACCTGCAAAAAGGCGTTCTTCTGCACGCCGGCGTCCCACAGCAGCTCCTGCACGGTCTTGTCTCCGTGTTCCAGCAGCGCCAGGAACAGATGCTCGACCGAAACATATTCATCTTTCATGTTGGCAGCGGTTTCTTCGGCGGCGGCCAGGGTGCGGTCGGTTGCCCCGGAAACATAGATCTTATCCGGTTCGCGGCCGGGGCCGGAAACCTGCGGCAGTGCCTCCACTGCCCGGCGGGTGGCCTCGGTCAGCCCGTCAACAGATACCCCCAGCTTGCCGAGAAGCTGCGGGATCAGCCCCTGCTGCTGTTGCAGCAGAGCCAGCAGCAGATGTGCCGGTTCGATCTGCATCTGTTGTCCGCGGATGGCCAGACTCTGCGCCTCTTGGATCGCCTCCAGTGAGCGTTGTGTAAATTTTTGTGCATTCATGGCGGATGCCTCCCTTCGACGGTACGCATTCCTTACCGTCCGCTACACAGTATACCCCCTTTTGCGGGAAAAGTTGTTACAAAATTATGAAAAATTAGCACTCTCAGCGATAGAGTGCTAATTCGGCTTCTGCAGGAGATTGCGGAGGGGGTGCGGCACGGTATTTATACTATTTATACTATTATTGGTATATATACTTTGCGTTATCCGGGCGGTGCTGCGTGGGAGGGGAAGGGGGCGCCGCGCGATGCGGGCCGGCCGCCGCCGGATTTTTTTGCGAGGTTTTTCCAAAAAACACTTGACGGACATTCACAACTGTGGTATATTTAGTTTTACCTCGTAGGGGGTTTATTTTTTGTGCCCGTTTTTTGGGGCGTTGGGCACATCCCCCGGTCAGCCGTTCCGGCTTGAGGGAGGTTCACAAATTTCCGGCTTTTTAAGCTATCGGGAGGTACCGTTATGAAAAATGGCAAGCGAGTCAAGATCACGCTGGCGTGCACCGAGTGCAAGCAGCGCAACTACAACACGACAAAGAACAAGCAGAATGACCCCGACAGACTGGAAATGAGCAAATATTGCCGGTTCTGCCGCAAGCATACCGCTCATCGGGAAACCAAGTGATCCGGGGCTGAAAGGGAGGAAAACGATATGCTACTTTGGGGATTTATACTCCTGATCGCCGGCGCGGTGGTCAGCCTCGGCCTTTTCCTCAGCAACCTGACGCAGATCATTTCCGGTATTTCCGCCAACGGCTTTGGCGGGTATGTTGGTATCTTCTTTGATCAGCAGTACCTGAGCACCGGCAAGGTGGTTTTCCTGATTGCCGTTGTAGCGGCCATCCTGGGCCTTGTGCTGTATCTGGTTGGCCGTGCCAAGAATACGGAGGAGAAAAACCCCGTTATTCCGGAGCGGATCAAGAAGTATTTCCGCGATACCAAGAGTGAGTGCAAGAAGATCGTATGGCCTTCTTTCGGCTCTGTGGTGCGCAATACCGGCGTGGTGCTGGTGATGTGCGCTGTCACCGCCGTGCTCATCCTGGTGGTGGATCTGGGGCTCAGCGCCCTGATCAAGCTGCTGCTGAGCCTTTGATCTGAGGAGGCTGAGCAATGGACGAGCAGGCAAAATGGTATGTGGTGCACACCTTTTCCGGCTATGAGAACAAGGTAGCCACAAACCTGGAAAAGATCGTGGAAAACCGGCATCTGCAGGATTGGATCCGCGAGGTGCGCGTCCCCACCGAGACGGTGGTGGAGGTTAAGGGTACGCAAAGCCGCGAGGTGGAGCGCAAGATCTTCCCCGGCTATGTGCTGGTCAAGATGGTCATGTCGGACGACAGCTGGTTTGTGGTGCGCAATGTGCGTGGCTGCACCGGCTTCGTTGGTCCCAACGGCAAGCCCGTCCCCCTCACCGAGGAGGAGATCGCCGCCCTTGGCGTAGAGAAGAAACAAATCGAGATCAACTACCGCGTGGGGGATACCGTCAAGATCATTGACGGCCCGCTGGAGAATTTCTCCGGTGTGGTGGACGAGATCGACCGCGAGAAAAACATGGTGCGCGTCACGATCTCCATGTTCGGCCGCGAGACAACGGCGGAGCTGGAGCTGGCGCAGGCCGAGCTGATGGACTGATCCGTCTGCTGATTTCCCGCCGCGCGGTGCGGCAGAGTAAAAAAGTTCGGGATCCCCGGATCCCTTACCTGTGCGCCGGACACTTTTCCGGCTGTGGGAGGAGCGCAGACCGCTCCGACTGACCACAATTTTTGGAGGTGCGATAGAAAATGGCTCAAAAAATCACCGGTTACATCAAGCTGCAGATCCCGGCCGGCAAGGCAACTCCGGCTCCCCCGGTTGGCCCGGCACTGGGTCAGCACGGTGTCAACATTATGTCTTTCACCAAGGAATTCAACGAGCGTACCAAGAATGACGCCGGTCTTATCATCCCGGTCGTGATCACGGTGTATGCTGACCGTTCCTTTACCTTCGTGACCAAGACGCCGCCCGCCGCTGTTCTGCTGAAGAAGGCCTGCGGCATTGAGACGGCTTCCGGCACGCCGAACAAGACCAAGGTGGCTCAGGTCACCAAGGAGCAGATCCGTAAGATCGCCGAGACCAAGATGCCCGACCTGAACGCGGCCAGCATTGAGAGTGCCATGAGCATGATCGCCGGTACCGCCCGCAGCATGGGCATCACCGTGGTTGACTGATCAACGGAAGATAATCGTGGGAGGAACCCAAACATTCCGATTTTACCACAATGGAGGAAAGACCTATGAAACATGGTAAGAAATATGTAGAGAGCGCCAAGCTGATCGACCGCGGCGCTCAGTACGATGTGGCGGAGGCCATTGCCCTGACGGTGCAGACCGGCAAGGCCAAGTTTGACGAGACGGTGGAGGTGCATGTCCGCCTGGGCGTGGACAGCCGCCATGCAGATCAGCAGGTGCGCGGCGCTGTGGTGCTGCCCAATGGTACCGGCAAGAGCATCCGCGTGCTGGTGTTTGCCAAGGGCGATAAGGTGCAGGCGGCTCTGGACGCCGGTGCCGAGTATGCCGGCGCTGAGGAGCTGGTCGCCAAGATCCAGGGCGGCTGGACGGATTTCGATGTGGTGATTGCCAGCCCGGATATGATGGGCGTGGTCGGCCGTCTCGGTAAGGTGCTCGGTCCCCGCGGCCTGATGCCGAACCCGAAGGCCGGCACGGTGACCCCGGATGTTGCCAAGGCTGTGACCGAGGCGAAAGCCGGTAAGATCGAGTACCGTCTCGACAAGACCAACATCATCCACTGCCCCATTGGCAAGGTTTCCTTTGGCGCGGAGAAGCTGCAGGAGAACTTTGACACCCTGTTGGGCGCCATCGTCCGCGCAAAGCCCGCGGCGGCCAAGGGCCAGTATATCAAGTCCTGCACCGTGGCTTCCACCATGGGCCCCGGCGTGAAGATCAACCCCGCCAAGCTGGGCGGCTGATTACCCCATTTTCTGGCTGTTCCGGCCGGCTGTTCGCGGCCAGGCCGTTAAGCATTCGGTTGCTGTTCTTCCACAGACAGCAGGTGCGCTGCTCCGGCAGCGCCTAACGCACAAGCGCCTGCCGAGGAGAGCGAAGCGAGCGTGATCCTTTTGGATCCGGTTTGCGTACAATGCCTCTCCTGTGGAAACGCGGGAGAGGCTTTCTTTTTCAGGATGAATGGCAATCATCCTATATTCGGAGGTGAAATCATTATGGCAAGCGAAAAGGTATTGCAGGCCAAGCAGGCTGTTGTGGCAGAGCTGACCGCCAAGATCAACGGCGCTGTGGCCGGTGTGATCGTGGATTACAGCGGCATCACGGTGGCGGATGACACGGCTCTGCGCCGCGAGCTGCGCGAGGCCGGTGTCGATTACGCGGTCGTCAAGAACACCCTGCTCAAGCGCGCCGTGGATGCGGCGGAGATGAGCGGCCTGGACGATGTGCTCAACGGCACCACTGCTCTGGCTGTCAGCGACGATTATGTGGCGGCGGCCAAGATCCTCTGCAAGTACGCCGAGGGCAAGGACCACTTCAAGGTCAAGGCCGGTTTCATGGACGGGCAGGTCATCGACGCCGACAAGGTGGTTGAGCTGTCCAAGCTGCCCTCCAAGGAGGGGCTGCTGTCCATGCTGCTCAGCGTGCTGAATGGGCCGATCCGTGGCCTGGCTGTGGCGCTCAACGCCGTGGCCGAAAAGGAGCCGGCAGCCGAGGAGGCTGCTGCCCCCGCCGAGGCACCTGCTGCTGAAGAGGCAGCTCCTGCTGAGGCTCCCGCTGCTGAATAAGCAGCCCGCTTATCCCGAAAAAACATCATATTTATTGTATAGGAGGAACAAATCATGTCTGAGAAAATCACTGCTATGATCGACGAGATCAAGGCTCTGACCGTTCTGGAGCTGTCCGAGCTGGTCAAGGCTATCGAGGAGGAGTTCGGCGTTTCCGCTGCGGCTCCGGTGGCCGTTGTGGCCGGTGGCGCTGCTGCCCCCGCCGCTGAGGAGAAGACCGAGTTTGATGTTATGCTGCTGGAGGCCGGCGCTGCGAAGATCGGCGTTATCAAGGTTGTCCGTGAGCTGACCGGCCTGGGTCTGAAGGAAGCCAAGGAGCTGGTTGACGGCGCTCCCAAGGCTGTGAAGACCGGCGTGTCCAAGGACGATGCCGAGGCTGCCAAGGCGAAGCTGGAAGAGGCTGGCGCCAAGGTTGAGCTGAAGTAATTTCTGCTGACAAGCCCAAAAAGCGGCTGCGGAATTTCCGCAGCCGCTTTTTCTTTGTCTATTCTGCGCATTTTCCGCACAGCTGGCCCGCACAATTGGCGTATATGCCGAAAAGCGCCGATGATTTTACCAATCGAAAAATTTTATACAGAAATAGGCAATTTCCCCTTGCAAAATGCGGTTTTTCCTGTATAATGTAGATAACAAATTACCCGATAAAGGAGTAACTGTATTATGAGTGGCGTTTTTACACCCGATGTCAAGACCGACAAACCGGAGATCCTGATCCCGAATCTGCCGATCCGCGATTACGCGGCGTTCATCCGTCCCACGGATGACCAGGCGGCGGTTGCGCTGGGCGACAAAGTGGTGGAGGAGATCACCAAGAACCACATTGCCGATTTTGAGCGTGATGAGGAATATTGCAAGAAGCACGGCGAAAACAACCCGGACCTGATGGTGCATGTACCCACCTTCACCATCATCGACGGCATTGTGTACATGACCTACTACGCCAATGTGGCGGCGGGCGGCGAGACCCCCACCGAGCAGGAGGCGCGCCTGGCCTATTGCCCGGTGGATCACCCGGAGGATATGACGGTGGTGACGGTGCAGAAGGTCGGCGACATGGTGGATGGACACAAGATCACCATGGTGTATGATACCATCCTGATGCACAAGGACGATAAAGAGCTGTATCTGATGTGGACGGCCTGCACGGAGCAGTATTACCGTTTCTATTGCGTGTTCGATATCGCGACCAAGACCATGGGGCCGGTGCAGGTCAACCGCTTCAAGGTAGGCGATGTGGTCAACGATTTCTCGGTCAGCGGCATTGTCGGCGCCCTGTCGGCCAATAGCCTGGGACATGACCGGATGTTCTCGGACATCGGCATTATGCAGAAAATGTCCACCCGCGAGGAGAACGGCGAGACCTACTACTATACCGGCGCCTATTCCGGCCTGTTCACCTGCATTATCAAGAGCAAGGATTTCATCACCTGGGAGTATGTTGCGGAGCCGGACTTCGATAACTTCTCCAAGTGGGAAAACGCCACCTATGTGCTGGAGGATAAGGTTTATTACTTCGTGCGGCAGGAGGAGCAGGAGTGTTCCCATGGCTTCCTGACCTGCTACGATCTGAAGACCGGCAAGTGGGCAAAGCCGGTGATTGTGCACGATTGCCAGTCCCGTTCGGACTTCATTATGTACAATGGTGAGCTGTACCTGTTCCATGCGCCCCGCAACCGGGATGGCTTCGGCCTGCTGCGCATCAACCGTAAGGATCTGGCCAAGACAGAGGTCGTGTTTGTGGCGGATATGAAGAGCAGCCTGTTCTATGCCTTCTACAAGCCGTACGGCGAGGATGTCTACATGGCCTATACGGTGGATCGCAAGCACATCCGGTTTACCAAGTTCAATCTGAAGAATTTCCTGCAGAAATAAAGCCGAAGGGCTTTGCCCGACCGGTCTGCGGCAGCCGCCGCAGACCGGTCGCTTTTTTGCGCCAGCAAAAGGGCTTGCTTTTCCCGGCAGCTTGTAGTACCATAGGGGCAGTTTGCAATAGGCTTTGCCGGCGCCCTACGGCGGAGGCAATGGAACGGAGGAAAATGCAGATGGAGACGAGCGAGCTTTGGCAGAAGGAGCTTTTTGAAGATCACAAAACGGGGAAATATCTGCGCTATCTGTCGCATGTGGCTGCGGGCGAGGAGCGGCAGCCGCTGATTTTGTACATCCACGGGGCGGGCAGCCGCGGGGATTCGCTGGATGGATTGGGGCATGTCGGGCCGATCGGTGAGCTGGACCGCGGCCGGCCGATCGCCGCGCATATCGTTGCGCCGCAGTGCCATGCCAATACCTGGTTCGAGCTGTTTGAGACGCTGATTGATTTTGTCCGGCAGCAGGCGGCGCGGCCGGATGTGGATCCCGATCGGGTGTACCTGTGCGGCTCCAGCATGGGCGGCTACACCTCCTGGCAGCTGGCGATGACCTGCCCGGAGCTGTTTGCGGCACTGGTGCCGGTGTGCGGCGGCGGCATGTACTGGAACGCCGGCCGCCTGAAGGAGATGCCGATATGGGCATTCCACGGCGCGCGCGACCGCGTGGTGCTGCCGGAGGAAAGCCTGCACATGGTGCGGGCTGTCAACGATTGCGGCGGCCATGCGCGGCTGACGATCCTGCCCTGTGCGGAGCATAATGCCTGGGACGCGGCGTTTTCTTCGGAGGAGCTGTGGGATTGGCTGTTCCAGCAGGGGAAGACGCGGTAAGCGGATGGCAGATCGGCGTTGACTTTTGCGGCCATGCACGGTATAATAAACGCATACCCCTTATCCTTGATTTGTATGGAGGATGCGCTTATGAGACAATGCATGGATGCCGAAAATCTGCACCGCCGCTTAAAAAAGATCATCGGGCAGGTGCAGGCCATCGACCGCATGATCGACGAGGATGTGCCGTGTGAGGATATTCTGACACAGATCAATGCAGCCAAATCAGCGCTGAATGGCTGCGGCAAGGTCGTACTGGAGGGCCATATCCGGCATTGTGTCCGGGACGGCATCCAGCACGGCGATGCGGACAAGACCATCGAAAGCTTTACCAAAGCGGTGGAGCGATTTGCCAATATGCAATAAAAAGCTTGGAAAAGCCGGCTCTGTGAGCCGGCTTTTTTCTTTTTGCCTCTTGACAATGTATACCCCCATGGGTATAATAAAGATATACCCCATGGGGTATAGAAAGGAGCCTTATCTATGCGAAGCATCATGGAAAAGCTGGAGCATTTGCTGGAGCTTGGCGGAACGAAAAAAGATGGCGTGTTGCTGAGTGTTTCCGGGGTGGCTGTTGTTTGCAGCCTTTTGAAACGGCAGCCGTTCCCCTTTGATATGGCGTGGATCGCCATCGCGCTGTGCGGCCTGCCGATTGTCCTGGAGGCAGTGATCGGGCTGGTCACGGCGTTCGATATCAAGGCGGATGTGTTGGTTTCCTTGGCGCTGATCGCCTCTGTCTGTATCGGCGAGACCTTTGCTGCCGGGGAAGTGGCGTTCATTATGCAGCTCGGCGCACTGCTTGAGGAGCTGACGGTGGCCAGAGCCAGAGCCGGAATTGAGAAGCTGGTGCATCTGACGCCGCAGACGGCGCGGGTGCTGCGAAACGGCAAGGAGGAGATCGTCCCTGCTGAGCAGGTTCAGGTCGGTGACCGCGTCCGCGTTCTTCCAGGCGAAAGCGTACCTGTGGATGGCGTCATTCTTTCCGGTCAGACCTCCATCAATCAGGCGGTGATGACCGGCGAATCCCTCCCGGTGGACAAGACCGTGGGCGATACGGTATCCAGCGGTACGGTTAACCAATTTGGCGCGTTTGAGATGGAGGCGGCAAAGGTCGGCGAGGACAACTCTATTCAGCGGATGATCCGGCTGGTGCAGTCGGCGGATGCGGGCAAGGCAAAAATCGTTGGGCTGGCCGACCGCTGGGCGACCTGGATCGTCGTCATTGCACTTTCCGCTGCCGCTCTGACCTGGCTGATCACCGGGCAGATCATCCGTGCGGTCACGATCCTCGTTGTGTTCTGCCCCTGCGCCCTGGTGCTGGCGACGCCTACGGCGATCATGGCGGCCATCGGCAATGCCACAAAGCATGGCTTTCTCGTCCGCGAAGGCGACGCGCTGGAACGGCTGGCCAGGTCCAGGATTATCGCCTTTGACAAGACCGGCACCCTGACCTACGGCGCGCCACAGGTTGTTGCCGTCAGCAATGTTTCGGGGGATTTCAGCGAAGCGGCCCTCTACCGGACGGCGGCCGCGGCGGAACAGTTCTCCGAGCATCCGCTGGGCAAAGCCATCGTAAGCTGCTATAAGAAAACCGGAGAAGCATTGCCTGAAGCCAAGAATTTTCAGATGATACCCGGCCGCGGCGTGTGTGCTGTGGTGGAGGGCAAGCCCGTCCTTGCGGGCAACCCCGCACTGCTGCAGGAGCAGGCGGTCGAAATTCCTTCCCTGCCGTCTGCCGAGGCATACATTCAGCAGGGCTGCACCATAACCTATGTGGCGGCGGATGGCGTGTTTGTCGGGTTTCTTGCTCTTTCCGATACGCTGCGGAAAGAAAGCACGGCCACGATCGCCGCTCTGTCCGCTCTGGGTGTGCAGCCCGTTTTGCTCACCGGCGATCACGAAAGCGCCGCCAGAACTATTGCAGACAAGCTGCACATTGGCGAGATTCGGGCAAACTGTCTGCCGGAGGATAAGCTGCACGCTATTGATGAATATCAGAGCCAGAATATGCCTGTGTGTATGATCGGCGACGGTGTCAATGATGCCCCGGCGCTCAAAAAAGCGGATGTGGGCATTGCCATTGGCGGCGTGGGTAGCGACATTGCCGTGGATGCGGCCGATATCGCGCTGGTGGACGACGAGGTGAAGGAACTGCCCCATCTGGTGGCGCTGTCCAAGCGGATGATGACCACCATCAAGCTGAACATGACCTTCTCGATGACCTTGAATTTCATTGCCATTGTGTTGGCCATTATCGGCACATTGAACCCCGTGGTCGGCGCTCTGGTCCATAATGCAGGCTCTGTGCTTGTGATCACCAATTCGGCATTTTTATTGAAGTGGAGGAAAAAATAGTGGCTATCAAAATTATTGGTCTCATTATCGGCATCCTTGTGCTTGCGGCGGGTCTTTATTACCTTATAAAGGAGAAAGAGGATCGGGAGTCCAAGCGGATTTACACGGTTGTCAGCATAATCGGCGGCGGCCTGGCTGCCGCGTGCGCACTGCTGCTCTTTCTGTAAGCTTTAAGGCCTGCTATTGCTGGTGTTTCGGGGCTTTCCGGCGGTGGCCGGGGAGCCCCGAAAATTTTTTTGAAAAAATGCAAAAAAAGCTTGCATTTCTTTGTCATTTGTAGTATCATAGACAAGCGCGATTGCGAACGGCAGGGAAATTCTGCCCGTTTTCAGGCGCGCAAAGACTGCACGATATGCGATGACGCGGGAGGTTGCGGCTCACAGAAGCCGGTTTTTCCGCTGAGTATGTCCGATTTCAAACCGGGCGAAAGAATACTGTGTGCAGAGCCGGCAAAACGGCTGCTTCGTCTGCCCAACGGACGCGGCTGCCGCCTTGCGTAACTGCCGGCCATGCTGTGCGCAGGACGCTGTGCCGACCCGGAGCCCGTCAGGCGGGCTGCCGGTTTTTTCATTGGCCGGGTGGAAACACCCGGCGGTGTGTCAGGTTTTCAGCGTCGCCCGCCAACTCAAATTTTTAAGGAGGCGTTTTACAGTGGCAGTCAAAGAAAAAATCCGTATTCGTATCAAAGGGTACGATCATCAGCTTGTGGATCAGGCCGCGGCGAAGATCGTGGAGACCGCACACCGCACCGGTGCCCGCGTTTCCGGCCCCGTCCCGCTCCCCACGGAGAAAGAGGTCGTGACCATCCTGCGTGCTGTTCACAAGTACAAGGATGCCCGTGAGCAGTTCGAGACCCGCACCCACAAGCGTCTGATTGATATTCTCAGACCGTCGAACAAGACCGTTGAGGCCCTCCAGGGCCTTGAGCTCCCCGCCGGTGTGGACATCGAGATCAAGCTGTAAACCCACGGCTTGCCAGAGGTCCATTTACGCGAGGTCATGTTGGTCAATGTACATCCGGCACCGCGCCGGGAACTCCGGAAGACTCCGGAAAGCCGCGGCCGGCCGCAAACGATGCGCTGTGATCAACCAATAACCAAGGAGGTATAGACAATGCAAAAAGGTATCATCGGCAAGAAGATCGGCATGACGCAGATCTTCGACGAAAAGGGCAATGTCGTTCCGGTGACCGTCGTTGAGGCCGGTCCCTGCGTCGTTGTTCAGAAGAAGACCGTCGAAAACGACGGCTACACCGCCGTGCAGCTTGGCTTCGGCGATGTGAAGGCGGAGAAAGTCAATAAGCCCATGAAGGGCCACTTTGACAAATCCGATGTGGCGCCCAAGCGCACCCTGCGCGAGTTCCGTCTGGCGGACTGCGATGTGCTGAGCGTCGGCGATGTGGTCAAGGCTGACACTTTCGCCGTCGGCGAGCATGTGGATGTGGTTGGCACCAGCAAGGGTAAAGGCTATGCCGGCGCCATCAAGCGCTGGAACCACGCCCGCCTGAAAGAGACCCACGGCACCGGCCCTGTGGCCCGCCACGCCGGCTCTTTGGGCGCCTGCTCCTCTCCCTCCCGTGTCTATAAGGGCATGAAGGGTGCCGGCCATCTGGGTGCCGAGCGCGTAACCGTGCAGAACCTGGAGATCGTGAAAATCGACGCGGAGAACAACCTGATCGCCATCAAGGGCGCCATTCCCGGCGCACGCAAGGGCATCGTGATGATCTCCGACACCGTCAAGAAAGCCTAAGGAAGGAGGAGCTATAGATGCCTACAGTATCTGTTTACAGCATGTCCGGAAGAAAGACCGGCTCCATGGAGCTGAGCGAGGCCGTCTTCGGCATTGAGCCGAACCAGACGGTGATGCACAGCGCCGTGATCAACTACCTGGCCAACCAGCGCCAGGGCACGCAGTCGACCAAGACCCGCACGGAAGTCAGCGGCGGCGGCAAGAAGCCGTGGCGCCAGAAGGGTACGGGTCACGCCCGTCAGGGCTCTACCCGCGCTCCCCAGTGGACGCATGGCGGCATTGCGCTGGGCCCCAAGCCCCGCAGCTACCGCTTCGCTTTGCCCAAGAAGGTGCGCCGTCTGGCTCTGCAGTCCGCTTTCTCCTCCAAGGTGGCCGCCGGCGAGATGCTGGTGCTCAGCAAGCTGACCCTGGATGAGATCAAGACCAAGACCGTGGCCACGATGCTCAAGGCGCTGGGCGCCGACAAGAAGGTGCTGCTGGTGCTGCCCCAGAAGGATGAGAAGGTTATTCTGGCGGCCCGCAACATCCCTGGTGTCAAGACCGCGCTGGTCAACACGCTGAATGTGTACGATGTCCTCAACTGCGATAAATTCATCGTGGTGAAGGACGCGGTGGCTCAGCTCGAGGAGGTATATAACTGATGAATGCGCGTGATATTATCCTCGCCCCGGTCATCACGGAAAAGTCCGTGGAGGCCATGAGCGGGAAGAAGTACACCTTCCGCGTAGCCGACGGCGCCAACAAGATCGAGATTGCCAAAGCGGTGGAGGAGATCTTCGGCGTTAAGGTCGCCAAGGTGAACACCGTCAGCATGAAGGGCACGAAGCGCCGCATGGGTCGCTATGAGGGTTACACTTCCGATTGGAAGAAAGCAATCGTCACCCTCACGGCCGATTCCAAGACCATCGAGTTCTTCGACGGCCTGTTCTGATCGGATAAGACGCCGATCGGGCAATGTATGGAAGCTGTTCGCCGGCTGCGGCCGGCAGCACCGGCTTCCGCTAAGCCCGGCAGCATCCCGTATGCAGCGGATGCAGCCTGAAAATTAGGAGAGTGAATAGAATGGCTACAAAGACCTATAAGCCGACTACTCCGGGCCGCCGCGGTATGTCCGTGATCGACTACACCGCGCTGTCCAAGGTAGCTCCGGAAAAGAGCCTGCTGGCTCCCAAGAAAAAGAATGCCGGCCGCAATAGCTACGGCCGCATCACCATCCGCCATCGCGGCGGCGGCAACCGCCAGAAGTACCGCATCATCGACTTCAAGCGCAACAAGCTGGATGTCGCCGGTACGGTTACCACCCTGGAATATGATCCCAACCGCAGCGCGCATATCGCGCTGGTCACCTATGAGGATGGCGAGAAGCGGTACATTATCGCTCCCGTCGGCCTGAAGGTCGGTGACACCGTCACCGCCGGTGCCTCTGCGGACATCAAGCCGGGCAACGCCCTGCCGCTGTCCAGCATTCCCACCGGTACTTTCATCCACAATGTGGAGCTGTACCCCGGCAAGGGTGCACAGCTTGCCCGCTCCGCCGGTGTGATGGCGCAGCTGATGGGCAAGGAGAACAACCTGGCTATGGTGCGTCTGCCCTCCGGCGAGATGCGCTATGTGCCGCTGAACTGCATGGCCACCATCGGCCAGGTCGGCAATGTCGATCACAGCAATGTGCAGCTCGGTAAGGCCGGCCGCAAGCGCCACATGGGCTGGCGCCCGACCGTGCGCGGTTCTGTTATGAACCCGAACGACCACCCCCACGGCGGTGGTGAAGGTAAGTCCCCCGTCGGCCGTCCCGGCCCTGTGACCCCCTGGGGTAAGCCCGCGCTGGGTTATAAGACCCGCAAGACTCATAACCGCTCCGATAAGTTCATCGTGAAGCGTCGTAACAGCAAGTAATGCGAAAGGAGATCAAGATTTATGGGTAGAAGCGTAAAGAAGGGTCCTTTCGTACAGCCTGTGCTGCTGAAGCGGATCCAAGAGATGAACAAGGCCGGTGAGAAGCGCATCCTGAAAACCTGGAGCCGCTCCTCCACCATCTTCCCGGATTTCGTCGGTCACACGATCGCCGTCCACGACGGCCGCAAGCATGTGCCGGTGTACATCACGGAGGACATGGTCGGCCACAAGCTGGGCGAGTTCGCCCCCACCCGTACCTTCAAGGGCCACGCCGGCTCCAAGAGTACGAAATAAGCGGTTGAAAGGAGAGTAACATCATGGAAGCCAAGGCGCAAGCAACCTATATCCGCATTTCGCCTCGCAAAGTTAAGATCGTTCTCGACCTCATCCGCAACAAGCCGGTGGAGGAAGCAGAAGCGATCGTCAAATTTACCCCCAAGTCGGCCTGCGAGCCGGTGGGCAAGCTGCTGAAGTCCGCAATTGCCAATGCAGAGACGAACTACAACATGGATCGGAACAATCTGTATGTGGCGCAGGCGATGGTTTGCCCCGGCCCGATCATGAAGCGTATCCGTCCCCGTGCCCAGGGTCGTGCCTACCGCATTGAAAAGCGGTCATCCCACATCACCCTGGTGCTCAAAGAGATGGAATAAGCGAGGAGGAGGTATATTATGGGACAGAAAGTTAATCCCCACGGCCTTCGGGTCGGTGTGATCAAAAACTGGGATTCCCGCTGGTTTGTCAATGACAGCAAGTTCGGCGACACCCTCGTCTCCGACTACAACCTGCGGAAGTTTCTGAAGAAGACCCTGTATGACGCCGGCATTGCGCAGATCGAGATTGAGCGTGACGCTTCCCGCGTGCGCATCAATATCCATTGTGCCAAGCCCGGCCTGGTCATCGGCAAGGGCGGCAGCGAGATCGACAAGCTGAAGGTCACCTGCCAGAAGATGCTCGGCGGGCAGGATGTCAGCCTGAACATCGTTGAGATCAAGAACCCCGATGTAAACGCACAGCTGGTGGCAGAGAACATCGCCCAGCAGCTGGAGAAGCGTATCTCTTACCGCCGCGCCATGAAGCAGGCCATCGGCCGTGCCATGAAGCTGGGCGCTAAGGGTATCAAGACCAAGTGCTCCGGCCGTCTCGGCGGCGCGGAGATCGCCCGTGTGGAGCAGTACCATGAGGGCACCATTCCGCTGCAGACCCTGCGTGCGGATATTGACTATGGCTTCGCTGAGGCCAACACCACCTACGGCAAGATCGGCATCAAGGTGTGGATCTACCGCGGTGAGGTGCTGGTTGGCGCTGCCAAACCCCGTCGGGAAGGAGGCCGCAAGTAATGCTGTTACCCAAGAGAGTGAAATATCGCCGCGTACACAGAGGCCGCCTGACCGGCGCTGCCCACAGCGGCAATACCGTGACCTACGGTGAGTTCGGCCTGCAGGCCCTGGAACCCGCCTGGATCACCTCCCGGCAGATCGAGGCCGCCCGTATCGCCATGACCCGTTACACCAAGCGTGGCGGTAAGGTGTGGATCAAGATCTTCCCGGATAAGCCCATCACCGAAAAGCCGGCCGAGACCCGCATGGGCTCCGGTAAAGGCTCGCCGGAATACTGGGTGGCCGTGGTTAAGCCCGGCCGTGTGATGTTCGAGATGGCCGGCGTGTCCGAGGAGGACGCCCGCGAGGCTCTGCGTCTCGCTGCCAACAAGCTGCCCATCAAATGCAAATTTGTTCGCAAGGAAGAAACGGACGGTGAGCAGGCATGAAGAAAAACGATTTAGATAAGATCCGGGAGCTCAACGACGTGGAGCTGGCCAAGAAGCTGGAGGATCTCAAGGAGGAGCTTTTCCACCTGCGGTTCCAGCATGCTATCAACCAGCTCGAAAATCCGATGCGTCTGAAAGCCATTCGTAAAGAGATCGCTATCGTCAAGACCATCATTCGCGAGCGCGAGATCAAGGCGCAGGCGTAACGGAAGGAGGAGTTTAGTGTGAGTGAACGGAATTTGAGAAAAACTCGTACCGGCATCGTCGTCAGCGACAAGATGGATAAGACCGTTGTGGTTGCCATCGCCGACAATGTCCGTCATCCCCTGTATAAGAAGATCGTTAAGCGCACCGTCCGCCTGAAGGCGCATGATGAGAACAACGAGTGCCGCGTAGGCGACCGCGTGTCCATCATGGAGACCCGCCACCTGTCCAAGGACAAGTGCTGGCGTGTGACCGGGATCATCGAAAAGGCGAAATAATGTGTCAGTTGCACCGCATACCGTTCTGTGGCCGCCAGTGGTCAGCAGGGTTGGTGTGATAAAAATGGTGCTTCCTTGAAAGGAGGAAAAACTGTGGTACAACAGCAAACCTACCTCAAAGTGGCCGATAATACCGGCGCGAAAGAGCTGATGTGTATTCGCGTTCTGGGTGGTTCCGGCCGGAGGTATGCCAATATCGGCGACGTGGTGGTCGCTTCTGTGAAGAAGGCGGCTCCCGGCGGCGTGGTCAAGAAGGGCGAGGTCGTGAAGGCCGTTATCGTCCGTTCCGTGAAGGGCGTCCGTCGTGCCGACGGTACTTACATCCGCTTCGATGAGAATGCGGCTGTCATTATCCGTGACGACAAGACCCCCCGCGGTACCCGTATCTTTGGGCCTGTGGCCCGTGAGCTGCGCGATAAGGATTATCTGAAGATCCTGTCCCTGGCTCCCGAAGTTCTGTAATGGAGGTGTCGAAATTGAGTAACAAACTGCATGTGAAAAAGGACGATACCGTCCTGATCCTCAGCGGCGATGACCGCGGCAAGACCGGTAAGGTTCTGGCCGTCAGCCCCAAGGAGGGCAAGGTCATCGTAGAGGGTCTCAACATGGTCAAAAAGCATGTAAAGCCCCGCAAGCCCGGCGACCCCAGCGGCATCATCGAGGCCGAAAGCGCGATGTATGCTTCCAAGGTGCAGGTTGTCTGCCCCGCTTGCAAAAAGCCCACCCGCGTCGGCCACAAGCTGGTCAAGGGTGACGATGGTAAGCTCCGCTCCGTCCGCGTTTGCAAAAACAAGGACTGCGGAGAGATCCTGTAAGGAGGTATGAGCGAATGGCTAGACTGAAAGAGCAATATGTAAGCGAGATCGCTCCTGCCCTGATGAAGAAGTTCGGCTATAAGAGCGTTATGCAGATCCCGAAGCTGGATAAGGTGGTCATCAATGTTGGCTGCGGCGAAGCCCGCGACAACGCGAAGATCATGGACGCGATCATCAACGATCTGTCCGCCATCACCGGCCAGCGCCCGGTCGTCTGCAAGGCCCGCAAGTCCGTGGCCAACTTTAAGCTGCGCGAGGGCATGAACATCGGCGCAAAGGTCACCCTGCGCGGCGATCGGATGTATGAGTTCGTTGATCGTCTGTTCAATGTGGCTCTGCCCCGCGTGCGTGACTTCCGCGGGATCAATGCCAACTCCTTTGACGGCCGCGGCAACTACAACATGGGCCTCAAGGAGCAGCTGATCTTCCCGGAGATCGATTACGATAAGATTGACAAGGTGCGCGGCATGGATCTGTGCTTCGTCACCACTGCCAAGACCGACGAAGAAGCGCGCGAGCTGCTCACGCTGATGGGCGCTCCGTTCGAGAAGTAAGGAGGAGAATACGATGGCAAAGACATCCATGAAGCTCAAGCAGCAGGCTGTGCCGAAGTACTCCACCCGGGCGTACAACCGCTGCAAGATCTGCGGCCGGCCGCACGCCTATCTGCGTCGGTACGGCATCTGCCGTATCTGCTTCCGTGAGCTGGCCTATAAGGGCCAGATCCCGGGTGTGAAGAAGGCAAGCTGGTAAGCAATAGCACAACTTATAAGGAGGTTGAGGTCATGCAAATTTCCGATACGATCGCCGATATGCTGACCCGGATCCGCAACGCGAATTCGGCCAAGCATGAGACGGTGGATATCCCCGCTTCCAACATGAAGAAGGCTATTGCCCAGATTCTTGTTGACGAGGGATATGTCAAAGAGTTCAAGGTCATTGAGGATGGCAAGCAGGGCATTATCCGCATTGCGCTGAAGTATCAGGGGCCGTCCCGTACGCCCGTTCTGATGGGTCTGCGCCGTGTTTCCAAGCCCGGCCTGCGCATCTATTCCAGCTGTGAGGACATGCCGAAGGTCATGAAGGGCATCGGCACCGCGATTGTTTCCACTTCCAAGGGCGTTATGACCGATAAGGCCGCGCGCAAGGAAAATGTGGGCGGCGAAGTCCTGGCATTTGTGTGGTAAGGGGGTAGAGGAAGATGTCGAGAATTGGTCGTAAGCCGATCGTACTCCCCGCCGGTGTGGATTTCAAGGTTGAGGGCAACACGGTTACCGTTAAGGGCCCCAAGGGCACTCTGACCCAGAAATTCAATCCGATCATCCATGTCGAGGTCAAGGATAACGAGGTGCTGGTCACCCGTCCCGATGACGAAAAAGAGAGCCGCTCTCTGCACGGCCTGACCCGTACCCTGCTCAACAATATGGTCATCGGTGTTACCGAGGGCTATAAGAAGGAGCTGGAGGTCAACGGTGTCGGCTACCGTGTGCAGAAGCAGGGCAAGACCCTGGTGATGAACCTGGGTTACAGCCATCAGGTGATGGTTGAGGAGATCCCCGGTATCACCATCGAGGCTCCCAGCCCGAACCAGATCATCATTTCCGGCGCGGATAAGCAGCTGGTTGGCCAGTTTGCTGCCGAGGTCCGGGAGAAGCGCCCGCCCGAGCCGTATAAGGGCAAGGGTATCAAGTATGCCGACGAGCACATCCGCCGTAAGGAAGGTAAGGCTGGCGGCAAGGGCAAGAAGTAAAGAAGGAGTGAAGCAATTATGGTGAGCAAGAAAGACAGCAACGCAGCTCGTCTGCATCGCCACGCCCGTGTGCGCGGTAAGATCAGCGGCACCGCTGAGTGCCCCCGCCTGGATGTGTATCGCTCCCTCAACCACATCTATGCCCAGATCATTGATGATGTCAAGGGAGTGACCCTCGTTTCCGCCTCCTCTGTCGAAAAGGATTTCGGCATGACCGGCGGCAACAAGGAAGCTGCTCGTAAGGTTGGCGAAAACATTGCCAAGCGCGCCGTCGAAAAGGGTATCACCGAGGTCGTGTTCGACCGCGGCGGCTATGTGTATCACGGCCGCGTGCAAGAGCTGGCCGAAGGCGCCCGTGAGGGCGGCCTCAAGTTCTAAGGAAAGGGAGGAATTAACTTTGGCCAGAAGAGATGAGATTGATAGCGAGTACAAAGAGACCCTGGTGGCGATCAACCGCGTCAGCAAGACCGTCAAGGGCGGCCGTGTGATGAAGTTCTCCGCGCTGATGGTTGTCGGCGACGGCAAGGGCACCGTGGGCTTCGGCACCGGTAAGGCGAACGAGGTTCCGGACGCTATCCGTAAAGCCAGCGAGGATGCGAAGAAGCACCTGGTGAAGATTTCCCTGAAGGGCACAACCATCCCCCATGAGGTGATCGGTAAGTTCGGCGCCGGCGAGGTGCTGATGAAGCCCGCCGCCCCCGGTACCGGCATTATCGCCGGCGGTGCGGTGCGTGCCGTGGCGGAAGCTGCCGGCATCAAGGATATCCGCGCCAAGGCTCTGCGCTCCAATAACCCCTGCAATGTGGTCAGTGCCACGATGGAAGGCCTCAAGCAGCTGCGCTGCGCTGAGGAGGCTGCCGCCACCCGCGGCAAGACCGCGCAGGAAATCTTAGGTTAAGGAGGACGACATTATGCCTAGAAAAGCAAAAGTGCAGACCGTCCAGGTCAAGCTGGTCAAGAGTCTGATCGGCTGCAAGAAAGATCAGATCGCGACTGCCGCGTCTTTGGGCCTCCGTAAGATCGGTGACAGCACTGTCCAGCCGGACAATGCCGCCACACAGGGCAAAATCACGAAGATCATCCACCTCGTCGAGGTAACCAACGCGTAATGCATATCGAGCAAGGAGGTGCAATATTATGAAACTTCACGAGCTTTCTCCGGCTCCCGGCTCCGTCCGGGATGTCAAGCGCATCGGCCGCGGCCACGGCTCCGGCAATGGCAAGACCGCCGGTAAAGGTCATAAGGGTCAGAAGGCCCGCGCCGGCCACGGCATGCGTCCGGGCTTTGAGGGCGGCCAGATGCCTCTGCAGAGACGGATCCCCAAGAGAGGCTTCAACAACATTTTCGCAACGCCCTACACCATCGTGAATCTTGCTGCCCTGAACAAGTTTGAGGATGGCGCCACGGTTACGGCCGAGACGCTGCAGGCAGCCGGTATTATCAAAAACGCCCCTAACGGCGTCAAGGTCCTGGGCAATGGTAAGATCGAGAAGAAGCTCACTGTGCAGGTGGCAGCCTTTTCCGAATCCGCCAAGTCCAAGATTGAGGCAGCGGGCGGGAAGGCCGAGGTGATCTGAGATGTTTCAGACCTTGCGTAATGCCTGGAAAATCGAAGATCTCCGCAGAAAAATCCTGTTTACAGCCTTCATCATTCTTATCTTCCGTATCGGCTCGGCCGTCACGGTGCCTTTCGTGGATGCAGAGCTGCTCCGCAACGCGGTAAACGGCACCGACAGCACGGTGATGAGCTACTTTACCATGATGTCCGGCGGCGGTTTTTCCAACGGGTCGATCTTCGCCCTGTCCATCACCCCGTACATCAATGCCAGCATTATCATCCAGCTGCTGACGGTGGCTATTCCCGCCCTTGAGCGTTTGTCCAAGGACGGCGAGGCTGGCCGCAAGAAGCTGGGGCAGATCACCCGCTATACCACGGTGGTCCTTGGCCTGATGCTGGGTGTTGCGTACTACTTCATGGTGCGTAACCGCTATTCTGCTCTGGTCAGCGAGGCCAAGACCGGCTTCAACGCCTGGTTCGCAGCGATCGTGATCATCTTGTGCTTCACCGCCGGTTCGGCGCTGATGATGTGGCTGGGTGAGCAGATCAACAACAAGGGTATCGGCAATGGTATTTCCATTTTGCTGTTCGCCGGTATCCTCTCCCGTGTTCCCTATGGCGCTACCTATCTGTGGCAGTTCTTCTACGAGATGGGCATTAAGCAGCTCAAGGAAGGCCAGACCGCCGGCATTAAGTATGTGCTGCTGGTGATCCTGGCGATGGCGCTGATGCTGGCGATGATCGGCTTTATCGTCTTCATGGGCGATGCCGAGCGCCGCATTCCCGTCCAGTATGCCAAGAAGGTGGTCGGACGCAAGATGTATGGCGGCCAGAACACCTATATTCCCATCAAGGTGAATATGTCCGGTGTTATGCCGATCATTCTGGCGGTGTCCATCCTTTCCCTGCCCTCGATCATTGCCACCTTCACCGGTGTGCCGACCAAGGGCTTCTGGAAGGTGATCTACGATATGTTCACGCAGGATAGCTGGGTGTACATCATCCTCTACTTCCTGATGATCATCGGCTTTGCGTTCTTCTATGTAACCATCCAGTACAATGTGACCGAGATGGCCAACGATCTGCGCAAGAACGGCGGCGCTATCCCCGGCCAGCGTCCGGGCAAGCCCACGGCCGATTTCATCAAGCGTGTACTCAATAAGGTCACCTTTATCGGCGCTCTGTTCCTGGGCGTGATCGCGCTGTTCCCCAGCCTGTTCAGTAAGTTTACGGCGCTGAAGGGTCTGTCCATCGGCGGTACTTCCATCATGATCGTGGTGGGCGTTGCGCTGGAGACGGTACAGCAGATCGAAAGCCAGATGATGATGCGCCACTACAAAGGTTTCTTAGATTAAACCGGACGTGACGGATGACCTGCCGCCGCGGCTCCGGCCGCTGAATGGGCCGGAGCCGACGGTGGCTCTGCCATGAGACATGAAAGGAGATTATTCTATGAACCTGATCCTCCTCGGCGCCCCGGGCGCCGGCAAAGGGACGCAGGCAGAGATCCTCTGCGAGCGTCTGGGCATTCCTACGATTTCCACGGGCAATATGATCCGTGAAGCGCTGAAAAGCGGCACGGAGATGGGCCTGAAGGCCAAAGCCTATATTGAGGCCGGGCAGCTTGTTCCCGATGAAGTGGTGATCGGCATTGTGCGCGATCGCCTGCAAAAGGACGACTGCAAGGACGGCTTCATTCTGGACGGCTTTCCGCGCACCATTCCCCAGGCCGAGGCACTTGACCGCATGGGCATCACCATTGATCATGTGGTGGACATCAATGTCCCCGACGAGGTGATCACCCGGCGTGTATCGGGTCGCCGTGTCTGCCCCGGCTGCGGCAACAGCTACCATGTTGAGACGAAAAAGCCTCAGCAGGAGGGCGTGTGTGACCGCTGCGGCAACACCCTTGTTCAGCGCAAGGATGACGAACCGAAGACCGTTGAAGAGCGCCTGCGCGTGTATCACGAGCAGACTGAGCCGCTGAGAGACTACTACGCCGCCGCCGGCAAGCTGCTGGTGATGGATGGCCAGCAGGGCATCCAGGAGATTGCGGAGCAGACTCTGGCGAAGCTGAAAGGCTGAACATGATCAGTATTAAAAGCAGCCGGGATCTGGCACTCATGCGTGAGGCCTGTGTGATCTCGGCCAGGGCGCTCAGGCTGGGCGGCGAGGCGGTACAGCCCGGTGTTACTACCGGGGAGATCGACCGCATTATCCGGCAGTATATCGAAAGTACGGGAGCCAAGCCCAACTTTCTGAACTACGGTGGTTTTCCCGCATCGGCCTGCATATCGGTCAATGAGACCGTCATTCATGGCATACCAGGCAAGCGTGTGATCAAAGAGGGCGACATCGTCAGCATTGATGTGGGCGCTGCTCTGCACGGCTTCAACGGAGACAACGCCGCCACCTTCGCGGCGGGCAAGGTCTCCGCGGAGGCACAGGCGCTGATGGACGCCACCCGCGAGAGCCTGTACGAGGGCATTAAAGCCGCCCGTGCCGGCAACCGCGTGGGGGATATCGGCGCGGCGGTGCAACGGTATGTCGAGATGCGTGGTTACTCGGTTGTACGGCAGTTTGTCGGCCACGGAGTAGGCACGGATCTGCACGAAGACCCCAGCGTACCCAATTTCGGTACTCCCGGCCGCGGTCCGAAGCTGCTGCCGGGCATGACCATCGCCATTGAGCCGATGGTCAATGCCGGCACCCATGAGGTGAAGATACTCGGGGACGGCTGGACAACGGTGACCAGGGATGGTCGCCTGTCCGCCCACTTCGAGCATACGATAGCGATCACGCCGGATGGCCCGGTCATCATGACCGATCCGGACGGCAAGCTGCGGTAACAACACGCGACCGTGGCTGCAGATGGCAGCCGCAAGGGAGGTTAAGCAATGTCGAAAGACGATGTGATCGAATTGGAAGGCGTCGTGGTGGAGGCTCTCCCCAATGCCACCTTCCAGGTAGAGCTGGCCAACGGCCATAAGATCCTGGCACACATCTCCGGCAAGCTGCGGATGAATTACATCCGCATTCTGCCCGGCGACAAGGTCACTGTGGAGATGTCCCCGTACGATCTGACAAAGGGCCGCATTACTTGGCGTACGAAATAAGCGCGGGCAGTCCTGTCCGCACCGCTCCGACCAAACGACCGTGCGTATACGCACGAAGGAGGGATTCTTTATGAAAGTCAGACCTTCTGTGAAGAAAATCTGCGAAAAATGCAAGATCATTAAGCGCAAAGGCCGCGTGATGGTCATTTGCGAGAACCCGAAGCATAAGCAGCGCCAGGGCTGAGCGCAGCTGGCACAAAATGCGGCGCCCGGCGCCGCAACTGAAAGGAAGGATTACTACTATGGCACGTATTGCTGGTGTCGATCTGCCCCGTGACAAGCGGGTAGAGATCGGCCTGACCTACATTTTCGGTATCGGCCGCAAGTCCGCCAACGATATTCTGGCTGCGACCGGCATCAATCCGGATACCCGCGTGCGGGATCTGACCGAGGACGAAGTGTCCAAGCTGCGTGAGCACATCGACCACCACTACACGGTGGAGGGCGACCTGCGCCGCAATGTGGCGTTTGACATCAAGCGTCTTATCGAGATCGGCAGCTACCGCGGCCTGCGCCATCGCAAGGGCTTGCCGGTGCGCGGCCAGCGTTCCAAGACCAACGCCCGTACCCGCAAGGGTCCGAAGAAGACCATCGCCAACAAGAAGAAGTAAGCAGGAGGGATATACAATGGCTGCTGCCAAAACGACTGCGCGCAAGGGTGCTGTTACCCGCCGCCGCAAAGAACGCAAGAACATTGAACGGGGCGCCGCACATATCCAGTCCACGTTCAACAATACCATCGTGACCATCACCGATCTGCAGGGCAATGCCCTGTCCTGGGCCAGCGCCGGTGAGCTGGGCTTCCGCGGTTCCCGCAAGTCCACCCCCTATGCCGCCCAGACCGCTGCCGAGACCGCTGCCAAGGCGGCCATGGAGCACGGCCTGAAGACCGTTGAGGTGTATGTGAAGGGCCCCGGCGCCGGCCGTGAAGCCGCGATCCGTGCCCTGCAGGCCGCCGGACTGGATGTCACCATGATCAAAGATGTGACCCCCGTCCCCCACAATGGATGCCGTCCTCCCAAGAGAAGACGCGTCTGAGTATCAGGAGGTGTAACGAGATGGCAAGATATACTGGTGCGGTGTGCAAGCTTTGCCGCCGTGAAGGTCAGAAACTGTTTTTGAAGGGTGACCGCTGCTATACCGGCAAGTGCGCCCTGGATCGCCGTGCGTATGCCCCCGGCCAGCATGGCCAGGCGCGCAACCGCAAGGTTTCCGAATATGGCCGTCAGCTGCGGACCAAGCAGTTCGCCAAGCGCTATTACGGCGTGCTGGAGGGCCAGTTCCGCCACTATTTCGAGATGGCCGAGAAAATGCCCGGCCAGGCTGGTGAAAACCTGCTGACCCTGCTGGAGTCCCGCCTGGACAATGTGGTTTACCGCATGGGTCTGGCCGGCTCTCGCGCAGAGGCCCGTCAGCTGGTCACCCACCGTCACTTCTCCGTGAATGGCCGTACCGTCAACATCCCCTCCTTCCTGGTCAAGCCGGGCATGGTGGTGGCTGTGCGCGAGGGTAGCCGTTCGCTGGATAAGATCAAGGCTCTGGCAGAGAACAATGCCTCCCGTCCGGTGCCGAAGTGGCTGGATATGGATCGCGAGAAGATGGAGGCCAAGGTACTGGCTCTGGCAACCCGCGAGGATATTGATCTGCCCATCGAGGAGACGCTGATCGTCGAGTTGTACTCCAAGTAAACCGACGCACGCTCTGAGACAAAACCGCAATAACCGGTGTGAACGCGCCGCCGCACGGCGGCCGTCCTGCACCTATCAAAAAGGAGGTTTTTTGCATGATCGAAATCGAAAAGCCCCGTATTGAGGCCCTGGATCTGGCGACGAACGGCACCTACGGCAAATTCGTCGTAGAGCCCCTGGAGCGCGGATACGGCACCACTATCGGTAACAGCCTGCGCCGGGTACTGCTTTCTTCGCTTCCCGGTGTGGCGGTAACCTCCATTAAGATCGACGGTATCCTTCACGAATTTTCCACGATTGAGGGCGTCAAGGAAGATGTTACCGAGATCGTCCTGAATATCAAAGGCCTGATTGCCAAGATCAATGGCGAGGGCCCCAAGGTGGTTTATATCGAGGCTGAGGGCCCCTGCGAGGTGACGGCCGGCTCCATCAAGTGCGACAGCGAGGTGGAGATCCTGGTGCCGGATATGCACATTGCAACACTGGGCGAGGGCGCACGGCTGTTCATGGAGCTGACGCTGGATAAGGGCCGTGGCTATGTGCCCGCCGACCGCAACAAGCAGCTCATGAATCCGGCCATCGGCGTAATCCCGGTGGACTCCATCTATACCCCGGTGATGAAGGTCAACTACACGGTGGAAAACACCCGTGTAGGACAGATCACGGACTATGACAAGCTGACGCTGGAGGTTTGGACCAACGGCGTGATTTCGGCCAAAGAGGCAGTGGCTCTCGGCGCCAAGGTGCTGACCGAACACCTCAATCTGTTCGTGGATCTTTCCGGTGATGCATACGCCGGCGACTCCATCATGGTGGAAAAGGATGATAAGAAGCAGGCGTCTGTGCTGGGCATGACGATCGAGGAGTTGGACTTCTCCGTGCGCTCGTTCAACTGCCTCAAGCGCGCCGGCATCAATACCGTGGAGGACCTCATCAATAAGTCGGAAGACGATATGATGAAGGTACGCAATCTGGGGCGCAAATCCCTGGAGGAAGTTATCAACAAGCTGGAGTCCCTGGGGCTTTCCCTGCGGGACGAAGAAGAATAATGCCAGATCACATCCTGTGATCGAGAGAAAAAGGAGTGAATTCCCATGCCCGGTACCAGAAAGTTAGGCAGACCCACTGCCTCCCGTATGGCAATGCTGCGTGCTATGGTGACCTTCCTGCTGGAGAACGGCCGGATCGAAACCACGGTTACCCGCGCAAAGGATGTGCGTTCTCTGACAGAGAAGATGATCACCATTGCGAAGGAGCCGACGCTGGCCAACAAGCGTCAGGTGTATGCCTTTGTGACCAAGGAGGCTGTCTCCAAGAAGCTGTTTGATGAGATCGCCCCTAAGTATGCGGACCGCAATGGCGGCTATACCCGCATCATCAAGACCGGCGCCCGCCGCGGCGATGCTGCCGAGATGGCCATCATCGAGCTGGTCTGATCTGCTCGCCGCCGCGGATCGCATGAGCGATATCCGGCAGGCTGCGTGTTCTGTGAAAAGGAAACCCGTCGACACCCAAAGGTGTCGACGGGCTTTTCTGTTTTTCAAGAGGTGACGGGCATTGCCGGTCACCTCTTGAAAAGGTTTTATCCGGATTTGTAAGAGCGGATCAGCGCGGCTTTTGGCTGGCAGCGCACGGAGTCACTGCGGGCTTTGCGGCAAACGGCTGGACAAGGACAAAACTGAGGACGATCAGCAGGATCGTGGTGATCCAGGAAAGTGGAAATGCACGGTACAGCCACGGAAGGGAAGGGTGCGTCCGGAACGCCGTGCAGATCCACAGTATACGAAAGGCGCAGGTGCCAAGCATGGTGCCGGCGGCCGGCAGCGTGGCGTGTCCGGCACCGCGCAGGGCACCAGCCGGAATTTCATACAGATTGCAGAGCGGTTCAAAAAGCAGAATACCCAGTATGCGCACACAGGCTTCGCCGATCACGGCTTCTTCGCCGGAAAACAGGCCGGCAAAGAAGCTGCGGAATACCACAATGGGGACAATGAGCCCAAGGCTGCACAGGGTGGAAAGGAGCAGGCAAAGCCAAAAAATTTTTCGGCAGCGGTGCAGCTGGCCGGCGGCGTAGTTCTGGCTCTCAAATGTGGTGGCGGTCTGCCCAAAGGCCGTGATGGCGTAGTAGGTAAAATACTCGAAATTCATGGCAATGGTGCTGCCGGCAATGGCCACAGAGCCAAACCGATTGATGGATGCCTGCACGAAAATATTGGCGAAGCAGAAAACCGCCCCCTGCACCGCAGAGGGAATGCCGGTTTTCAGAATTGCGGCAATATAGCCCCATTGGGGGCGCGGATGACGCAGCGACAGACGAAAAAGCGCATCCTTTTGCAGCCGCCGCAGAACCAGCGCAGCCGAAAATAGGGTAGAAGCCGCTGTGGCAATGGCCACGCCGGCCACACCCAGGTGAAAAATCAGCACAAAAAGCAGATTTAAGACCACATTTGCCAGGCCGGAAAGCACCAGAGCCACAAAGGGGTAGCGGCTATCCCCCCGCGCCCGTAGAATAGCCGCGCCGAAATCGTACAGCAGCAAAAAGGGATACCCCAGCAGATAGATGCGCAGGTAGCTTTCCGCTGCCGGAAAGATGTCTGCCGGTGTCCGGATCAGCCGGAGCAGCGGCCGGGCAATCCCTTGCCCGATCATAAGTCCGCAGACCCCGGCAGCCGTTGCCAGGAGGATCGCGGTTTGGACAATAGCGGGGATGTGCCGGTGCTCTCCCCGGCCGATATGCTCTGCAAGCAGAATATTGGCGCCAAGGGAAAGCCCCGCCGACAGCGTGACGATCAGCGCCACGATCTCGGTGTTGGTGCCAACTGCGGCCAGCGCATCCGCGCTGTCAAAATAGCCCACAATCGAGGTGTCAGCGG
Source organism: Ruminococcaceae bacterium UBA6353 (assembly GCA_002437905.1). Classification (GTDB taxonomy): domain Bacteria; phylum Bacillota; class Clostridia; order Oscillospirales; family Acutalibacteraceae; genus UBA5905. The sequence goes on along the minus strand of DJRT01000017.1, from coordinate 74,208 downwards.
CATTGAACAGCTGCTGGATCATACTGCTGAGCGCAATGGGCAGCGTAAACCGCAGCAGTTTTCCGGCCAGAGGGCCATGGAGCATGTCGATATTGTTGGATCGCATCGTATTCGCCTCGCAAAGAAATTCTTGCCCTATTATAGCGGAAATGGTACAATAAGAAAAGCGAATAGTTTAGATAAATCATATCGAAAAAAGGAATGTATCGGATGGAGAATATATTGACGAAGTGCCGGGCCTTTGTGTGTGCGGTAGAAACAGGCAGCTTTACGAAGGCGGCGGCCGAGCTGCACTATGCACAATCCTCCGTCAGCAAGATGATTGCGGATCTGGAGCAGGAATGGGGCGTTCCCCTGCTGGAGCGCGGCCGGCGGGGCGTTTGCCTGACGGCCTGCGGCCAGCAGCTTCTGCCCATGGCCAGACGGATGCTGCATGACCACCGGGAGCTTGAGGAATGTGTGCAGCGGATGCAGGGCGTGCAGACCGGGCAGGTGCGCATCGGCACCTTTGCCAGCGTGGCGATCCATTGGCTGCCCAATATTTTTGCACAGCTGCAGAAGGATTGTCCCGGCATTGAATATGAGATGCTGCTGGGGGATTATGACGAGGTGGAGCGGTGGATTGAGGAGGGGCGGGTGGACTGCGGCTTTTTGCGTCTGCCCACCACGCGCGGCTTTGATACCGTGCTGCTGAAACGGGATGAATACAAGGTGGTGCTGCCGGTGGGGCACCCCCTGGCCGTGCAGGAGACCGTGGACATTGCCGCACTCGATGGGCAGCCGTTTCTTTTGCTGGAGCATGGTGGTAAAACGGAGGTCTCGGCGCTGCTGGAGGGCAGCGGGGTGCGCCCGGATATCCGCTTCACCACCTGGGAGGATTTTGCCATCATGGCCATGGTGGAGCGGGGACTCGGTGTCAGTATCCTGCCCTCCATGATCCTGCAGCGCATCCCGTACCGGCTGGCAATACGCCCGTTGGAAAGGCCCTTTTTCCGCGAGATCGGGCTGGCGACCAAAAGCCGTGTACACCTGACCCCGGCAGCGCAAAGGTTTATGGAGTATCTGCCCTTCCGCGAGGACACCGGGCGGGAATAAAATACAGCGACAAAGCGGGCGCGCAAAGAAAACTTCTTTGCGCGCCCGCTTTTGCGGCTTTTGTGGAAAATTATTCCTGGCAAAGTCCGCGGCGATACAGCCCCAGGGTGCGGCCGGCAAGCGTGCCAATGACCCTTTGCCCAAAGCAATTGTAATGTCCCCGGGCAAACGGGTTCATATACCGCGGGTTCCGGATAAGCTGCTCGGTGACGGCCGTCAGGAGCATAAAATCCGGGTTTTCGGCGCAGATCGCCTTTTGTGCGGCGATAATGGCATCGTCGCGCGCGTCATTGGCGAAGCGCCCGACCTGGATCACACCGAATTTTTCAATGCCGAGATCCGTTTGCAGATCCTGCTGGAGGCACAGGAGCATCTGCTGATACGCCTCCTTCGACACCCCGGCAAGGGCGTCGCTTTCTCCCTGCAGCCAGATAAAGAAGATGTGCTCCGGCTGCACCTTCTGTATGGCGGCCAGCGATTTCCGGCAGAGGGCGGAATAGCCGCCGCGGCCCTTCAGCCAGTATTCGATCTGGGTGGAGCCCTTGGCGGCGTGGACGGCGGCTACCCGGTCTTTTGTGCCGGACGGGAAGGCCGCCGGCGTGGCGGCCCGGATGTAGCTGCGGCAGAAATCCGGCACCATATTGGTATGGTTCTCCCAGGCGGCCAGCAGCGCTCCGCGGCTTATTGCCCCCGGAATATCGGAAAAATTCGGGGAAAACGGTACGCCGTTTTCATCCAGGTTTTCACCGACCGGGTGGCACAGCGGATGCAGCGCGTTGTCCGCAAAGCGGTATTCCACCGCGCCGGGAACAGCGATATTGCTTTTCGGCAGGCATTCGGTCTGCCCCTGCATATTGCTCTGCCCGCTGAAGATCAGCAGATCCATGGGAATGTTCACTCCTTCATAAAAAACGCCGTTTTGCCTGCCGCATTGTGCGGCGGGGACGCGGCAGGAACTGCCCGTCCCGGCTGTGGCACGAGTATAGCATATCCCCTGCAAAAGCACAAGCTGTTTCGCTCTGCGGGTGCCGGAAGAGCATAATTTTGTCCAGTATCCATTATTTTCGTCCATTGCGAAAATCCCCGCAACCGATATAATGAAAGCGAAAGAGACGGAGGTGAGCAGCCTGTGATGACATTAAATGTATCCAACATACAGCGCTTTTCTGTCGGTGACGGGCCGGGCATCCGTACCACCGTTTTCCTCAAGGGATGCAATCTGCACTGCCCGTGGTGCCACAATCCCGAAACCGTTTCCGCTGAGCCGCAGACCCTGGTTTATCCCCACACCGGAAAAACTGTCCGCTATGGCACGGACATGCCGGTGGAGGAGGTTGCCCGGAGGGTCTGCGAGGACCGGGCGTTTTATCGGCAAAGCGGCGGCGGGGTCACGGTCAGCGGCGGCGAGCCGCTGCTGCAGGCATCCGCCGTGGCGGCGCTGCTGCGGCAGCTGCAGGGCGAGGGGATCCATACGCTGGTGGATACGGCAGGGGCAGTCCCCTTTGCCTGCTTCGAGACCGTTCTGCCGTACACCGATTGCTTCTTCTATGATTGGAAGAGCCCCCTGCCGCAGGTGTACCGGGAGGTGATCGGCGGCGAGCTGTCGCTGGTGGAGGAAAACCTCTCCCGGCTGCTGAAATGCGGGCGGCAGGTGCATGTGCGCATGCCGGTGATCCCCGGCATGAATGACCGGCCGGCAGACATTGCTCTGTCAGCGGAAAAACTGGAAAGACTGGGCGTGCAGTATGTGGATCTGCTCCCCTTTCACCGCCTGGCCAGTGAAAAATATGCAGCAATGGGGATCCCCTATGCCTATGCCGGCGTTCAGCCGCCGACAGGCGAACATATTGAGGCCATGGCGCAGGAATACCGAAAAAGCTTCACCGTCACGGTGGAGTGGTAAAAGCAAAAAAACGATAGGAGTTGGGTAATGATGAAAGCAAAAGCAGCAGTATTCATGGGTGCAAACAAGCCGTTTGAGGTGCGGCAGTTTCCGATTACGGCAACGCCGGCGGGCTACGGCCGGTCGCGCCTGATCGCCAGCGGCATCTGCGGGACCGACCTGCATTTTCATAACGGGAAGCTGGCCATTCAGCCGCCCACCATCATCGGGCATGAGTTTGTGGGCACGCTGGAGGACTGCGATGAACAGGAGGCCGCGAAATACGGCCTGAAGGTGGGGGATCATGTGGTCGCCGATATTGCCGTCCCCTGCGGGAAGTGCCTGCTCTGCCGGACCGGGGATGACGCCAACTGTGTTCACATGGGGGTGACCAACGGCGGCAGTATAGAAGAACCTCCGTACCTGTACGGAGGCTATACCGAGGTGAATTATACCCCGCTGAAAAACCTGATCAAAATTCCGGAGGCGCTTGACCCGGCGATGGCGGCGGTGTTTGCCTGCCCCGGCCCCACAGCCGTCCATGCGTTCCGGCTGGCCGAACAGGCGGGCGTTGATCTGAAGGAAAAACGCGTCGCCGTTGTGCAGGGGCTGGGGCCGGTGGGCTGCTTTGCCGTGCTGTACCTGAAGGCACTGGGCGTGCAGCGGGTCTGCGCGATCACGGCCGGGGATAACCCGAAGCGTGAGGAGCTGGCGAAAAAGCTGGGTGCAGACGAGGTGTTGAACCTGACGCGCAGCGGCGAGGCGGCCGTGACCGAACGGCTGCAGGCGGAGAATGAGGGCCTCGGCGTGGATCTGTGCTTTGAGGCTTCGGGCGCGCCGAAGGCCGTGCCGCAGGGGATAAGCGTGCTGCGCAACCGCGGGGTGTACCTGATCCCCGGCCAATACAGCAACAGCGGCAGCGTGGAGATCCAGCCGCAGCTGATCACCTTTAAGGCGCTGCACATCATCGGCTCTTCGCAGTATTCGGTGTGCGATGTGCAGAAATATCTGCAATTCCTGTGCGATCACCGGGAGCTGCACGAACAGATCGCTGCCCTGGGCCGGGCGTATACCATCCCGCAGATAAATCAGGCGTTTGCCGACGCCAAATCCGGCGGGAATATCAAGACCCTGTTGGTCCCGGAGGGCTGAGCAGCCGCCCGCGGCGGCTTATTCCGCGGCGCTGCTGTCCGCTTTAAGCTGCCGGCTGATGCTGGTGCCGAAGTATTTGCGGTAGAGGCGGCTGACATAGCTGGGGTCGGTGTAGCCGAACATTTCGGACGCCTGCCGCAGGGAGATATTTTCCCGTTCCATCAGGGAGACGATCCTGCGCAGCTTCAGCCGGTTGATGTAGGGGATGACACTCTCGCCCGTGCTTCTCTTGAACACGGCACACAGGTATTCCGGGGTGATCTTCAGGTGTGCGGCGATCTCCTCCTGCCGCAGCATCCGGGAAAGGTTTTCGTGGATATAGCGCTTGGCTCCGTTGACATACGGGTTGTACGGATCGGCAGACGCTTCAAACCCATCCGTGCAGCCTGTGCTGAGCGTATCCAGAAGCTGCAGAAGCAGTCCGGCGCTTTTCAGGTCGCCATAGGGGGCGGTGGTTCCCCGGATGACCTCCTCCAGCATCCGCCGGCAGCCGGTGGCACTGGGAAAGCGCAGGACGGGCTTCAGCGGAATATAGTCCGGTGCATAGGTGGAGGACAGCGCGAAGGCTGCCTCAAACCCGACCGTTGCATGGGCGTGAAAGGCCGGCGCCTGGATGTGCAGCGTGTCCTTATACAGGTTGCAGATAAAATCCCCGGCGTGCGCGGTGTAGTGCTGGCCATTCTGCTCCAGCGCCAGTTCGCCCTCAGCCACATAGCTGATTTCGATAAAGGCGTTTTTCGGCTTCAGCCGGGCATTGTATTTTTCGGAGTGGAAGAAGTGGGCAAACTGGACCTGCGGGATGGACTGCAGTTGAATATACTCCATGCTTTTCTTCTCCTTTTAGCTTAATTGCTGGGATTATTTTAGAACAACAGATCAATTTTGTCAATGTATTGCGATCATCTGTCCGAAAGGAGCTTTTTTCATGGAAACGACGACTATGCTGCGGCAGGAGATCACCCGCCGGCCGGAGGGGGCGTTTGATCCGTTCCTGTTCCGGCTGCCCGGCTATGAAAGCAGCGCCGGCGAGCCGGATTGCTGCCGGCGGGGGCAGGCGGTGTATACGCTGTTTGTTACGCCGACGCCGTATGTCTATCAGAACGACTGGATCGCGGGCAGCCTCCGGCCGTATATCACGCAGACGGATGCGCTGACGCAGGAAAAGGTGCGGGCCGTGGCTGCCGAGCACCCCGAAAGGGGATTTCTGACGAATTTTGACCATTATTCGCCGGATTATCGGGAGGCGGTGCGGCTGGGCGTGCCGGGGCTGCTGAAAAAGATCGCGCAGTCTGCGCAAAGGCACGCCGGGGAGCCCTCGCGTGTGGATTTCCTCCGGGCCATGGAGCGGGCGATGACCGGGCTGCAGGGGCGCCTGACGAAGTATGCCGCGCACTGTGCCGCACTGGAGGGGACGCCGGGCTACGACAGGGAAAAGCTCCGGTTTATCGCGGAAAATTGCCGGGCCCTGACCGAAAGCGCCCCACAGACCTTTGCACAGGCGCTGCAGCTGGTGTGGATGATCCATACGGGCTTTCTGGCCGAGGGGCGGTTCGCCATGGCTCTTGGCCGCATGGATCGGTATTTGTACCCGTTTTTTGAAAAGGATATCCGCAGCGGGGCTTTGACGGAGGCCTTTGCCACCGAGCTGCTGGAAAATGTGTTCATGAAGATCTACGAGCGGCGGGTATTTCTTGGCGAGGATGATGTGGTCAATATCTGCATCGGCGGTACGCAGCCGGATGGCCGCTGTGCAGTCAACCGCCTGAGCTGCTGTATTTTGCAGGCAGTCCGGAACTGCAATGTCCCCGGTCCCAATCTTTCGGCGCGGATCACGCCGGATACGCCGGATGAATTTCTGGACAGCTGCCTGCAGGTGATCGGCACGGGGCTGGGATACCCCGCGCTGATGAATGATACCGTGAACCTGGAGGCGCTGCGCCGCTACGGCTATAAGGCCGAGGATGTATATGACTATTCAATGGTCGGCTGCATCGAGAATTTCATCACCGGCAAGCAGCCGCCATGGTCGGATGGCCGCTTCGATACGCCGCGCTTTTTCGAGTATCTGTTCAATGCGGGAAAGAGCTATGCCGGCGATACCGTGGGGCTGGATACGGGCAGCCTTTCCGGCATCACGACCATGCAGGAGTTTATGCGCCGGTTTGAGGCGCAGCTGGCTGCCGGCGCAGAGCAGTATATGCAGAATTTTTATGCAGCCAGTGTTGTCGATGCTCCCCGGGATCGAACCTCGCCGTTTCTGTCGTGCTTCTGTGATGACTGCATCGGCCGCGGGCTGGATATCAATATGGGCGGCAGCGTTTACCCGTCCGTCCACGGCGCGGCGCTGATGGGCGTGGGGACGGTCTGCGATTCCCTGGCGGCGATCGAAAAGACCGTGTTTGTGGACAGATCGCTCACCCTTGAAGAGCTGCGGGACGCCATGAAGGCCAATTTCCAGGGCTATGACGCCGTGCGCCGGGCGGTTGCCGCGGCACCGAAATACGGCAATAATGACCCGTTTGTGGACAAATATGCCGTGTGGTTTGTGGATTTTCTTTCCGATACCTTCCGGCAGTACAAGACCAGGGATGGCGGCGGCGTGTATGTGGCCATGGCGGCTAATATCAACAATATCGGGGCAGGCAAGGCTATCGGCGCCACCCCGGACGGACGGCTGGCCGGCGAGCCGCTCTCGGATGCCTCCTCGCCCACCTATGGCCGGGATACCGAAGGCCCCACGGCAACGGTGCTCAGCGTGACAAAGCCGAGCTATGAAAAAGTAGCATGCGGCAGTGTGCTGAACCAGAAATTCACCCCGAATATGTTCCGGGAGGGAAAGCGGCAAAAGCTTTTACAGCTGATCCGGGTGTACTTCAGCCGGGGCGGGCAGGAAATACAGATCAATGCCACCTCTGCCGAGATACTGAAGGACGCGATGGTGCACCCGGAGAAATACGCAGACCTGGTGGTGCGGGTATCCGGTTTTTCGGCTTTCTATGTGACCCTGGCACGGGAGGTGCAGCTGGATATTCTGCACCGCACACAGCAGGACTGAATACCGGGAAAAATGCAGGCCCCGGCGATCCATAAAAGCGGATCGCCGGGGCCTGTGGTGATATTACCGTGCCCTACAACGAGGCATTTAGCGTACATTTATCTCTCGATGCAGGAGAAAATATTGACAGAACTTTCCGGATGTTGTACAATAAACAATAATATGTGCGCAGAACAATCGATTTAATTCGCAAAATCGGCCATGGAATGGGCTGAAAAATGAAAACGGCCGCCGGGAAGGGACTGCAGGGATGCGGTTGGGGAAAGCCGGGGGTGCCGGTTAAATAGGAAGAACAGAAAGGGTAACGGTGGATGCAAAAGAGTGTAACGATCTATGACATTGCCAAGGCCAGCGGCTGCTCGCCGGCGACGGTATCGCTGGCGCTGAACAACGACGACCGGGTGCGCAAGGAAACCAAACGCAGGATCCAGGAAAAGGCGGCGGAGCTGGATTACCGGCCAAGCTATTTCGGGCGGAGCCTGATCACCGGAAAGTCCAAGACCATTAAGGTCGTTCTGCCGGATATCCATAACCCGGTGTTTGTCAATATTCTGGACGGCATCGAATCGTATATCGGAAAGACCGAGTACCATTTGGTGCTTGAGGTGACCAACAACGATAAGGAAAAAGAGATCAACAGCTTTGCCAGCCTGCTGGGCAGCCAGGTGGACGGGGTGATCATCTCGCCCATTTACGAAAAAGAGGTCACGGACTATCTGCTGGAAAAGAAGATCGATCTGCAAAAGGTGATCTACGCCTGTTCCAGCTGCTCCGGCTCCGATCAGATCCATTACTGCGTGGCGGACAGCCAGCTGGGCGCCTATAAGGGCGTCCGGAATATGCTGGTAAATGGCTGCCGCCGGGTGGCATTTCTGGCGCCGACGGTTTCGAAGCTGCAGGGCTCCAACCGCATGGAGGGCTACTGGCAGGCGCTGCAGGAGCAGGGGATCGCGCGGGACGATAGCTTGATCATCCACTGCAGTCAGGATTTCCATGAGATCTATGAGCGGGTCAGCACCCTGCTGAAGGAGCAAAAGCCCGACGGCATTTTCTGCCTGTATGACTATGCGGCCATCCCGGTGCTGAAGGCGGCGGCCGACCTGCATCTCCGGGTGCCGGAGGACCTGATGGTGACCGGATACGATGATATCGAGATCGTCGAATTTCTGGAAAAGCCGCTGACCACCGTCAATACCCACCTGAAGGAGCAGGGGCATTATGCCGCCGAAATGATGATCTCCCTGCTGGAGGGGAAGGAGTGCCCTATCCGGAATGTGTTCGAGCCGGATCTGGTGGTGCGCAAGACCACCGGCGTGAAATAAACCATAGCCCGAAAAAACAGCCGCAGAGCGGGGGTGTACCCCGCCCTGCGGCTGTTGTATTTTCTGCGCGGCAGAATTTTTATATCGGCTGGCAGATAAATGGCTCATCCGTGTAGCCGACCAGCTTGTCCTGCGGGATAGCGCAGGACAGATCGTCAAACACGAAGGCGCCTTCCCCCTCCTTGCTCCAGCTTTTGATCAGCGGCTGTGCATGGGTGTTCCGGATGCAGACATGCCGCAGCACGATCTGCCGGTAGTTGGCGACATGCATAAAGGGTGTGTTCTCCGCCCCCTCCCGGAAAGAAAAATCGAGGTTTTCAAACGCCACCTTCACCGGGGCCTCCGGATCGCCGTAGGCGGTGAGGGGCATCCGGATGTTTTCGGCCCGGATGTTCTCAAAGCGGATGTCCAGCAGTGGCTGGTTGTTCTGCCATGTTTCGTTGCCGGAATAGTTGAAGTGCAGAAACCGGTCGGCGCCGTCGATCTCGCAGTCGCGGACGGTGATATTGGTGCCGGGGTTCGTGATGACGGTGGAGTGATCGGCGTAGTAGGTGAAAACGCTGAGCATATTATCCCGTCTGTGCTTCTGCATGGAGGGGGCATCGTTGGCCAGCACACCGCTGGCCTTTTCCTCCTGCGTCAGCGTGCCGCGGAAGAAGTATTTGGCCGGCGCAAAAATGCGGCAGTCGGTGATAAGCACATTTGTGCCGCCAAAGCGGAAGGCTGAGCAGGCGGTGTTGACAGCACAATCCGTCACAAGTACATTTCGGTTATTGAAGCCGGCAACGCAGTCGTCCCCGGTGTAGAAGCCGCAGCGCCGGATGACAACATCCTCGCAGGAGGTGATGTGGACGCCGTCGTGCCCGGCCAGGCAGGTGATCCCATCCACGCGGATATTGGAGCAGCCGGTAATGCAGTGCGCCCAGTTACCGGTGTTCTGCGCCGTGTAGCCGGAAAGAGTCAGGCCGCGGCAATCGATGGCAGAAATCCCATGCGGTCCGCGGTAGTGCTCCTCACCCTGCGGGTCGTAGCAGTTCCGGCCGTTAATGGCGGAGCCCTTTTCCCCGATGATGGCCACATTGTGGGCACGATACAGGCGGATGAGGGCGTTGTTCCACCGGCTCCCATTTGTTACAAAGTAGGTGAAAGCGGGATCGTCATCTACGCTGCGCCAGGCGGCGTGGCTGATCTCGGCCGGGTCAACGGGCTCCACGGTGTCCTTCTCAAGGATAAAATATGCCTCCGGGTCGCGGCTTCCCTCCAGAATACAGTCTTCCAGCAGGTGCAGTGTGGTATTGGAGCGCAGGCGCAGCCCGCGGACGCGGTAGGTGCCGGTGGGGATGATGACCTCCCCGCCGCCGGCAAGGAAGCAGGCATCCAGTGCCTGCTGGATGTAGGCATCCTGGTAGTTTTCCTGGTTTGGCACTGCGCCGTAGTCGGTAACGGAAAAACAGGCTTTTTTCTGCATTATAAAGTCTCCTTGTTGAATTAAATCGGTTAAATTTTGTGGGTCAATAGTACCACAAACGGCTTGCCGGTTGCAAGTGAAGCAAGCAAAAAAGAGTGACAATATTCATTGCGGTCCTTTGTGTAGTTTTGCTATGGCTTTAGGCTGGACGCTCAGGTATGATTATTTTTGGATGAACCGCGTGGCTATCCGCCGCGCGGCATTCCCCGCGGCTGTTGCTTTTTGCTCTGCCGGCCGGCCGATGCGCAGGTGAGTGCGGATCCGGCAAAAGGGGGCTCCGGCGAACGACAGTCCCCACGCCCCAGGGGGTGGACTTCGAAAAATTTAAATCGGTTAGTTTGCGAAAAACTGTTGAATTAAATCGGTTTATATGCTATGCTTAGCGTGGCACTGTCCAAATTATACAAAAACGACACAAAGCAAAAACAGATTGTGGGAGGGACCGATGATGGTTCAGACAATTGAAGCTGCCAAAAGACCGATTACAAACTTGTTCCATGACCCCGGATATAAATATATCTCCAGCATAGAGCCGGGAGCTGATCAGCCCATCGAGGTGCGCCTGCGGACGCAGGCGGACAATGTGACGCAGGCGTTCGTGGAGATTTCTTCCGACGGTACGACCTGGACCGCCTACGAAATGACGAAGGAGGGCCGGGACAAGACCGGCTATTACGATTTCTTCAAGGGCACCATTCTGCCCCAGAGCAAGCTGTTCAAATACTGCTTCCGGTGCCAGAATGACGACCCGGCCAATACCGTCTATTATGCACGGACCTATATCGGCCCGGAGCAGCAGAGCTTTACGGAGAAAGCGCTGGAATGGGACAACTGCTGGGCGCTGAACCCCACGCTGCACACGCCGGACTGGGCGAAGGGCGCGCTGTGGTATTCCATCATGCCGGACTGCTTCTATAACGGCGATCCGACCAATGACGAGGTGTTTTCCGGACACAACTATTCCAATTCCTGGAACCATGTGCACCACGACCTGGGGGATAAATACGGCGGCGACCTGCGCGGTATCGCCAGAAAGCTGGATCATCTGCAGAGCCTGGGCGTTGATGCGATCTTCATGGACCCGGCCTTCAAGTCCAACCAGAACGCCGGATACGGGCCGGAATTCTATAAACAGATCGAGCACTCCATGGGAAACAAATCGGCCATGGTGGCGCTGTCCAGAGCCATCCATGAAAAGAGCATGCGCTTTATCATGGATGTGGTGTTCTCCTTTGTGCAGCCGCAGTCGATCTGGTATAACCACGACAATCTTTACCCGTTTCCCGGTGCGCAGCAGGATTGGAACAACCAGTACCATGACCGGTTCTGGTTCACCGGTGAGGAGGGGGACACCCATACATACAAATCGCTGTGGGGCGGCGTGGAGCTGAACCACTGCAATGAGGCGCTGTGCGAGGAGATCTACAGCGGCGAGGACGCCTATCTGCCGCGTCTGCTGAAGGAGCCGTTCAGCTTTGACGGCTTCCGGTACGATACCGGCGGCGCGCTGTACGGAACCGATGAGAACGGCAAGCGGGTGGGCGACCCGATCGTGGTGGGGAAAATGCGCCCCTACCTGAAAGCCTGCAATCCGGAAGCCATGATGATGTCAGAGTATTCCATGCACCCGGCCATCGATTCCGGCACATGGGATGCCCGCTGGAACCTGCAGTTTGTCAAGGAGATCCAGCACTACATCACCGGGGAAATACCGGAGTCGGAGATCCATCACTGGCTGGATTTTGAGGTAATGAACATTCCGCGTACGGCGGCGCTGTGCCAGTATTTTGCGCTGTCGGATCATGACCGCCCGCGTAACCACCGGCGCGAGAAATATGCCATCCGTCCGGCGCAGCTGATCCTGATGACCATGCTGGGTGCCCCCTGCATCTATTACGGAGACGAGGTGGATATTGACCGCGAGGATTACAGCAGCTCCTTCTATGCCATGGACTGGCACGAGGAGCGCTGGGACTATGCTACGCTGAGCTTCTACCGTGCTTTGAGCGATATGCGCCGGAAAAATTCCTGCCTGCGGCAGGGTGCGGTCAAATTCCTCAGCGTGGATGACGAAAATCACATCCTGGCCTTTGCCCGGATGGATGAGAATGGCACGGCCGTGACCATTGCCAGCCGCAACCCGTACAGCGTGCGCTTTGCGGTGGATGTGCGCGATCTGGAGGATGTGGACGGGACCGTCTATACCGACTGGCTGACCGGCAAACAGTATGTAGCCAAGGACGGCTATATCGAGGCAGAGGTGATGGCCGGCGGCACCGTGCTGGTGAAGGGCACGGCCTCGGCCGAAAACAAGGGCGGCTACACATTTACGGCGATCGGGAACGGGCAGGCTGAGGCAGTGCTGCAGGATGTGCGCCGCTTTGCCGTGACCGGCCGCGGTGATGCAGAAAACTTCGTGTTTGCCCACACCGAGGTGTTCGGCGAGTGCAAGACCACCGCCAAGTTTGTTGCCACGGCGGGTGACGCACTGCTGCTGGTGCGCAATGATACCGCGGCGGACAGTGCCTTTGTGGGTGCCGGCGTGGCGGACGGAGAGCTGTACCTGCTGGTGCGGGAGCAGAAGGGCGGCGCCATCCGGCGGACAGCGCTGGAGCCGGTGGCGGCCGGCGCCTATGTGCGGATCGCGCGGGATGCATACAATCGCTTCACCGTACTGACCACCCGCACACCCGGCTCGGTGTGGCAGGAGGCAGCCACGGCCTATGCGGCGCTGGATAACCACGCCAAGGCGGGCTTTGCCGTGCTGCGCGGCGAGGCTGTGCTGGATTGCGTGAAGGTGGCCTACGAGAAGACACCTATCAAGTGCGACGATTTCCGGCATGGGCTGAGCGCCATGTTTGACTGCGGAGAGCACTGCGACCTGCGCTATACCGCAGACGGTCTGGTCATCCGGCCGGCCGGCCATACGGTGCTGCTGACCAATGCGCCGTACGAGGATTGGACGCTCAAGACGGAGCTGGGCTACACCCCTGCCGCGGACGGCTACGCCGGCATTATCAGCCGGCAGGATGAAGACAACTTTGTGGTGGCGGGCAGAAGGCTGGAGAACGGCCGGCCGGTGCTTTTCCTCGGCCGCGCCAATGCCGGAAAGCTGCTGACCTATTACAGCGTGCCGGATACGCAGCCGGCAGAAAAGGTCACTGTGCAGCTGCAGCGCATCGGCACCACCTATTCGGCGGTGTTTACCTATGACGGTGCCCGGTGGACGCTGATCGGCCGCGGGCTGAATGCCAACTACTGCGTGGAGCGGGCTGGCCTGGTGGTGGATGGAGCGCAGGAGGCGCTGTTCAGCTATGCCAGCTTTGGTGACGCCATCCACGACGGCGGATCGACCAATACCCCGCGCACACCCGGTATCACGGCACCCGACTACAGCTATATGAAGGATACCGAGATCCAGCCGGCCTACCGGATCATTGCCGGCGATTGGGCGTATGCCAACGAGGGATATATCCAGAAGAGCGCCGGTATTGCGCAAATGGGCATCCCGAACAAGACCTTCGGCGACCTGCGTGCGGACGGTACCTACATGATCGACGAGGGACAGGGCTTTGTCGGCTTCGAATTCGGCAAAAAGGGCTTTGATACGCCGCTCGGCGATGGCATTCTCTTCTGCTATGACGAGCAGGGCCGTGTGCAGGTGAAACAGGGGGATACGGTGCTCGGCAGTGCCCAGCTGGCGGCTGGCTACGGGATAGAGCAGCGGCTGTGCGTTGACCTGAAGGACGGGTATCTGACGGTGTTTGCCGGGGAAGAGGGCACGCCGGTTCTGCATATCCGGCTGCAGGCGCCGCGGGGCTATGTGGCCTATGTCACCAAGGGCGTGGTGGCCCATATCAACAGTGCCAGCATCGGCTCGAACGATACGGTGCTGTACCGCTTCCACGGATACAAGTATCACGCCGACGGCTTCAGCAATACCTGGGAGCATACGCTCTCGTTCGTCAATCCGTTCGGCATTGCCATGACCGACTATGTTGTTACGGCCAGGATAACGGTGGATAAGATCCCCACCTATGTGAAGAACCCGTATGTCGGGGTGTACCTCAGCGGCGTAGAGGGCAAATTCTACGAGGGTATGGCGCTGAATGTGACCATGGACAGAAGCGGCCGGGTGATGCTGCGCGACGGCGAGAAGGTCCTGCAGAGTGCCCCGCTGGCTGCCGGCCAGGGCGGCTTCTCGGTGCTGGTGGCCAAAAAGGGCTGCGATTACCGCGTGTATATCGACGGTGCGAAAGAGCCGACATTTACTTATACAGATGCCTGCCTGCGCGGCGGGGTGATCTCGTTCGTTTCCAACCAGCTGAAGGCCTCGTTCCATGGCGTGGCCATGGCCGATCTTCAGCCGGATGAGACGGCCGAGGATACGGCGCTGTTCCAAAGCTGGATGACAGATGAGGTGTAATATGAGAATTCTTCCGGTTCCGAAAAATATAAAGACAGGGGCAGATGCGCCGGTGCGGGCATTTGCCCCCACGGTGGAGGCAAACGGCGCATTTGCCGAAGCGACTGCAGCCTTCCAGCGCTATGCACAGGCACTGTGCGGGCTGGAGGTGCGTGCGGTGGCGGATGGCGCGGCTATACGCGTGGAGGAGGATGCCGCCCTTGCGGCGGAGGCCTACCGGCTGGTGATCGACGGTGCGGGCGTGCGGCTCTTTGCCGCCGACCCGGCCGGCGCCAACCACGCCTTTGCCACGCTGCTGCAGCTGCTGCAGGCGGATGCCGGCCGGCTGATGCTGCCGGAGGCAGTGGTGGAGGATCGGCCGGATGCGGGGTACCGCGGACTGATGGTGGATCTGGCGCGCTGCTGGCATCCGCTTTCCTACCTGCTGTCCTATGTGGATATGTGCTATTACTATAAGCTGTCTGTGCTGCACCTGCATTTCACGGATGATGAAAGCTATACCCTGCCGAGCCGGCTGTACCCGAAGCTGTCCACCCCCGGGCGCGCCTATACCCGCGGCGAGATCCGTGCGCTGGTGGAATATGCCCACAGCCGTGGGGTGCAGCTGATGCCGGAGATCGATGTGCCGGGGCACTGCAAGAGCTTCCAGGCGGAGTACGGCGACATTTTCGGCACCAAGGGGGTCATCTGCCAGCACGAAAAGTCCATTTGGGCAATGAAAGCGCTGTTTGCCGAGCTGTGTGATATGTTCCCCAATTCGAAATATATCCATCTCGGCGGGGACGAGGCGTATCACAAGGATGAGTGGACGCGCTGCCCCGAATGCCTTGCCTATGCCCGGCAGATCGGTATAGACCCGGACGCGGAAGACAAGGAGCTGCTGGCGCAGCAAATGTATGCGCACTTCATCACGGAAATGGCGCAGACCTGCTTTGATCACGGGCGTCAGCCCATTGTGTGGGAGGGCTTTGCCAAGGCGGTGAATGACCGGGTGTCCAAAGATATCTGGGTGATGTCCTGGGAGAATTATTACCAGACGACGCCGGATCTGCTGGCGGCGGGCTTTCAGGTAATCAATTGCTCGTGGTCGCCGATGTATGTGGTGGCGCCGAAGTGTATGTGGAGCCCCAGGGAGGTGCTGGAGCAGCCCATCAGCCGCTGGCGGGCGATCCATCCATCCTCCCCCTATCTGAACGAGGCATACGATGCGCCGCAGGATGCGGCCATTCTGGGCGGCCAGCTGCTGGCGTGGGGCGACCACATCATCAAGGAGTACCCGACGGTGGCCGAGGGCGTAGAGGACGAACGGCAGAGACTGCTGGAGCGGGTATCCATGCTGGCCGAAAAAACCTGGAATGTGCACACCACCGCCCCGTATGCGGAGCTGGAACCGGTGGCCGACGCCCTGCGGAAAAAATTTTCAGGACTTTAATTTAATGAGGGAAGAACAATGAGAGAGTTGGGAAAATGGATATGGCTCGATCGCGAAAAGCATCCGAATGCGCAGACGACCGTATTCCACCCCTGCGCGTTTTCTGCGGAGGAAACAGCACTGAGGGGAAACTATACGGTTGCCGAGTTTACCCGGACCTATCGGTTTGATAAGCGGGTGAAAAGCGCCCGGCTGCGTTTTGATGGGGATACGACATTCGATGTGTGGATGAACGACACGCTCCTGGCGACAGGGCCCGTGCGCACCGGGGGGGATTTTCTGTTCAATGATACCCCCCGTGACCAGTTCTATGCAATAGAGACGACCGTTTTCCCGGATACGGATACGCTGCATTTCTACGCCCGCGTGAAGATGCTGCCGGTGCTGATCGATGAGTATTCCAGGGGGCACGGGGGCTTTATGCTCACGGCGCATATCACCTTTGAGGACGGGACGACGGCAGTTGTGAACACCGACAGGACCTGGCTGGCCCGCCGCAACGGGCAGTATACGGCTCCGTTCCGGTTTGACGGAACGGTCGAGCCGGACGCTTACGCTCCCGCGTGGGAGATCCCGAACATCTGGCATACGGAGACCTCCCCGCTCCCCCTGCTGGCCGAGGAGCGGCTTTATCCGCAGGGCGGCGGAAGGATCCGCATTGCGGCGAACACAAAGAAAACGGTGCGGCTGGAGTATGATAAGGTCTATGGGGCGTTTTTAACGCTTTCGGTCAGGACCGCCGGCCTGCTCAAGGTGGCTGTCAGCTGCTTTGAGCTGGAGGAGATCAACAGCCGGGAGGACTTTATTTTCCGTGCGGATACAGAATACCGCGGCCTGCAGATGCACAGCGTGGGCGGATTTACGGTTACGGTGGAAAACTGCTCTGCGCAGCCGGCAACGGTGACGGTCGCCTGCATGGCTACCTGTTACCCCGCCCCAGAATGCGCCATTGTGAAAACGGCGGATGAGGGGCTCAACCGCGTTTTGGCACTCTGTACGCAGGCACTGAAATACTGCCGGCAGACCATCCATCTGGACAGCCCAAAGCACAGCGAGCCGCTGGCCTGCACGGGGGATTACTACATTGAGAGCCTGATGACGGCCTTTTCCTTTGGAGATATGCGGCTGGCGGCCTTTGATGTGCGCCGCACGGCAGAGATGCTGTGCCGCAATGACGGCCGGATCTTCCACACCAGCTACAGCCTCATCTGGGTGCAGATGCTGCATGATGTCTATATGTTCACGGGGGACCGCACCCTGCTGGAGGACTGTGCCGACGGTCTGTGGTTCCTGCTGCACCGCTTTGAGGGCTACATGGGGGATAACGGCCTGATTGAGCATCCAACGGACTATATGTTTGTTGACTGGCTGGATGTGGATGGCTACACACTGCACCACCCGCCCAAAAACCTGGGGCAGAGCTGCCTGAATATGTTCTATTATGGCGCCCTGGTGACGGCGGCCAAGGTGTACGATATTCTTTCTATGGATGCCATGGCGGCCCGGTGCCGCCAAAAGGCGGCACAGCTGCAGGAGGCGATCAACCGCCTGCTGTACAGTGCGGAAAAGGGGCTGTATTGCGAGGGTCTGGCCACCCCGACACCGGAGGCTGAGCTGAACTGCTCCCTGCCGCAGAGCAACGGGAAGACCTATTATCGCCAGCACGCCAATATCCTGGCGGCCTATTTCGGCGTTTGCGATGCCGACCGCGCACAGGCGCTCCTGCACCGGGTTATGACCGACGAGACACTGGGAGACTGTCAGCCGTATTTTCTGCACTTCCTTCTGGAGGCGATCTACCGCAACGGGCTGCGCGAACGCTATACGCTGCCGCTGATGGAGCGCTGGAAGCAATCCGAGGCGGAATGCCCGAAGGGACTGCAGGAAGGGTTCGTCTGCCCGGAAAACTACACCTTTGACCTCAGCCATGCCTGGGGCGGCACGCCGCTGTATGCCGTGCCGAAGGCGCTGCTGGGCTTTGAAATGCTGGAGCCGGGCTTTGGCAGGATCAAGCTGGATCCCTCGCTGCTGGGGCTGCCGTCGGCCACGGTGGAGATGCTGACCCCGTACGGAAAAATCGTGTGCCGCCAGGAGGCGGGGAAGGAACCTGTGGTCGAAGTGCCTAAAAAAATAAAAATTATCTAACCAATTTGATAAAATCTCTTGACTGCCGTGCTTCCGCGTTGTATAATGTAGTTGCTTAAATCGATTTAATTATTTTAGGCGAAATTTGTCGGTTGTCGGGAGAAGGATCGGGCTGCGGCCGTGGTTTTGGAAGAAAGGTTCGATGAGTATGAGTAGAGGTTTCAGCTGGAAGAAGATGGCGGCGATGCTCCTGTCGCTGTCTTTGCTTTCTTCTGCAATATTGCCGGCCGCGGCGGCTGGGGCGGAAAAGACCGGGGAGTCTGACGGTCTTTTCAATATAGAGCATTACGCCTCTTACCGCGAGTATCTGGCGCAGTACCCGGATGCGGGCTACGCTTCCTCGGCGGTGAAGATCGACTGCAGCGCGCAGGCGGAGGATGCACAGAGGCTGACGCTGGAGAATGTGGCGTGCGTGCGGCTGCTGCAGGAGCAGGCGGTCGAGTACACCTTTTCCGTGGAGGAGCGCGGGTTCTATAATATCGAAATGCTGTATTACCCCATGGAGGGGGACGGCACAGCGGTAAAGCTGGATCTGCGCCTGGACGGGCAGAACCCCTTTGAGGGGACGGCCGCACTCACGCTTCCCCGCAAGTGGAAATTCAGCGATGAGGTCCGCAAGGATACCCAGGATAACGAGATCCGGCGCGACTCGGTCGAGGTGACCGGCTGGATGCGTACGCGGCTGGAAAATGCCTCGCTGGCCACCGGGGAGGCGCTGCTGTTTTACCTGGAGCCGGGTGAGCACACCGTGCAGGTGAGCGCAACGCGCAATGCCGTGGCGCTGGGCGAGATCGCCTTTGTACAGCCTCAGCAGACGCCTGCCTATGCCGAGGCGCTGGCCGGCTGGGAAAAGGCCGGCTATACCGATGCGGGCGAGTCCCTGGAGCTGATCCAGGCGGAGCAGGCCACGGGGCGCTCGGAGCAGAGCATCGCCATGCAGAATGACCGTTCCTCTGCCTCCACCACCCCCTACCACAGCTACAAGATCCGCTACAATTGCCTTGGCGGCAGCTCGTGGAAGACCTCCGGCGAGTGGGCGGAGTGGGAGATCAATGTGCCGAAAAGCGGGCTGTACACCATCGCGGCCCGGTTCCTGCAGAGCGAAAAGAGCGACGGCGTCTCCACCAGAATTCTGACGATCGACGGCGAGCTGCCCTTTGAGGAGGCGGCCTGCATAGCGTTCCCCTATGGCAGCAGCTGGCAGACAACTCTGCTGGGGGACGGCACCGAGGCGTTCAAATTCTATCTGGCTGAGGGAACGCACACGCTGCGTATGACGGTCGGCCTCGGGAAGCAGGCGGCCGTGATCGACGGCGCGGCCGAGGTGCTGGAAAAGCTGAACAATATTTATGTCAATATCGTGATGGTCACGGGCACCTCCCCGGATATGAACCGGGATTACAGCATTGCCAAGCTGCTGCCGGATGTGCTGGCCGATATGGAAGCGGTCAGTGCGGAGCTGAAGCAGCTGGAGCAGCAGAAGGACGCCGTTACCGGCGAGAGCAAGGGTGAGCCGGCGTTCGAGCGCCTGTACCTGCAGCTTGACCGCATGGTGAACGACCCGGAATCGGTGCCGCGCCGGCTGAGCAACTTCCGTTCCAACATCACCTCGCTGGGCACCTGGATCAATGATAACCGGGCGCAGCCGCTGACGCTGGATTACCTGCAGCTGCTTGCGCCCTCCGCGGCGCTTCCGCGGGCGGAAAAGGGCTTCTTTGCTTCTCTCAAGCACCATTTTCTGCAGTTTATCGGCAGCTTTAAGATGAACTATATGGAAGTGGGCAGCATCGAAACCGATACCGACCGCAAGGTGACGGTCTGGATCAGCTCCGGCCGCGACCAGGCGGATATCATCCGCAAGATGATCAACAGCCAGTTTACGCCGCAGAGCGGCATTGAGGTGGATCTGCAGCTGGTCAGCGCCGGTGCACTGCTGCCCGCAACGCTGGCCGGCATCGGGCCGGATGTGAGCCTCGGCGTCACCGAGGCGGAGCCGGTAAACTACGCCCTGCGCAATGCGGCGGTGGATCTGTCCCAGCTGGACGGTGCGCAGGAGGTGTTTTCCCGCTTCCATGAGGCCTCGCTGACGGCCTTTACGCTGGATAACGGCGTCTATGCGCTGCCGGAGACGATGGATCATCCCATGCTCTTTTACCGCAAGGATGTTTTAGCCGAGCTGGGGATCGATCCGGAGGATCTGAAAACATGGGATACGCTGCTGCAGAAGGTGCTGCCGGAGCTGATGCTGTCCTACTTTGATTTCGGCCTTACCACGGATATGAAGAGCTATGCCAGCCTGCTGTACCAGTATGGCGGCGAATTCTATAACGAGGAAAAGACTGCCTCGGCACTGGACAGCACAGAGGCCTACCAGGCCTTTGAGACCATGACGCAGCTGTATACGGACTATAAGATCCCGAAGACCTTTGACTTTGTCAACCGGTTCCGTTCGGGGCAGATGCCGCTGGCCGTGACCAGCTATACGGCGTATAACCAGCTGTCGGTTTTTGCCCCGGAGATCGAGGGCAAGTGGGGGATGACGGTGCTGCCCGGTGTGGTGGACAGCGAGGGCAATATCCACAATACGGCGGCCACCACGGTGACCGGCTCGGTCATTATGAAAAACTCCGACAATATCGACGATGCCTGGACCTTCCTCAAGTGGTGGTCGCAGGGATCTGTGCAGAGTGAGTATGCCCGGGAGCTGGAGACGGCTCTTGGCACGGCGGCGCGTCTGGCCACCGCAAACCTGGAGGCAATGGAGACCCTGCAGTGGAGCAGCGATATCAAGGCAGCCCTCAGGGAGCAGCGCAAGAGCCTCAAGGGCGTTGAGCAGATCGCCGGCAGCTACTACACCAGCCGCTATTACGATTTTGCCTTCCGGGATGTGGTGGAGAACGGCGGCAACACACGGGAAAGCCTGCTGGATTCCTGCGAGGACATCACCGGCGAGATCGTCGAGAAACGACGCGAATTCTATGGAAAGGGGCAATAAAGCGCTATGAAGAAAAAAGACTCTCTGTTCAGAGAGATCATCGCCCATCGCAATAACTACCTGTTTATGGCCCCTTTCATGCTGGTGTTCCTGACTTTTACGGTTATTCCGGTGCTGATCTCCATCTTTTTCAGCTTTACTTATTTCAATGTGCTGGAGCCGCCGCAGTTTGTGGGGCTGCAGAATTTTTACAAGCTGTTTCTCAATGATTCGCTTTTTCTTACCGCCTTTTCCAATACGCTGATCCTGGCGGTCATCACCGGCCCGGTGGGCTATGTGCTGAGCCTGTTCCTGGCCTGGGTGCTGAATGAGTTTTCTCCCGCACTGCGGACAACGCTGACATTTTTCTTCTATACGCCGTCGCTGTGCGGCAGCATTTTCGTGATCTGGCAGATCCTGTTCAACGGCGACCAGTATGGTCTGCTGAACGGTCTGCTGATGAACATGGACCTGCTGTACGAACCGATCGATTGGACGCGCAATACGCAGTATATGCTGCCGGTCGCGATCCTGATCATCGTCTGGTCCAGCTTCGGCACTGGCTTTTTGTCCTTCATTGCCGGCTATCAGGGCGTGGATAAAAAGCTGTATGAGGCCGGCGCCATGGACGGCATCCGGAACCGCTGGCAGGAGCTGTGGTATATCACGCTGCCGTCAATGCGTCCGCAGCTGATGTTCGGCGCGGTGATGAGCATTACCAGCTCGTTCGGTGTCGGCGATGTCATCAGCGGCGTGTTCGGCTTTCCCAGTGTGGGCTATAAGCTGTACACGCTGGTGCATGAGCTGCAGGATTACGGTAACACACGGTTCGAGATGGGCTACGCCTCCGCCATTGCCACGGTGCTGTTTGTGGTCATGGTGCTTCTGAATAAGGCCGTGCAGAAAATGCTTTCAAAGGTAGGTCAGTGATGAAAAATAGACTGAATCGATCAAAAGGTGGCTCGGTGGCGCTGTTTGTGATAACGGCCCTGTTTGCTGCGGTCATGGCGTTGCCGCTGATCCTGGTGATCGGCAACTCCTTCAAGCCTTTGCACGAGCTGTGGGTATTCCCGCCGCGGCTGCTCCCGCAGCAGCCCACGATAAAGAACTACCGGGATATGATCAATGTCATGTCCGGCTCACTGGTGCCTTTTTCGCGGTACATCTTCAATACGGTGATGATCACGGTGGTGGGCACGGCCGGCAACATTGTCTGCTCCTCCATGTGTGCTTTCCAGCTGGCCAAGATGAAGTTTCCGGGGCGGCAGGCCATATTCAAGCTGATCGTCATGACGCTGATGTTCAACGCCACCGTAACGGCGATCCCGAACTATATGATCATGTCAAGGCTGCACTGGGTCGATACCTACTGGGCGCTGATCATCCCCACCTTCGGCTCCTCGCTTGGTCTGTACCTGATGAAGCAGTTTATGGAGCAGGCGATTCCGGATTCGCTCATTGAGGCGGCGCGGATCGATGGCGCCTCCATGTGGACGATCTATTCGCGGATCGTGATGCCCTGCGTGAAGCCGGGCTGGCTGACGCTGATCCTGCTGTCGGTGCAGTCCCTGTGGAATCTGGGCAGCACCACCTACATATTCAGCGATGATAAAAAGACGCTGGCCTATGCATTGTCGCAGATCACCTCCGGCGGCATTGCCCGGGCCGGTGTGGGCGCGGCCGTCTCTGTGGTGATGATGAGCGTGCCGATCCTGATCTTCGCTTTGACCCAGAGCAATATTATGGAGACGATGTCGACCTCGGGCATGAAGGAGTAAACACGCTATGAAAAAATCCGTTAGAGCGATGGCTTTTGTTCTTCTCCTGTGCATGCTGCTGTCGATGGCCGTGAGTGCTCAGGGGGATCTCAACACCGCATATTATTCGTACACCTACACAGAGGATTATAAGGAGACCATCAAGACGCCGGCACCGTATACTGCGGAGCGTACGGTCAGCGGGGAGGACCTGGGGATCGGGCAATTCAACAGTCTGTCCGGCGTCACCTATGATCCCCAAAGCGGCTGCACCTACCTGGTGGATTCCGGTAACAACCGGATCGTGGTGCTCAATGCGGCCTTTCAGCTGGAGCGGGTCCTGCAGGACTTTGAGAACGGCGGGCAGGCGGATACCTTCCACAGCCCCGATACCGTGTTCATCCGGGATGGGCGGCTGTATGTATCGGATACAAATGCCCACCGCATCCTGGTCTTTGATCAGGCAGGCTATGCACTGCAGAGGGTCATTGAGCAGCCGGAAATCAAAATTCTGGGTGACTATATCTTCCTGCCGGAGTCCTTTGTGGTGGATCTGGCGGGACGCATCTATGTTATCGTCAAAAATGTGAATAAGGGCATTGTGCAGCTGGACGCCGAGGGCAATTTCGAGCGCTTTGTGGGCGCGCCGGAGGTGACCCTGACCTACATCGAAAAGCTGTGGCGTATGCTGATGAACGATACGCAGAAGGCGCAGCTGGAGCGGGCGGTACCGACGGAGTATAACGCCGTCAAGATCGACGATAAGGGCTTTCTGTACCTGACCACGCAGGATGCCACCGTGCAGCCGATCACCAAGCTGAACTGTGCGGGCAGCGATGTACTGAATGTGAATACGGAATATCCGCCGTACGGCGATGCCAAATACTATGAGTCCAAGGGTCTCAAGACGACTTCCACCTTTGTGGATATTGCCGTGCGGGAGGATGGCGTCTATGCGGCGCTGGACTCCTCAAAGGGCCGCATCTTCGTGTACGACCAGGACGGCGCGCTGCTGTACTGCTTCGGCGGCATCGGCAACCAGAGCGGCCTGTTCCAGTCCCCCTCCTCCATTGCGATCAATGGCGATACGCTGATGGTGGTGGACCAGAAGGACAATCTGCTGACGGTATTTACCGAGACCGCCTTTGGTAAGGCGGTCGATTCTGCCGTTACGCTGATGCTGAACGGCAAATATGATGAATCGGCGGACAACTGGAACCGGGTGCTGGAGATGTGCCCTTCCTACAATTATGCCTACAAGTGCCTGGCTAGATCGGATATCCAGGCCAAGGCGTACAAGGAGGCACTGGAAAAGCTGAAGGGCGATTCCAGCTATAGCTACTATTACAAGGCTTTTGAGGAAGAACGGAAATCCTTCATCTCCAAAAACTTCACCTGGCTGTTTTTGGGGGTGTTTCTGGTCATTGCGCTGGTCATAGTGCTGCGCAGGCTGTGGAAGAAATACCGGCTGACGGAAAGACTGAACCGCTATGAGCTGGTGCGGGAGCTGCGCTACGCCACCCATGTGATGCTCCATCCCTTTGACGGCTTCTGGGACCTGAAACGGGAAAAGCGCGGCAGCCTGCGGGCGGCCAATATTCTGGTTGCCCTGTTTGTGCTGCTTTACGGGGCACGGTATCAGTTGAGCGGCTATTGCTTCACCCACGCACGCTTTGAGGATCTGAATGTGCTCTACGGCCTGCTGATGATGGTGCTGCCGCTGGCTATGTGGATCGTATCCAACTGGTGCTTCACCAGCCTGATGGACGGCGAGGGCTCGTTCAAGGATATCTATATCGCCACGGCGTATGCGCTGGCACCGTACATCATCACCGCCATCCCCATGCTGCTGCTGTCCCATTGCCTGTCCGGAAACGAGGCTTTTATCTACAATACCTTTGATAGCATCATCATGTTCTGGATGCTGGCGCTCATCTTCTTCGGTATGCAGATCACGCACGATTACTCCCTCGGCAAGGGCATCCTGACAGGGGCGCTGACGCTGGTGGGAATGTGTCTGATGATGTTCCTGGCGCTGGTCTGCTTCAATATTGGGCAGGACCTGGTCTCTTTTGTCAAAGACATTTACACAGAAGTTTCGTACAGAACATATTAAGTGGTGAAACGCTATGAGAACAAAGAAAAAACTGTATATCCTACCGGTGGCCGCCGCTGTCCTGGCCCTGCTGATCTTGGTCGTAGCGTTGAACACCGGCGCGCGGCTGGAGCCGTCTTCGCTGAAGGTTGCTGCGGCAGAGGATACCGCGGCCTTCACGCCGGTCAGCGGCGGCGAGGTCTGCCTGGAGAATGACAAAGTCCGGTTTGCCCTGGACGCGGCCACGACCCACTTTACGGTGCTGGATAAAGTGACCGGCACCAGCTTCGCCTCCTATGCCCCCGCGGCGGTGGAGGCCGGCGGCGACGGCTTCTATTCCAGCGAGATCGTTGTGGACTACTACAATGCGGACGGCCTGCAGAAGACCATGTATTCTGCCGATAACAGTGTGGGCTTTGGCAGCTTTACGGTGGAGACCTCCGAAAACGCCGTGCGCGTGTGCTACGATATCCGCGAGTCGGCGACCGATATTTTTGTGCCGGCTGTGTTCACCAAGGAGGCCTTTGAGGAGGAGATCCTCGGTAAGCTGAATGCCGGGCAGAAGCGGCGGATCATCCGCTACTATAAGCTGCGCAATGCGCAGGATAATGCCGACCTGGTCTCGGCCTATCCGGAGCTGAAAAACCAGGAGCTGTACATCGTGATCGACAGCATGAGTGCGACCGACCAGAAAGAGGTTACGGAGTACTTCAATGCGCTGGGCTACACGCCGGAGAAGTATGCGGCAGATACGGCGGAGATGGATATTACCGAAACGGAGTACGATGTGCCGGCCAAATTCCGGATCCCGGTGGAATACCGGGTAACGGAAGACGGCTTCACGGCGACGGTCCTGTCCGATCAGATCACCTCCGCCAGCGAGTCGCATTCCCTGTCTGAGGTACATCTGCTGCCGCTGTTCGGCAGCGTGGCTGAGCCGCGGGACGGATATCTGCTGATACCGGACGGCTCCGGTGCGCTGATGACACTGAAGGAGCGCACGGATCAGCGGCTGAATGTGAAGATCTATGGTGTGGATGAGTCGGTGGATAAAGAACAGACCGTGCAGATTACGCAGAATGCCGTGATGCCGGTCTTTGGCATGAATCGCGGCGATTCCGGCTTTTTTGCCGTGATCGAGGGGGCGGCCGAATGTGCGACCGTGCGCGGCCGCGTGCTGGGCGAGTCGAATTTCAGCAGCATGCTCTATCCCAGCTTTCTGCTCCGCTCCTCGGATACGACGGATATTGCGGCGTACAGCGCCGTGAATGCGCTCAATCTGTACGCGAAGGAGTCTGTGGCAACGGCCCCCAGCGTGCGTTATATACTGCTGGGGCAGGAAAACTGTGATTATTCCTCCATGGCAAAGGTCTACCGGGAATACCTGACCGGGCAGGGGGTCTTTACCGGGCGGCTGGCCGAGGGCACGCCGCTGTATCTGGACTTCACCGGCTATGTGACCGAAAATGCCTCCTTCCTGGGTGTTCCCTACGGCGCCAAGACGCTCCTTTCCACGCTGGAGGGGATTGATCAGGCAACGGATGCCCTGTATGCGGATGGCGTGACCGATATCGCCTTGCGGCTGAAGGGCTATTCGTATAACGGTATGCAGAATTCCATGGTGGATTCGTTCAGGCTGCTGTCCGGCGTGGGCAGCACCGGGCAGCTGGAGGCGCTGGCCGGAAAGCTCCGGCAGAACGGCGGCCTCCTGTACCTGGATGACCCGATCGATATTGTCTATAAGGATGGCGCCTTTGACCGGTTCAGCAAACTTACCCATGCAGCCAAAAAGATCAACCGCATGGTGGTAAAACGGGGCTTCTACGATCCGGTGTTTGTCTCGAAGGATCGCCTGTCCGGGTCCTATTACCTCCTTTCTCCCCGGTATTATGAGGCGCTGGCCGGATCGTTTACCGCTTCCTTTGAGAAGAAAATGGGGTCGCTCGGGGACTATGGCTATTCCTGGGCGGGCTACGGCAGCCGCCTGATCGGCGATTATCAGGCGTCGGATACGATCGACCGCACCGAGGCGCGCCGGATGGCGGACAGCGCGGTCGCCCGTGCCGCAGGATTCGGCAGTATCCTGACGGAGGGCGGCAATATGTACGCGGTGGCGCAGGCGGATACACTTCTGGAGGTGCCCCTGTCCGATTCCGCCTACCGGGTGGTTACCGAAAAGGTGCCGTTCTATTCCATGGTGCTGCACGGGTACAGGAATTATGCCGGCGCTGCCCTGAACCTGGCCGCGGATGCCGAAACGGCATGGCTGAACACCATTGAAAGCGGCGCCAGCATGTACTATTCGTGCATGACCGAGCCGTACACGGTTGTGAAAAACCTGGAACGCCGGCAGACGCTGTATCCGATTTCAGAGACGCTCTGCCATGCGGAGATCGTTGAACGCTACCAGGCCTATGCGCCGGTTTTTGAGCGTCTGTCCACACAGGTCATCGACCGGCACGAGATCACCCCGGAGGGTGTTCATCTGACGGTCTATGAGGACGGCACAGTCGTAGCCGTCAACTACACGACCCAGGCACTGACCTGGGAGGATGTTACGGTGGAGCCCAGAAGCTTTGCTGTTGTGCAGCAGGAGAATACGCCATGAAGATAACGAAAAAGCAAACATTTTCCTTGGAGCGGAAGAGGGCCCGCTATGGGTATGTGTTTACCCTGCCGCTGATCCTGGGCCTGGTGTTCCTGTTCATCCCGAACCTGGTGCAGACGGTGATGTACTCGCTGAATGAGACCGTGATCGGCAGCTCGGGCTATACACTGGAATGGATCGGCTTTAAGTACTATATCAAGGCCTTTACGGGCGATGCGAAATTCCTGCAGTATACCCTGTCCTCACTGGGCGAGCTGCTGGTGCAGGTGCCGGTGGTGCTGGTCTTCAGCCTGTTCATGGCCATGGTGCTTAACCAGAAATTCAAAGGGCGCGTGGTGGCGCGTGCCATCTTCTTCCTGCCGCTGGTCCTTTCCACCGGTATTATTTCCAAGGTGGAGGCCAGCACACAGCTGGATGCCCTGATGTCCATGCGCGACGCGCTGGAGGGGATGCAGGGAACGCAGTTTGATCTGTCACAGCTGCTGCTGTCGCTGAATTTCAATAAAACGCTTGGCGATATCGTGGTGAACGCGGCAAAGGGCATTGAGGATATCGTCAATGCCTCCGGTATGCAGATATTCATTTTCCTTGCGGCGTTCCAGCAGATCTCCCCCAGCGTGTATGAGGCGGCGCAGGTGGAGGGCTGCTCCAAATGGGTGCTGTTCTGGAAGATCGTGATCCCCATGACGGCCAAGCAGATCCTGGTGGCCGGCGTGTATACGGTCGTGGATGTGTTCACCCGCACCGATGGTACGCTGTTCACCTATATTCAGGAGATGGCATACACGAATAACCAGTATTCCTACGCTATGGCGATGTATCTGGTCTATGCAATGGGGCTGGGCATTATGATGGCCATTGCCCTGGCGACCACCTATAAACTGATGAACGGATCGGAAGGAGGCGGTTCCCGTGCGAAAAGAAAAGCTTAAGCTCGGCACTGTGCTGTGGGCCTTTTTCCGGTTTGTGCTGGTGTTCGGGCTGTGCTATGTGATCCTGAAGCCCTTTCTCACCAAGATCCTGTCGGCCTTTATGAGCCGGGCAGATCTGCTGGATGCAACGGTGAAGTATGTGCCGAAGGATTGGAGCCTGTTTTTCTGGAAGCACGCCCTCAGCCACCTGCAGCTGGCCACCGCCGGGGTGAAAAGCCTGCGGCTGGCGCTGATATCGGCCATTCTGCAGATGTTCACCTCCACCATGGTGGGGTATGGCCTGGCGCGGTTCAAATTCAAGGGCAGGAACCTGCTGTTTCTGGCCGTCATCCTCATTATCATTATTCCCTCGCAGGTGTACAGCATTCCGCAGTACCTCGGCTTCCGCTACTTCGGTATCGGGGGGCTGTCGCTCAATCTGCTGGATACCGACTGGCCGGTGTACATCCTGGCCTTTACCGGCCTTGCGATGAAGCAGTGCGTGTATATCTACCTGATGCGGGAGTTCTTCATGGGTATGCCCGCGGATCTGGAAAACGCCGCGGCGGTGGATGGTGCCTCGGTCATGGGCACCTTTACCCGGATCGTGCTGCCCAATGCCCGCACCATGATGATCACCGTGTTTCTGTTCGCCTTCTGCTGGCAGTGGACGGATATCCGGTTTTCCACCCTGTATTTCTCTGATCACATGACGCTGACACAGGTGGCTGCCTCCAGTGGTTTGATGGCGGTGTACACCGACAGCGGCGTCCTGGATAAGATGGGCACCGCTATCGCACAGAATGCGGCGGCTATCCTTATTATTCTTCCGTTGGTTGCTCTGGCCATCGTGTGTCAGAAGTTCCTGGTGCAGAGCATCGCGCAGTCCGGGCTTGCCAACTGATCCGGCTGGCCCGTTCCACCCTTTACCGACCGCGGATGGGCTCATCCTGCGGCAATCAATACAGTACAGTGCACAGTATCACACAACGAATACCCAGAACAAGTAAGGAGGAACAATCATGAAAAAAGCATTTTGGAGCAGACTGATCGCACTCGGTATGACGGCGGTGCTGCTGGTCAGCCTGGTCGGCTGCGGCGGCGGCAAGACGCCGGATGCCAACGACGGCGACAACAATACCAGCGATACCGGCAAGACCGACGATACCGTGGTGGATCTCGGTGGCTACGAGTTTGTACTGACCAGCCCCTTTATCCAGGATTCCCCGGATATGGAGACCGTGATGGGCAGTGAGCGCAGCTTTGAGGAGGCCCGTCAGTATGTTGAGAAGACCTACAACTGCAAGATCAAGGTGACCAGCCTCTGGCCGAGCATGGAAAACCTCCGTGCCAAGACGATGGCCGGCGATAAGTATGCCGATATCATCCACATCCCGATGAATTTCCTGCTGCAGGCCATCCGGGCAGGGTATATTCAGGATCTGAATACCGTCAAGGGCTTGTATCCGGACGACTACCGCTGGGTGAAGGCCTGCACGGAAATGGCCACCTACGATAAGGGCGTCTACGGCCTCAATTTCATGCGTCCCTCCGAGGTGCGTACCTGCCTGGTGTACAACCGCGATGTGCTGAAGAGGTGCGGCGTCACCGAGAGCATGGAGCAGCTGGTGCGGGATAAGCAGTGGACCTTCGATAAGTTTGAAGAAATCATGAAGAAGTGCACCAAGGATACCAACGGTGACGGCAAGACCGACATTTTCGGCATGATCCCGGCCATCTGGAACGAGCTGGGTGTCGCGATGATCAATTCCAACGGCGGCAGCCTTGTGAAGGTGGAAGATGGCGTGGCCAAGGAGAATTTCTCTGCGCCGGAGGCCGTGGCTGCCCTGAACACCCTTTCCAAGTGGGTCAATGACGATAAGATCGTGGCCAATGTGTACGGCGCTGAGTCGCGGCTGGGCGTGACGACGCAGGCGTACTCGAATTACTTTGTCAACGGCGAATGCGCGTTCATGTTCTGCGAGAGCTGGCTGATCACCCAGCAGATCAAGCCGATCGCCAACAATGTGGATTACGGCATTCTGCCGCTGCCGATGGGGCCGAATGCGACCGATTATGTGTCGACCGCTTACAACGCGCTGGCGTTTGCCATCCCCTCCACCAACACCAAGGATATCGATAAGACCGTGATCGTGATGAATGCCCTGGCCAAGGCGGTTGCCGGCGACGAGAATGACAGCGAGGCACAGGCCACCTACGACTACGATATCATGATGGACTACTTCGGCAAGGAGGATGCCGACGCGGCCGAGATGTATAACCTCATCCTCAGCAAGTCCTATGTGGACAGAGGCGCCGGTGTGGATGCTCTGCTGGCGGACTTCGGCTCCGAGGTCGTGGTGGATGCCTGCCTGCGGCAGTTCGGTACGCCGGCGGCGGCCATTGAGTCGATCAGCGGCATGTACGATGACCAGATCAACAGCATCTATAACAAATAAATGACAAGTATTGTGGAGAGGAGCAGTGGCTTATCATGAGGGATCACACGCTTCATCGCAGCCGACTGTTGGCCTTTGTCATGGCGGTGATCATGCTCAGCGCGCTTCTGGTGCCTACCGTGGCGCAGGCATCGGAAACGGCGCTGGACAGCTATGACAGTACAACGGATATCGGCAGCCAGCTGATGCCCAAGGGAGAGTTTACGGCAGAGACGGTCGCCTGGCGGAATGAGCTGTTCTTCAAGGCAGTGAAATACCACCAGAATGCCTATAATCTGACGGTGGATGCCTTCTATCTGGAAAATGAAAAATCCTCAGAGGACAGCCTGCGGTTTATTGTGGCCAAGGCCAAGGATACCTACCAGAACAACGCTGAGGTGATGATTGAGGTCGTCGTCACCGGGCCGTATGTACATATCTTTTCCCGCCAGCCCGGCGGCCGGCAGGAAACCATCCGGGACTTCTTCCAATCCCACGGGAAGGTGGGGGAGAAGAGCGCCTTTGCCGTGCGCTATTCCAACCGCCGGCTGTGGTTCTATGAGAACGGGCAGAAGGTATTTGCCAATATCGATCTGGGCAAATACAGCCGCTATACGGATGTGCAGCCGTATGTGGGGCTGGCATTCCAGTCGGCTGCCGGCACCTATTCCAACCTGCATCTGTGGGGCAAGGGGATCGAGTATTACGGCGATTTTCCCGCGATGCCGGAGGGCAATGGGGATTACGCGCCCTATATCGGAATAAAATCCGAGCAGGGCACTGCCACCACCCTCGAAAATGGTGTGCTGCAGAATGCAAGAAGCTGCGCCGATATGATCTCGTTCACCAAGCTGCCCTTTACCGACCAGGATACCTATGCCTGGAGCTTTGAGGTCACGGTGGATGAAGCGGCAAAGAACTACCACGGCGTGCGGCCGATCCTGCGCGCCGATGAGAAGCTGAAGAACCGCTACCAGCTGGTGTTGGTGGAAAGCTCTGTAATTGTGATGTATAACGATACGGAGATCCGGTCTGCCGCATATAAGCGCGTTTTGGGAAAGCCCAATAAAATCGGCGTTGTTGTCAGCCCGAAGAGTGTATCGGTATGGGTGGATGATGTGCTGGTGCTGGATAGTGTGCCGCTGGAGTACGATCTGCCGTCGCATCCCGGCATCAAATATGAGCTGACCAAGGCCACCATCAAGGATATGCATTTCTACTACACGCAGCCTACGCCCTTTGTGACTCCGGCTTCCGATCCCACCATTCCGGCATTTACGGGCGGTATGTACAACGGTGCCCAGTATATGAAGGTGATGGCCGGCAATAAGGAGGCCGCGTACTCCAACCATACGGTGACGAAAGCGGACGGTCTCGGCAATAAGTATACCTTCGAGAACCTCTCGCTGACGGATGATGCTGCCTATACCATGCGCACCAGCATGACCATTACTAAGGGTTTCGCCAAACCATGGGAAGGGCCGCGTATCATGTTCCGCACCTGCAAGCAGGGGGATATTTATATTGCCTTCTGTGATACCCGCGCGATCGTGCTGATTGGCGGCGGTACCGAGCTGGAATCCTGCCCCATGCCGTTCAAGGTCGGCCAGACCTATGATGTGGCCATCGAGTCCGACCAGGATAAGGTGAATGTATGGGTGGACGGCAAGCTGATCTTCAACCAGGTGGCACTCTCCAAGACCGGGGAGAAGACCGCCGCCAAGCCGGGCATACAGCTGGAGAACTGCGATGCCACGCTGGCCGATATGAAGATCTACGGCAAGTCGGTGGTTCTGACGAACGATATCTTCGATCTGAATCTGCACAACAACCCGTATTTCAATTCGGCCTCTGTGCCGAAAATGCCGGCCGGCAATATCAACCACTTTGACAATGTCAAGCTGAATGTGGAAAAATCGCGTGCGAAATACATGGATGGCACGCTGTATGTGCCCATCACCAGCGAATACAATTCCTACACCTTTGTCGATCAGGACAAATCGCAGGGCCTGAATGGTCTGAAGAAGACGGACACCTTCGTGTGGCACTACAAGGTTAAGCCGCTGCAGATATCCGCCGTGGAGCTGGAGGGCAGCAAGCGGCAGGACGCCGGCCTCACTTTCACCGTGAAGGAGAGCATCCACCCCTCCGGCAGCAATACCAACTACCGCAGCACGCTGTGCCTGATGGATAACCGGGCCGAGCTGCAGATCTGGCAGAATTCTGTACAGATCAAGAACTATGTCAACAACGATTTTACGCTGCAGCAGGATAAGGAATATACCGTGGATATGCTGGTCGGTCCCGACTGGATGAAGGTGTGGATCGACGGTGTGCTGACCTTTACGGCGTTTGACCTGCCGGATTATCAGCTGTGCTTCAGGGTCTCTGCGGCCAATATCCAGGCGGAGCTGTCGGATTTCCAGCTGTACAATGTGCAGGCGGAAACGAACGCGTCCGTGCTGCCGGTGATCGCAACCGGCAAGACGACGCACGCCGGGGATACGCTGGCGGCCGTGGCTGCCCAGGTCATCCCGCTGGCCAGAACCGCCTGGACCTCCACGCTGCTGATCGTGGCGTGTGTGGTGCTGCTGGGCGGAGCGGCTGTTCTGGCGGTTTTCGCCGTGAAGAAGCTGCGCAAGAGTAAGAAGTCCGGAGCTGAGCAGCCTGAGCCGGAGCAAGTGGAAGGAGCGACAGGGCAATGAAAAAGAGATGGATCATAATCATCAGCATTTGCGTTGTCTTGCTGATGTCGGGCGGCGTTTTTTCCGGCGTGTATGCGGCGGCACAGGTTCAGCAGGCGCAGCAGGAGGAAAAGCTGCGTGCAGAGAACAGCCAGGCCAGCATTACCGAGGCCTTCCATGACCAGGCCAATGAATACATGGTGCCTCTGGAGCCGACAAAAGAGGATGATATCACCGTCCGTCTGCGCACCAAGCGCTATAATGTGAACAAGGCGCAGGTGCAGTATACCACGGATGAGGGGAAAACCTGGCAGACGGCGGATATGTCCTTCGAAAAGCATGATGATACCGGGTATTTCGATTTTTGGGTCGGCAAGATCCCGGCACAGGAGAGCATTTTCTATTATCGCTTTATCTGCGCCAATGATACCGGCAGCTATTTTGTGGACCGCACGCTGCAGCCGGATATCATGGAGAACAATACCTATTCCGATTGCTGGGCGGTCTCGCCGGGCTATCATTCGGCGGACTGGGCCAAGGGCGCGCTGTGGTATAACCTCAGCCCGGACGCCTTCTATAATGGCGATATTTCCGGCGATGTGACGGTTTCGGACAGCAATGATATCAACTCCTGGAACCACTGCCGCCGCACCCTGGCAGATAAGTATGGCGGCGACCTGAAGGGCATTGCCAAGAAGACAGACTACATCAAGGGTCTGTATGCGGATGCGGTATTTATGAACCCGTTCAACCGCGCTGATCAGAATGTGGGTTACGGCCCGCTGTACTACGATATG
The DNA here is from genome assembly GCA_002437905.1 of Ruminococcaceae bacterium UBA6353. GTDB lineage: Bacteria > Bacillota > Clostridia > Oscillospirales > Acutalibacteraceae > UBA5905. The sequence continues at coordinate 39,967 of DJRT01000017.1, read as the reverse complement.
GTGGAGCCCTCGTTCGGCAATGCGCAGAGCCTGCAGGATACGCTGGCGGCGCTGCACAGCAGCGGCTTTAAGGTCGGCAGCGATGCGGTGCTGACCTTTACCCCGTACAACAGTGCGTATTACAACAGCGGCAGCACCTGGCCGTTTGCCGGCGCCGCGCAGGATGAGAACAGTGCTTGGAAGGATATGTTCGTCTTCTACCACTGGCCGGATAATGTCCATCTGTCCTGGTCCGGCCCGGCGCTGGATCATTCCAGCAAGACACTGCAGGAGCTGCTGTATACCAACAAAAATTCCTATATGCAGTATTACACCGCCGCGCCGTTTAACCTGGATTCCTGGCGTTTTGACTGCGGCGGCTGGCTGTATGGCCGCACGGACACCGGCTATCTGAGCGATGTGCAGGTGCTTTCGGTCATCAAGCAGAACCTGCAGACGATCAACCCGGAGATCTTCCTTGTATCGGAAACCTCCGGCTACAATTCCATGATGTCCACGGTGTGGGATTCGCAGTGGAACTTCAGCCTGGCGAGAAACTGGCTATATGGCTACATCAAGGGCAGCACCAATGTGGCGACCCTGAAAAGCGGACTGAATACGACCCTGGGTGTGTATCCCCGCCCGATCGCCCTGAGCACCTATAATCTGCTGACAACGCACGACGAGGTGCGGCAGGACGCCAATACGCCGGACTACATGGCCCGGCCGGCCCACCTGATTTTGATGACCTACATCGGTTCGCCCAGCATCTATTACGGCGACGAGGTCAACCTGGAGCGGAAGAATGAGGACGGCATCGGCTACAATGCCTCCTTCTACGCTATGGAGTGGGACGAGAGCAACTGGGACCGCGAGCGCTACAATCTGTATAAGACCCTGGGCGAGCTGCGCAGCAAGTATAGTGCGCTGAAGACCGGCGCCGTGCGCGATCTGCTGCTGGACAGCGCCCAGAATGTCTACGCCTTCGGTCGTTGGGACGATAAGGGCACCGTCATCACGGTGGCCATGCAGAACAAGGAAACCACCACGGTGGATGTGGAGGCGCGGCTGCTGAGCGTAAAGGACGGCGCGGTGTTTACCGATTGGTTCACCGGCAAGCAGTATACGGTGGATGAGAACGGCATGCTCCACCTGGATGTCATTCCCGGCGGCAGCGTTTTCGTCAGCGGCAAAAAGGCCGGCCAGTACCGGAGCATCTATACGGTCAGCAACCTGAGCCGTGCGGATGCCAATGTCTATCTGACGGACACCGGCGTGTACCAGCTGGAGGGCAACGGCAAGCTGGATAAGGCCGACAAGCTGACGCTGGCAGCCACGGAGCTGTACGGTGCCGGCAGCCTGTCTGCCACGGCAGAGGGCGACGGCCGGGCGGTCCTTTCCATCCGGCAGGAGGCCACCGCCAAGGCGGCCGCCTATAATGTGACCATCTACGGCGACAAGCTGACGGTGACGGCCCGCAAGAAGACCGGCGGCAATCAGGAAACCATCTGTGAGGCAAAGTATGAGGCCGGTACGGCGGTGAAGATCGACCGTGACGGCAACAACCGCTTTGCCGTGTTCACGGCCAAGCTGGACGAGGACGGCGCTGTTTCCGGCGAGTGGACCGAGGTGGAGGGCAGCGCCTGCACCATCGCGATGGAGTATGAGGCGGTGATCGGCTTTGCCCCGCTGGAGGGCAGCGTCACGCTGAAGCATGTGACCGCCGAGTCGCGCAAGGACGAGGTCGGCTTCGACCACTTTGATACCGAGCAGGGCAATGCCCTGCTGACCTACAGCGACAAGAAGAGTGCGTCCGTTGAGGACGGTGCGCTGACCCTGACCGCTAAGGACGGCATCACCTGGGCGAATGCACAGAGCAAGGATGATGACTGGACCTTCAAGGCGGAGCTGGATACGGCCATTGAGAAGGAAGGCAGCTACGCCGGTGTCTGGTGCGTGAGCGATGAGGAGCAGTGGGTGGCCGCCGGCCGCACGGTGATCGACGGCACGCCGGTCATCTTCCTCGGCAAAACGACCAACGGCACCATGCAGGTGGATGCCTATGTGAAGGATGCGAACCCGCAGGCCTCTGTGGTGCTCCAGCTGCAGCGTATCGGCAGCTACTATACGCTGGCCTATTCCTACGATGGCAAGAGCTTCACCGTGATGGAGGATCGGCTGTTTGCCAACTTCAGCTCGGAGAATGTCGGCGTGTTTGTGTCCGGCAAGGCCAAGGCTACCTTCGATTATGTCAGCTTTGGCGATTGCGTCGGCGGCGGTCAGGCGGTCAATACCCCCTACGCCTCCGGCGTGGTGGATGTGGACTACTCCGATGCCGTGGAGGCGATGGTAACGGAAAAGACCGTGATCGTCAGCGGCACCTGGGAATACGGCCACGAGGGCTACTACCAGAGCGAGAAGACCGGTACCGCCCAGATGGGCTTTGCCGGCAAGAGCTATGAGGACTTCAAGCTGAATGTGACCCTGAAGCTGGAGGACGGCAAGGGCTATGCGGCCGTCGGCTTCGGCAAATCGGCACATGACAGCGAAGAGAAGGACGGCTTCCTGCTCAAATATACCCGCAATGGTCAGCTGAGCCTGTTCAAGAATGGGGTCGAGATGTCCAGCGTGACCGTGAAAAAGCAAAAGGGCGAGGATGCCCTGCGGGTCATTCTGGAGGTCAAGAACGGCAATATCCGTGTGTATGTCGGCCAGAACGCCTCCTGCGCGCTGAGCCTTGACAATACCGGCTATGCCGGCGGACATGTCTGCTTCTACGCCGTGGATACGGCGGCCCGCTTCCTGAACAACCGCCTGACCTCGCTTTCGGCCAGCTGGAATATCCTGACCAGCACGAACGGTCAGAGAAGCACCGTGTTCGGCGGCGTGAATACCATTGTCTGCAAGGGCAAGGTGGAGTCCAGCATGAACAAGTACGGTGCGGCCACCCTGCTGGGTGTCGGCACAACCGACCTGGTCACCTCGCTGGAGATCAATCTCGGTTCTTCCACCGAGGCCGGTGTGCTGGTCTGCGCCTCCGAGGGCGCCTCGAAGGCAGTTGACGGTATCAGCCTGGTGCTGAATAAGGCAGGCGACCTGGTCCTGTGTGCTGACGGCACGGAGGTTGGCCGCCACAGCCTGGGCGAGGGCACCAAAGCAGCCACTGTGATGCTGGTGAAGAAGGACCGGCTGTGCCAGGTGTATGTCAAGGGCACGGCGGCGCCGGTGATCACCTATGAGGATACCTGTAACCGCGGCGGCACCTACCAGCTGTTTGCCACGGATAATGAATCCCGCTTTGTCGGCTTTGGGCTGGAGGATATCCACAATATCCGGGTGGAGGACAGCACCCTGTATAAGCTGTGGCAGCGGGGCCAGCTGTACCACATCCAGCCGACGACCTACCGCGAGAATTTCAACAGCCAGAGCGGCTGGGAGAGCCTGACGAAGTATCACACGGACCATGGCACCTGGGAGATCAAGGACGGGGCACTTTCCTGCACCGTTTCTCAGGGCTGGGCATCCGGCGTGACGATCTACGACCGACTGTTTAGCGACTTTACCATGGAATTCAAGTACCGCTTTGACGATTCCAGCGATAACTTTGCCGGTGTGCTGCTGTATAAGCCGCGCATTGACGACACCAACAACACGGCCAAGTATTCGCTGCTGCTGTACAGCAATGGCAATGTGATCCTGTACGAGGCCAGCACAAAGCAGTTTGCGGCACAGGGTAAGATCGAGAACTTCGAGGTCGGTAAATGGAACCAGCTGCGTGTGGTCAGTGTGGGCAACAGCATTCAGGTCTACCAGGGGGATAAGTGCCTGATCGATTACAGCAATGCCGCGCTGAGCGGTGCCGAGGGCTTTATCAGCTTCACGGCCAACCGCACGCTGGTGTCCTTCGACGATGTGCTGATCGATCCCAAGAAATAAAGGAGTGAGAGAGATGTCAAAAGAGAAAATTCTGCGGGTGCTATTGCCCGCAACGGCGGCTACGCTGGCCATTGTGGCGGTGTGCGTGCTGTGCATCCTCTTCCTGACGCGGTGTCAGCACGGGGTCAAGGACCCCGCGAGTGACCCGGACAGCAGCTCCCCGTCCAGTGTGCCGGCCATGGCTGATGATGTGGAGATCAGCGACCGGGAGGATTTTGACTGGCGCTCGGAGGCCGGCAATACCCCCGGCAAGGATGAGTCCTTCAGCAATATTCAGCCGGATTCCACGCCCGGCGGGGACCCCAATACCTCGCAGGGCGAGGAGGGCGATATCGGCCTGCGGCACGACGAGAGCAAAAACCAGGGGCAGGAAGCCGATTACAGTACTTGGGATATGGTGCAGCCGTAAGGCGCCCCACGGAAGGAGGAAACGGTCATGAGAAATGTCACGAAAAAGGCTATGGCGTCTGTGCTCTCGGCCGCACTGCTGGTGGGGTCTCTGCTGCTGCCGGGGATCATCCGCGTGCGTGCGGCAGATGATGCTCCGCGCTTTGTCTCGGAGATCACGCTGACAGACAGCGACCCCAACACCGCCAATACGCTGGATAAATACGATCTGCTGGAGAATCCCTCCGCCGGCCTTGTGCTGGCGGAGGGGGATACCTATGTCTTCGACATGGATATCAAGGCCGGCAGCTGGAACAATGCCGGAAAGGCATGGGCCTTTGGCTTTGATCTGCTCGGAAATCCGGAGGCATTCGAGAGCAGAGAATTGCGGCTTTCCGGCATCGAGCTCAACAACAATATGGTGCTCTATTGGAATGCGGCAAAGCCGTGGGAGCAGGGCGTTCTCTCCCTTGAGAGCGGGGACGGAAAGATCAATGTGTGGGGCGGCGGTGATTATCACTACCGTTTTACCGTAAATGCGTATGAGAACATCCAGCTGCGATTCTGGTATGGGAACACCGCACAGGGGTATAGCAATAAAGAGCCCGATTATGTCGGAACGGTTGCCTGGGACGATGTTTACGGCCTGAACACCCTGAAGCCGGACGACGGCAAGCTGTTCTATCCGAACATGGCGTTCTTCGATCAGAACGGTAAGATCACCAATATTACCGTGCGGCACAGCAGCCAAACGGGCGGCAGTGTGGATACGGTAGAGCAGATCGAACTGATAGACACGGATACTGCAAATAAAGGTACGCTTGCCAAATACGATCTGCTGAAAGATCCCGCAGCAGGCCTTGCGCTGGCGGATGGCGATACTTATGTTTTTGATATGGATATCAAAATCGGCAGTTGGAATAATGCCGGAAAGGCGTGGGCTTTTGGCTTTGACCTGCTTGGAAGCCCGGAAACATTTAACAATGGAACGGAATTAAGGCTTTCCGGTATCGAATTCAACAACAATATGGTGCTCTATTGGAATGCGGCAAAGCCGTGGGAGCAGGGCGTTGTTACGGCTACCGCTTCCCCGGGCGGAGACGGAAAGCTCCAAATATGGGGCGGTGGTGATTATCATTATCGCTTTACCGTAACAGCCTATGAGAGCATCAAGTTTGAATGGTGGGGCAAGAACACTGCGCAGGGGTATAGCAATACTGCCCCCTCTTATGTCGGAACGGTTGCCTGGAGTGATGTTTACGGCCTGAGTACGCTGAATTCCGACAGCGGTGCGCTGCTCTATCCGAACATGGCGTTCTTCGATCAAAACGGTAAGATCACCAATATTAAAGGTACTCATGTACGGGTGGTAAAGCCGCCGGTGATCGGCGCAAAGGATGTCGACCTTGCTGCGGACCGGGAGCTGCCGGGCAGCTTTGCCGGTAGCGAAGATACCCTGCTGGATCTCGGCTTGATCGAGCCGACAATGACCAAGAGCACATGGAACTATTCCGCCACCTTCCGGTATGATCAGTTTGGTGGCGAATACAGCGGCCTGAACGCCATCTTTGCCGAGGGAACCTATGCCGGCCAGCGGCAGAACCTGATGATCGGCGCCAAGGCACATCAGCAGAATGGGCAGGTAGTCGATACCCAGCTGGTGCTGCGCGTTGGTGCGGATGGTACCGTGCTGCATGAGGCAACGCTGCCGGCTGTGTTCACCGCCGGAACGGAGTATACCCTCACCGTACGGGCAAGAGTCGGTAAGGTATCCTTCTGGATCAATGATGAGCTGCTGCTGGAGAGCTTTGACCTGACAGCGGCCGAGGTGACGGACCTGATGCCGAAATTCGGCTTCAATGCCGACGGAACGAGCGGTACGATCTCCGCTATCCATGTGTGGGGAAATATCGCCTGTGTGATACCGGCACCTACCCGCCCGGAAACAGCAGCAAATCTGCTGCAGGATTGTGAGGAGATCGCCTCCTTTACCCCCACCTTCCGCAAAAACTATTACGATAACAGCAAGATCCAGGTGCAGGGGGACACCTGGTACTATTCCGGCAGCTATATCTATGAGGGTATGCCTGCCTATGGCGGTATCACCCCGATATTCGGCGAGGGCACCTATACCAAGCCGGCCGGTCAGAACACAGCGGCGGTCACCGGCACAAGAGAGCTGTCCGTCACCGCACGCTCCGGCGGTTTTGCGGCAGGAGCCAGACAGACGCAGAGCGTGATCTGGGCGGACGAGGAAGCAATCAAGGTGGACAGCGTCTCCGGCCTTTCGCTGGAGCTCGGGAAGAAATACACCTGGACAGTGAGAATGACGAACGGACTGCTGTCCTTCTGGCTGAATAATGTACTGGTTTTTGACGATGTGGATCTGGCCTCCTACGGCATTACGAACATCCGGCCGAAATTCGGGTTCCTGCCCGATGGTTCGAGCGGCACACTGTCGGATGTGCAGGTCTGGGATACGGTCACGACCGAGTATAAGCCGGTGTATACGGAAAAGGACATCAACAATGCGGTGCTGTCCGATGTGCAGCTGTCTGCCGCAGCCGGCCGCCTGCTGTATGAGGGAATTTCCTATACCGATAACGGCGGGTACAACTATGCGGCCGATGTTACGGGCAAGGATACCCGCCTGATCGCGGCAAAGGTCGGTGAGGATACCGTGGAGGCCTACTATGACGGTGCCGCCGCGTATCTGGTCCGGCACAGCAGCAGTGGGGATACGGTGATCGCCAAGGCTGCCGCCACGGTGGATGTATCCGCCGGCCGCCGGTATATTGTCCGGTACGACGCCGGTAAGGTCTCGTTCTGGGTCAATGATGTCCTGGTGCTCAGCCAGGTGGCGGTGGATGGCTCTGCGCCGGCGGCCGGTGCAGTCACGACCGCTGCGGCCGGCAGGCTGAGCAATATCCGCCTGTGGGGGGATGTGTCCCAGATCGGCGGCACGGTGTACCAGCCCTTTGAGGACATTGCCCCCTACCGTGGGGAGCAGAAGACCTATCCCGCGGCAAACGGCTATGTATTCGGCGGTTGGTATCAGACCGCAGATGAGGCTAAGCCCCTCACGACCGATACCACCGACGGTGCGGCCTATGCCAAGCTGGTGCCGGAAACGGTGCTGAGCGTCAAGACCACCGTGCTGAAGGATGCCGCCTACACGGCGGATAAGACGGATCTGCGCTTTGTGACAACGGTCGATTCTCTGCGGTATCGCCGTGTCGGCATTACCCTGAGCAGCGACGGCAAGGCCCGCACCTTCACCAGCCGGGATGTGTATAAGAGCATCAAGACCGGCAAGGAGGAAAATGCGTGGGCTTCTCCGAAGAACGCCTTCTGCAGCGATTCCCTGTACTTCTTCACCGTCAAGGTGAACGGGATCGATCGGTTTGACGCCGTGTGGACGGCCACGCCCTGCTGGACGACGCTGGATGGCACAGAGGTGACCGGCGTGCCGACCGAGATCGCCGTGAATGACAAATTCGGTAAGCGCGTGGCGCAGGAGCAGCTTGGCCTGAACGGCAACACGCTGCTGCAGGTTGCGGACGATAAGACGAACACGATGGCCTATGTGATCCGCACAAATGACGGAAAAACGGTGGTGATCGACGGCGGCAGCAAGGACGATGCAGCCTACCTTGTGTGGCTGCTGAAGACCCGTTACGGGGTGTCCTCGGTGGATGCGTGGTATGTCACCCACGAGGATGGCAACCACACCGGCGCGCTGGAAAGCATCCTGGACGACGGCAGCCTGACGATCGGGAAGATCTACTACAACTTCCAGGCCGGCTCCACCGGCAGCCTTAAGACAAAGCTGGCCGCGGCGGCCAATGCCGAGGAGATCGGCCGCGTGACGCACGCCTACGGTGCTGTAACCATCCGTGCGGTCAATGACCACAAGGACTACGCACAGACAGCCAATTCGGCTGACAAAGCCACCACGGTGCTGCTGGCCGAATTTGGCGGCAGCCAGAATACCGGTGTGCTGTTCCTCGGCGACCTGACCAAGGAGACCGAGGCCTATGTGCTGAAGCAGGCGCAGGATGCCGGCATCGATATGACCGGCAAGGTGGTGCAGCTGGATAACCACGGCAGCATTTCCTGCTCCAAGGCATTCTACGAGCAGCTGCAGCCGAAGGCCTGCCTGTGGCCGTGTGTGCGGAGCACCTGGGATAATAGCGGCGATCTGCGCAGCTTCCTCACGGCACACGGAGCAACTGCACAGTATTCGGCTGTGTCCCAAAATATCGAATTCCGCTAAAAGTGTTTTGCCCCGCATCGGACTCACGCAATCAGCCGCGTCTGATGCGGGGCAAAGTTAAGAAAGGCAAAATATGAAAAAAGACGCAACTTTTCTGCCGGTCTACCGGCCGCAGGCCGGCGGCTACCAAAATCCGCTGCGCCGGGGCGAGCAAACACCCGACCCGTGCATTGTGTACTGCACGCATAACCACTGCTATTATGGCGTACATACCGGCGACCACCGGGTGGAGCTGTACCGCAGCAAAACACTGAACGGCATATTCTGCGGCCAGCCCAAGGTGGTATATGAGGCGAACGAGGCGGACAAAACCTACGGCTCCTTCTGGGCGCCGGAGCTGCATTTCATCGATGGCCGCTGGTATATCTACACCAGCACCCACCAGGCCAGGGACAACCGGGGGTTCAAGCATGTGCTGTGCCTTGCGGCGAAGACCGACGACCCGATGGACGGCTTTGTGCTGGGCGGGCACCTGAACCCGGAAGTGTTCGGGATCGACCCGACGGTGTATCAGGACAAAAAGACCGGCCGGCTGTTTCTGTGCTTCTCCCTGGTCGATGACGGTGACCGGGCGGTCTACGGCAAGCAGCGCCTGGCGCTGCAGGAGCTCAGCTCCCCCACCGCCACGGCGGGGGACTATACCGTGATCGCTGAGGCCACCTACGATTGGGAAACGGTGCCGCCCTATTGCGGCAGGAGCACCATCAACGAGGGAGCTTACTTCATCGAGAGCGGCGACCGGCTGTTCATTATTTACTCCGGCAATGGCTGCTGGAGCGACGATTATGTACTGGGGCTGATCGAGTATACCGGCGGGGATTTCCTGTCGGCCGATTCCTGGGTCAAGGACAGCGTACCGTTTATGGTAAAGGGCAATGGCAACTATGGCCCGGGGCACGCGACCTTCTTCTATTCGCCGGACAGGACCGAGCTGTGGATCTGCCACCATTGCCTGGCGCACTCCGACCCGGAGAATGTGGAGATCCCGCGGTACTGCCACTGCCAAAAGGTCTTTTTTGATCAGACAGGCTTTCCGCATGTCGGTATGCCGGTGCCGCCGGATACCTTTTACCAGCCGCCCGCGGGGGAATAAGCGGAGGATTTACGCATGTACCAGATGCCATTTCTGCACAGACAGCGGCAGCCGCAGGAGTCGATGTTTACCCTGACCGATCAAAGCGGGTCGCTGCGTATGTTTTCCCTGACGATCCCGCTGTTTTTCCGCCAGCTGTGCACCGTGCTGCTGGGGACGATCAGCACAGTGATCCTGACGCGGGTTTCCGAAGAGGCTGTAACGGCGGTGAATATCGCCAATACCGTGATCAATATCCCGCTGAATATGATCACCATGATCGCCAACGGTATGGTGATCATTCTCGGCCTTTCTCTGGGGGCGGGGCAGACGAAGGACGGCGGCAGCATCTATGCCACCGGTATGCTGGCGGCACTGTTCTTTTCCCTTGTTTTGGCCGGGGTGTCCTGGGGGGCGGCGTATCCGCTTCTCCGGCTGATGCATATTGAGGGCAGCGTATTGGAGCAGGCGGTGCTGTATTTCCGTATCCGCATGGGCTGTATTCTGTTTACGGCACTGACCGGATGCATTACAGCCACTCTGCGGGCCTACGGCAGTGCCGCTCCCACCCTGATCTCCGGCCTCTTGGAAAACGGGGTCAATGTCCTTGCTTTCGCTGTATGTGATCAGCGGCCTCTATACCGGAAATAAGGTGGCCGGGGTGGCCTTTGCCGTGGTTATCGGCCAGCTTGCGGGGCTTCTGTATTCCTTTGCGGCGTTGTTCCGCCGCAGGACGGTGCCGCAAAGGGGGCGGTTTGCCGCGCAGCAGCTGCGGCGGATCCTGCGCGTGGGGATCCCCAGCGGGCTGAGCCTGCTGACCTATGTGGTCACGGCTGCATTTTCCACCTCGGTAATCGCTTCGCTCGGGCAGGCGGCGGTCAATGTGAAGATCTTCACCGCCAATATTTCCGGGTTTACTTATCTGTTCGGCTACGCCATGGCGCAGGCCGGGGCGCTGATGATCAGCCGGTATGCCGGCAGCGGCCGCTACGCGCTGGCGGATCGCCTGTTCCGCTGGAACGCCTGCATGGTCCCGCTGCTGGATGCCGTGCTGGCTTTTGCGGTGTTTCTGTTCACCGGTCCGCTTATGCGGCTGTTTACCGATGAACCGGAGCTGCTTGCGCAGGCGCGGATCATTTTCCTGATCGATATTTTCATTGAGGCAGCGCGCGGACAGACCCATGTGGGAGAGAATTCTCTGTGCAATGTGGCCGATACGGTCTACACCTCCATCGTCAGCATGGCCTCCTGCGTGTTGATCGGCGCGGGTCTCAGCTGGCTGCTGTGCCTGCGGTGCGGGCTGGGGGTCTATGGTTACTTTGTTGCTTCGGCCATTGACGAAACGGTGCGGGGCTGCCTTTTCCGCCTGCGGTGGCATAGCGGCCGCTGGAGGCTTTCCGCCCAGCGGGCGTAGCTTTGGGTGGGAACAAACACGGATAGGAGAAACAGTATGTGGAAAAACAAGCTTTGTCTTGGAACCAGTGATCAGTTTGACCTGAGCACAGAAGAACAGATCCGCCTTTTCCATAAAATCGGGTTTGACGGCTTTTTTACCGGGTATACGACCCGCGCCGCTGTGGCGGAGCAAAGAAAAGTGGCCGATGAGACCGGTATGCTTTTTCAGTCGGTGCACGCCCCGTTTGTCCGGATGAAGGAAATGTGGGAAACCGGCGAGGCGGCAGTGGCGGAGCTGATCGGCTGTCTGCACGCCTGCGCCGAAAACGGCGTGCCGATCATGGTTACGCATACCTTTATCGGGTTTGATGACCATACGCCGAACGAGCGGGGTCTTGAAAACTTCGGTAAGGTGGTAAAAGAGGCGGAACGCCTCGGGGTCAAGGTCGCTTTTGAAAACACGGAGGGCGAGGAATATCTGGCGGCGGTGATGGAGCGCTTCGGGGATAGTCCTGCGGTGGGCTTCTGCTGGGATACCGGGCATGAGATGTGCTATAACCGGTCGCAGGATATGCTTGCCCTATATGGTGATAAGCTGATCGCCACCCATCTGAACGATAATCTCGGGATACGAGATTTTAATGGGAATATTACCTGGATCGACGATCTGCACCTGCTGCCGTTCGACGGCATTGCCGATTGGCAGAGGATAACCGACAGGCTGGATAAATGCAACTATACCGGCGTGCTGACCTTTGAGCTGAACCGGCATTCCAAGCCGGATCGCCATGAAAATGATTTTTATAACGAAATGCCGATTGAGCAGTATTTGACACTTGCCTATATGCGGGCATGCAGAGTAGGAGCTCTCAGAAGGAATGATTAGCAAAAGCAAAAAAGGTACAGGCATATTTTTGATGTGCTATATAGCCTACACGGCAATCTATGTGGCGCGTCTCAATCTTTCCATGGCCGCGCCGCAGATGATGGAGGAAAGTGTCATATCGGCCGCGCAGATCGGCGTGCTGAACGGTGTTTTCTTCGTCGTTTATGCGATCGGGCGACTGATAAGCGGCAAGGTCGGGGACAGGCTTTCTCCTGCGGTGATGATCACCACGGGGCTTGCCGCGTGCGGCGTAAGCAATGTGCTTTTCGGCCTGTTTCCGCCGTTTCCGGCGCTGGTCGTGTTTTGGGCGTTGAACGCCTTTTCGCAGTCCATGCTGTGGAGCTCGGTGTTGTGCTCCCTTGTCGGCGCCTACGGAAAGGACAAAGCGCGGAAAATGACCCCGTACATGGTGACCTCGGTCGCTTTCGGAAATGTTGTCGGCATCCTGGTCAATACCGGGATCATCAATTCTTTTGGTACGGCTTTTGCATTTGTTATCCCCGGAGGGATCACGCTGATACTCTCCGTCATTGGCTTTGCGGTGCTTCGCACCATACCCGCGCCGCAGCCGGAAACCGAAGAAAATCACCTCTCGCTGATAAAGCTGCTGCGTGTCCGGACGATCAGAGACGCATTTTTTACCGCTTTATCACAGGGAGTTATCAAGGATAATATAACGGCCTGGATGACGGTGTATTATGCCGATACATTCGGTATAGACCTTTCCACGATATCCGGATTTGTCCTGTTTATTCCCGTCGTCGGGCTGCTGGGGCGGTTGATCTACCCGTTGCTCTATACCGCCTGTGCAGAAAATGAACATACGGTCTCGCTGATAGGCTTTTTGGTCAGTATATTCGCCGGCGTGATGCTGTTGCTTTGCCAATCAAGCCCGGTTGCGTCGATTGTGGCGCTGAGTCTGATTTATACGGCGGTCTCTTTGATCAACACATCGCTGCTTTCGGTCTTCCCGATGGGCTTTGTGAAAAGCGGGAATGTCGCTTCTGTAAGCGGGCTGATGGATTTTGCCACCTATTTTGGTGCCGGCATCAGCTCCGTCATTTTCGGATACGCCGTAACCAGCTTTGGATATAACTTTATGTTTATTTTCTGGGTAGGGATCTCCATTTTGGCTCTTGTACCGGTAGCGCTGCTGATCAAAGCCGAAAGAAAAAAAGACTGACAGTACAGAAAGGTGGAACATGCAGTATGAAATGCCTGCATCTGATTTGCAATTCACATATTGACCCCGTTTGGCAGTGGGGCTGGGACGAGGGAATGTCGGCAACGCTTTCCACATTCCAGTCGGCCGTCAATCTGGCCGGGGAATTTGATTACATCTTCTGCCACAATGAGGCCGTGCTGTACCAGGCCGTGGAGCAGTATGCGCCGGAGCTGTTTGCGGAGATCCGCAAGCTGGTGGCGCAGGGAAAGTGGCACATCATGGGCGGCTGGTATCTCCAGCCGGACTGCAATATGCCGTCCGGCGAGAGCATTGTGCGGCAATGTATGATGGGACACCGCTATTTTGAAGAAAAATTCGGCGTGTGGCCGACCACCGCCGTGAATATGGATCCATTTGGGCACAACCGCGGGCTGGTGCAGATATTGGCCAAATGTGGGCAGGACAGCTACCTGTGCGTACGGCCGTTTGCCGGGCAGATGGCCTGGCCGGTGGAGTACAATGAGAAAAACCGGCCGAACTATGAGCGCTTCCGCTGGATCGGCTATGACGAAAAGAGCAGCCTGCTGGTGGCAAAATCCTTCTCCTATATGTGCTTTTACGGCCGGGGCGGGCAGCGTATCCCCGAGGTGCACCACGACACGAGTGGGTACGACTACTCCCTGCTGACCTGGGGCGTGGGCAACCACGGCGGCGGCCCCTCCCGTAAGGATCTGACCGAGATCCGCAAAAAGATGGACAGCGGCCTGCCCTATGCGGTGGTGCACAGCACGCCGGAGGCCTATTTTCGGGATGCCAAGGAGGAGATCGACCAGGAATACCGCCATTCGCTGCTGATGTTCAGCCCCGGCTGCTATACCTCGTTGATCGAGGTCAAGCAGGCACATATCGCGCTGGAAAATGAGCTGTACCGGGCGGAAAAGATCTGTGCGCTGGCGGAGCTCAAGGGGCTGTGTGCCTATCCGACCGAGCAGCTGGAGTCCGCTGCGGAGGATATGCTGCTGGCGGAGTTTCATGATGTGCTGCCGGGCACCTGTACGCGCCCGGTGGAGAGCTTTGCCCTGACCACGCTGGCGGCTGGCCGCCAGAAGGCGCAGAGCGCCTTCTCCAAGGCGTTCCACCGCCTGATGCTGGAGCAGCCGGTGGCGCAGGAGGGCGAATACCCGGTGATGGTGTTCAATCCCTATCCGTATTCGCTCACCACCACGATCGAGTGCGATGTGCAGGCGGTCGGCGATCATCCGTTTGAGGACTTTGCGCCGGACGAGAAATTCGTGTACCGGGTGCTGTATCAGGGGCAGGAGCTGCCGTTCCAGCTGACAAAGCCGGCGGTCAACTTCAATGAGCGCGTGGCGTTCCGCAAAAAAATCGTGTTTACTGCCACGCTGGAGCCGTTTTGCCTCAATCGGTTCAGCGTCTATATCGAAAAGGGCAAATACGACAACCGCTATGAAACCGAGCCGCGGGATTTCCCGGATATGTTCCGTTCGTACGCTGCGCCGCAGGGCTACACCTACGAGGATGCCCACAAACGGGTGGTGATCGGTGCCTCCGGCCTGCTGGAAAGCTACCGGATCGACGGCCGGGAATATCTGCGGGGCGGGGCGTTTGCACCTGTTCTGTACACCGATACCGGCGATTCCTGGGCGATGTCCGATGAGCAGCGGGTGCGCCTGGGGCGTGATCCGCAGCCGTTCTCGCTTATCGGGGAGGGCAGCGGCGTTTTCAGCGGCATGGCGCCGATCCAGGTGATCGAGGACGGCCCGATCTATGCGCAGATCGAAGCCTTCTTCACCAAGGCAGACAGCAAGGTGAAGCTGAGTTATAAAATCTATAAGGATCGCCCGGATGTCGATGTGGATGTCAGCGTGTTCTTCAACGAGCGGGAACGGCTGGTGAAGCTGCATATCCCGGCGGCGGTGGACGGAAGGTACATCGGCCAGGGGATGTTCGGCACCGAGGAGCTGTTTATGGATGGCCGCGAATGTGTTTCGCAGCGTTTCACGGCGCTGCAGCAGATGGATGGCACCTGCCTGGCGTTCCTCAACAGCAGCATCTACGGCAGCGACTACCATGACGGCACCGTGGCGCTGACGCTTGTGCGCGGGGCGGGGTATTGCTCCCACCCCGTGGGCGCGGATGTGCTGCCGAAGCTGCGGTACAGCGAGATCATGGACCAGGGGCAGCACGATTACCACTTCCGCCTGACGGTGTGCGGCGAGGAGGCGCTGGAAAGCCGCGCCGCAGAGTTCAGCCAGCCGCCGTTCGCGGTCAATGGGTTTCCCACGCGCTCGTGCTATGCGGGTTCGCCGAAGACGGTGGATTTCCGCCTGTCCAACCCGCACATCGGGATGCCCGCCTTTAAGAAAAGCGCCCGCCTGGGCGGCTATATCATCCGCCTGATCAATAACAGCGGGCGGGGGCAGACCGCGACGGTCTCCCTGAACGGGGCGCAGCTCGATCTCACCTTTGGAAAATACGAAGTGAAAACACTTCACTATGCGGACGGTGCGCTTGCCGAGCTCGACCGCATGGAGATATAAGCCCTATCGGATAACCGGCATGGCGGAGCTCTTTCCAAAATCGGTATTACAGGAGGAACGGGAATGAAAAAGCTACAGCAGCGTTTGGTTGCCCTGGCTATGGCCGGCGTGATGCTTGTCGGCCATATGTATGCCTATACGGCGGCGCAGGATACAGCCACGGAGACCGCTCCCACGATCGGGAGCCATGTCA
Organism: Ruminococcaceae bacterium UBA6353; assembly: GCA_002437905.1. Lineage (GTDB taxonomy): Bacteria > Bacillota > Clostridia > Oscillospirales > Acutalibacteraceae > UBA5905. The sequence continues at coordinate 24,117 of DJRT01000017.1, read as the reverse complement.
ATCTGGTCAATCTGGAGGATACGCCGTTTCTTTCCGCCGGCACCAATTACGGGCCGGAGGATCTGTCGCAGACGGTGCAGGGGGATACCTGGTATCTTTCCGCAACGGTCAATTTTTCCAAGGTGGCGGCGTGGAACGGTCCGGAGCTGGCCTTTGCCTCCGGTACAGTCACGCAGACGGCTGCCGACGGCACTGCGACCGCAGCGGATGACCGCATGATCCGCCTGCAGATCCGGAATACGGATACGGGCGTGGGGCAGTATATTCTGAACTGGGCGGCTGAACCGATGTATACCCCCGGAAACACCCTGCTGGTCGGAGAGGTCGGCCTCTCCTTTGAGGCGGAAAAGGATTATCGGGTGACCATCGCCGTCAGCGGCCGGGATAAGCTGAGCCTTTGGCTGGATGATACCAAGCTGCTGGACGGGCGTTCCCTGGCCGGGCTGGGCATCACCAACCTGCAGCCGGGCATCGGCTGGCGCTGCTACATCTCTGCCGGAATGCTGAAAAAGCTCCAGGTGTGGGATGAGGTAACGGAAAGGCCGGTATTTGACGAGACGACGGATCGGAATGCCGCGCTGTTTTCCGAGCTTTCGCTTGAGGCACCGGACGGCTATGCGGAACGGCCGCTGGAGTCCGTCCGCTACGGCAGCCGGTATGTTTTCTCCGGCCGCGTGAATGCCGAAAATACGCAGGATGACGGCAGTATGCGCTTTATGGTGGCGCAGCTTCCGGGCGGCACTGTCAGTGTCGGTCTGCAGCCGGGGGCGCAGAATCAGGTTGCCGTGTTTATGAACAACGGAAATTCCGCTGAGCAGACGCTATACACGACCAAGATCCCCTCCTGGGTGGATATCGGGGCGATTTATGCCTACACGGCTGTTTACGAAAACGGGATGCTCAGCTTCTATGTGGATAATGTGCTGGCGGTGAACCGGCTCTCGCTGGGCGAGGGCGCGGTGCCGAAGGCCGGCCTGTGCGCCGATCATTGCCGCGGCGAGGTAACGGACATCCGCCTGTGGGGCGATGTGAGCACGGCGCTGGAAAAGCCCGCCTTTACGGCCGGGACGGATACCAACAGCGCCATTCTGACAGAGATGCCGGTGGCGGCCGCAAAGGCATTTGACCCGGTGCTCTATGAGGGCATTGCTTATAAAAACACCTATGCGTATTCTACAACCGTGCGGGTGACCGCAGCGGAAAGCGGAAAGGAAGACTACGGCATCGGTATGCTGCTCGGCACGGCGGAGCTCCGGGGGAAAACCGCCTATATCGAGGTGCGCTTCCAGCCGGCACGGGGGCACGCGCTGCTGCTGCTGCGTACAGCGGCAGCGGAAACGGTGCTGCAGGATGTGGCGCTGGAGGAGGGTACGGCACCCGCCGGTGCTTCGTATACCTATACCGGTCTGTATGACCGGGGCGAGGTCAGCTTCTGGCTGGGGGATACGCCGGTTTTCATCCGGGAGGATATCCGGGCGGTGGACGGCGTGACCGATGTTCAGCCGCAGGCGGGTGTCTGCGGCACCCAGTGCAGCGGCAGCCTGTCTGCCATTGCGCTGTGGGGGGAGACGGAAAGAGCCGATCGGGTGCTGTACCAGAAGGTGTCCGATATTGCCCCCTACCGTACCATCGGAAGCGCCCTTGGAAGCCGTGTAAGCCTATTTACCCTGGAGGACACCGCATTTACCAGCGGTCGGAACAAGGAGGCCGTGGACCTTTCGCAGGCGGTGCCGGGGAACACCTGGTACCTGGGCATGACCGTCAATTTTTCCGCTGCCGATGAGGAGAAGGGCCCGGAGCTGGCCTTTGCCACTGGCACGGTCAATGCAGAGAAAAAGCTGATCCGGCTGCAGATCCGGAGGAGCAAGGACGGCACCTTGGGCTATGTGCTGAACTGCGCCAAGGCGCCGATGTCGACCTTCCAGCAGGAGATTCCGGCCGTGGGCGGCAGCAGCGTGGCCTTTGAAACCGGGCGGGACTACCGCGTGACCATCCGGGTGGCCGACGGCGATAAGCTGAGCCTCTGGATGGATGAGCAAAAGGTGATCGATGGGCTCTCACTGTCCGAAAAGGGCATCACGGAGCTCAGTCCCTGCATCGGCTGGCGCAATTACAGCGCCAGCGGCAGCTTTACGGACATTCAGGTCTGGGACGAGACCGGCCGGTATAGGGCGCCGTCCGCCGCCGGGTATGTGTTTGCCGGATGGTATCAGGATGCCGAGGGTAAGCAGGCGGTGGCTGGGACAACGGAAAGCGGCAGCGCCTATGCCAAGCTGGTGCCGGAGCAGGTGCTGAGTGTTAAGGCACAGCTGGCGGCGGGCACAGCACTGACAACGGCCAGGACCAGTCTGCGCTTTATCACCACGGTGGATTCTCTGCGGTATCAGGAGATCGGCTTTGACATCACGGTGGCCGGCAAGCGGACGGTGAACTGCCCCGGCACCAAGGTGTACCAGACGATCGTGGCGAACAGCAGCCTGGGCCGGGTCTCCTATACGCCGCAGGTGTTCCACCCGGCGTCCACGCACTTCTATGCCTTCACCGTCTCGAATATCCCCACGGCGGCATACAGCACCGATATCCGGGTGTCGCCCTATTGGATCACGCAGGACGGCACCAAGGCCGCCGGTGTAGTGCGGACGGTCCGCGTAGAGGACGGATGCCTGGTGGCGGGCAGCCGGGAGCCGATCACGGAGGTGTTCCACGACCCCTCGGATGAGTATATGTCGCCGCTGGAGCCGGAAAAGACGCAGGCGGTCACGCTGCGTCTGCGCACGCAGCGCGATACGGTGACCAGCGCCAAAATCCAGTACACAAATAATGCGGGCAGCACCTGGAACACTGTGGATATGACATTCGCCGGGCATGATTCCACCGGCTACTATGATTATTTCTCCGGCACCATTCCGGCGCAGAGCAGCCTGTTCTACTACCGGTTTGTGTGCGCCAATGATGCCTATACCGTCTATCTGGACAGACGGCTGACGCTGACAGGCTCCGCCGGCACCTATGAGAACTGCTGGGTGGTCAATCCCGGCTATTCCACGCCGGATTGGTCCAAGGGCGCGCTGTGGTATTCCCTTATTCCGGACAGCTTCTATAATGGCGATACCTCCAATGACCGCCTGGCATCCGTTACCTCCTGGAATCAGGACCGGCTGGGGCTGGGGGATCGGTACGGCGGCGATCTGGCCGGCGTAACGGAGAAGATTGCCCACATCAAGAGCCTGAATGCCGATGCGGTCTATATGAACCCGATCTTCCGGTCCAATCAAAGCATCGGCTACGGGCAGGTGGACTATATGCAGGTCGAGCCGGCATTCGGCAATGAGGCAGATCTGCTGAGGATGTGCACCCAGCTGCACGAAAACAAGCTGAAGGTGATGATGGATGCAGTAATTCATTTTTCGCCCTGGGACAGCCTGTATCTGGACAACAGCCGCCGCTATCCGCTGGATGGCGAGACCGAATCGGCGGATAGCGCCTATGCGGGTCTGTATATGCCCGGAAAGGATGGAGAGAAATACCTGGAGTCCGGCTGGAACGGCCCGGTCATCAACAATAGCTCGGAGATAGCCAAAAAGCTGTTCTATACACAGCCGGATTCCTTCCTGCGGTATTATCCGGCGCAGTTTGGTATTGACGGCTGGCGTTTTGACCTCGGCGGAAATCTTACCGGTATTACCGCGGATGGCACGGCCGAGGGCTCCGGCACGATCATGGCACAGATCCGTCCCTATGTAAAGGGGGACAACCCGGACACGCTGCTCGTCAGCGAGTACAGCGGCGATGCGGACCTGCTGGGAAATTCCTGGGATTCCCGCTGGAACAACTATTTCACGCAGTGCATCCGCAAGTATGCCGAGGGCACCTACAGCGAATCCACGATGAGTGATGTTCTCAAAATGACCGTCAATAAGTTCCCGCGCTCGGTGGCGCTGTCGATGTACAATGCCGTAACGACGCATGACTACGAGCGGCTGGATATTCAGGACCCCTACATGGAAAAGGCCATGCTGCTGATGCAGATGAACTACCTTGGCTCGCCGTGCATCTACTATGGCGACGAGATCGGACTCGGGGCGCAGGAAAATACGGGTGTCGGTTCGGTGCACTATATGTCGGCTATGGATTGGGATGAGAGCCACTGGGATTATGCGCGGTACAATTTCTATCGTGCTTTGGGTGAGCTGCGCACCAAATACAGCGCCGTCAAGACCGGCGCTATTCGCGAAATGCTGGTCAGCGATGAGCAGAACTTGTATGCCTACGGGCGTTGGGATAAGAACGGCACGGTGATCACCGTGGCCTCGCAGAACGCTGCGGCCGTGACGGTCGCTCTGGACGCCCGGAAGCTGGGCGTTGCGGACGGCGCGGTGTTCACCGATTGGCTGACCGGCCAGCAGTACACCGTGGACGAAAACGGCCTGCTGCATGTGGAAGTGATGGCGGGCGGCAGCATCTTTGTCAGCGGCCGTGAGGCCAGCAGCTATTACCGGGAATATACGATGACCGCCGTGGGCGAGGCGGACGGGTCTGTTTACACACAGGCCGACGGCACCTATATGCTCCAGGGCAGCGGCAGCCTGGCGAACACAGACGCCCTGACCCTGGCCGCCGGCAGCCTGTATGGCGCGGGTTCTCTCTACGGCGTGGTCAAGGGGGACGGCAAGGCCGTTCTGACCGTGCGCCAGAGCGCCCAGGCGGACGCAGCTGCGTACAATATCATCATTGACGGAGACCGGCTGGAGATCACCGCCCGTAAAAAGGCCGGCGGAAAGCTGGAAACCGTGTGCAGCACCACCTATACACGGGGCAGTGCCGTGCGGATCGAGCGGGATACGGACAACCGTTTTTACGCATCCGTGGCGGAGATCTCTTACTCCGGCAGGCTCCTCAGCGATTGGGTGCGGATCCCGGACAGCGGGGTCACGATCGCTGCCGGCCGGGATATGCTTGCCGGCTTTGCCCCGCTCAGCGGCGGCACGCAGCTGAAGCATGTGCAGCTGGAAAGCCGGACAGATGCTGTTCTGGCAGAAACCTTTGAAAACGGCGGCGGCAGCGCCCTTTTGACGGATCTGCCGCAGGAAAATGCCACCGTGAGCGGCGGAAAGCTGACGCTCAACGGCAAGAGCGCGGCGGTGCAGGCGACCACCGTCGGCAAAGAGGATGACTGGACCTTCAAGACCAAGCTGGACAGCGCCGCAAAGGAGGATGCCTACGCGGGCGTTCTGTGCAGCGGCGGCAGCGGGCAGTGCGTCGCGGCCGGCAGGACCGTTCTGGACGGAAAGCCGGTCCTGTATATCGGGCACACCACGGATGGGACCATGCAGGTGGATGCGTATATCGAGGATACCAGCCCGCGTGCCTCGGTGATCCTGCAGCTGCAGCGGGTCGGCAGCACCTATACGGCAGTGGCCACCTACGACGACATCATCTGGAAGGCCATCGGCGGCAGTGTGCCGGCGAATTACAGCCAGGAGTGTCCCGGTGTGTTTGCCAGCGGCATGCAGGCGGTCTTTGACTATGTGTGCTTCGGCGACAGCGTGCACGACGGCAGCTCCGTGAACACCCCGCACGCGGAGGGCGTGGTGGATATGGACTATTCCTCCACGGTCGCTGCGCAGATGGGAGAGACCACCACGATCCTCAGCGGCAGTTGGGAGTACGGCAAGCAGGGCTACCATCAGACCAGCGCGTCCGGCACGGCGCGGCTTGCCCTGAATAATAAGGTCTATGACGATGTCCGCATCCAGGTGACCCTGAAGCCGGAGGGCGGAGCGGGCTACACGGCCATCGGCTTTGGCAAGCAGCTGTGCAGCTCGGACGAAACGGACGGCTTCCTGCTGAAATATACGGCGCAGCAGCTGATACTGCTGAAAAACGGCACGGTACTGCAGCAGGTGGAGGCACCGGCTGCAGAGGAAAGCGGCCTGCGCCTTGTGCTGGAGCTGCGGGATGGGGATGTCACCGTGTATGCCGGCGAAAATGCGGCCTGCGTGATGCGGCAGCGGGACAGCGGGTATAGCGGAGGCTTTGTCGTCCTTGATACCAACAACCAAAAGGCCGGCTTCTGCAATTTGAGCGTCGGTTCTTCGGATGCCGGCTGGGATGTGCTCACCGGCACCGTCTCCGGCGGTGCGGGCACCGTTACCGTGACCGGCACCGGCACCACCTACGGCGCAGCTACGCGCCGGGGCGTCGGTGTGACGGATTTCGTGCTGACCTCCACCGTGCGCATCGGCAGCAAGACCAAATCGGACGGCCCGGCCGCCGAGGGCGGCATCCTGTTCGCTGCACCGGCCGGGGCATCCGCAGCTAAATTGGGCGTCAGCGTCAGCCTGGTGTCCGGCGGCATCCTCCGCCTGGGCGTGGACGGCACGGCCGTGCAGGAGCAGGCGCTGGGCGATACCGTGACCTCTGCGGCTCTCATGATCGTGCGCAAGGACGACCGGATCCAGGTCTTCGTGCAGGGCCGGGACGGCGCTGTGCTGACCTATACCGACCCCTGCATCCGCGGCGGTGCGGTGCAGGTGTATGGCGTGAACACCACCGCCAACTTCACCAACCTGGGGCTGGAGGATATCACTGGGCGCGAGGTGGCCACGGCCGCCCTGTACCGGCAGTGGCTGCAGAATATCCTGCCCAGCATAGTGAAAAATTACCGCGAAAGCTTCAATGATCTGAGCGGCTGGAAGCACCTGACCAGATACCATGCAGACCACGGCACCTGGGTGATCGAGGACGGCGTGCTCTCCTGCACGGCCTCGTCCGGCTGGGCCTCCGGCGTCACGGTCTACGACAGCGTGTACAACGATTTCCGCATGGATTTCCGTTACCGTTTCAATGAGAGCGGCGGCAGCTTTGCCGCGGTACTGTTTGATAAGCAGACCATAGCGGACACCAACACGACCGCAAAATACTCTCTGCTGCTGTATGCTTCGGGGCGGATCGCTCTGCAAAGCGGAAATACCGCCCTGGCGTCCGGGCAGATCAGCAATTTCGGGGTCGGCAGCTGGTATGACCTGCAGCTGGTGTGCCTTGGGGATACCATCCGCGTGTATGCCGGCGGTCGGCAGCTGTTCAGCTATACCGACAGCGATGTTGTCGGCTCAGAGGGCTTCATCAGCTTTACCTCCAATAAGTGCATGGTCTCCTTTGATGATGTGGCGATCCACAAGCTGCCCATAGACAATGACGAAAAGCTGACGGGCAACGAGACCGGCGACGGCGATACCGGCAGCTGGAGCGACTGGGACAGCTGAGGAGGGAAGAAATTGTATGAAAACAATCAGAAAAATCTGTGTGTTGTTGCTATGTTGTGCGACACTTTTGGGCATGAGCGCATGCGGCAGAGAAAATACGCAAAAGGAGAATTCAGAGAATATGACAGAACAATCAGGAACCGCAGAGAAGCCCAGGGAAAAAGCCCATGTGATTATACTGGCCGGCCAATCCAATGCCTCCGGTATGTCAAATATGGAGTCGCTTAAACGGCTGACCCCGGTGGATCAGTATGCACAGTACGAAAAGGGCTACAAAAATGTGCAGATCTATTACTTCGTGGATCGGCAGAACCGTTCCTATGAGTTTGTGCCGGTTGCCCTCGGCCAGGGAAGCACGGATACGCGCTTCGGCCCGGAGGTGGGGATTGCCGCCTATCTGTCGGAAAACTACCCGGAAGAAAAATTCTACATAATAAAGGCTTCTTTGGGCGGCAGTAATATTTCCATGAACTGGCAGGAGTCCTCCGATATCTACCAGGATATGATCAAGATAATGGATGATGGCTTCTCGGAGTTGGTGAAAAAAGGCCTTGAGCCGGAGTGGTTTGCTACATGCTGGATGCAGGGCGAAAGCGATTCAATCGACGAAGCCGTAGCCAAGCAATACTACACCTACGAGGTGGATCTGATGAAGCGGCTGCATAAACGCTTTAAGCAGTATGCCTCGCCGAAAGGCGTTTCCGTGATTGACGCCGGCATTAGTACCTTTACCGGATGGCCATTCCGCGATGTGATCAATGAGGCGAAAAAGCAGTACGCGGCGGAAAATCCAATGAACTTCTATTTCGATACCGATTCTTTGACCTACGACCAGGACAACAATGACTATTGCCATTATGACGCTGTGCCGATGATCGAGCTTGGGCGGATGTTCGGAGAGAAAATTCAGCAGGCGGCTATTCTGCAGGGATATGTTGGATAAGGCTTTTGCCTGTGCTGTTTAGGAGGTATTTATATGGAGCTTTCATTGAGAAGGCGTTGGCTGCCGTCTATGCTGGCCTTTTGCCTGGCGGCATTTTCTCTCGGCGGCTGCCAGAAGGGCGGCTCTTCCTCGGCGGCAGCCGGCCCGGAGTCCTCATCGGCCGATTCTTCTGCCTCACAGGGAAGTGCGGGAGCCCCGGCGGGGGATCCCTATATCTCTGTGGATACAGAGGGGAAAAAGCTGGTGGCGCTCACCTTTGATGACGGTCCGAACCAGTATTTTCCGGAGTATCTGGCACTTTTCAGAGAATATGGCTGGCACTGTACATTTTTTGTTCTCGGTGGCTATGTGGCGGATGAGGCTTATACCCAAACACTTTTGGATTGTACCAATGCAGGCATGGAGTTTGCCAATCACTCGTATTCGCACAAAAACTTTACCGATTTGCGCGATGAGCAAATTCAGGAGGAGCTGCAGACGACCGAGAACCTCATCCAGTTAGCGACAAAGCGCAAGGCGAAGGTTCATTGTGCGCGCCTGCCTACAATGCTGGGCAGTGAGCGGGTCTACAATGCAGCCAAGCGTTTTGGGTATGTTTGGGTCGGCTCTGTCCGCTATGATATCGGGGATGGCGGCGGCTTTGAAAACAAAACGCCGTCGAGCGAGATCGCCAAAAAGATACTGGAGTCGGTTTATGATGGCGCGATTTACTGCCTGCATGCAGCACCGAATACCTTAGAGGCGCTGAAACAGGAGGTCCTACCGGCGCTGAAGGAGAAGGGCTATGCCTGTGTGACCGTTTCGGAAATCCTTGAGGCCAAGGGCGCAGATAAACTGCCGGACAACTATTCTATCCGTGATGCGTATTTGGCGGACACGGATGAGGAAGTGGCCGCAAACATGGAAAAATATCAGTAAGCATGGCTTTACAGGGAGATGAATTCAATGAAGAGAAACCTGATCAGGGTACAGTGCATTATATTGGCAATTGCGCTGTTGCTACCGGGCATTTTTGCTCCGGCAGCAGCGGAAGCGAGAATGCCCACCATTGGTAACTATGAAAACCTGGTGCCGGATAAATTTGCCGAGGGTGTGACCTTTCATAATAGCAGCGATCTTGTGGAGCTGACCAAGGTAAGCGGAAGCACCTGGACTATCTCGCAGACGATCAATTTTTCTGAGGCGAAGGTGCAATTCCTCGATATCGCAGTTGCGACCGGCACGGTCAATGAGGAAAAGGTGACTGTGCGTGTGCAGCTGCTGGCCGGAGGAAGCGAGTGGTATGTTGCCGGCCGGTCCGCTGTTATGTCGGAATTCGTCTGGACTAATCAATGGGGTCATGGAAACATCGACAGCACTTTTGAGGCAAATCGGGATTATGTGTTGACCGTGCAGATCATCAATAATGATGAACTGCGTTTTTGGATCGACGGTCACTGCATCGGCAGCATGATCTCGTTGGCGCAGAGCGGCTGCACCGATCTCCAGCCTGCCTGGGGCTACCGCGGCTATGGCATCGCCGGCACCATCAGCAACATACAGGTTTGGGATGGCACGGTTGCTTCCTGCCCGACGATCGGCAGTTATGATAATCTGGTGCCGGAGAAGTTTGCCGACGGCGTGACCTTCCACAACAGTAACGATCTTGTAGAGCTGAACAAGGTGAGCGGGAATACCTGGAATATTTCGCAAACAATCAATTTTTCCTCGACGAGTGTCAACTTCCTCGATATCGCAGTTGCGACCGGCACGGTCAATGGGGAAAAGGTGACTGTGCGTGTGCAGCTGCTGGCCGGAGGAAGCGAGTGGTATGTCGCCGGCCGGTCCGCTGTCATGTCGGAATTCGTCTGGACCAACCAATGGGGTCACGGAAATATCGACGGCACCTTTGAGGCAAATCGGGATTATGTGTTGACCGTGCAGATTATTAACAATGATGAATTGCGTTTTTGGATCGACGGTCACTGCATCGGCAGCATGATCTCGCTGGCGCAGAGCGGCTGCACCGATCTCCAGCCCGCCTGGGGCTACCGTGGCTATGGCATCGCCGGCACCATCAGCGATATTCAGGTGTGGGACGGTACGACCGTAAAATGTCCCACCATTGGTGACTTTACCAATCTGGCACCGGATGCGCTGTCCGGTGAGGTGGCAATTACGGATTACTCCAAAATCTGGCGCACGACTGAGGTCAGCGGGATAACCGGAAATACCTGGTATGTTTCGCAAACGGTGAATTTTGCTTCCAGCACCGGCAAGGATACGCTGGATATCGCCATTGGTGTTACCGGTGAGATCGAAAAAACGGAGAAAACCGTCCGTGTGCAGCTGTTGCCTGGCGGAAAGGAGTGCCGCCTGGCTACGGGTACGGCGAGCATCACCGCCTTTGCCAGCGTACTGGTATGGGGGAATTTTGGCGAGACCTTTGAATTGAACAGGGACTATACCGTCACGGTGCGGGTGATCAACGGCGATGAGCTGAGCTATTGGATCGATGGAAAGCTCATGCTCAGCGGCTATTCTCTGAAATCAGCCGGCTTTACGGATCTGCGGCCGGCCTGGGGCTATCGCGGTTACGGCCTGATAGGCGCAACGATTCGCGACATTCAATTCTGGGACGGCGAGACGCGCAACCCCAAAAAGCAGGATGTTCTTGTGAAAAGGTTTGCGGATGTTACGCCCTATCGTTCGGGGGACTATACTGCACCGGCCGAAAACGGCTATGTGTTTGCCGGCTGGTTTACGGATGAGGCCTGCACCAGGCCGATAACCGTCGAGACGGCCAATGTGTACGCCCGGTATGTCACAGAGGATGTGCTGAGCGTCAAGGCGCAGCTTTTGGATGGGACGGCCGCTGCCAGCGAAAACACCGATTACCGCTTTATCACCACGGTGGATAGCCTGGTGTATCAGCAGGTCGGCTTTGATATCACCATCAACGGCAAAACCCAAAACCTGCCGGGTACCAGTGTGTACAAGACCATTAAAGCGCGCAAGGACGGCCAGACTGTTGCGCAGGATCCCACGGTGTTTTCGGCAGTTTCGCAGTATTTCCACGCATTCAATATTACCAATATTCCGAAAACTGCCTTCCGTACGGATATCCGTGTGTCCGCTTTTTGGAAAACGGCGGATGGCACTGTTGTTCACGGTCCCGAAAGGGCCTTTACGGTGATCAGTGGCGTATACGGCGGCAAAAAGCTGGTGGCGCTGACATTTGACGACGGACCGAAGGAAAGCATATTCCCGGAATACCTTAAGCTGATGCAGCAGTATAATTGGCGTTCTACCTTCTTTGTCCTCGGCGGACGCGTCAACGGGCAGCCGCAGCTGCTGGCAGACGGACTTGCAGCGGGGATGGAGTATGCTAATCACTCCTTCTCCCATACAAACTTCGACACTCTGACGGCAGAAGAGATTCAAAATGAGCTGCAGGCGACGGCGGACGCGATCAATAAAGCGAGCGACGGAAAGGCGAAGATCACCTGTGCGCGTTTGCCTACCATGATCGACAACGACAGCGTCTACGAGGCGGCGAAGGATTTCGGCTATGTGTGGGTTGGCTCGGTGCGCTACGATATCTGCGATGGCGGCGGCTTTGAAAATATCACCCCCGTCAGCGATATTGCCAATAAGGTGCTGGATTCGGTCTATGACGGCGCCATATACTGCATGCACGAGGCGCCAAATACTCTTGAAGCGTTGAAGCGGGTCATCCTGCCGGTGCTTGAGCGGCGGGGCTATGCCTGCGTCACCGTTTCGGAGATTTTGGAGGCCAAGGGGGCCACCGATCTGCCGGATAATTACTCCATCCGCGATGCCTACCTGGCAAAAACGGATGAGGATGTGGCCGAAAATATGCAGCGGTACCGGTAATAGACGGAGAGAGGGATAGAAACATGAAAAAACAGTATGATCCCCCGGCGCTGGAAATGCTCAGGCTGGCTACGGACGCTATTGCCCTGTCCGGTGCTGAGACCGGCGACGGCGATACCGGCAGCTGGAGCGACTGGAACAGCTGATGCAGCTGTGCGGATGGCCGATAATGCCCTCTGCCGCGCGAATGGGCGCGGCAGGGGGCGGTGCCCGCGGACAGTGCAGGCGCGCAAAAAGAGCCAAAGCCGCAGACAGGCGTCTGCGGCTTTGGCTCAGATCAGAAAGGTTTGGAAAAAAGGACCAGCTCCGGTGTGGTTGACGGCATGGGCGGTATACGCAGCCGGCTCCCCCAAGCCGGTGCAGCACCACGCCTTAAACCGATTTAATTATAGCGCGCCGCGGTGCCTTTGTCAACCCCTTTCCTGAAAAACGCGAAAATATCGCTGTGCCGCATGGGTTTTGCGCGGGTTTTACCCGGGCGGGATCCGGGCAAGACCCGATGATTTGGTTCTCCCGGATGGAAAAATCCGTCACGCCTGCGCAGGGGGGCGGCGTGGTGACTCCGAATGTGCAGCTGCACCGGGCAGAGCCGGGAAAAGCCTGAAATCACGCGAATTTCCGGCCGCCGGCAGTGGCGCAAAATCCCATTTCCCTGCACGAAAAGGGCGGAAATGCCCGGTTTTCCCCCGGCCTTTTTGTCAAATAGGTAAAATTTTCAAGAAAAATGGGTTGACAAGCGGGGCTCAAGCGTTGTATAATGACAACGAAAGTTAAAACGATTTAATAAAATCCACAATGGATAGCGGCGGAGCGGTGCCCGGCAGACTGGCAGAATCGGTCAGAAGCGGGCGCGGCAGGCTGTTCGGATCGGCAATAACCGGCGGAGCCGGCAGCCTGTGTGAAAATCATTCACACGGCGGGCGTTTTTCGCGCTTTTGCACACCGGTGGCCTATATGGCGCGGCGGTTCCGGCCGTGCCCGCGGCACAGATACCGGGCGCACACGGCCGGCCACCCCGGCGGGCGGTGTTCCTGTTTTACGGTCGCGCCGGCTGCGGCGGTGCCTGCGGCAGTATTTGCCGGAAAGCATTGCCGGCAGTGCCTGCCGACTATGCGGCGAAAGAAATACCGTTCAAACCTGGATTAAATCGATTTTGCAGGCGATTGAATCGATTTAACATAAAGCGAAACATACAGAAGGAGGAAAAGATTCAATGAAGAAGAATTTGAAGAAAGTGCTGTGCAGTATGCTCGCAATGGCATTCCTGCTGTCCTGCGCACTGCTTCCGGCCGCAGCGGCCGACAGTGAGGCAGCGCCCACGATTGGCAACTGTGAGAACCTGGCGCCGGCATCGCTGGCGGGTGAGGTTACGCTTGGTGCCGGAGCTGATTTGAAAACCCTCGATGGGATGAGCGGAAATTCGTGGTATATTTCGCAGACTGTTAATTTCAGCACATTGCCCACATCTCAGTTTTTCAACATGGCTGTGGCGAAGGGTACTTTGAATGGTGCGGAAAAAACGGTCCGTATTTGCTGGCAAACGCTTGCTAAATATTACTACATTGTTGGTGCATCTTCTGATATCAATGCCTTTTCTGGCTGGGAAAATGTCCTGACCAGTGGTAATGTCAGCTATGAGCTTAATACCAATCAGGACTACACGATCACTGTGCAGGTGATCGATGGCGATAAGTTGAGCTTCTGGGTTGACGGTACGCGTATTGCTACAGGAATTTCTTTGGCTGATGCTGGCTATACGAATGTGCAGCCTGTTTGGGGCTATCGTAACCACTGCGGCATGGCCGGTACCATCAGCAACATCCAGGTGTGGGACGGCGTAACGACGAAGTGCCCCACGATCGGCAACTATAAGAACCTGGTGCCGGCATCGCTGGCGGGCGGGGAGACGATTGAGAGCACGAACAAGACCGTTGATCTCGCTGCTGCCAGCGGAAACAACTGGTATAGTTCGCAGAAGATTAAGTTTAGCAGCCAGCCCAATGCCCAGTTCTACATTTTTGGTGTGGGCACCGGCATGCTCAATGGAACCAGAGTGTTCATCCGTTTTGCCTGGCAGACCCTCTCGGATAATTGCTACATTGAGGGTGGGCATGAGGCCATGTCCAGTCCGATTACCTGGGCTGGCACAGTTTATGCCTCCGGCAAGACTGGTTACACCCTGACAAACGATACAGAGTATACGATCACTACGCAGGTGATCGGCGGCGACAAGCTGACTGTTTGGATCAATGGGAAGCGTGTGTTCAGCAATTTTTCCCTGAGTGAGCAGGGCTATACGGATGTGCAGCCGGCTTGGGGATATCGTAACCACTGCGGTCTGGCCGGCACTATCAGCGACATCCAAGTGTGGGATGGTGTGACCCTGGAGCCGGTCTTCACCGAGGCTGTGGCGGACATCAGCGCGTACCGCACCGAGGGTGCCTACACCGCGCCGGAGAAAGACGGTTATGTGTTTGCCGGCTGGTTCAGGGATGAGGACTGCACCTCCCCGGTGGCAGTCGATACTGTCAGCGGCAGCGCCTATGCCAAGTGGGTCACCGAGGATGTGCTGAGCGTCAAGGCGCAGGTGCTGGCGGGTACCACGGCGGCAAGCGAGAGCACCGATCTCCGCTTCCTCACCACGGTGGATAGCCTGGATTATCAGAAGATTGGTTTCCGCATCACCATCAATGGTAATACCAATACCCCGGCAAGCACCAGTGTGTACAAGACCATCACGGCGCGCAGTGACGGTGCCGTGGTTGCCAAGGATCCTACGGTGTTCTCGGAGGTTTCGGAATATTTCCACACATACACCATCACGAAAATTCCGAGCAGCGCTTTTGGTACCGAGATCACGGTGACCCCCTGCTGGACGACGCTGGATGGCACCGTGGCGAACGGTGTGGCTAGAACCCTCACGGTCAATGAGATCATAAGCACGATCGCAAACGCGTAATTGGGAGAGGTGTAGAATATGAAAAAACGGTATGAAGCTCCGGAGCTGGAGCTGTTAAAGCTTGCCACAGAAAATATTGCCCTCTCCGGTGTTACGGAGGGCGACGGCGATAGCAAGGATTGGAGCGAATTGGCCTGATTTTTCCTCTCTGATCCGAAAAAAGCGCATTTTTCCTCTGTCCTGCTGGGTGCAACTCCTCTGTCCTGCAGCTCCGGCACCCTGTTCGCCGGCGCTGCAGGACGGTGCAGCAGCAGAACATCCAAATAGTGCAACGCAAGGCGGCGGCAGGGCAGTAACGCCCCGCCGCCGCCCCTTTTTCCGCCGGCTGCGGAAATACGGCTATGCGCCGGCCGGCAGCTGCCGGCCGGCTGGTATAGTCTCCGTCCGGACGGGCGGAGAAAAACAGGTAAACGGCAGCCGGCAGCGGGATCTCCGTTCCGCTGCCGGCTGTCGGCCTGTTGTTTTTGGCATTTTTATCCGGTGGGGCGGCCCAGACGCCTGCTCTCGCGCCATTTTTCGGGCGATAGGCGGTTCTTGCGCACAAACAGACGGTAAAAATGCGAGTAGCTGTGAAATCCGCACGCCGCCGCGAGACTTTCCAGTGGCTCGGAGGTCATTTCGATCAGCAGCTCGGCCTTTTGCAGCCGCCGGTGCTGGGCGTAGGCGATGGGGGTCATGCCGAAGGCCTCTTTGAAAAGGTGGATAATGTGGTTCCGGCTGAAATGGAACTCCCGGCAGAGCATTTCCAGGGTCACTTCCTCATCGCAGTGCCCGGCAATGAAATCGGCCATCCGGTCGGCCAGGGCGTTGCCCGGCTTTTGCCGGTAGAGCGCCGACAGCAGGTCGTAGAACCGCCCGGCCTGCGT
This sequence comes from Ruminococcaceae bacterium UBA6353, assembly GCA_002437905.1. GTDB lineage: Bacteria > Bacillota > Clostridia > Oscillospirales > Acutalibacteraceae > UBA5905. The sequence goes on along the minus strand of DJRT01000017.1, from coordinate 8,208 downwards.
GATGTATGCGGCGTCGCTGTGCGCCAGCCGGTGCAGCTCCTCCATAAGCGGCAGGAAGGCCGCGTGGTCGAATGTGCCGCTGCGCGGCAGGGCCTTGCCGCCCTCCGTCCAGGCATCCGCCCGGAAGTGCACATACAGGTATTTCGGCACATCACTGGCCCGCTCGCCGGTCTGCAGGGAGTTTTGCTTCTGTATATGGTACTGCCCGGCGCCGATCTCGTAGGGGACGCCGTCCTCCGTGAAGCGCAGCACCCCGTCGTACACCAGCAGCAGCACATCATCCGGGCAGCGGCGGCAGATATGGTGCTCCCCCTCCTTGAAAAACCGCAGGGAGGCCGCAAGGTAGCGTATGGGCTTGTCCAGATCAATTCCCGGCATGGTATCACCTCTGTGCCAGTATACGGCACATTGTGTGATATTGTCAATGTAAATCGTGAAAAAGGCCATGTTTTTCCGTAAATCGCTGTGATAAAATGAATGTACACAACAAAAAGGAGTGGTCTTTACGGAAAAGCTTTCATTTTATACATCGGACGAGCTGAAGCCCGCAGGCTGGCTGCGGCGGCAGCTGGAGATCCAGGCCGCGGGGCTAAGCGGCCACCTTGATCAGATCTGGCCGGACATCGCGGACAGCGCCTGGATCGGCGGCACGCACGAGGGCTGGGAACGGGTGCCCTATTGGCTGGACGGCTTTATCCCGCTGGCCTATCTGCTGGAGGATGCGGACATGATCGCCCGCGCCAGGCGGTATGTGTATGCCATCATTGAAGCGCAGAAGCCGGACGGCTGGCTGTGCCCCTGCGAGGACAGCCAGCGGGCGACCTACGATACCTGGGCGGTGCTGCTGATGTCCAAGGTGCTGACAGTGTATTACGATTGCTCGAAGGACACGAAGATCCCGCCGGTGCTGTACCGGATGCTGAAGAATTACTACGAGCTGCTGGCCGCCGGCACCATCCAGCTGCATGACTGGGGCGAATACCGGTGGTTTGAGGGCTTTGTGGCCATCCATTTTCTGTACGAGCGCTGCCACGAGGCGTGGCTGCTGGAGCTTTCCGCCATGCTTAAAAAGCAGGGGGCGGATTACAGCCGGTTTGTGGATCTGTGGAAGCGCCCCCTGAATCGCTGGCGGTACGATACGCATATCGTCAATATCGCTATGATGCTGAAGGCGGAGGCGATCAGCCACGGGCTGCTGGGGGCGGAATATACGGACACGGCCGAGCACCTCTACCGCATCCTGGAGCAGTATAACGGCACGCCGGTCGGCCTGTTCACCGGCGATGAGTGCCTTTCCGGCCTGAGCCCCATACAGGGCACCGAGCTGTGCGCCGTGGTGGAGCTGATGTACTCCTACGAGCTGCTGTACGCCTATACGGGGGATAAAAAATGGGCGGAGCGGCTGGAGATGGTGGCCTTTAATGCCCTGCCGGCCACGATCAGCGAGGATATGTGGACGCACCAGTACGACCAGCAGAGCAATCAGATTGCGTGCGAGACATTCCCCGGCAAGCCGATCTTCCGCACCAACGGGGCGGATGCGCACCTGTTCGGGCTGGAGCCGCATTTCGGCTGCTGCACGGCGAATTTCAATCAGGGCTGGCCGAAGCTGGCGCTGTCGGCTTTTATGCACCGGGGGAATACGGTGGTCAATGCCGTGCCGATCCCCTCGGAGCTGAAAACGGCGGAGTATACCATTCGCCTGGAGACAAACTACCCGTTTGAAAACCGCCTGACCTATCACATACAGGCAGCGTCGGCGTTCACTTTCCAGGTGCGTATCCCGTCCTTTGCGGAGCACCTGACGGTAAACGGCGTCCCGCAGACGGGGGACGGGCTTTCGTTTGATATTCCCGCCGGGGCGGATACCACGCTGACGGTGGCCTTTGAAACAACGCCCACCCTGATGCAGCGTCCGTATGGCCTGCACACCGTGCGGTGCGGCTCGCTGGTCTTTTCCGTGCCCATCCGGTTTGAAAAGCGGATGCTGGAATATGTGCGCGACGGTGTGGAGCGGAAATTCCCCTATTGCGATTACGAGCTGATCCCGCAGAGCGACTGGAGCTACGCCTACTGCAGCGATGCCTTTGGCGTTGTGCGCCGCTCGGTGGGGGAGACGCCTTTTTCCGTTGAGCAGCCTCCGGTGGTCGTCCGCGCGCAGGTGCAGAAGATCGATTGGGGCTATGAGGACGGCTATGATTCCGTCTGCGCCAAGGTGCCGCAGTCAACGGTGCCGGTATCGGAGCCGGAAACGATCGAGCTGTACCCCTATGGCTGCGCCAAGCTGCGTATGACCGAGCTGCCGCTGGTTGCTGACGCAGAGTGAGATAAAACAGCGTCCTGCATAGCGGTGACGCTATGCAGGACGCTGTTCATAGCCGGGAAATGAGCGGCGGATCAAACGGCATTCCCGTTAAAATCCACCCACGCTTTCCGGTGGGGATCGATACAGACCACCATTTTGTGCAGATCGGTGTCAAAGATCTGCTGGCCCAGTGTTGGATAATACGAAAGCCGCTCCTCGGTGCTGCACACCGATCTATGGCAATTGTTCCGGGTTTTGATGCCGTTGCCGGAGCCGTCATCCTCCCAAAGCTGAAAATCCTTGCTGTTCAGGCTGTTCCAGGCGCACTGGACGGTGAAATCGATGTTGCCCTTCCAGGTTCCGGGGATCTCCTCCCGTATCAGATCTCCCAGCTTTCCGCCGGGGGTCTGCTTGGCCACGCGCTCGATGTTGAAGCTGATCAGCGTTATCTCCTGTTCGCCGATCAGTCTCTCGCCGGTGGTGGCAGCGTCTCCGCACCACCGGCCGAAGTAGGGCAGGTGGATGTTCCGCTCATCCAGGCAGTTGATCAGCGTGATGGGGTGGTTGGAGCCGCACCCCGATTCGTAATTGCCGAAGGTGAAGCCGTACCGGCCGATGGCGGTGCCGCAATTGATGCAGACCACATGCTCCTCACCGACCTGGATGCCTTCATCGAAGCCCCAGGTCTGCACATTGGTGTAGTTGCTGTAATCGTAGTTGCTGCCGTCGGTCATTGTGAGGCCGATGCAGCCGACCGCCGGTATGGACGGGGGCGTGCTGAGCCCCGCACCACTCCTTTCCAGCTCGTCGCCGTAGGAGACCAGGGACACATTCTTGACCTCTACGCGGTCGGTTCGGCGCAGGTCAATGCACCGTATCGGGTGCTGATTGTTGGCTAACACAACGGCGAGGTTCTCGATGTGGAGATTTGCACCGTTCTGGATGCCGAACGGTGTCCAGGTGCTTCTCAGAACATCTGCACCGGTGTCCTGGATCGTATTCAGGGCCTCCTCCGTGACATACAGCACAACGCCGTTGTCGAAGGACTGCTGAAAGCCGTATTCGTGGTTTTCCCCGATGACGCGCAGCTCCCGGTGCGCATTCGGAAAGCGCAGCGCTGTATGCGGGCCGCCGTCATTGAAGTTGCAGAAGCCCTCAATGCGGTATAGGCCGTTGTAGAAGAACAGGTTTCTGTCGGTGCGGGTGCAGTCGTCGATTGCTTTTTGTATGGTAAGCTCATCGTGTTCTCCGGTGCAGATATACTCTGCCGCCTGCCGAAAGGTCTCTGTGCTGTTTTGCGCTGCCACTGTAATATAGCTTGTATTCATGCAAACACCTCCGATAATGATTGCCTTTACTGTATCACAGAAAAGAAACACTTTCCATTGACAAATCCGCACTGTATATAGCAAAATTAAAACACAAAGCCGTAAAGAGGGATAGCTGTGCTTTCGCATGTTTTTTGCATTGAGCAGGGTCCTTTACCGAGGATCAACAATATTGGCTGCAGTGCAGACCCGGCAAATAACCGTTTTGGCCCCGGAACCAGGAACATCTATCTGATCCATTATGTTTTCGGGGGCAAGGGGTATTACAACGGGCATCCGGTTGTCAGTGGGCAGGGCTTTTTGATCCACCAGGGACAGCTGGAGGAATACCACCCGGACAAGAATGATCCGTGGGAGTTTTTATGGGTGACATCCGATGATGCGGTGATCGGCAGGCTGTTCGGCCAATATAACGCCGATCCGAAGATCCTCATTTTCGATTACGGCGATACCTCTGTGGTAAAAAGCATGGCCCGGTTTATCCGGAACAATCACAACCGGATGATGACGGCCCCGGAAATTCTGGAGTGCTTTTTGCGGATATTCAATAGCCATATTCATTCTGCCGAAAGCAGTCTGTCCAATGCCGATATGTACTTTACCTTTTCGGTGAACTACATAAAAAGTAATTTCCACAGGCCGCTGGCGGTCAAGGAGCTGCTGGCGGCGCTGGGCATCAGCTATACCTATCTGCTGAAGATTTTCAAAGAACGCACCGGCCTTTCACCGAAAGGCTATATCAGCGAATTGCGCATGCTCCATGCCAAAAAGCTGCTGAACGAAACCAATGCCACCGTGACCCAGATAGCCAATTCGGTCGGGTACGCGGATGTTATGACCTTTTCCCGCTTTTTTACTTCACGGGAGAAGCTTTCCCCGACGCAGTACAGAGCCTGTGCGAGAAACGAAAAACCGTTTTCCGGGCAGTGAAAGTGTATATGGCCGGCAAGCGCTGCCGGAGAAATATAGAAATGTAGAAAGAAATGGGTGGTATTATGAAAAAGAGCACGATCCTATCAGTGGTTTCTGCGGTTGTCGTTGTACTTGTTGCGGTGTTTGTGCTGGTTATGGTGCTGCGCAAGCCGCATACAGCCGGGGGCGAGCCGGAGGCCTCCCAGCCGGGGGAGATCACCTGGGATAGCCTGACGGAGCCGGACTCCCCTGCGCAGACAACCACAACGGCCGTCAGCGGCACGCAGCAGACAGCTTCACAGAATCCGCCGGCCACAACCACAACGACCGTGAAGGAGACGCCCGGCAAGACCTCCGCCGATGCGGCACAGACCACCACATCGACCAAAGCGGACAATACCGGTTCGACCACCCGAAATACCAGCGTCGATGGGCTGAAGGAAGAAAAGGACCCCGCCGGTGATAAATTCGGCGAGCTGTTCTGATCGTGCTGCCACCGGGCAGAACCGACAACCGACCGGTAACGGAAATGCAGCAGGCCGCAGCGGAATTTTTCCGCTGCGGCCTGCTTTTTTTGTGATGGTTTTTGCCTGTTACCCGGTAGCAATTTCAATTTCAATATGCTATAATCATAGCGTAAGAGGGTGAAAAATGTGTATTTTGCATACGGAGAAACGGAGCTTGCCTATCTGCGGCAAAGGGACAAGCGGCTTTGCGCAGTCATTGACCGTATCGGGCATGTTGACCGCACAGTGGATATCGATCTGTTTTCCTCCGTCGTTCACCACATCATCGGGCAGCAGATTTCGACCAAGGCGCAGGCCACCATTTGGCAGCGGATGCAGGATGCGCTGGGTGAGGTCGATGCCGAAACCATTCTGGCCGCCGGCGTTCCCAAGCTGCAGGGGCTGGGCATGACATTCCGTAAGGCGGAGTACATCACAGATTTTGCCGAAAAAGTCCATTCCGGCGCGTTCCGTCTGGACGCAGTGGAACACATGAGCGACGAAGACGCTATCCGGGCATTGAGCAGCCTGAAAGGGATTGGCGTCTGGACGGCAGAAATGATCCTGCTGTTCTGTTTGCAGCGCCCGGATATTTTCAGTTATGACGACCTTGCCATCCAGCGCGGGCTGCGCATGGTTTATCATCACCGCCGCATTGACCGCCAGCTGTTTGAAAAATACCGCCGCCGATTCAGCCCCTATTGCAGCGTAGCCAGCCTGTATCTTTGGGCTGTGGCAGGTGGGGCCATCCCAGAGATGCACGATTACAAGCCGAAAAACGGATAAAGCCGTGCGGCACCGTGTGAGCCATACAGACTTTCAATTCTTACTTCGAGGTGTTAGGTATGACCTATATTCAGCGTTACAATTCCCCGCTGGGCGGTATCTTGTTGGCAGCAGATGAGGTCGGGCTGACCGGTCTGTGGTTTGACGGCGAAAAATACTTTGCCGACAATCTTCCGGCGGAATACGCAGAGCGGGAAACGCCTGTTCTCGCCGAGACCCGGCGCTGGCTGGATATGTACTTTACCGGCAAAGAGCCGGATTTTACGCCGCCGCTGCATCCCATCGGCTCCGCATTCCGGCAGGCGGTGTGGGAAATCCTTTTGCAGATCCCTTATGGAAAAACCACGACCTACGGTGCGATCGCGCGGCAGCTTGCCGAAAAGCAGGGGTGTTCCCGGATGTCCGCCCAGGCGGTCGGCGGCGCGGTGGGGCACAACGAAATCTCCATCCTCATTCCCTGCCACCGCGTGGTTGGCACAAACGGCAGCCTGACCGGGTACGCCGGGGGAATGGATAAGAAAATGCAGCTGCTGGCGCTGGAGCATACCGATATGACCGGCTTTTTTGTGCCGAAAAAGGGCACTGCGCTATAATGGGGAGGAAGGAAACGGATGATTATTGCCGCTGCAACGCAAAAGATGACGGATTTTTACAAAGGCAATATCCACGATATTTCGCATTTTCTCAAGGTATGGGCACTGGCAAAGACGATCGGCGAGCTGGAGGGTTTGGATAAGCACACACAGACGGTTTTGGAGCTTGCCGCGGTGGTGCATGATATTGCCTGTCCCCTCTGCCGGAAAAAATACGGCAATACAGCCGGCAAGCACCAGGAGCTGGAAAGTCCGCCGCTGGTGGAGGCCTTTTTTGAGGAAATGCCTGTCGAGCGCGGCGCCGTGGAACGCATTTCGTGGCTGGTTGCCCACCATCATACCTACACCAATGTGGATGGACCGGATCACCAGATCCTGCTGGAAGCGGATTTTCTGGTCAATGCAGGCGAGAGCAGCTATACACGCACGGCAATCGAGAATTTCCGCCGGCGCGTATTCCGCACCGCCACAGGCACGGCGCTGCTGGACAGTATGTATCTCCGGGGCCCGGAAAATCCGTGAAATCTTCCAATGGAGCCAAAATTCAACAGGCGTTTACCCAGCAAGCCACGAGTTGTGTAAGAGCTCGCCATCCAATGGGATTGACTCTATGGGCATGGCAGAAAATGGTGCCTAAAAGCATTGACTAAGCGGTGCTTTTGTATTATAATATCCCCATGATTGCCTGTTAGGTGGCTGCTTTGCGGTCGGCGGCACACAGACAGGGTATGTGATTTAGTGTATTGAAGGGGGGCGGCTATATGGGCACGGATCTGTTTGCGTATAAAGCAGAAGCATCTATCCCCCCCGCACAGCTGTTGGCCGGAAAGGGTAAGGCTGCCATAACGCACTCCGCCGATGCCGGAAAATTTTTTACCGGCTTCCGGGTGTACACAAACCGTCCGGACAAAATGGCTGCCCGGTTTTCCCTCTCTGAGTACATTTTTAAGACGCGTATGAACAATCCGTTTGAGGCGGTTGAGGGATATGCGCGGGACGGCCGTCCTGCCGGCGGGCTGGTTTTCAAAAGTGGATACGCACCTCCTTATTTATATGGCTTACTCTGACGATCCGGAAACGAGTAAAGCCTTTTTGTCGTTCAAGGCCAATTGTAGTGAACACTTAAAGCCAAAAACATAGAGTGAAGACCGACTTAGCAGATCGGCATAGATCAGATTTCACTGCATGTGACCGGCCGTGTGGAATGCGGTTAACTTCTGAGCACTTGTAAGGGAAGGCAATGGAGGAGAGTATGGAATTCAAAGCGTTTGACAAAAAGGTGTGGCTGGCCACGCCGACCATGCATGGGGAAGAGCTGCAATACATCACCGAGGCATATGAAACCAACTGGATGTCTACGGTGGGGGAGAATATCAACGAGGTGGAGCGGATCGCCGCAGAAAAGAGCGGGATGTCGTATGCGGTGGCACTTTCGTCCTGCACGGCGGCGCTCCATCTGTGTGTGAAATCGGCCGGCGAACGCCTTTACGGCAAGCCTGCCATCAGCCATGGCGCATTGGAAGGCAAGCGGGTGTTCTGCTCCGATATGACCTTTGACGCGACGCTCAATCCCGTTGTTTACGAGGGCGGTATTCCGGTGTTCATTGATACTGAGGCGGCGTCGTGGAACATGGATCCTGTGGCGCTGGAAAAGGCGTTTGCGCTGTATCCCGATGTAAAGCTGGTTGTGTGCGCCGAGCTGTACGGCTTTCCGGGGCGCATTGATTTAATTAAGCAAATCTGCGAAGAGCACGGCGCGCTGCTGGTTGAGGATGCCG
>DJRT01000007.1:54396-112463 GCA_002437905.1 Ruminococcaceae bacterium UBA6353 | reverse complement strand
ACTTCGTGAAGTTGGCTACTCTCTTGGTCGCTTCCTCGGCGGCGCTCTTCACGATGTTGTCGGACTTGTTCAGCTCCACAGCCACCTGGTCGGGAGCCGCACGGCGCGCCGCCTGGAAGTTCTCGTTGGCGCCCCAGCTGGTGCCCACCAGCGACAGAGGCCCGTTGAACATCTCGAAGTACAGCTTGCTGTTCTGGAACAGCACCAGCTGCGTCTCGCGGAAGTACTTCTCCAGCACCTTGTTCGCGAAGATGTCGATGCCGGCACGGCCTTTCTCCGCGTTCTTGTCGTACTTATCCATATCCAGGAAGTAGCGCAGGAAGTAGTACGCGCACTCGATGCGGTCGCTGTCCGTCACACCCTTGCAGATGCCGTAGCCACGGTAGCCCAGGGGCATGTACTCCAGCTTCTTGCCGTTGTAGGAGGTCGGCAGCGGCACCACGCCGATGTCACTTGCTTTCATGTCCTTAAAGTAGCCGTTGTACTTTGTGCCGTAGGTACCCGCCATGCAGATACCCACCTTGCCGCTGCCGAAGGACGAGATACCGAAGCCGCCGGCATAGCCGGCCTGCGCAGCCTTCGCCATGTACTTCACCGAGTCCACGATCGTCTCGTTCTGCGTGGTGCCGGTGAAGGTGCCGGTCTTGCTGTCGTAGCTGATCAGACCCGTGCCCGCCTGGCCGGCGATGGTCATCGACTCCAGAATGGCCGCCTGATCCGCGTACTTGCTCACCTCTTCAATGCACTTGTATAGGTTCTCATAGGTCCAATCACCCTTCTTGTAGTAATCGTCCGGGGTGGTCAGGCCGTTGCTGTTGAAGATCTTCTTGTTGTAATACACCACATAGCCGCCGGTGAACGGGCTGTTGCGGGTGTTCACGAAATACTGCTTGTTGCCCACCTGGGTGGCCTCGCTCACGCGCTCATCCCAGAAGCCATCGTACGGATCGAACACCTCCGGCAGCGGCTGGATAACCTCCAGCGCCTGCGGGAAGGTATTGTTGCTGGCCGCGATATCCGGCCCCTGGCCGGCCGCGATGGCCTGTGCCACCTTCGAGATGAAGGTGCTCTCGTCGTACTGGATGGTGTTGACCTTAATGCCGGTCTCTTTCTCAAACTGCTTGATCAGCTTCTGATACCGGTCGGCCAGCGCCTCGCCCCAGTCGGCAAACTTGACGGTCTTGCCCTTCAGCTTGGTCGGGATGCTCTCGAAAATCTTTTCGTTGTCCGTCATCTGCACATGGGAAGTGTCATAGCTGACATAGCTCTGGTTCCCGGAGGTCTGGCCGTTCGAGCCGCTCGGGCGGCTGCTGCCGCTGGTGTTGATGCCGTCGCCGTCATAGACATAGTCGCTGGCATCGGCAAAGCCGTCATCTTCCGACTCCGCCACCGGATCGCTGGTCACTTTCTCTTTGCCGCAGCCGGCAAACAGTGTCAGCGCCATTACCAGTACCAGGCCTAATGCCAGCACTTTCATCATGGTTCCTTTTTTCATGTGGTATTCTCCTTTCGGTCTTGTGTGTATATCGGAACGCCCCGCCCCTCACCGGTGGGCACGGCGTATAACCCGGTCCTGCGTGCTTTTTCGCGCTATGCCTGTGCGGCCTGCGCCCGTACAAGCGCGGTCGCCAGGCGGGCGGCCTCGTCCACCCCGGCCTGCTGCGCGGCCAGTGCGGCCGCGATGGTGTCCGGTGCGCCGCGGCGTACGGTCTGCCATTGGCTGCCGTCCCAGGAGCTGTCGGTCAGCCGCAGCACCCCGGCATAATACTCAAAGCACAGGGTGCTCTGCTGGAACAGCGGCAGCTGTGTCTGGCGGTAGTATTTTTCCAGCACCTTGTTGGCGAAGATATCGGCGCCGGCGTCGGCGTATTTGTCCATGTCCAGGAAGTAGCGCAGGAAGTAGTAGGCGCCATCGGGGTTTTCCGCCCCCTTGCAGATGCCGTAGCCGCGGTAGCCCACCGGCATGTAGCCCAGCCGGATGCTGTTATAGGTGTCCGGCAGCGGCACCACGCCAATATCGGTCTGGGACAGCCCCTGGAAATAGCCATTGTACTTCAGCCCATAGGTGCCGGCCATGCAGATACCCACCCGGCCGTCGGCGAAGCTCTGGATGGAATAGCCGCCGCTCAGGCCGTCCTTCACCGCCTGTGCCATGTATTCCATCGGCTCGATCAGGCCGGTCTCGGTGGCGGTGCCGGTAAAGGTGCCGGTGCTGCGGTCGTAGGAGAGCAGGGAGACCCCCATCTGCTCGGCCAGCAGCAGCCCCTCGGTGATGCCGCCGCGGTAGCCGTAGTGCACCGCGTCCTGCATACACCGGTACAGGTTTTCATAGGTCCACTCGCCGCGCTTGTAGTAGTCCTCCGGCGAGGTCAGGCCGTAGTTGTTGTACAGCCGCTTGTTGTAATACACCACATACCCGCCGGTGAAGGGGGAATTGTAGCTGTTCACAAAGTAGTGGCGGCCGCCCACGGCGGTGGCCTCGCTCACGCGCTCGTCCCAGAAGCCGTCGTGGATATTGAAGATGGACGGCAGCGGCTGCACCAGCTCCAGCGCCTGCGGAAAGGTGCCGTTGCACGCGGCGATGTCCGGCGCATTGCCGGCGGCGATCTGCCGGGCCACCTGCTGCACAAAGGTGGTTTCGTCATAGCGCTGCATCTCCACCCGGATGCCGGTGTCCTCGGTAAATTTCTTCACCACCAGCTGGTAGCGGTCGGCGCTGGCCTCCCCCCAGTCGGCGAAGCGGACGGTGGTGTCCAGCAGCCGCTGCGGGATGTGGGCAAGCTGCTGCGTGTTGTCCGCCGTGGATAGCCCGTCGCCGGCGGATACATTGCGCATGGTGGAGGTGGCCGGGCTGCTCCGGTCGGGCAGGCTGCTCAGGACGCCGCCCGGCTGCGTGGCAATGGCAAAGTCCGAGGCCGGCAGCACATCCTCTGCCGGTACCGAATTGACCGGCAGCGTGGTGCGGTGGCCGGCCATGGAGACGACCAGCACGGCCACACAGGCGGCGGCCGCCACAGCTGCCGCGGCCAGCGGGTACAGCAGCCGTATCCGCCGTTCGGCCGGCTTCGGCTGCGCCTGCCGGCGCAGCTGGTGCAGCACCCGCTGCTCCAGCCCATCCGGGACAGGGATGCTGTCCACGGCGTCTTTCAGGCGGTTATTCATGGTTTTCCTCCTCTTGTTCCTCTTGCATCTGCTGCAGAAGCTGCCGCCCCTTTTGCAGGCGCATCTTCACGGCCGAGGCCGTCAGCCGCAGCATGGCGGCAATCTCCCGTACCTTGTAGCCCTCGGCATAGTGCAGCAGCAGTACGGTCTTATATTTCTCCGGCAGCCGGATCAGGGCGTCCAGCAGCGGGGTTGGTTCTGTCGCGGGCTGCGCCACATCCGGCAGGGCGTCCAGATCCTCCTGCGGATGCATTGCGCGGGTGCGGCGGATATTTTTACACAGATTGGTGTTCACGGTCAGCAGCCAGGCCTTTTCATGCTCTGCGTCACGGAATGAGGGGGCGTGCCGCATATAGCGCAGAAAGGTCTCCTGCACCGCGTCTTCGGCGTCCTGCCTGTGTGCCAGCAGCACCAGGCTGTGCCGGTACAGCAGGGCGCTGTACCTTGCGACGGCCGCTTCCACCTGCTCTGTTGCCGGCAGCGAGTTGGTGGACATGGCGGCTTTCCCCTCCCCTCTCACTTAGTACACACATTATACACCGGTTTGGTCACTTTTTTTGTTAAAATTTTCGGAAAATTTTATTTTACCCCACCAGCTGCACAAAAAAGGCGCCGATGCCCGTCTGTTTGCGGGCGTCGGCGCCTTTCTATCTATAATTACCTTATAATAGCATTTCTGCCTTGTAGTGTAGAAGCAGTGCTGTGTCCGGTGGCTATTCCCGCTCCTTCATCAGCAGGCCGATAAAGCCGTCGATCAGACGCTTTTCCTTGGCGGTGCAGCTCTCAATGCGCTGCTTCAGCTCCGAGGTCATGTAGGTTTCCGATTGGGTGAAGGCGCCCAGCAGCACGGCGTCGGGCGTAACCTCCAGCGCGTGGCACAGCTTCAGCAGGGTCTCCAGGCTGGGGATGGAGCGGTTATGTTCGATATTGGATATATAGTTGTTGGTCAGTTCGGTTATTTCGGCCAGCTTTTCCTGCGTCAGCCCGCGGGCGCGGCGCAGCTCTGCCAGCCGCTTGCCGATCAGGGAGTAATCTACGGTCATGGTTGGTTCGCCTCCTTGCCGGCTGCTTGCCGGCAGAGCCATACGATATGCCAACCCGACAGACCCTGCGCATTGGCGGATTGCCCCCTTTTGTCGCACAGCAGGAGGGTCTTGCTTGGTAAAATGCCCGGTGTACCCAGAGGGAATAGCTGCATACAGAGGACATTGTCGGGTTGCACGATGGTTCTTTTTTCCATAATGGTACTATACAGGATATTTTCCCTATTTTTAAGTGACTAAAAGTGAAATTACACTTGACATCACAATAAAATTCGTGTAATATACACTTACAGTTTGAATTATTTAACGAAAAGTTTACTCTCCGGGCCGAAAGCGTCGGCGTTTTTTCACAAGGATGTGCATATTTGGGGAGTAAAGGATGGCTTATTCGGCGTTCTGCGCGCGCTGCGGCGCGCGTTTGCAACGGTTCCCCCGCCTGTGCGGCGGCGGAACGATACAGGTGTTTTTGCCTGTGGCTTTCCCCCTTTTTCGTTACGGCAGACCAGCTCCGTGAGCTTGCGGCTCCGGCGGCTGTGCAGGCCGGTGGTTCTGCGGCTTGGCCGCGCGCCCGCGGGCGTCTTGCACGGGATCACGGCTTTGCACGGTCGGCGGCACTGTGGCCCGCATACGGGGTTTTTTGCCGTCCCATGGGGAGGCAGCGCAGGCACGCGCGGACCCCTTAGCAGGCTCTTTGGCATACCCCCCAAACAGTCCGCCCGGTGGGCGGAAAAGCGCAAGGCTCTTAAATTTTTCAGATCAGGAGGAGAAAAGATGAAGACCCATTCTATCAGCAAAAGCAGCAAAAGGCTCATGGCAATTCTTTGCGCGGTCATGATGCTGGCCAGCTGCATGGTCTTTGCCCCCGCCTCGGCGGCGACGGCACAGGACTATTACTATCAGTTCGCTGGCACAAACAAATGGAATGTTGATGAAACTTCCTATCAAACAAGTTATTGGAATCAGTCTTCCAATGCGCCGGTGAACCTGGATGCCGGTAAAGGTTCGGCCAAAATTGTCGAGGCGGCGGATAACCCGACCGGCTCCGGCTATGCCATGGAGATGTCCTACGGGGCCAACCTGGCAGCTACAACCAATAATCAGTACTATTCCGTATTTTCGCTGCCCAATACGACCGGCGCTACGCGCGACGGCCGCAGCACCGGCCAGACCATTCACCTGCTGCAGGGTATAACCTACAAGGTCACCGTGCAGTACAAAGTGGTGAATTTTGTTTCGGAGGCAAACCTGTATATCGCAGTCGCCATGGGCAACCTGAAGGATAGTGCCAAGACCCTGCCCTCGAACAATGCTGTGCTGGCGAACATCACAGAGGCCAGCGAGGGCTGGGTAACCTCCACCGGGTATTTTACCAATGCGGAGAAACAAGGTGCGTACATCGTGCTCGGCATGGTGGATGATACCAACCGTGCCGGTACAAATGTACAGGTCGGCAGCATCACCATCGAGCCGGTCGATCTGACCAGCTACACCATGGATCCGAACTATGACGGTGCTTCCGTCAACACAGTCGATGCGGTGGCCGGCCAGAAGATCGCGGATAAGGTGAGCACTCCCTCCCGTACCGGCGGCTACACCTTCCTTGGCTGGTTCGATGCACCCGAGGACGGCAACCAGGTAACGGAATTTCCGGAGGAGAGCACCACGCTGTATGCCCATTGGGATACGCCGGAGGTGCCGCTGTATACGGTGACCTTTGATGGCAAGGGCGGTACGGTGGTTGGCGGCAAGAGCGCCGAATATGCTGCGGATGAGACCATTACGCAGACGGCCACGCGCCCCGGCTATAGCTTCCTTGGCTGGAAGAATGCGGCCGGCGAAACGGTCACGGCTGCTCCGGCGGAGAATGTGGCGCTGTACGCCGACTGGGAGAAGACCGGTACGGTTGCGGAGATCGACGGTCTGCAGAGCTTTGAGACCGCAACTGCGGATGAGCTGGTGTATAACACCAACCGGGTACCGGAGCTGGTTGCGGGAGAAAGCCACACCTTTGCCGGTGATAAGGCTCTTAAATCGCATGTTCAGGCCGGCATGAACGGGCAGCTTTCCCGTCCGCGTCTGCTCATCGGCGAGGTGGAGGCCGGCAAGAGCTACACAGTCTCTTTCTGGGCAAAGACCACCGAGGCGATCGCAGAGGATTTCAACTTCTATCTGGCGACCTATAAGAAGGACACTCTGGAGACCAAGATCTCTACGGAGGGTCCCTGGTACTCCGGCATTAACCCGGATACCCATACCCTGCAGGCGCTGACCATGATCACGGCGCCGGCTGGAGCCGAGCTGAGAGATGACAGCGGCATTAAAGGGGCTGCACTTTGGGGCTCTCTGCCGACCGAGTGGACGCAGTACACGGTTTCCTTTACCGCCACGGCGGATAAGGAGTCTGCGGAGAACTGCCTGGTTCTGGGCTATACCGATAACGGCTCCTGGAAAGCCGGATATGTTGCCCGGGATATCTATATCGACGATATCCAGGTTGTTGAAACGGCTACTTTGACGGCTACGCATAACTACGAGGCGAAGCCTCTGGGCAGCTATGGTGCAAACCATGGTGTTGCGAACCAGCTGGCCGGTACCGGCAACGGCCGTACCGTGACGGATGAGGTTATGAACCACTCCTTCGGTCTTGGCGGCATTGGTCATACGGCCAAGGTAAAGCTGGAGGGTGAGGCAATCAACGAGCCCAGAAACTGCTATACGGCGCTGTATAATGCGGATGCTACTATTCTGCAGATAAAGCCCGGCAGCAGCTATCTTGTGTCGGCGTGGCTCTATTCGGCAACGGATGCCACGGTTGGCGTGTACCTGCGCACGGCCAACAATGCCGCTACCTGGCTCGGCAGCCCCTCGGCCGAGGTGGCCAAGAAGACGGTTGATCTGCAGGCAAACACATGGACGCAGGTACATCTGCAGGGCACCATTCCTACAGATGGCGACTACAATGTGATCGCGCTCGGCTTTGCCAATACGGTAGCGGATGCGACCAAAGCGGTTTATGTGGATGATACCAGTGTGCTGTGCGCTGACTCCGCTCTCGGCAAGGTCAACGGCAATGTCGGCGTGTACAAGAACGGCGAAAACAGCTACTATGAGCAGGATGGCGTCAAGTACGGTGCGCTGCGCCTGCTGGGCGGCTACACCATCGCCGATGGCGACGCCACCAAGGCCGTGATCGGCGGCAACACCTACACGGTGAAGGCGCGCGGTATCCTGCTGGGCAAGGACGAGCAGACCACCCTCACGGTGGACGGCGAGTGCTACTACAAGTCCGAAAAGACCACCAATCTGGACGGCTACTGGCTGATGGAAGGCAATGTGCTGAAGTACAGCCTGCTGGTGAACAAGATCAGCGCCGATAAGATCGGTACCAATGTGCACTACCGCCCGTATATCATCGTTACTGACGGCACCGCTGAGTACACCCTGTACGGCGATACCGTGCTGAATGTGAACTGGTCTGCTGTTGCCGAGTCCGCCGGTGTGGATACCGGCTGGACGGCGGAATGATGCGGAACGATAGGAGGCTTGCAAGAATGATGGATAAGAAACAATACAGCGATCCCGAACTGCAGGTGCGTCGTTTCGAGCAGATCGACCTGATCGGTACCACCACCAGTGGCACCGGCGAGGGTATTGACGACGGTGTAGCACCAATCGTTTAAAGGCTCGCATAAAGATCTTCCCCCCCGGATGGGGGTAAAGGGTGCCCGCCGGACGGCTCTGTTCGGCCGCGCCCAGCCGCCGCACAGGCGGCAAAGCCGCAAGGGCTTTTCCGGGTCTTTCCCCCGTCCGCAGCAGGGCAGGATCGGGCAACCGGTCCCGCCCCGCTGTGGGCGTTCCCGGCGGCTTTGCGGAAATAAAACAGGCCATAGGAAACTCATTTGTCATTTTGGCAATGGGGGCATTGCGCACCGCGGTGTATGTCCAACACCGCGGTGCGCTTTTTTTGGCACAGCTCCGCCGGCCCATTTTTGCCCTTTCCGCCGCGGAACACAGCCCGCCGGCGCGTTTTGGCGCTTCCCGCCGCAGAGCACAGCTCCGCCGGCGCGTTTCTTTCCCGCTGCAAAAAAGACGCCCGCTGCCCCGCAAAATGCGGGGCGGCGGGCGTTGGCGGTTTTCCTCATTCCAGCAGCGCCAGCAGCTCCTCGGCCGACATCGTCGTCACATCCGGCGCACCGGTGCCGATCACCGATTGCGCCAGCTGCCATTTGTCCTCCTGCAGCTGCAGGATTTTTTCCTCAATGGTGTCCCGCGCGATCAGCCGCACCACCTGCACCGGCCGCTTTTGCCCGATGCGGTGCGCCCGGTCGGTGGCCTGGTTCTGCGCCGAGAGGTTCCACCACGGGTCGTAGTGGATCACCATGTCCGCCCCCACCAGGTTCAGGCCGGTGCCGCCGGCCTTCAGGGAGATCAGAAATACCGGCGTATCGTCGCGGTTGAAGGCGTCCGTCAGCGCGGCGCGCTCGGCGCCGGGGGTGGAGCCCTGCAGCAGGTAGTAGCCGATGCCCTCTGCCTCCAGCCGCTGCCGCAGCAGCTCCAGCATGCTGGTGAACTGGGAGAACAGCAGCACCCGGTGCCCGCCGGCGGCCGCCTCCTTCAGCAGCTCCATGCAGGCTTCCAGTTTGCAGCTGCCGCCGGTGTAGTTTTCGCAGCACAGCCGGGGGTCGCAGCAGATCTGCCGCAGGCGGGTCAGCATGGCCAGCACCGTCATGCGGCCCTGCCCGGTCATGCGGCCGCCGCGGCCGGCCTCCAGCTCGGCGCGCAGCGCCGCCAGCGCCGCCAGGTAGGTTTGCCGCTGCGCCGGCTCCATCACCGCCGGCAGCACCCGCTGGGTCTTTTCCGGCAGCTCGGTCAGCACCTCGCTTTTCAGCCGCCGCAGGATAAAGGGGGCGGTCAGCCGGGACAGGCGCTCCAGCGCCTTTTTGTCCCCCTGGCGCATCACCGGCGCCTCGTACCGGTCGCGGAAGCGCGGGTAGCTGAACAGCAGCCCCGGCATCAGGAAGTCGAATATGCTCCATAGCTCGGACAGGCGGTTTTCCATCGGTGTGCCGGTCAGCGCAAAGCGCTGGCGCGCGTCAATCGCCTTGGCAGCCTTGGCGTTCTGCGTGTGGCTGTTTTTGATATACTGCGCCTCGTCCAGCACAAGGTAGTGGAAGTGCATGGCCGCATAGGCGGCCACATCCCGCTTGAGGGTGTCATAGGAGGTGATCAGCACATCGTAGCTGCCCGCCTGCGCCAGCAGCTGCTCCCGCGCGGCCGCCGTACCGGTGATGCACAGCACCCGCAGCGCGGGCGCAAAGCGCTGCAGCTCCCGCTCCCAGTTCAGCACCAGCGATGTGGGGCACACCACCAGACTTGGCTGGGGTTCCCCCGCCTGCCGGGCGGCCAGCAGCAGCGTGATGATCTGCACCGTTTTGCCCAGACCCATTTCGTCCGCCAGTATGCCGCCAAAGCCCAGCGCCTCCATGGTGCGCAGCCAGCGGTAGCCATGCTTCTGGTATTCCCGCAGGGTGCCGCAGAAGCCCTCCGGCAGCGGCCAGTCGCTTTCGGCGGCCTGCTGCCAGCGCTGCTCCAGCCCGCGGATGGCCTCGTCCCGGCGCAAGGTCAGGCCCTCCCGCCGGCGCAGCACGCCCTCCAGGTACAGCGCCCGGTATTTCGGCAGCAGCACATGGCCGCTGCGCAGCTCCTGCTCACTCAGGCCGAGGCTGTCCGCTGCCTCGGCCAGGCCGGCCAGTGCGTCGTCCTCCAGCCGGATGAACCGGCCGCCCCGCAGCCGGTGATAGGGGCGGTGCGCCCGGAACCCGGCCAGGATGCCGGCCAGTTCCTCTTCGTCCAGCTCCGGCAGCTCTACATCCAGCCGCAGCAGCTCACTTTGCAGGCTCAGCCCCACGGCCACCCGCGGCGCGCCCGTGGGCAGCAGCCGGTCAAAGCTTTCGGAGGCATATACCGCGGCCACCTGCCGCAGCGCCTCCACCCCGCGGGTGATGAAATCAAACAGGCGGTTGTCCTCGCCGCGCAGCACCAGCAGGCCGGTCTGCGGCTGCAGTGCCGTAAACTGCCGGCGGATCACGCTGCCCACCCGCAGCTCGGCCAGCGGATCCTGCCACGGCTTCGGCGCCGCCGGCTCACCGAGGAACGGCAGCACGGTATCCTCGCCGTAGTGGTATTCCACCCGCGCGGTCACCGCATCCGGCTCCGGCGCATCCAGGTAGATGCGCACCTCCAGCGGCCGCGGGCGGTAGGCCGCCAGTGCCTGCGTGTCCCCCTCCACGGTCACATACGGCGACACGGTGGCCAGCACGCCGGCGCAGAAGGCCGGCAGCGCCGCGGCGGCGATGTACAGGCTGTGGGGGCTGCGGGCGGTCTCCTGCAGCCAGCCGCCCATGCACCGGGCGTAGGCGGCCGAGGTGCGCCACAGGGTATTCTCCCGCAGCAGGTATAGCGTGTCAAGGCCGGTCAGCACGGTCACCGGCTCCCCCCACAGGCGCACACCGGCCGGCTGCTGCTCCACCGTCAGCGTCAGCTTTGGGTCGCCGTCCGCCAGCCGCAGGGGCACATCCCCCTCGGCCTGCCGCAGCCGCAATCCGTCGGCGTGCGGCAGCGCCAGAAAGCGGTCCAGCGCCGCCGGCGAAAGCGGCAGCTCACCGGGGGCGGCGGCCAGCGTGGCTGCCGGCCGTTCGCACAGTTCCCCCAGCAGGAAGTGCAGCAGCGGCCGGGTTTCCGGCACAAAGGCCTCCGGCTGGTGGGTCAGGCGCAGCTGCTTGCCGTATTCCAGCGTTTCGCCCTGCGCCATGGCCTGCGCAAAGCGGGAGAGGTTCTTCACCACATAGGGGCGGGTGGTGCCCACGGTGAAGCTGACCGCCGCCCGCCCATCCTGCAGGCGCAGCACGGGGGTCAGGACGGCCAGCGCCTCCGGCGGCGCGCTTTGCGCTGTCAGGCGGGCGCTCTCGCGGGTCATATAGCGGTCAATCAGCCGCTGCGCCGCCGGGTCGGTGCCCCGTTGCTCCGGGTGCGCCATCAGCTGTGCGGCTGTGGGCAGCTGCGCCACCATATCCTGATAGTATTTGTAGGTCAGCACGGCCACAATGTGCTTGCACACGCCCTCGCCGGGGCGGAATTGCGGGCAGCCGCACTCCAGGTACTCCGCCTCGCCGGCATCATCGAAGCCGACCTCCACATGGTAGGCGTGCTGCTCATCCTCCTGCACCTGTGCTACCGCATATTCGGGATAGAAGGCGTTGGCGCTGCTCTGATACTGCCGCACCCAGCCGGCATCATAGCCGTGGGTGCCGCGCAGAAACACCTGGCGCGACCGCGTCAGGGCACCAATCTTTTTCAGCGGATACAGCGGCATGCCGAATTCCCTCCTTGCTTGTGTAACAGCTTATTATACCACGCCGGCCGTTTTGCCGCAAGCGCTTTTTTCTGCGCACAAAAAAATGCGGCAGAAATTTTCCATTACAGCGGCGGTTTTTCTCTTGCTTAAAGACGAAAAATATGGTATTCTGTCACTTGGTGCTTTCCGGCGGAAAAGCAAGAATTTGAGGATGGTGGAAGTATGAGGATCGGGTTTGATAATGACCTGTACATGAAAAAGCAGAAGGAGCATATCCTGGAGCGGATCGCTCAGTGGGGCGGCAAGCTGTATCTGGAATTTGGCGGCAAGCTGTTCGACGATTACCACGCGGCGCGGGTGCTGCCCGGCTTCCAGCCGGACGCCAAGATCCGGCTGCTGCGCTCGATGGGCGATCAGGCCGAGATCGTCTTCTGCATCAGCGCCGGCAATATCGAGAAAAATAAGATCCGCGCCGACCTCGGCATCAGCTACGATATGGACCTGCTGCGGCAGATCCACATGGTGCGCGGCATGGGCATCTCGGTCAATAGCGTGGTCATTACCCGCTACACCGGGCAGGCGGCCGCCGACCAGTTCAAGCGCAAGCTGGATGCTCTCGGTATCCGCAATTACATCCACCGCCCCATCGAGGGCTATCCCTCGGATGTGGACCACATTGTCAGCGACGAGGGCTATGGCGCCAACCCCTATATCGAGACCACCAAGCCGCTGGTGGTGGTGACCGCCCCCGGCCCCGGCAGCGGCAAGCTGGCCACCTGCCTGTCGCAGGTGTATCACGAAAACCGCCGCGGTGTTACCGCCGGCTATGGCAAGTACGAGACCTTCCCCATCTGGAACCTGCCGCTGCGTCACCCGGTCAATCTGGCCTATGAGGCTGCCACCGCCGACCTGCAGGATGTGAACATGATTGACCCGTTCCATCTGGAGGAATATGGCGTGACCACCGTCAATTATAACCGCGATGTGGAGGCTTTCCCCATCGTACATACCATTCTCACCCGCATCACCGGCAATAGCAAGGTCTATTGCAGCCCTACCGATATGGGGGTGAATATGGCCGGCTACGCCATTGTGGATGATGAGGCGTGCCGCGAGGCCAGCTGCCAGGAGATCATCCGCCGCTACTATAAGGGGCTGGTGGATCTGCGCACCGGCCGCGAGAAGCCGGAAACCGTGGAAAAGCTGAAGCTGATCATGCAGCAGCTGGATCTTAAGCAGGGCGACCGCGCAGTGGTGCTGCCCGCCCTGGAAAAGAGCAACCGTACCGGTGCGCCGGCGGCGGCTATCCAGCTGCCGGACGGCCGCATCATCACCGGCAAGGCGACCCCGCTGCTGAGTGCCTGCTCCGGCGCGGTGCTCAATGCCGTCAAGGTGCTGGCCGATATTCCGAAGCAGACCCTGCTGATGAGCCCTGCCGTGCTGGAGCCGGTGGTGGATCTGAAGACCAACCTGCTCAACAGCAGCTCCAGCGCCCTGAAGCTGGACGATGCCCTCACCGCGCTGTATATCTGCGCCGCCAGCGATCCTACGGCGGCCAGGGCGGTGGCGCAGCTGCCCAAGCTGCGCGGCTGCGACCTCCACTCCACCCAGATCCTGCACTCCGGTGATGAGTCCATCCTGCGCAAGCTGCACATGAATGTGACCTGTGAACCGGTGTTCCCGGATAAATCTATGGTATTCTGAAGCAAGAAAGGTGTGCCAACATAATGGAATTGAAAGGGAAAAAGCTGCTGTTCCTCGGCGACAGCATCACCGAGGGTGCCGGAACCAGCAGTATAGAGCATGTGTATTGGCGGGTGCTGGGCGCCTGTGCCGGCGCCGAGGTCGTCGGCTACGGCATCGGCGGTACCCGCATTGCCCGCCAGCTGCACCCGGATGATCCGCATCGCGACCAGCATTTCGCCTCCCGCGTGGAGGGGATGGATCCGCAGGCGGATGTGGTGGTGGTGTTCGGCGGCACCAACGATTACGGCCACGGCGATGCCCCGCTGGGCACCATGGCCGACCGGGAGGACAGCAGCTTCTATGGGGCGCTGCACACCCTGTGTCGCAAGCTGATCGAGCGGTATCCTGCCGCTACCATTGTCTTTATAACCCCCACCCACCGGCTGGACGAAAACCGGGCGGTGAACGAATTCGGCGTGCGCAATGTAGCAACGCTGGGCGGCTATGCCGCGGCGGTCAAGCAGGTGGCAGCCTACTATGCCCTGCCGGTGCTGGACCTGCAGGCGGTCAGCGGCCTGCAGCCGGAGGTACCGGTGCTGCGGGAGCGCTATATGCCGGATGGCCTGCACCCCAATGACGCCGGCAATGCCCTGATCGCCGAGCGGCTGCAGAATTTCCTGCAGACGCTGTAAACCGCGCTTTTTGTCCCCGTTCCGCTCCGGCGGAGCGGGGCACATTGCTTTCTGCGGAAAATCTTGCTTTCTGCCGGCAAATCCGGTATAATCGGGAGCAGAGAGGTTTTTTGCAGTAAAGGGAGGATGACGATGAGAACGATCCACGAGGTAGCGGCGCAGCGCGCGCAGGTGCAGGAGGAGCTGCAGCGGCTCCGCCGGCAGGCGGAGCAGGCACAGACACAGGCGGCCGGCGCGGATGCCGCCCTGGCGGCGGTGCAGGAAAAGCACCGCGCGACGCTGGAGGGCTATCAGCGGGCAGCAACGCGCAGCACCGATGGGGTATTTGGCCTGCTGGTGGTGCTGCTGGCGGCCGCCGTGGCGGCTCTGGTAACGCGGGCAGCGTATTTTGCACCGATGTGGCAGGCGATCCGGGAATTTTGGGCAGTCGGCGCGATGGAAAAGGCGGCGCTGATCGGCTTTGCCGTGCTTTCGGTGGCCGTTGGCTGGCTGCTGGCCGCCGGGAAGAAAAAGGCGGTCATTGCTCCGCTGATCGTGTGGGCGCTGCTGGCCATGCTGCTGTTCGCCGTGCAGGTGCTGATCCCGCTGACAGTGGCTGCGGCCTACCTGCTGGTGTGGCTTGTGCTGCGGCTTGTCCGGCGGCTGGTGCTGGGTAACGGCCGCTACCGCAATATCTTCGAGCGCCTGCAATCGCAGAGCGCTCTGCGCGCCGCGCAGACCGACCTGGCTGCCGGCCGGCAGCAGAGCACCCGGGCAGCGGACGAGGCGGAACGCCTGCGCGGGGAGATCACCCGTACCGAGCAGCAGCTGGCCGCGCTGGCTGCTGAGCAGCAGGGGCTGGAGACCTATGCCGCCGCCTGCGAAACGGCGGAGAATTACCCGCAGGCAGCGGTGAAGGCCTATGGCCAGTTTCTGGCGGCGTATGCTGCGCTGGGCGAGCTGGGACAGCCGTTTTTCGACCTGCGTGCGCGTATGGAGAGTGAGGACGGCGAGACGATGTACCGCTTTGCGCTGGAGCTGAGCGAAGCGAACGGCGATGCGTATGCCTTCCTGCGGCTGCTGCAGCTGGCGGTGAATAAAGGCTGCGAGCCGGCACGCACGGCGCTGGGCGGCGCACTGGCACAGATCTCCAACGCCGCCGGCGCGGGGAACTATGCTGCCGCCTATGCCCTGCTGCAGCCGCTCATCGAGGCCGGCAGCACCGAAGCGCTGACCGTTAAGCTGCAGCTGGATAACAACCGCCAGGCAGAGGCCGCCCGCCGGCAGGCGGAGCAGGCGCGCAAAGAGGCCGCCGCCGCAGCCATGCGGCAGGCCGCGCAGATCAGTGCGGCGCAGCAGGCGGTGCTGGGGGAGATGGCCGCCATCCGCCAGAACCAGGAATTCGGGCAGCAGATGATGTATTATGCGCTGGAGGATGCCCGGCACCGCGGCATAAAGGTGCGCTTCGAGTAAAAACGCCGGCCGCCTGCGGCGGGATCACCCCACCGGGCATATCCCGCGCGGTATGCACAGTTTTTCATTGACTTTTTGGCAGAAAGTCGATATAATAGTAAAATACAGGCGGTGTGAGCCGCCCACGATGACACAGGAGGTCAAAACACATGAAGCGTACGCCCAAGTCGGCATTCTTCATCGTGGCGATCCTGATCCTGGCATTGACCTATACCGCCGTATTCGGTGTGTATACCCACTACGGAGACCGTACCGATACGGTCATCCGCGGCATCAGCGGCATCCGCTGGGGTATCGACATCCGCGGCGGCGTCGATGTCACTTTCGGACCAAAGGATGAAAATGTCAGCGCAACCGCCGGCGATCTGGATGGTGTGAAATCCATCATCGAACAGCGCCTGGTCAGCAAGAACATTACAGACTATGAGGCCTATTCCGATGAGGCCAACCAGCAGGTGATCGTGCGGTTCCCCTGGAGCAGCACGGAGGAGACCCCGGAGCAGGCCGTCAATGAGATTGGCCAGACCGCTATGCTGGAGTTCCACTACGGCAGCGAGACCGGCGATGACGGGAAGCCGACCGGTGAGCTGGTGCTCAATGGCAACGATGTGAAGGCCGCCAAGGCTGCCTATGTGCAGAATGATAACGGCCAGTACGAATATGTGGTGGCACTGACGCTGGAGGAGTCCGGCAAGGAGGCCTTCGCCACGGCCACGGCCACGCAGGCGGCCAGCGGCGGCACCATCTCCATTTGGCTGGACGATCAGATGATCTCCAATCCCTCGGTCAAGCAGGTGATCGACAATGGCGAGGCCACCATTTCCGGGGATTTTACTTATGACAGCGCCAAGGATCTGGCCGATCTGATCACGGCCGGCTCCCTGCCGTTCGAGATCGAGGTCAAGAGCCTAGGCTCCATTTCGCCCACCATGGGCACCAACGCCCTGCACGCCATGGGCATCGCCGCGGCGATTGCCATGGCGCTGGTGGTGGTGATCATGCTGGTGCTCTACCGGCTGCCCGGTCTGGTGGCGTCGATTGCGCTGTGCGGCCAGATGGCCGGCGCTGTGGCGGCCATCACCGGCTATTTCGCCGTGTTCAATAGCTTTACCATGACCCTGCCCGGCATTGCCGGTCTGATCCTCTCTATCGGTATCGGTGTGGACTGCAATGTTATCACCGCTGAGGCCGTGCGGGAGGAGATCCGTGCCGGCAAGACCATTGACGGCGCCATTCGTTCCGGCTGCAAGGGCTCTTTCTGGGCCATCTTCGACGGCAATATCACCGTGCTGATCGTCTCTGCGGTGCTGATGGGCGTTTTTGGCTCCTCCAACAGTCTGTTCGGGCTGCTGTTCAAGTGGCTGCCGGTGTCCACCACCGGCTCGGTGTATTCCTTTGGCTACACCCTGCTGCTTGGCGTGGTGTGGAACTTCATTATGGGTGTATGGGCCTCCCGGCTGATGCTGCGTTCGGTCTCCCGCCTGAAGATCTTCCGCAATCCCTGGTTCTACGGAGGTGAGCGCAAATGAAAAAGAGCTTTGATTTTGTCGGTCACCTGAAGCTGTTTCTGCTGATCTCCCTCGGCATTATGCTGGTGGGTGTGATCGCCAATGTGTTCTTCGGCACCAGCATGGATGTGGCCTTCAAGGGCGGCACCCTGCTGCGCTACAGCTATGAAACGGCGCCGGATATGGATGCGCTGCAGTCCGCCGCCCGCGAGGCGCTGGGCAGCGAGGCTACGGTGGCCACCGATACCGTCAACAGCACGGATGTGGTCAGCGTTACGCTGCCGGGCGAGATCTCCATGGAACAGCAGGAGGCGTTTAACGCCAAGCTGGACAGCGATTTTGCCGATTGCAAGCTGGTTTCTTTCAGCGCCAATACGCTGACCGCCTCTATGGGCACCAAGTTCTTCCTGCGCTGCCTGTTGGCGCTGGTGCTGGCGGCGGCGCTGCTGCTGCTGTATGTGGGCCTGCGTTTCCGCAAGATCGGCGGCCTTTCCGCCGGTGTGGCGGCGCTGATCGCCCTGTTGCACGACCTGCTGATCGTGTACTTCACCTTCGTGGTGTTCCGCATTGAGCTTAACGAGAACTTTGTGGCGGTCATGCTGACCATCCTTGGCTACTCGCTGAATGATACCATCGTCATCTTCGACCGCATCCGCACCAACCGCAAGCGTTCGGATGCGCCGCTGGCCGAGGTGGTCAATCTTTCGCTCAACCAGGTCAAGCGCCGCACCATCGTGACCAGCTTGACCACTGGTTCTGCCATTGCCACCGTAACGGTGGTGGCTCTGGTGATGCATGTGGACAGCATTATCAGCTTTGCGCTGCCGATGCTGCTCGGTACGATTTCCGGCTGCTATTCCTCCCTGCTGCTCAGCGCACCCATCTGGCTGCGTTGGCAGGAGCGTAAGGCGAAGAAGGCCGCCAAGGCGTAAGCTGCCGTTTCCAAAGCCCCTTGAGCGCCGCGGGCGCCGCACAGCCTGTGCGGTGCCCGCGGCTTTGTCTCCTGCCGGCCGCTTTTCGGGGCGCCGGCGGCCGATTTCCCCCCGCAAAAGCGGAAAATTGCGGAAAATGCGAAAAAATCCGCATTTTACCCTTGCATTTTTTGCGGGGGTATGGTATAGTTTATCCGTTACTCTATGATTACCGAGAGAGGTGACAAGCATGAAAGAGAATATCCATCCCAATTACGAGCAGACCACCATCACCTGTGCCTGCGGCAATGTGATCGCTACCGGCTCCACCAAGAAGGACATCCGCGTGGAAATTTGTTCCAAGTGCCATCCTTTCTTCACCGGCAAGCAGAAGCTGAATGATGCCGGCGGCCGTGTGGATCGCTTCAATAAGCGTTTTGGCCTGAATGGCGAGAAATAAGCTTACGCTTAAGACTGGCTCTGGGGGTGTCGCGTCTGCACGCGGCACCCTTTTCTCGTTTCCGGGGGCGTACAGTGGCTGCGTGCAGCCGCTGTCCCCGCATTTTTCCGCAAAAAAGGAGGAAAACGCCATGCAACCGCAGATCCCACAGGAGCTGCCGGCGGCATACCGCACGGTGGCCGCGGCCGCCGAGGACGAGTTTACCGAAAAGCGCTCCCGCTTTATCGGGGCGGTGCAGCCGGTCAGCACCGAGGAGGAGGCGCAGGCTTTTATCCGTGCCCGCACAAAGCAGTATTGGGATGCGCGGCACAATGTGTATGCCTATGTGCTGCAGCGCGGTGCGCTGTGCCGCTTTTCCGATGATGGGGAGCCGCAGGGCACTGCCGGTGTGCCGGTGCTGGATGTGCTGCGTAAGGAGGATCTGACCGACTGCGTGGTGGTGGTGACCCGCTATTTCGGCGGGATTTTACTGGGCGGCGGCGGGCTGGTGCGCGCCTATTCCCATGCCGCCAAGCTGGCGGTGGATGCCGGCGGTGTGGTGCGTATGCAGCCGTGCCTGCTGGGCCGTGTGACCTGCGATTATGCACAGTATGGCTTCCTGCCGGCGCTGATTGCCCAGTGCGGCGGCACGGTGGAGGATACCGCCTTTACGGAGGCCGTCACCCTGCACTTTGCGCTGCCGGCGGAGCAGAAGCTGGCGCTGTGTGCCGCACTGACCGACCGCAGTGCCGGCCGGCTGCAGCCGGTGTTCACCGGCGTGGATATGCGGCGGGCGCCCTGAGAGGACAGGCGTTCACTTTTTTCGCAAAAAATTTTCCCATAGGCAGGATTTTGCCGTTTTTTCGCGTATAACCGAACAGTAAGCAAAATCCCCGCCGATTGGCGGGATAGAGAAAGGCGGTGTGATCAATGCCGGGAGTGCAAAGTGCAGAACAGGTGCCGTGGGAAACGGTGGAAGGGCAAATCCTTTCCCCGCGGGCGGCCTTTTCGGCGGATAGCCGCGGGCGGGAGCGCCCGGAGGAGTCATGCCCCTACCGCACCTGCTACCAGCGGGACCGTGACCGGGTGCTGCACTGCAAATCTTTCCGCCGCCTGAAGCACAAAACGCAGGTCTTTCTGGCGCCGGAGGGCGACCATTATCGCACCCGCCTGACCCACACGCTGGAGGTCTCGCAGATCGCCCGCACCATCGCGCGGGCGCTACGGCTCAATGAGGATCTGACCGAGGCGGTCGCGCTGGCGCACGATCTCGGCCACACCCCCTTTGGCCACGCCGGTGAGCGCTGCCTGGACGGACAGGTCGAGGGCGGGTTCCGCCACTATGAGCAGAGTGTGCGGGTGGTGGAGCGGCTGGAAAATACCGGCCGCGGCCTTAATCTGACCTATGAGGTGCGGGACGGCATCCTGTGCCATACCCGCGGGCCGGAGGCGGCCACGCTGGAGGGGCGTATTGTCCGCTGGGCGGACCGCATTGCGTATATCAACCACGATATGGACGACGCCATCCGCGCCGGCGTGCTGCAGGAGGCGGACATTCCGCTGGAGATCCACATGGCGCTGGGCGATTGCACCGGCGCCCGCATCGACACCCTGGTGACCGCCATGATCCGCGGCAGCGGCGAGGGCATCGGGATGGATCCCGCGGTGGAGCCGTATTTCTGGGATCTGCACGAATTTATGTATGCGTACCTTTACCATAACCCCAAGGCCAAAAGCGAGGAGAGCAAGGTGGAGGGCATCCTCTCGGCGCTGTTCCGCTATTATTGCACCCACCCGGATAAGCTGCCGGAGGAATACGCCCTTGTGCGTGAGCAGGACGGCGTGCAGCGTGCGGTGTGCGATTATGTGGCCGGTATGACCGATAATTACGCGCTGGAGGTCTACCATGAGCTGTTTGTGCCGCGTGGCTGGGTGGTGCGCTGAGCACAGGAACGACGGAAAAGAGCGGAAAGGGGGAAAAGGCCATGGCGCTGCCGGATAGCTTTTTGCAGGAGCTGCTGATGAAAAGTGATGTGGAGAGCGTGGTGGGCAGCTATGTTGCCCTGCGCCGCCGCGGCCGCACGCTGGTGGGGCTGTGCCCCTTCCATGGCGAAAAAACCCCCTCATTTACGGTGTATCCGGAAACCGCCTCGTTTTATTGCTTCGGCTGCGGTGCCGGCGGCGATGTGATCACCTTTATCAAGCGGATCGAAAACCTGGATTATCTGGATGCGGTGCGCTTTTTGGCCGACCGCGCGGGGATGCGGATGCCGGAGAACACCCACGAAAACGACGCTGTCTCCCGCCTGCGCCTGCGCATACTGGAGGCCAACCGCGAGGCTGCCCGCCTGTACCACCGGGCGCTGTACCGGCCGGAGGGGCAGGTGGCGCTGGACTATTACCACCGCCGTGGCTATACCGATGCCACCATCCGCCACTTTGGGCTGGGGTTTGCGCCGCCCGGCTGGGACTACCTGCTGAAGGGGCTGCGCGCCAAGGGCTTTAAGCAGGATGAGCTGGTGGCTGCGTTTTTGGCGGCAAATGGCCGCAACGGCGGTGCCTATGATGTGTTCCGCAACCGGGTGATTATCCCGATCATTGATATCCGCGGCAATGTGGTGGGCTTTGGCGGCCGTGTGCTGGATGACAGCAAACCGAAATACATCAATACCGAAAACACCCCTGCCTATAACAAGAGCCGCAACCTGTTTGCCCTCAATTTTGCGAAAAATGCCGGGCGGGAGCTGAACCTGTGCGAGGGGTATATGGATGTGATCGCCATGCACCAGGCCGGCTTTACCAATACGGTGGCGGCGCTGGGCACGGCCTTTCCGGATGAGCAGATTCAGCTGCTGGCACGGTATGCCGACCGGGTCAATCTGATCTTTGACGCCGACGGCGCGGGGCAAAAGGCCACCCGCCGTGCCATCGAGAACCTGCGTAAGACCGGGCTGGATGTGCGGGTGGTCACCATCCCGGACGGTAAGGATCCGGATGAATTTATCAAGAAAAACGGCGCCTCGGCCTTTAAGCTGCTGCTGGAACGCTCGGCCAACGCGGTGGAGTACCGGCTGCTGGAGCTGGGGAAAAACCATGATCTGCAAAGTCCCAATGGCAAGGTGGCCTATTTCAGCGAGGCGGCCGGTATCCTGGCACAGCTGGACAGCCCGGTGGAGCGGGATGTTTATGCCGGCCGGCTGAGCGAGACGCTGTCCATCTCCAAGGAGGCCATTTTGCAGGAGATCAGCCGCGTGGGCAGGAAGAAGCAGGCCGCTGAGCGCCGCCGGCAGCTGCCCGATCTGCTGCGCCAGGAGAAAAAGGAGCTGCGGCAGGTCAATCCGGAGGCGGCGGACAACCCCCGCGCGGCCAGCGCGGAGGAAAGTCTGCTGGGCACGCTGATCCTGCACCCGGATAATATCGCCCGCATCAGCCGGATGCTGCCGGTGGAGGAAATGGTTACCCCCTTCAACCGGGAGCTGTACCGCCGCATTGTGGAGCGCAGCCGGCAGGGGCTGCTGGTGGAGCTGGCGTTTCTGGCGGCGGACTATGATGAGCAGGGCATGGCGTACATTTCCCGCATGGTGGGACAGGCGCGTGAAAAAACCGTTACCCCGGAGGAGGTAGACAGCTTTGCTGCCGTAATCCGGGAGGAGCATGCCCTGCGGGGCATGCGGGACCCGACCGGGTTGTCGGACGAGTCCATTATGGATATGATGGCGGCACTGCGCCGCCGCAAGCAGGGCAGTCAGGGCAGCAGCGGGTCGTGACCGCGGCAGAAAAGAAAGGATTGGGAGTATATGAGCGAGAAAAAGGATATGCTTTTGGATGATGAGCTGGATGCGGAGCTGAAGGCGGAGGAGGCCCGCCGCGAGGCGGAGCTGCGCGCCGAGGAAGAGGATGAGGAGCCGGCGCCGAAGAAGGATAAGAATACCCAGATCGCCGACCTGGTGGAGCTTGGCCGCAGCAAGGGCAAGCTGACGGCCCAGGAGATCATGGACGCCATGGAGCAGTTCGATTTTGATCCCGAGCAGATGGACAAGCTCTATGAGACGCTGGAGGCACAGAATATCCAGGTGATCGACGATTTTGCCAATGTCAATTTGGAGGATCTTGATTTCTCGCTGGAAGCGCCGGAGCAGGACAATCCGGAGGAGCCGATGCCGGCGGAGAATGTGGCGATCGACGACCCGGTGAAGGTCTACCTGAAGGAGATCGGCCGGGTGCCGCTGCTGACCCCGGAGGCCGAAACAGCGCTGGCCATGCGCATTATCGAGGGTGATCCCTACGCCAAAAAACGCCTTTCGGAGGCCAACCTGCGGCTGGTGGTCAGCATTGCCAAGCGGTATGTCGGCCGTGGGATGCAGTTCCTGGATCTGATCCAGGAGGGCAACCTTGGTCTGATCAAGGCGGTGGAGAAGTTTGATTATACCAAGGGCTTCAAGTTTTCCACCTACGCCACCTGGTGGATCCGGCAGGCCATCACCCGCGCCATCGCCGACCAGGCGCGCACCATCCGTATCCCGGTGCATATGGTGGAGACCATCAACAAGGTGAAGAAGGTATCCAGCCAGCTGCTGCATAAGAATGGCCACGAACCCACCGCCGAGGAGATTGCGGAGGAGCTGGCCATGCCGGTGGATAAGGTGCGGGAGATCATGCGCGTGGCGCAGGAGCCGGTTTCGCTGGAGACCCCGATCGGCGAGGAGGAGGATAGCCACCTTGGCGATTTCATCCCCGATGATGATGCGCCCGCGCCGGCAGACGCCGCTTCCCACACCCTGCTCAAGGAGCAGCTGGACGAGGTGCTTTCTTCCCTGACGGATCGCGAGGCGAAGGTGCTGCGCCTGCGGTTTGGCCTGGAGGATGGCCGCCCCCGCACGCTGGAGGAGGTTGGCAAGGAGTTTGATGTGACCCGTGAGCGCATTCGCCAGATCGAGGCGAAGGCACTGCGGAAGCTGCGGCACCCCAGCCGGAGCAAAAAACTGAAGGACTTTTTGGACTGAACATAAAGAGCGCCCGACGGCCATGGCCGTCGGGCGCTTCTCGTTTTTTGTGGTCACAGGCGGAACAGCCGGCGGGCATTTTCCGCTGTCCGCTGCAGTAGGGTCTGCACCGGTTCATCACGCAGCGCGGCAATCCGCTGTGCCGTGTAGGCGATCATGCCGGAATGACACCGCTGTCCGCGGCATGGCTCCGGCGCCATGTACGGCGCATCGGTCTCCAGCAGCAGCCGGTCGGCCGGTACGGCGGCCGCTACGGCCACCGGCTTTTTGGCATTCTTGAAGGTCACGGCGCCACCGAGCCCGATGCTCATTCCCAGCGCCAGCACCTCCCGCAGCAGCTCTACGCTGCCGGAAAAGCAATGCAGTACCCCCTGCGGCCGGTATTCCTGCAGCAGGGCCAGTGTGTCGGCATGGGCGTCCCGGTCGTGCACAATCACCGGCAGCCCCAGCTCATTGGCCAGCGCCAGCTGCTGCCGGAATAGGGCCAGCTGCACCTCCCGCGGTGCGCCGTCCGGATAGTGGTAGTCCAGCCCGATCTCCCCGATGGCGCAGATGCAGCCGCTGCCGGTGCGGCGGTCGGCCTCAATCAGCGCGGCGATCTCGGTTATCCACCCCGGCTGTGCCTGTGCGGCACATTCCGGGTGGATGCCCACCGCCGCCCGGATATACGGATAACGCTGCGCCAGCGCAATGCAGCGCCGGGCGCTGGCCGGATCGGTGGCGGCGTTGATCACGCCGCACACCCCCTGTGCCGGCAGTGCGGCCAGCAGTGTGTCGCGGTCCGCGTCAAAGGCCGCATCGTCATAGTGGGCGTGGGAATCAAAAATGGGCGCCAGCGGGGGTGTTGTTACCATCATAGCGGTTACTCCTTGTGTCAATGGGTGGCAGAACCGGCAAAGGCCGAACAAAAAGCGACCGCCGGAAAGCCTCCGAAGGTCGCTTTGTCCCTGTTTTCAGCCTGTCCGCTGCGTGTATGTGCCTTACTCGGCAAAGCCGGACTCAACCAGCTTGACCAGCGCCTCCACAGCCTTTTCCTCATCCGGGCCGTCGGCGATGATCCGGATGGAAGTATTGCCTACGATGCCCAGCGACAGAACGCCCAGCAGGCTCTTAGCGTTCACGCGCCGATCCTCTTTCTCTACCCAGATGGAGGCCTTAAATTCGTTGGCCTTTTGGATAAAGAAGGTTGCCGGACGGGCGTGCAGACCCACCTGATTCTGTACAACAACATCTTTCACACACATACTGAAATGCTCCTTCTTTCCTCACACGGTGTTCCAATACTCCAAACACCCCGGTCGTAACCCTACGATCATACATCATACATCGTATGCGATTAGTATAGCACAAAATTGGGTGAAGTCAATCCAAACGCCGGAAGTTTGGTTGAGTGCCCGATTTTGGCCGGCCAGCGGAAACGCAATTTGTCATTTTGCCCAAAAGTGTGAATAGCTTTTGGCTATATCCGACGGCGGAACGCGGGCGATTTTCCAATAAATCGGCGAAAAAAGGGGGCGCCGGCGGCTTTTTGCCGGTGTTCAGCTGCCGTCAGACGGCGTTTCCGGTGGGCATTCTGCCGGTGGTTCAGCGGCCTCCAGTGTGGCCAGATAGGCCTGATCCTGCGCACTCAGTTCGGCGTCGGCCAGCATATCGGGGCGCAGCCGGTGGGTGCGCTCCAGCGCCTGCTGCCGCCGCCAGCGGGCAATGTTGGCGTGGTGGCCGGAGAGCAGGATCTCCGGCACCGCCCGCCCCTCCCATACCGCCGGGCGGGTGTATTGCGGGTATTCCAGCAGACCGGAAAAATGGCTTTCTTCGGTAAAGCAGACCTCGTCGGCCAGTACACCGGGGATCATACGGGATACGCAGTCCACCAGTGCCATGGCGGGGATCTCGCCGCCGGTCAGCACATAGTCGCCAATGGAGATCTGCTCATCCACCAGCGCATCCAGCACCCGCTCATCCACCCCCTCATAGTGGCCGCACAGGATGCACAGGCCGGGCAGCTGCGCCAGCCGCCGGGCATCCTGCTGGGTGAGGGTGTGGCCCTGCGGGGACATATAGATCAGGTGCGGCCGGTAGCCGGCCTGGTCGCACACCGCCCGGAAGCAGTCGGCGATCGGCTGCGGGAACATCACCATGCCCATGCCGCCGCCATAGGGGTAGTCATCCACCTGCATCTGCTTATTTTTAGTATATGCGCGGATCTGGTGGCAGTGCATCTCCAGCAGTCCCTTTTCCTGCGCCCGGCCAAGGATGCTTTCGCCGAACACCGGCGCAAACATCTCCGGGAATAGGGTCATGATGTCAAATCTCATCGTCGAGCAACCCCTTCATCGGCCGCAGCCGCAGAATATCCGCTGCCGTATCAATGGCGATGACCACCTGCGGAATGGCCGGGATCAGTACCTCGCCGCGCGGCGTCTGCATGTGGTATACGGCGTTGGCGCCGGTCTGGCTCACATCGGTCAGCCGGCCGTAGGTCTCACCCGTGTCGGCATCCACCACCGTCAGGCCGATCAGATCCTGTACCAGGTGGTAGCCCTCCGGCAGCCGCAGGTCGCGGCGCGCCACGAACAGCATCCGCCCGCGCAGGGCTGCCGCCGCCTCCACGGTGTCGATCCCCTCCAGCCTGGCCAGGGCCATCTGCTTGTGCGGGCGGGCGTGCAGCCGCACCGGGCGGGTGCCGGCAGCATCCCAGTACAGGGTGCGGAAGCCGGCAAACTGCTCGGCAGAGTCGCACCATGGCTGTATGCGCACTTCTCCCCGCACGCCGTGGGTGCCGGTGATCTGCCCGGCCTCAAGAAACGGTTTTTGCGGCATGGTTTGTCCCCCTTTTGCTCTGCTCTGTGCAAAGAGGGCGCCGCGCGGTGAAGCGCAGCGCCCTCTTCTGCCAGCCGGCGGGATCAGTCGATCTCGACGGCAACCTTGATATCCTGGCGGGTTGCGGCGGCACGCATCACGGTGCGCATTGCCTTGGCAATGCGGCCCTGCTTGCCGATCACACGGCCCATATCGTCCGGCGCCACGCGCAGGTGGAAAACCACCGTACCGTCCTCCGCCGGCTCATCCTGTTCTACGGTCACGGCGTCCGGGTTTTCCACCAGGCCGCGGGCGATCGTCAACAACAGCTCTTTCATGGTAAACACCTCCGGGGATGCTTATTGCTTATTTGTCCGCCTCGGCCTTCTTCAGCAGCACCTTCACGGTGTCGGTGGGCTGGGCGCCGTTGGCGATCCAGTTGTTCGCCTTTTCCATGTCGATCTTCACGACCGGCGGATCCTGCAGCGGATTGTAATAGCCGATCTCCTCGATGAAACGGCCGTCACGGGGATAGCGGGAATCGGCCACGACCACACGGTAGGACGGCGCTTTCTTTGCGCCGGTGCGGCGCAGACGGATTTTAACTGCCATAGTAGATTACCTCCAAAAAAATTACTGACAATACATATATCTTCAACCATTGCGTTGCCTCACCGCACAGGGGGTGTGCCCCCTGCCGGGGAAAGCACCATGGATGAATTCAAAAACCGAAGCGGCCGGGCGCTCCGCCCATGCCGGGCATCATGCCGCCCATGCCGGGAAACCCGCCCCGCAGGCCGCCTTTGCCGCCTTTTTTGCCCTTGCTCATGCGTTTCAGCTGTTTCATCATCTGGCGCATGGACTCATACTGCTTGAGCAGGCGGTTCACATCCTCCACCCGCTGGCCGCAGCCGGCGGCAATGCGCCGCTTGCGGGAGGGGTTGATCAGGTCGGGCTTGGCGCGCTCCGCCGGGGTCATGGACAGGATAACGGCCTCCACGCGGGCAAATTGCCGTGGGTCGATATCCACATCCTTCAGCTGCTTGCCCACGCCGGGGATCATACCCAGCATGCTTTTCAGGTCGCCCATTTTCTGTATCTGGCGGAATTGCTCCAGCAGATCGTTCAGATCAAAGCGATCCTCCTGCAGCTTACGGGCCATTTCCTCGGCTTCTTTATCGCTCAGCTGCTTTTCCGCCTTCTCGATGAGGGACATCACATCCCCCATGCCGAGAATACGGGAGGCCATACGGTCGGGGTGGAAGACCTCCAGGTCGTCCAGCTTTTCGCCCATGCCGGCGAATTTGATCGGCTTGCCGGTTACGGCACGCACGCTCAGGGCCGCGCCGCCGCGGGTGTCGCCGTCCAGCTTGGTCAGGATCACGCCGGTGATGCCCAGGGCCTCGTCAAAGGCGGAGGCCACATTCACGGCATCCTGGCCGGTCATGGCGTCCACCACCAGCAGGATCTCGGCCGGTTCCACCGCCGCGCGGATGTTCTTCAGCTCATCCATCAGCTGCTCGTCGATGTGCAGACGGCCGGCGGTGTCCAGCAGCACATAGTCATTGCCGTGGTCACGGGCGTGTGCCACGGCCTTTTTGGCAATGGTCACCGGGTTTTCGGTGCCCATGTCAAATACCGGCACGCCAGCCTTTTCGCCCACCACCTTCAGCTGGTCGATGGCGGCGGGGCGGTACACATCGCACGCCACCAGCAGCGGGCGGTGTCCCTGCCCGCGCAGCATCTTGGCCAGCTTGGCGCTGTGGGTGGTCTTACCGGAGCCCTGCAGACCGCACATGAGGATGACTGTCGGCGGCCGGTTGGCGCGAGCCAGCCCGGCGGCCTGGCCGCCCATCAGCTCGGTCAGCTGCTCGTTGACAATTTTAATCACCATCTGGGCGGGGGTGAGGCTTTCCATCACCTTGGCGCCCACGGCGGCCTCCACCACCTTGTTGGTAAAGTCCTTGGCCACCTTGTAGTTTACATCCGCCTCCAGCAGCGCCAGGCGCACCTCCCGCATGGCGTCGCGCACATCGGCTTCGCTCAGCTTGCCCTTGCTGCGCAGCTTTTTGAAGGAGGCGGCCAGCTTGTCGCTCAGGCCTTCAAATGCCATGGAAAATCATCGCCTTTCTTGTTGGTCACGGGTGGAAGAAGCGGAAAATTACTGCTCTTTTTGCAGGGTGTCGGCCAGTGCGGCAATGCGCCCGGCGTATTCCGAAAGCTCACGCGGGGCGCCGGGATATTCGCCGTAGCGGCAGATCTCCTGTGCCAGCCGGGCGATCTCCTGCGCATCGGCGCATATGCGCCGGAAGCGCCGGCTCAGCCCCAGCCGATCCTCCATCTCCAGCATCTGCGCCTCGGCGCGCTTGATGGAGTCGCGTACCCCCTGGCGGGAGATCCCCTCGTTCTCGGCAATTTCGGCCAGGGACAGGTCGTCGTCATAGTAGTATTCGACCATGCTGCGCTGTTTTTCGGTCAGCATATCGCCGTAGAAATCCAGCAGCAGGGTGATCTCCAGATTTTTCGGATTTTTGGCCACCGCCTGTCCCTCCTTGTGTGTAAAGTAAAAAGCTTTACACACATTATACCGCGTGTTTGTCGGATTGTCAAGGCTTTTTTGCGCTTTTTCGCGTTTTTTGCGGTTTCAGGGGCGGTTTGTGGTGGGGCTGTCTGTGCGGCCGGCCGCCAGCAGGGCGATCAGCAGCAGCAGGGGGAACAGCACAGCGGTGCCAATGCCCGCGCGCAGATTGCCGCCGAACAGGTCTGAAGCAAAGCCGGCCACCGTCGGCCCGCTGGTGCAGCCGATATCACCGGCCAGGGCCAGCAGGGCAAACAGCGCCGTGCCGCCGCCGCGGATGGCGGCCGCCGCGCGGCTGAAGGTGCCGGGCCAGAGGATACCGACAGAAAAGCCGCACAGCATACAGCCGAGCAGCCCGAAAGCAGCGCCCGGCGCCAGGGCGATTACCGCATAGCCGGCTACGCATAGCAGGGTGCTGCCGATCATGCAGCGGTGGGGGTCCAGCCGGCTGCCGTATTTTCCATAGAGCAGTCGGGATAGCCCCATCAGAGCG
Source organism: Ruminococcaceae bacterium UBA6353 (assembly GCA_002437905.1). Classification (GTDB taxonomy): domain Bacteria; phylum Bacillota; class Clostridia; order Oscillospirales; family Acutalibacteraceae; genus UBA5905. The sequence goes on along the minus strand of DJRT01000007.1, from coordinate 83,343 downwards.
GCAAAGGCCATCGGCCCAGCCAGATCCCCTACGGTCTTGCTGACGCCCAGTCCCTCCTCGGCCAGGGTGGAGGCCCACTGGCTGACAGCCTGCTCACTGGCGCCGGCACAGAGCATCATCAGCATCAGCAGCCAGAAGAGCTTTTTGCGGAACAGAGCCGGCAGGCTCAGCCCCTTTTCGCCCTCGGCCTGCAGGGGGTACAGCGGCGCGCGGGCAAACAGCAGCAGGTTCAGCAGCGGCACCGCCGCCCACAGCAGTGCCAGCACCCGCCAGTGCGCAATGCCGCACAGGGCGAAGAAGGCAGTGGAAAGCAGCACCACCCCCACATGCCCCCAGCAGTAGAAGGAATGCAGCAGGCTCATGGTCTGCTCCTTGTTTTCCGTGGGGCAGGCCTCCACAATGGGGCTGACCAGCACTTCCAGCAGGCCGCCGCCAACGGCGTAGAGCGCAACAGCAATCAGGATGCCGAGGAAAGGATCAGGCAGCAGCTCCGGCAGTATCGTCAGGCCGATCAGGCCGGCGGCTGCGCAGGCGTGTGCCAGCAGGGCGGCCGCGCGGTAGCCGATCCGGTCGATAAAACCGGCCGAAAGGATGTCGATCAGCAGTTGGATCAGAAAATTGCCTGTGATCAGCAGGGTGATGCGGGAGAGCGGGATGCCATAGCTGGTCTGAAAGGTGACCAGCAGCAGCGGGACAAAATTGTTCACGATTGCCTGCACAATGTAGCCGATGAAGCAGGCGTACAGCGTTTTCCGATAGGGAGCCTTCATTCCGCATCCTCCTTTTTTGCGTTGGGGCCGGTGCGGTGCAGCGGCAGCTCACCCACCACCGCTGCGCCAATCACCAGCAGGATGCCAAGGATCACCGGTACGGATACCGGCTCCCGCAGCACCAGCACAGACAGCAGCACGGCCGTGACCGGGTCGATATAGCTGAAGATGGCCACCGTCTGCGCCGGCAGCCGGTGGGCGCTGCCAAAATACAGCACATAGGCAATGCCGGTGTGCAGCACGCCGGCCAGCAGCAGCAGTGCGCCGGTGGGCAGGGTCAGGCGTATGGCGGACAGGTCCTCTGTCAGCAGCACATAGGGCAGCAGCGTGAGCGCCGTTACCCCAAGCTGGAGGATGGTGCGGTCAATGTCCGTCATGCCGCGGATACACTTGTTCAGCAGGATCACCGTGGCGTACATCGCCGCGGCCGCCAGGCCATAGGCGATCCCCCGCAGACCGGAAAAGCCGTTCTCCGGCACGCCGGATACCAGCACCATGCCGCACACGGCCACGGCGGCGCATATTCCCTGCTGCAGGGTCATGCGCTCATGCAGCACCAGGGGGGAAGCCAGCAGCACGAATACCGGCGCCATGTAGTAGCAGACGGAGGCAACGGATACGGTGGTGTAGCGGTAGGCTTCAAACAGGCAGATCCAGTTGGCACCGATCAGCGCGCCGGAGAGCAGCAGCCGCCACCAGTTCTGCCGGATGGCAGCACGGTCAAAGCGCTGCCGCCGGCAGCCGTGCACCGCCAGCAGAAAGGCAACTCCCACCGCCCCGCGTACCAGGGCGATCATGGCGGAAGAAAGCGGAATATAGCGGCGCACCAGACCGAGGGTGCCGAAAATGGCGGTGGCGAAGAGCAGCCGGGCTTTGTCGCGTTTCATGGGGAATATCCAACTCCTTAGCTTTGTAAAAAATCCTGCGCCGCCGCCATTTCCGGCAGCGGCGCAACATGGAAAAACGCAAGATCAGTTGCCGCAGGCATCGTCTGCGGCCTTTGCCGGCTGCAAAAGGGCTTCAACCGCCTGCGGCCAGTCGGATACATGGGGCAGGCCGTCGCTCTGCCCGCGGTTTGCCGGGCTGTCGAACAGCACAGCCCGGATGCCGACCTTCTGTACAGCGGCGCAGTTTGCCGGCAGATCGTCAATCAGCACATCAATGTGCTGCGCCAGACAGGCGGCTGCCTTGTCCAGGGTGCACAGCAGCGCGTCGTACACGATGCCGCCGTTTTTCAGCTGCTGTGCGGTGGTTCTGTATGGGTCGGTGTAAAAATCGGTGGTGCGGCCGGTAATAATGACAATACGGTGGCCCAGCGCCCGCAGATGGGCGATCGCCGCCGCCGCGCCGGGCTTAAAGGGGATATCCGGCACCACCCGGTCATAGCAGGCCCTGCCGAAGGCAGTCTCCTGCGCCCGCCAGGCCGGCGGCAGATTGCTGTAAGAGATCCCCTGCCGGCGCAGTTCGGCTGCATCAGCGCCGAAATACGCTGCCACAAACGGCTGCAGATACGCAAAGGAGTCCGTCAGCGTATCGTCGATGTCCACGGCAATGTTCATGGCGGTATCCCTCCGTTTCAGCCGGTGTCAGGCCAGGGTGCTCAGGTGGGTCGTCAGGGCGATCAGCAGCGGCATGGTGACCACGGAGCACAGGGTGCTCAGCGATACCAGATTGACCGACAGCAGCGGATTGCGGTCATAGCGGGTGGCAAACATGGTGCAGGCGGTGGCCACCGGTGTGCTGATGCAGATCATCAGCGAGATCAGCACCGTGCCGCGCACACCGCACAGCAGCAGCAGCCCCAGTGCCAGCAGCGGCATGGCGACCAGCCGGATGAACAGGCACAGATAGCTGCGGGCGTCCCGCACGGCTGCCTTCAGGTCGGTCTGCGCCAGGTAGTAGCCGACGATCAGCATGGGGATGGGGGTGTTCAGCGCGGCCACATGGCCGATGGCGTCCAGCAGCGGGCCGGGCACCGGGATGCGGCACACAAACACCAGCAGCCCCAGCAGCACGCCCACAATGCCGGGGTTGGTGACCAGCCGCCGGGCAGAAAGCTCCTGCCGGCTGCCGCTCATATCCACCACGCCGTAGGTCCACACGATGATGTTGAATACAATCACATATGCCGCGCAGTAGAACACGCCTTCGTCCCCCAGCAGCGCCTGCTGCAGGGGGATGGCCATATACCCGGCATTGGAAAAGATGGTGGCAAAGCGCAGCACCCGGCGCCGTCCTTCGTCCCGGTCACGGAACAGCAGATGGGCGGCGGCGATCAGAATCAGGTGGTTGACAACGGCGGCCGCCGCCACGATCAGAAAGCCGCGCAGCATGGCGGCGTCAAATTCCCGCACGCAGGATTTGATGATCACGCAGGGGGTGGCGAAATACAGCACCACATTGGCGCAGCACTTCACCGCCGCCTCGTTGAGAATGTGCCACTTCTGGCAGCATACCCCCAGCGCGATGAGCAGAAATAGGGTCAGCACATTCTGTGCGACCGTCCACAGGTCTTGCAGCATAGTGATCAGGTGTCTCCTTAAAAATCCGCCGGGGCGGTTATTCCGCCGGGGCTTCCGGCGCGGCTGGCGGCATCTGCCCAAAGTCTGCCCAGCTCAGCCGGCCGCTCTGGATGGCCGAGGCCTTCAGCGACTGGTAGACGGCGGCGTGGGTGGTGTAGGTATAGGGGTTAACATAGACAAGCCCCAGGATGCCGAAGGTGCAGGCGCTGAGCAGGTTCCAGCCGATAAAACTGAGATCCAGCACAAACAGGTCGCCCTTGGCGCCGTTGGTCAGCCGTTCGCTCAGCTGCAGCGCTTCACTTGCGTCCATATTGGGGTTTTCGTAGATGATGTAGGGCGCCATGCTGTACGCATAGCTTTTGACAATACCGGGGATGATGAATAGCAGGCTCCACAGGAACACATACAGGTCGCGCAGCAGCGCGGTCACCACCGCAGGCTTGTAGATGCGGAAGGAGGCAAACAGCTCACCGGACGACAGGTCTTCTCCCCGCCAGTAGCGCAGGAACCAGCCGCGGCAGCCCACCTCGATCACATTGCTGACGAAGATGCTGTACAGCAGGCCGAGAATGGCCGCGATGCCGAGGATGCCCAGCAGAATTCCGCCTATGGTTTCCCAGGAGGGCACTGCCCCGCCGAAAATGCGCTCTCCGTCGCTGTCACTGAAGTCCCAGTTCAGCGAAAAGCCGCCGGTGCCGGCAGCGCCGCCGCCGAGCAGCGCGGTCAGAAATGCGGCCAGAATGGCATTGCCGCGGCCGGATTGCAGCCGCTGCCGGGAAAGCTGCTTGAGAAAAGCGCGGTCAAACATGAGATCTCCTCCTCAAAATGGGCTGCCGGGCGCTCAAAATGCCGCTCGGCGGCCAGGATATGCCCATTGTACCATACTTTTCCGCTTTCGGATAGTAGGGAAAAGAAAAATTTTCGTCTTTTTTCGGGCAGAAACCGACCAAAACGGCGCCCGAACCGGCACAAACTGCGGGTATTTGCCCATTCAGGCGGCCATTTTCCCGCAGGTGTGAAAAAGACTGGAAAATTTTTGTGATTTTTCACGCTTTTGTTTGCAGGCATTCTGTGGTAAAATAACAAAAAATGCGGCTGCGTCGAGGCGGAACAGAAAACGGCGCAGGCAAAATACAGCGCGGCCGTGTATGGCCGCGGGAAACGAGGCGTCAGGATGAAACGAACCTTCAGGCATGGCATTCACCCGGCGGACGGTAAGGCGTACACAGCGGATGCGGCCATCCGGCCGTTCCGCCCCACCGGCGAGGCGGTGTATCCGCTGCAGCAGCATATCGGCGCGCCGGCGGAGCCGGTGGTGGCGGTCGGTGATCCGGTGCTGGTGGGACAGATGCTGGCGAAGCCGGGCGGCTTTGTCTCGGCGGCCGTGTGCAGCGCGGTTTCCGGTACGGTGCGGGCAATCGAAAAGCGCCGCACGGTGACCGGCCAGTGGGTGATGAGCATTGTGGTGGATAATGACGGCGCATTTACGCCGCTGCCGGAGCTTTCACAGCCGCGGGATCCTGCCGGGCTGACCGCCCAGCAGATCCTGGATATCATCCGGGACGCCGGCATTGTCGGGCAGGGCGGCGCAGGCTTCCCCACCCATGTCAAGCTGACCATGAAGCCCGGCAAAGCCCCGGATACCGTGATCGTCAACGGTGCCGAGTGTGAGCCGTACCTGACCTCCGACTACCGGATGATGCTGGAGCTGCCGGAGGAGCTGGTGGGCGGCCTGCGGGTGGTGCTGCAGCTTTTCCCGCAGGCGCGGGGTGTCATCGCGGTTGAGGACAACAAGCCGCAGGCGATCCGCCGGCTGCAGGAGCAGGCGGCGGGGGAAGCCCGCATGGCTGTGCTGCCGCTGAAGACCAAATACCCGCAGGGCGGTGAGCGCATGCTGATCCATGCTGTGACCGGCCGGGATATCTATTCCGGCTGCCTGCCCATTGATGCCGGCTGTGTGGTGCTGAATGTCTCTACGGTGATCTCCATTTACCGTGCCGTGTGCCGGCACATCCCGCAGATCACCACCGTGATGTCGATCACCGGGGACGGCGCCGCCGCCCCCTGCAACCTGGCGGTGCCGGTGGGCAGCAGTCTGACCGAGGTGCTGGAGGCCGGCGGCGGCCTGCGCGGTGAGCCGGAGAAGCTGATCGCCGGCGGCCCGATGATGGGGGTGGCGATGGTCACCACCGATGTGCCGGCCACCAAAACCTCCTCCGCCATCCTGGCTATGAGCCGGGATGAGGTGGCTGCGCTGGAGCCGACCGCCTGCATCCGCTGCGGCCGGTGCGTGCGTGCCTGCCCGGAGAGCCTTGTGCCGGTGCGGCTGGCACAGCATGCGGACGCCAATGACCTGGATGCCTTTGCTGCCGAGGGCGGCATGGAGTGTATGGAGTGCGGCTGCTGCAGCTATGTATGTCCCGCGCGGCGGCGGCTGACCCAGAGCCTCAAATATGGCCGCAGTGCCGTGAATGCTGCCCGCCGCCGCAAGGCCGCGGCAAAGAAAGAAACGGAGGGAAAGGCATGAGAAGCGTATCGGTATCGCCGCATGTGCGCAGCGGCGCCTCCACCGCCACCATCATGCGGGATGTGGCCATTGCGCTGACGCCCTCGCTGGTGTTTGGCGTGTTTGTGTTCGGCCTGCGGGCGCTGGTGATCATCTGCCTGAGCATAGTCACCTGCCTGCTCACGGAATATCTGTGGCAGCGTCTGATGAAGCTGCCGGTGACGGTGGCGGACGGCAGTGCGCTGGTCACGGGGATGATCCTGGCGGTCAATCTGCCGGCCAGTGTGCCGTGGTGGATCCCGGTGATGGGCGGCGTGTTCGCCATCCTGGTGGTCAAGCAGCTTTTCGGCGGCATCGGGCAGAATATCATGAACCCGGCGCTGGCGGCACGCTGCTTTTTGGTGATCTCTTTCCCCGCGCTGCTGGGCAGCCGGATGCCGGCTGTCGGGCAGATCTTCGGCAGCGATATGTGGGCGGGCTTCGGGCAGCGCATGAGCACCATGGCGGTGGATGCCGCCACCACCCCCACGCCGCTGGCGCTGCTGCGCTCCGGCGAATCAATCGACCTGCTGCAGGCATTCCTCGGTGCGCGCTCCGGCTGCATCGGTGAGGTGTGCGCACCGGCCATTCTGCTGGGCGCGGTGTATATGCTGGCCCGCGGCGTGATCTCGCTGCACATCACCGGCACCTACCTGGTCAGCACGGCCGGCTTTGTGTTTTTGCTTAATCTGCTGGCCGGCGGCGGCATTATGCCGCTGACAACGCTTGCCGGGCATATGCTCACCGGCGGCCTGCTCACCGGTGCGGTGTTCATGGCCTCGGATTATACCACCAGCCCCATCACCCGGCGCGGGCAGGTGGTCTACGGTATCCTGCTCGGCTTCCTGACCGGGCTGTTCCGGGTGTTCGGTACTTCGGCGGAGGGCGTGTCCTATGCCATTATCATCGGCAATACGCTGGTGCCGCTGATTGAGCGGGTGACGGCGCCGCGGCCGTTCGGCGTACCCCGCCGGCAGAAGAAAGGGGGTGCCGCCCAATGAAGACCATCCTGAAGAATACCGGCATCCTGCTGGCAATCACCCTGATCGCCACGGTGGCGCTCTCCTTTGTTTACGAACTGACCAAGGAGCCGATCGCGGCGGCACAGCTGCAGAAGAAGACCGAGGCCTATCAGAAGGTCTATGAGGCGGCGGATGCCTTTGATACCGTTCCGGATGCCGCCGCTCTGCTGGAGCGCTTTAATGCGGCGCGGGAGGACGGCTCCTCTGTGGAGGAGGTACTGGCGGCCAAGGACGCCGCCGGGCAGACCCTCGGCTATGTGCTGACCGCCGTCAGCACCAAGGGTTATGCCGGTACGGTGCGCATCGCCCTCGGCATTGATGCCGGCGGCACAGTGGTGGGCTATGCCGTGCTGGAGCACAGCGAATCCCCCGGCTTCGGCGCCAACTGTGAAAACGCCGATGTGCGGCAGCAGTTTATCGGTATTACGGCCGCCGACCAGCTGGACGGCATCTCCGGCGCTACCTATACCACCAATGCGCTGAAGGCGGAGACCCAGGCGGCCATTGACCTTGTACGGGAGCTGGGAGGTGCGGCAGCATGATGAAGAAAGCATGGGAGCGGCTGTATAACGGACTGGTGCGGGAAAATCCCACCTTTGTGCTGATGCTGGGCATGTGCGCCACGCTGGCGGTCACCTCCTCGGCCATCAATGGCCTCGGCATGGGGCTGTCCACTGCCGCGGTGCTGGTGCTCTCCAACGCCATGATCTCGCTGCTGCGGCGGGTCATCCCGGATGGGGTGCGTATGCCGGCGTATATCGTCATTATCGCCTCCTTTGTTACGGTGGTGCAGCTGCTGATCCAGGCCTATGTGCCTTCCCTGTATGAGTCGCTCGGCATTTTCATCCCGCTGATCGTGGTGAACTGCATCATCCTCGGGCGGGCAGAGGCCTACGCCTCGAAGAACGGCGTATTCCTCTCGGCCATGGACGGTGTCGGCATGGGGCTGGGCTTCACGCTGGCGCTGACGGTGATCGGCGCCATCCGCGAACTGCTGGGCAGCGGCACGGTGTTTGGCCTGCAGGTGATGCCGGCGGCGTATGAGCCGATTGCCATTATGGTGATGGCGCCCGGCGCCTTCTTTGTGCTGGCGGGGCTGACGGCACTGCAGAACAAGCTGCGTGCCCCCAGCGCCACCAATACCGGCAAGAAATCCGCCGGCTGCGGCGGCGACTGTGCGGCCTGTGCGGCCGGCTGTGAGCAGCCGGCCGGGGCAGATGAGACGAAAGGAGGGGACGGCAAATGATCCAGACGCTGTTATTGACGCTGCTGACCACTGCGCTGATCAACAATGTGGTGCTCAGCCAGTTTCTGGGGCTGTGCCCGTTCCTCGGCGTTTCGCGTAATATCAAGACGGCGGCCGGCATGGGTGCAGCGGTGGTGTTTGTTATCACCGTTTCCTCCGCGCTGACCAGTCTGCTGTACACCGGCGTGCTGACGCCGCTGGGGCTGACCTATCTGAACACCATCGTGTTCATCCTGGTCATCGCGGCGCTGGTGCAGCTGGTGGAAATGGCGCTGAAGAAGCTCAGCCATGGGCTATATTCTGCGCTGGGCGTGTACCTGCCGCTCATCACCACCAACTGCGCGGTGCTGGGCGTGGCACTGACCAATGTGCAGAATGGCTATGGCCTGCTGATGAGCGTGGTGGCCGGGTTCGGCACGGCGCTGGGCTTCGCTATCGCCATTGTGATCATGGCCGGCCTGCGGGAGCAGATGGCACACAATGATGTGCCGAAGGCCTTCCAGGGCATGCCGATTGTGCTGGTGACTGCCGGCCTGATGGCCATTGCGTTTTCGGGCTTTTCCGGCCTGCAATTTTAAGGAGGTGGCGGCGATATGGTACAAGCGATCGGGATCGCGGCTGCCGTTGTGGGCGGTATCAGCCTGCTGATCGGCCTGCTGCTGGGCTTTGCCGGGCGGCTGTTTGCCGTGCATACGGACGAGCGGGAGGCCGCAGTGCGCGCGGTGCTGCCGGGCAATAACTGCGGCGGCTGCGGCTATGCCGGCTGTGACGCCCTGGCCAAGGCCATCGCGGCCGGCGAAGCGCCGGCCAATGCCTGCCCGGTGGGCGGCAGCGCAGTGGCCGGGCAGGTGGCGCAGATCATGGGAACCGAGGCCGGCGATGCTGTGCGGCAGGTGGCCTATGTGCACTGCGCCGGCACCTGCGATAAGGCGAAGCAGGAAAGCCGCTACATCGGTGCGTCGGATTGCCGGCAGGCGGCGCTGGCGCCCGGCAATGCCGGCAAGGCTTGCCGGTTCGGCTGCTATGGTCTGGGCACCTGTGTAGGTGTGTGCCCCAGCGGCGCCCTGCATCTGCAGGACGGCATTGCCGAGGTCACACCGGAAAAGTGCATCAGCTGTGGCCTGTGCGTAGAGGCCTGTCCGCAGCACATCATTGCCATGCGGCCGGAGACAGCCGCCATTGAGGTGTGCTGCTCTTCCACCGACCCCGGCCGGGCGGTCAAGGCGGTGTGCAGCGCCGGCTGTATCGGCTGCGGCATCTGCCAGAAGACCTGCCCCACCGGCGCCATCCGGATGCAGGATCACCTGGCGCGGGTGGACCACACGCTGTGCACCGGCTGCGGCGCCTGTGTGGAAAAGTGCCCGGTGAAGGTGATTCACTGGCTGCATAAATAAGCGGATAGACGGGTGTGCAGAGGCCCGCGGGGCTGTCTGCAGCGTTTTGCCGATTTTTTCCTCCTTTATACGGCGTGCCGGGGCGTATATTTGCCCCTGCACGCCGTATGCTAAGCAGGAGCGAAGAACGCTCCTGACCGAAAGATGGAGGGGAAAAGGATGAAACGATTTTGTACAATCCTGGCGCTGGCGGCGATGCTGGCGCTGCCGTTGACCGGCTGCGGCAAGCAGGAGGATACCAACAGCTCCGGCACCGCCGGCAGCGGGATGAAGCTGGGCGTGGGCTGCGTGGCAGCCCTGACCATGGACGGCACGGAAAAAACCGCCGTTAAGGCCACGGCGGCGGCTGTGCTGCTGGATAAGGACGGCGTTATCCGTCGCTGCCGGCTGGATGAGGCGGAGTTTGCCATTTCGCTGGCGGATGGCAAAACGGTGGAGCCGACCAGCTGGCAGACCAAGGGTGAGCAGGGCGCGGCCTATAAGCCTACCGACCGGGATACCGGTGGCAGCGGGGAGCTGAGCTCCTCATGGCAGGAGCAGGCGCGGGCCTTCTGTGCCTATGCGGAGGGGAAAACGGCCGGTGAGGTGAGCGGCATTGCCGCCACCGACGGCAAAAGCAGCGAGATTGCCGGCTGCGATCTGATCATCACGGATTTCATCAAGGCGGTGCGCAAGGCGGCCGATATGGCCACAGAGCAGGCGCAGGCCGCGGCTGCGGATACGCTGCAGCTGGCGCTGACTGCCGGCCGCGCGGAAAGCGCCACGGCGGCTGCTCCGCAGTATGATATGGAGCTGTCGGCAGTATCGCTGGATGCGCAGAAGCGTATCACCGGCTGCTATGCCGATACACTGCAGGTGAAGCTGAAGGTGGAGGAAAACGCCTTTGCCATGACCGCCGGGGATGTATCCACCAAGCGGGATATGGGCGACGCCTACGGCATGAAGGCGGCCTCCGGGATCAAAAAGGAATGGTATGAGCAGGCCGCGGCCTTTGATGCCTACGCGGTGGGCAAGACGGCGGCGGAGCTTGGTGCCGTGAAGCTGGACAGCGAGGGCAAGACCGATGCCATCACCGGCTGCACGGTGGCGGTCAGCGGGCTGGTGAAGAACACCGTCAAGGCGGCCGAAATGACCGACTAAGTATGGAAAAAGGAGCGCGACCGACCAATGCGCAAGCGGGTATTCTGTGTGCTGCTTTCGCTGCTGCTGGCAGCGGGCACGGTCGGCTGCGCCCCTTTTTCCGCCGGCAGGCAGGAAACAACCTACCTGGATATGTTCGATACCGTCACCACCGTCACCGCCTACGGAGTGTCGGCCGGGGAATTTTCCGCCGGTGCGCAGCGGCTGCACGCTCTGCTGACGGAGTATCACCGGCTGTATGATATCTACCACACCTATGAGGGGCTGCAGAACCTGTGCAGCGTGAATGCGGCCGCCGGCGGCGATCCGGTGGCGGTGGACAGCCGGATTCTGGATCTGCTGGAGTACGGTAGGGAGAGCTATGCCGCCACCGGCGGCCGGGTGAATATCCTTTACGGTGCAGTGCTGCAGCTGTGGCATACGCAGCGGGAGCAGGCGGCGGCCGACCCTGCCGCAGCGGCGCTGCCGGATCCGGCGGCACTGCAGCAGGCAGCGGCACACACCGACCCTTCGCTGCTGCGGATCGACCGGGCAGCCGGGACGGTGCAGCTGACCGATCCGCAGGCACGGCTGGATGTGGGGGCGATTGCCAAGGGCTACGCCGCCGAGCGGGCGGCGGAGTTTATCCGCGGGGAGCTTGGGTGGAGCCATGTGCTGCTGAATGTGGGCGGCAATGTGCGCGCCGTCGGCGGCAAGAAGACGCACACACCGTTCACCATCGGGGTGCAGAACCCGGATGAGGACTCGGCCGTGGCGTATCTGCTGACGGTGGAGCTGACCGATGCCGCGGCGGTGACCAGCGGCGATTATCAGCGCTATTATGAGGTGGCGGGGCAGCGCTATGCCCATATCATTGATGTGGATACCGGGTACCCGGCCACCTATGTGCGGGCGGTCACGGTGCTGTGCCCGGACAGTGCGCAGGCGGATGTGCTTTCCACGGCGCTGTTCACCCTGCCGGTGGAGGAGGGGCTGGCGCTGCTGGAGCATTTTGCGGATGCCGAGGCCGTATTTGTGCTGCCGGATGGCAGCCTGCGGTACTCCCCCGGATTTCCGCAGCCGGGGCGTGCCGCGGGATAAGCGATGGAGGACTTCAAGAACATGAAGAAGCTGGCATTTTTTGCGCAGGCGCGGCGCCGTTATCTTTTCCGGCCGCGGCTGCTTTCTTTTTTGCTCATGCTGCTTGGCGGCGTGGGCATCATTCTGGGTGGCAGCGCCTGGTATACGGCTGCGCGGCAGCCGCAGCTGTCGGTGCATCAGACGGCGGTATCGCTGGCCGGCGCGCAGGCGCTGCCGGTCACGGCACAGCAGCAGGAGCACTATGGTGTGCTGTCGGCCGCACAGGCCCTGGATGCTGCCGGCAACCCGACCGGCTATGCGGTGGTGGTGCAGCGTACAGGGTATAAATCCCCTATCCGGCTGCAGGTGCTGCTGACGGCTGATGGCCGCACGCTGGCCGGGATCCGGGTGCTGTCGCAGGATGAGACCGAGTACCTCGGCGCCCGCGTAGCGAACGAGAGCTTTGCCGCCGGGTTCACCGGGCGGCAGCTGCCGGTCAAGCTGTGGACATCCGCGGCCACCGGCTCCCCGGTGGATGGGCTGACCGGCTCCACCATCTCGGCACAGGCGGTGGTGGATGCCGTAAATGGCGCGGCCGCCTATGTGCAGGCGCTGGCATGAGCAAAACAGGGCTTGCCCCCGGGGCGCCTTTTCTGCTATAATGGGGCTGACAGTGAGGTGACGGCGTGTGGCGCAGCAACAGCAGCAATGGCGGCGGGATATCGGCTGGCGGCGGGGGGATGTCCTGCTGGCGGCCGGTGTGGCGTTGGCGGCGCTGGGGATATGGGTGCTGCTGCTGTGCCTGCCCGGCCGCGGCGTGGCTGCCGAGGTGGCGGTGGACGGCCGGGTGGTGGCCACCCTGCCGCTGGCGCAGGATACCGTGCTGACGGTGCCCGGCACACAGGGCGGGAATGTGGTCACGGTTTCCGGCGGCCGGGTCAGTATGTCTGCGGCCGATTGCCCAGACCGCCTGTGCGTGCGGCACCGTGCCGTGTGGCGCACCGGCGAGAGCATCGTGTGCCTGCCGCACCGGGTGCGGGTTACCGTGGTGGGCGGCCGTTCGGCTGTGGATGGGGAGGTCTGAGCGCATGAAGCGACGCACAGCATTATATGGCCTGCTGGTGGCGCTGGCCTTTGTGTTCAGCTACCTCGAAAGCCTCATACCGGTGCCGCTGCCGGTGCCCGGCATCAAGCTGGGGCTGGCCAATCTGGTGGTGGTGGCGGCGCTGTATCTGCTGCACCCCGGTGAGGCACTGGCCATCGGCTGTCTGCGTATTCTGCTGGTCGGGCTTACCTTCGGCAGCCCCGCCACCATGCTATACAGCCTCAGCGGCGGGCTGCTCAGCTTTGGTATGATGGTGCTGTGCCGGCGCAGCGGCCGCTTCAGCGTCGCCGGCGTCAGCATGGCCGGTGGTGTGAGCCACAATATCGGGCAGCTGGCCGCCGCGGCGGCGCTCACGGCCACACCGCAGCTGGTGTGGTATCTGCCGGTGCTGCTGTTTTCCGGGCTGGCAACGGGGCTGCTGATCGGCCTTGCCGCCCGGCTGGTGCTGCCGCCCCTGCGGCGGCTGCCGCTGGGCTGAAACCGTACATAGATAGGGAGAGAACCATTCGTGTGTATCACAAAGGATAAGCAATTCTACCGCACCCTGCTGGCATTGGCTGTGCCCATGGTGCTGCAAAATTTGGTCACCTTTTCCGTCGGGCTGGCGGATCAGGTGATGATCGGCCGGCTGGGGGACGCCGCTGTCAGCGGCGTCTATCTTGGCACCCAGATCCAAACGGTGCTGCAGGTGCTCAGTGCCGGCATTGAGGGCAGCATCCTGCTGCTGGCTGCCCAGTATTGGGGTCGGCGGGATGTGGGCAGCATACGCCGGGTGGTGTCCATCGGCATGGGCTTTTCGCTGCTGCTGGGGCTGCTGTTCACGGTGGTGTGCGCGGCCTTCCCGCGGCAGGTGCTCGGCTGCTTCACACGGGAGCCGGGGGTCATCGCCGAGGGGCAGCAGTACCTTTCTGCTGTGTGCTGGTCGTATTTCTTCTTCTGCATCACGCAGGCACTGATCGCCGCCATGCGCAGCGTGGAGGTGACCCGCATCGGTCTGTATGTTTCGCTGTGCTCACTGGTGGTGGATGTGGTGCTCAATTATGGGCTGATCTTCGGCCGGCTGGGGCTGCCGGCACTGGGGGTGCACGGCGCTGCGGTGGCAACTCTCATTGCCCGCATAGTGGAGACGGTCATCATGGTGGTGTATACCCAGGCGGTGGATCGGCGGCTGCAGTTCCGCTTTTCCATGCTGCGGCACATTGACCGGGTGCTGCTGGGGGATTTTGTGCGCTATGGGCTGCCGATCATTGCCGGCCAGCTGGTGTGGGGCAGCAATCTGCTGGCCAACAGCATTATTCTCGGCCGGTTCAGCGAGGCGGTCATCACCGCCGCCGGGCTGGCCAATACCATGAACAATCTGATGTATGTGGCCATGAACGGCCTGGCCGGCGCGGTGGGCATCGTCATCAGCAAGACGGTCGGCTCCGGCGATCTGCGCCGCATCCGGGAGTATTCCCGCACGGTGCAGCTGCTGTTTCTTGCCCTTGGTCTGTGCACCAGCCTGCTGTTTTTCCTGCTGCGCGATCCGTTTATCAGCCTATACGCCATCAGTGATGAGGCGGCTGCCTATACCCGCCGCTTTATCGGCATCCTGTGCTTCACCTGTATCGGCACCTGCTATCAGTGCCCCTCCCTGTTCGGATTGGTCAAATCCGGCGGCGATGTCAGCTTTGTGCTGAAAAACGATACGCTTTTTGTCTTCGGGGTGGTCATTCCGCTGTCGGTCATCGCACTGAAGTGTGGGGCCTCACCCGCCGTGGTGTTTCTGTGCCTCAAGGCGGATCAGATTCTCAAGTGTATCCCGGCGTTCTTCAAGATCCGGCGCTATAACTGGATGAAGAACCTCACCCGCGCCCCGGCACCGGCGGAAGATGCACAGGAATAGACAAAGCAATCAGGCAACATATAGCCGCACAGGCGCCGCCCATATGGGCGGCGCCTGTGCGGCTGTTTTGTGCGGTCATTCCGCCCGTTCGCCGTCAAAGCGGTAGCGGTAGCGGGAGGGGGACACCCCCATCTGCCGGCCAAAGAGGGTGGAAAAGTATTTTTCCTCCCGGAAGCCCACCTGCGCGGCCACCTCGGCCACAGTGTAGTAGCCGCTGGTCAACAGGGCGGCGGCACGGCGCAGCCGCAGGTCGTTGATGTGCTGGCGCGGAGAGGTCTGCAGCTCCCGGTGGAACAGGCGGCGCAGGTGTGCCTCGCAGATGTGCAGCTGGGCGGCGATCTGCGGTACGGTCAGCTCCGGACAGGTGTAGTTCTGCTCGATGTACGCCACCGCCTGCTGCATCAGGGGGGAGAGTGCCGCCTCCTGCTGCGTACAGTCCAGATGCAGCAGCGCCAGCACCTCGTTCAGCAGTGCCGTTGCGCGGTAGCCGCGGTCGGGGGCGCCTCCGTTCCATACCGTCAGTGCCCGGCGAAACAGCGCCGCTACGCGCTGCGGGTCGCTGGGTTGCATGCAGCACAGCGTGTGGTCGGCCGCGCCGGCATAATTGTACAGCGCAAAGTGGAATACCGTCATGCAGTCGGTTGTCGCCTCACGCACATAGTCCAGGTCGGCGGGAAAAAAGGTCACGCTCTCCGGCTGCATCACCAGCCGCTGGCTGCCGGCGGTCAGCACCGCATCGGTCGCCTCGCGGTAGGATAGCGCACAGAAATGGCGGCCGCAGTTGGTCATGCGCCGCGGCGTGTGCTGGTCAATGCGCAGCACATCCAGCACGCGAAAGGTCAAATGATCGTTGGCGAAAATCACCCTGTTCTCCTCCCCTCTTTGCCGCTATCGTAGCAAAACAGGCGCGTTTTGTCAACCTTTTGTCGCGGTTTTGGGGTTACGCCCACCGGCGGGATATGGTTTAATGAGAAAAAACGCAAAGGAGCGTATACCTATGTCTGAAAGTCTGTTGTCGCCGGCTGTCCGCCGGTGCTCCGCCCCCAGCCAGCTGCGCATTACGGATGTGCGTTTTGTGGATATTGACGGCGCGCCCAAACGCTGCACTCTGCTGCGCATTGATACCAATCAGGGCATCAGCGGCTACGGCGAGGTGCGGGATGCCTCCAGCAAGACCTATGCCCTGATGCTCAAAAGCCGGCTTCTGGGGGAAAACCCGTGTGATGTGGACCGCCTGTTCCGCAAGCTCAAGCAGTTCGGCGGCCCCTCCCGCCAGGGGGGCGGCGTCAGCGGTATCGAGATCGCCCTGTGGGATCTGGCCGGCAAGGCCTATGGCGTGCCGCTGTACCAGCTGCTCGGCGGCCGGTTCCGTGACCGGGTGCGAGTGTATTGCGATACCGATGTGGACGGCCGGCATACCGGGCACGATATGGGGCTGGCGCTGAAGAAACGCATGGAAATGGGCTTCACCTTTCTCAAGATGGATCTTGGTATCGGCCTGCTGCTGGAGGAGCCTGGCACCATCAACGCCCCGCTGGGCTATATGCAGGAGCTGCAGCGCTATGCCGGGCACATCCTCAATGTGCAGGGCGGCAGCGTGACCGCGGATATGGTGCGGGCGCAGAAAAGCTATCAGCTGGTCACCACCCCCCACCCGATGACCGGTATCCATCTGACCGAAAAGGGACTGGACTATCTGGAGGAGTATGTGCGGCAGGTGCGTGAGGTGATCGGCTATGAGGTGCCGCTGGCCATCGACCACTTCGGCCATGTGTGTGTGGAGGACTGCATCCGCTTTGCCCGCCGCATGGAAAAGTACAATCTGGCGTGGATAGAGGATATGATCCCCTGGATGTATACCGACCAGTATGTGCGGCTGCGCAGCAGCACCTGCGTGCCGGTGTGCACCGGCGAGGATATCTACCTCAAGGAGGGCTTTGAGACGCTCATCCGTGCCGGCGGCGTGTCGGTCATCCACCCGGATATTCTCACCTGCGGCGGTGCGCTGGAGCTGAAGAAGATCGCCGATTTTGCCGATGAGCATGGGGTGGCTACCGCCATCCACATGGCCGAAAGCCCGGTGGCCTGTCTGGCGGCGGTGCATGCGGCCGCGGCCATGCACAGTGTGCTGGCGCTGGAATTTCACTCGGTGGATGTGCCGTGGTGGGGGGATATGGTCACCGGGATCCCCCGGCCGCTGTTTGAAAACGGCTTTATCCGCGTGCCGGAGAAGCCCGGCCTCGGCTTTGATGAGCTGAACGAGGCGGTGCTGCGTGAGCATATCAACCCGGCCATCCCCGGCTATTTCGAGCCGACGGAGGAGTGGAACACCGAGTTTTCCAACGACCGGATCTGGAGCTGAAGAGAACGGAGCGGAACGGAATGATGAAAATTGCACAGTATTACCGCGAGGGGCTGGCGTATTTCCAGGCGCGTGCAGACCGGGATATTGCACAAAACCGTACCGGGGATTTCACCGTCACGGTGACCGACACCGCCGGGCAGCCGCTGGCCGGCCGTCCGGTGCGCCTGCAGCATGAGACCCACGATTTTGATTTCGGCGCAAACCTGTTTATGCTGGAGCAGTATGAGCAGCCGGAGCAGAATGCCCGCTATGCGCAGGCGTGGCGGCGGCTGTTCAATACCGGCGTGGTGCCGCTGTACTGGGAGGGGACAGAGCCGCAGCAGGGCGTTCTGCGCTATGCGGCCGATACCGCAAACGATGTCTACCGCCGCCCTCCGGCTGATCGGGTGGTGGAGTGGTGCCGGCAGAATGGGGTGCGGGCAAAGGGGCATCCGCTTTTCTGGCATGAGTTTCTTCCACAATGGCTGCCGGAGGACTGGCCAACCCTTTACCCGCTGATCGAGAAGCGCTTCCGGGAGATTGCCGGGCGCTATGCAGGGTGCATCCCGGTGTTCGATTGCGTCAATGAGCCGGCACGGGTGTGGGATGTGCACCGGGAGCACCAGCACCGGCAGGACAACTGGAAGCACCTGGTGCCGCCGCGGGATTATGTCAAGACGATTTTCGACCTGGCCAGACAGTATTTTCCGCAGAATGCCCTGGTTCTCAATGAGGCGGTCGGCGCCGCCTTTGCCGAATACCATGGCCGGTACAGCGCCTATTACCTTAATATCCGCGATCTGCTGTCGCGCGGCACACCGATCGACCGGATCGGTCTCCAGTGCCACACCTACGATTCGGCGGCCTTCCACAATGTTTACGACGCGGAGCGGCTGTACGATGTGCTGGATACCTATGCCGAATTCGGAAAGCCGCTGGTGCTTTCGGAGGTCAGCATCCCCTCGGAGCCGGATGAGGAATTCCAGGCCGAGGCTGCCGTGTATCTTTATAAGGTCTGCTTCTCCCACAGGAATGTGGACGGCATTTTCTGGTGGAACCTGACCGATGACGGCGTGCTGACGACCAGACGCCGGGCGTTGGGCGAAAATCTGCCTTCCACCGGGCTGATCGACGGGGATTACCGCGAAAAGCCGGCCTATCGGGCGCTGGATCGCCTGATCAACCGGGAGTGGCGCACCACCGTGGAAGCACAGACCGACGCTGCCGGCTGCGTGCATTTTCACGGATACAACGGCAGCTATGCCATGGAGATCGACGGCCGCCGCAGCCGGCTGCACCTGTCCGGGGAGACCGGTGAGACGCAGCAGACCGTCGTTGTATCGGCCGCAGAACGATGAATTTATAAAAGGAGAGGAGCCCCTTATGTATTCCCCCTATGAAAACCGCGTGATCTACCAGCTGTTTTTGCGCGTTTTTACCCCGGAGGGCACACTGGCGGCCGCCGAGAAGAAGCTGCCGTTTCTGCAGAGCCTCGGCGTGGATTATATCTATTTGTGTCCCTGCTTTGTACAGGATGATGACCCGGATCCCGCCCACTGGTCAAAGCGCCAGCGCGACAGCGGGTATGGCGAGCCGCGCAACCCCTACCGCATCAAGGATTACTTTGCCGTTGACCCGGAATACGGCACCACGGACGATCTGCGGCGCTTTGTGCACACGGCGCACGGGCTGGGCCTGCGGGTGCTGCTGGACCTGGTGTATCTGCACTGCGGGCCGCAGGCGGTGTTTTTGGCGGAGCACCCGGACTTTGTGCGCCGCACCCCGCAGGGGGATATGGATTACGGCGAATGGAGCTTCCCGCTGCTGAATTTTGATAACCCCGCGCTGCGGGAGTATCTGTGGGGGCACATGGAATGGTGTGTGCGGGAGCTGGCAGTGGATGGCTTCCGCTGTGATGTGGGCGATGAGTGCCCGGTGGATTTTTGGCGCGAGGGGGTGCGCCGCTGCCGGGCGATCCGGCCGGAGCTGTTTATGCTGGATGAGGGCTGCAAGCCCCGCTGGCTGGAGGAGGCGTTTGACGCCGGCTATCTGCTGTTCTGGCCGGAGCACGAGGCGGTCAAGCATGTGTTTGCCGGCGATACGCCTGCGGTGCGTCTGCAGCAGATCGACGCTGTGCTGGATGTGCCGCGCGGCCGGGCACTGATCCGGGCGCTGGACACCCACGATACGGTCTGCGATGACCCGCGCGGCCGCTATGAGACCTATGCCGGGCACGAGGCGACCGATGCGGCGCTGGTTTTTCAGTTCTGCACGCACGGCATCCCGTTCCTGTATAACGGCTATGAGGTCGCGGACGATGCGCCGCACGCCATTTTCAGCAGCCGTTTCTGCGCCGGACACCACAGCATCCGTTGGGAGCAGGGGGATACTCCGCAGGGCACTGCCCGGCTGCAGCTTGTGCGGCGGCTGACCGCGCTGCGCCACACGGTGCCGGCGCTGTATGAGGGCACCATGAGCTGGAAATACGGCCTGCCGGAGACCACCATGGCCTTTATCCGCCGTGCGCCGGGCAGCCGGGTGGTGGCGGCCTTTAATACCGGCAGCACGCCGCAGCACATCTCACTGGGGGCGAATATCCGGATAACGGAGACCCTGCTCAGCCGCGGGGTGCGGCTGCCGCACAGCGAGGATGGCCAGGTGCTGCTGGAGCTGCAGCCGAAGGCGTATTTTCTGGCAGCATTTGATGACAAGGGATGAAAAGAGGAGGGATAAGCCATGCATTTCAATGACCGGGAGAGAATTCTTTCTCTCACCCCGCTGTGGCAGGGGGAGCGCCTGCCGGACGGCCGCCCGAAGGTGGCGGACAAGTACCTGGACGCCCTGCACGGCATGACGCTGGAGGAGGTGTGGAAGCCGATCTTCACGCTGGGGTATGAGCACCAGTTTGTCGGCGGCGGCGAAAGCCCCCTGCAGGCGCTGCACACGGACGGCCGCAAGCTGGTCGGCCGGGCAGTTACCTGCACCTATTGCCCCACCCGCCCCGATCTGCACAGTGTGCAGTTTGCCCACGGCGGCGAGGACGGCCTGCAGGGCAATTATAACCAGTGGGTCATTGACCACCTGTATGAGCGGGATGTGGTGGTGTGCGATATGTACGATAAGATCTATAAGGGCACCTTCCTCGGCGGCAATCTGACCACAGCCCTGCACAACCGCACCAAAACCGGCGGGGCCGTGATCTGGGGCGGCGTACGGGATGTGGAGCAGATGCAGGCGGTGCCGGGCGTGCAGGTGTACTACCGCGGCATCGACCCCACCCCGATCCGGGAGTTTGTCATGAAGGACTGGAACAATATCACAGCCTTTGGCGGCGCGGTATGCCTGCCGGGGGATGTGGTGTTTGGTGCCGGCGGCGGGGTGCTGTTCATCCCCGCGCACCTGGTGGCCGAGGTGGTGGAGGGGGCGGCCAAGACCCATGTTAAGGATGATTTCGGCTTTGAGATGATCTGCCAGGGCAAATTCACCACCGCCCAGATTGATAAGAATACCTGGTCGGAGGAGATGCTGGATATGCTGCTGCAGTGGATCAGGACCGACCCGCGCGGCGAAGAATACCGCAGCCTGGACTGGACAAAGGAATACGATTTAGCCCGCAATGGCGACCCAAACGATACCCAAACCGCCCTGTAATGATAAAATGGAGGTAGATTTTATGTTAAACCCGGCAGAAAACAGAAAAATTTGGATGAAAGCGGCGGAAGACAGTCGTGAGCTGCTTGAGGGCAGAGTGAAAAGCGATATTGAAAAATATCGAAAAGGCTGGTGCAAGCTGCATTTTAAAGATGCAAACGGCAAACCGCTTAGAAACGCAAGGGTTCAGGTAAATCAGGTTTCGCACGATTTTGGTTTCGGTGCAAACATTTTTATGCTGGACGAATTTGCTCACGCAGAAGAAAATCAAAATTATCGTGAGGTATTCAAGAAGTGCTTTAACCTTGCAACCATTCCGTTTTATTGGGATGGCTTGGAGCCGGAACAGGGTAAGCCGCGGTATGACAAAGACAGTCCTAAGGTCTGGCGTCGGCCATCGTCCGAGCTTTGCGTTGAGTACTGTGAGGAAAACGGCATAAAGCCGAAGCTTCACTGTTTGATTTACGATAAATTTATCCCGGAATGGCTGCCGCGCGACAATATGCGGGAGATGGAAAGGCTCTACGAGGAACGCTTCAGACAGATTTCCGAACGCTTTTCCGGCAGAATGTTGGAATTTGAGGTCATCAACGAGCTGTTCCAGGAGCCTGGGTGGAAGTATAAGAGCGCAATCAGCAGCAAGCGCGATATAATAGAGTGGGCGTTTGCTCTTGCAAGAAAGTATTTTCCCGATGAAACGCTGGTTATAAACGAGGCGAACCCGCTTATCGGTTTGAGTCAGGAAAAATATCGCAACGGGTATTTTATGATGATTGAAAGTGCTCTTAAGAGCGGAGCTGAAATTGATAAGATCGGTTTACAGCACCATATTTTCACCGGCACAACGGCCAGAACCGACGAGGCGTATGAAAAAGCAGTAAAACGGGGCGATGAGCTGGTAGACCCGGCCAAAATACGCAAAGGACTGGACATAATAGCCGAATTGGGTCTGCCGCTTGAAATGACCGAGGTGACGATACCGACCTTTGGTGATACCGAAGAAGACGAAGAGCTGCAGGCGGATCTGCTTGAGCTTTTGTACTCGGTTTGGTTCAGCCACCCGTCCATGCGGGATATCGTTTATTGGAATGTTCCGGACGGATATGCGTATGTCGACAATTCTGGTCGTTATTGGAACGAAAATATGTGTCGCGGTGGCCTTTTGCATCATGATCTGACGCCGAAAAAATCGGCACTGAGGCTTCAAAGGCTTGTAAATGAGGTATGGCACACCAAGGTAGCGTTAACTACCGACGAAAACGGCTATGCCGAATTCCGTGGTTTTTACGGCAATTACACTGTTTCCGGTGACAATTCTACTGCCGAATTCGGTATACATAACGGGGAAACAGCCGTAAAGGAAATACTACTTTAAGGGGTATCGAAAATGTTAAACGGAAAACGCGTGCTGGTGACCGGTTCCTCGCGCGGGATCGGCCGGGCGGTGGCGCTGCAGCTGGCGCGGGATGGCTACACGGTGCTGGTGCACTGTGCCGGGCAAACGGAAAAGGCGCAGCAAACGGCCGAAGAGATCCGGGTGGCCGGCGGGTGTGCCGCCGTGCTGTGTGCCGACCTGTGCCGGCTGGAGGAGATCGACCGCTTGGCGGCGGAAATGGGCACGGTGGATGCGCTGGTGCTCAATGCCTCGGTGCAGTACCGGCAGAAGTGGGAGCAGATCACGGTGGAGGAATGTACCCGGCAGCTTACCTGCAATTTTATTGCCTCCATGCGGCTGATCCAGGCCGCCGTGCCGCATATGCGGGCGCAGCGATGGGGGCGCATCGTCACCATCGGCAGCGTGCAGGAGGCGAAGCCGCACCCGGATATGCTGGTGTATTCCGCCTCCAAGGCGGCACAGACCAATATGGTGCGGTCGCTGGCGGTGCAGCTGGCGGCGGAGGGGATCACCGTCAATAATGTGGCGCCCGGGGTGATTGATACTGACCGCAATGCCGCGGCGCTGGCCGACCCGGTTTATGCCGCCAAGGTGGCGGCAACCATCCCGGCCGGCTTTTGGGGGCAGCCGGCGGATTGTGCCGGGGCGGTCAGTCTGCTGTGCTCCGACCGGGGACGGTATATCACCGGCCAGAGCCTGTATGTGGATGGGGGGAAAAGCGTGCTATGATGACTGTGCGTTGGCTTGGTCAGAGCGGCTACGCCATTGCCGCCGGCGGCACGCGCCTGCTGCTGGACCCCTACCTTTCGGATGCGGTGGAGCGGGTGGCCGGCCGCCCGCGGCTGGTGCCTGCCCCGCTGCGCCCGCAGCAGGTGCGGGCGGATGCGGTGATCTGCACTCATGACCACCTGGATCACCTGGATGTGGATGCGGCGGCGGCCATGCCGGCGGGCACCCGCTTCCTTACCACGGCAGGCGGCGCCGAAACGCTGCGCCGGCTGGGGCAGACGCAGGTGCAGACTCTTGCTGTGGGGCAGACCGTGCAGGTGGGGGCTATTACCGTCAAGGCGGTGTTCGCCCGCCACACGGTGGAGGCGTTCGGCGTGGTGCTGCGAGCACAGGGGCATACGCTGTATTTCAGCGGGGATACGCTGCTGGATGAGCGTCTGTTTGCGGTGGCGCAGGAGCATCCGCAGATCAGCTTTCTGTGTATCAATGGGCAGCTGGGCAATATGGATGCACAGCAGGCAGCCGCCGTGGCCGTGCGCATCGGCGCACCGGTGAATGTGCCCAACCACTACGGGATGTTTGCCTCCAACACCGCGGATCCGGCAGCTTTCACCCGCTGCGTCCCCGGCGGCTATGCGCTGGAGCTTGACCGGGAATACACCGTGGCGGAGCTGCTGGCGCTGGCAAAGAAGAACGGACGGGCTGTGTAAACAGTCCGTCCGTTTCTTATTGTCTTATTCCTCCGGTGTGTCCGGCTGCTCCACCGGCCGCACAAGGATCTCTTCGGGGTGGTTGGCGTCCACCGCCACCACCTCCGCCTCCAGCCCGTCGGCAGTGAAGCGGTCCCCCACCACCGGGATACGGCCAAGGCTTTCCATCACCCAGCCGCTGACCGTGGAGGCGTCGCACGCGGTTTCGCGGTCAAAGTATTCCATCATGGTGTACAGCTCGGTGGAGCACAGCACCAGGCTGCGGCCGTCCGGCTGCGGCCGGATGCTTTCGACCACATCATCGTGTTCGTCCCAGATCTCGCCCACCAGCTCCTCCAGGATGTCCTCCATGGTGACAATGCCCAGTGTGCCGCCGTATTCGTCCGAGACGATGGCAATGTGGGATTTGGCTGTTTGCAGCTGCTTGAGCAGCAGACGGATCTTAACCGTTGGCGGCACAAACACCGCCGGCTGCATGATCTGCCGCGGCGTGGGGTGGCGGTCTGCCGCCAGCAGATAGTCCTTCAGGTTCACCACACCCAGGATACGGTCCATGGTGTCCTCGTATACCGGCAGGCGGGAATACCCGGTGTCGGCGAACACCTGCGCCAGCTCGGCGGCGGTGGCGTCGGCCTCTATGCCGGTCACATCCACGCGGGGGATGAGGATGTCCACCGCCTCGCGGTCATTGAAATCAATCACGCGGCGGATCAGGTCGCTCTCCTGCTCGTTCAGGGAGCCGCCCTGTTCGGCCTCGTCCACAATGGTGAGCAGCTCTTCCTCGGTCACGGCCTGTTCGGCCTTGCTCTTGAACAGGATGCTCAGCAGCCTTTTCCACAGGGAGAATAGCCAGTTGACGGGGTACAGCAGGATCACAATGCCCTGCAGCACCGGTGCGGTGGCCATGGCGAAGCTTTCGGCATGGTCTTTGGCCAGGCTTTTCGGCGAGATCTCACCGAAGATGAGCACCACTATGGTGGAAACCACCGTGGCGATTGTGGCACCCTTGCTTTGGCCGTATAGGTTGACAAAGAAAACGGTGGCCAGTGAGGTCAGCAGGATATTGACAATGTTGTTTCCCACCAGGATGGTGGAAAGCAGCCGGTCGTAGTTGCCGGCCAATGTCATCACCCGCTGCGCACGGCGGTCGCCGCTTTCGGCCAGGTTTTTCACCCGGATACGGTTGAAGGATGAAAAAGCGGTCTCGGTAGCGGAAAAATAGGCGGAGAAGCATACAAGCACCAGCATGAAAAGCAGTGTTCGTATACCGTCTGAGTCGGACTGCATACAGTTGATACCTCCTTTGAAAGTGCTACCATCATAGCAGATATCTGTGCATAAGTCCAGTGTTTTTCGGGATTTTTTGTATATTTCTGCCCGCCGCAGGAAAAATAGAGGCGTATAAGGAGGGCGGTACAAATGGATTATTGGATGTTGGTCAAGGCGTTTGCCGTCGGCGGCGGCATCTGTGTGGTTGGGCAGCTGCTGATGGATTATACCAAGCTGACCCCGGCGCGGATACTGGTGGGTTTCGTCACGCTGGGGGTGGTGCTGACGGCCGTGGGGTTGTATGAGCCGCTGGTGCAGTTCGCGGGCGGCGGCGCCACAGTGCCGCTGACCGGCTTTGGGTATACGCTGGCCAAGGGGGTGGAGGAGGCGGTGCACGAAAAGGGTGCGCTGGGCATCCTCACCGGCGGCGTAACCGGCGCGGCCGGCGGCATTACCGCAGCGGTGGTGTTCGGCTTTCTGTGTGCGCTGGTGGCCAAGCCGGGGGATAAATCCTGACCGTGCCGCACCGCGCAAAAAAAGTCTGCGCCGGCTCCTATCCGGAGCCGACGCAGACTTTTTTCAGTTGGGGGGTAGATTGCGGTCGGCTCAGCGGGAGGCGCCGCCGCCGGAGAAGCCTCCTCCTCCGCCGGAGAAGCCTCCTCCTCCGCCCCGGCCAAAGCCGCCCCCGCCGCCGAAACCGCCGAAGCCGCCGAAACCACCGGGGTGGTTGTGCCGGCCATTGCCGAACGGGGCGGCCGGTACCCACAGCCGGCGCCGCAGACCGCTGAAGATACAGAGCAGCAGGAACGCCGCCAGCATCACCAGCTGCGCGATATCTCCCGCTGTCATCCCCTCCTCCGGCAGCTCCTGCGGCAGCGGATACTGCTCCTCGGTCATGCCGTATTCTCCGTAGGTCACATTCACCAGCGCCTTATAGGTGTCGGTCAGCTTTTCCGACCAGGCATCCGTTTCCGCATACCACGGCACCAGATAGGTGTCCAGTATCCGGCCGGCCTTGGAGTCTGGCAGGGCGCCCTCCAGCCCGCTGCCCACCTCAATGCGGCTGTGGGGGCCGTCCACGGTGAACAGCAGCAGTACGCCATTGTTTTTTTCTTTGGTGCCGATGCCCCAATCGCGCGCAAGGCCGAGGGCGTAGTCCTCCAGCGTGCGGCTGCCGGTATTCTGCACCGTTACCAGCACCACCTGTGCGTCGGTCGCCTGATACAGCCGTACCCCGGCTTCATAGACCGTCCGGGCATCTGCATCGGACAGGATGCCGGCATAGTCGTTGACAAAAAAGCGGTCGGTTGCCGCCGGCCAGGCGGCCTTGGCCGCAGCGTGGCCGGGCAGCAGGCAAAGCCAGCCCACCAGCAGCAGCGCCGCCGCGCGCAGGGCGATTGTTCTCCTGCGCATCAGAACGATACCGTCGGCGCCTGCTCCGTGCCGGAGGCCGCCTGGAAGTAGTCCGCCTTTTCAAAGCCAAAGATCCCGGCGATCAGGTTTTTCGGGAAACGGCGGATGGCCGTGTTGTATTGCTGTGCCGCGGTGTTATAGTCGTTGCGGGCCACGGCAATGCGGTTTTCGGTGCCGGCCAGCTCATCCTGCAGTGCCGTGTATTGGGTGTTGGCCTTCAGGTCGGGATAGGCCTCGGTCACGGCGTTCACCCACACGGAGATGGCCTTGTCCAGCTGTTCGCTGGCCGCGCTCTGCTCGGCGGCCGTTTTGGCCTGCCCCACCGAGGCACGCGCCTCGGTCACGGCCGTCAGGGTGGATTGCTCATAGTCGGAATAGCCCTTCACCGTGGCCACAAAGTTCGGGATCAGATCCGCCCGGCGCTGCAGCTGCGTCTGGATGGCGGCCTGCTTGCCCTCCACATTGGTCTGCATGGAGACCAGGCCGTTGTAGCTGCTGATAATCGGCAGTACGATCAGCACCAGCACGGCGACGATTACGCCCAGGGTGATCAAAAGACCTTTTTTCATATGGTTCCTCCTTTGCCTGCCCGCCGGATATTGGATTTTTTTGTGGGAAGAGCGCACGGGGCGCATCATAGTATATGGGCAGGAAACCAGTCTTATACTACTGCAATCGTGGAGGTTTGTCAACCGGCGGGAAATGGCGGGGAATGGCCGGTGGCGGCGCTGCTCTTTCCGGTATGCGTTCAATCGGCCGTTTGCGGCAGAATAAGCGCCGTTTTGCGCTGCAATTGCGACAAACGCAGCGCCCGCCGGGCGGTATACTGGCAGGGAAATTCAGCCAAAAAGGATGGGACAAGCATGAAGGAGCGCGCAGCGGCGCGCCGGCCGGCCGGCCGCGCGGCGCAGGGGGAAGGAAAAGGCGAATGGGGAGAACGGGCAGCACTGGCACTGCTGTGGTGCCTTGCCGGGCTGCTGATGCCGCGGGCGGTGCTGTACGGGCAGATGGCGCCCTGCGGCGTGGGTCTGACCGCCGCCGCCGGGGAGTGGACGCTGCCGGTGGCGGCCGCGGTGGCAGCCGGCTACCTGCTGGCCGGGCAGGTGGTGCTGCCGCTGCGCTATATCGCGGCAGCGGCCTTGGTTGCTGCCACCCGGTGGGTGCTGGCGGCGGTGCCGGAGCTGCGGGAGCGGCCGTTTGTGCCGCCGCTGCTGGCGTTTGTCTCCACCACGGCCACCGGGCTGCTGATCCTGGGGCAGACCGGGTTGGATGTCTGGCGGGTGCTGCTGATCCTGGCGGAGGGGGCAGTGGCGGCCGGCTGTGCCGTGTTTTTTGGCGTGGCGGTGGCCTGGAGCCGGGATTGCCTTGCAGCAATGCACAGCACGCAGAGCCGCCCCCTGCTGACGCCGGGGCAGCAGGCGGCGCTGATCCTGACCGGGGCGGTGGCGATCATGGCGGCCTCCACCGTCACGGTGCGGGAATTTTCCCCCGGCCGCATGGTGGCGGTGTTGCTGGTGCTGGTGCTGGCACGCTCCGGCCGGGAGGCCGGCGGCTGCATGGCCGGGGTCATCATGGGCGCGGCGGTGGCCGTGGCCGCGCCGGGGCAGACAGTGCTGGCCATTGCCATGGCTTTCGGCGGGCTGATTGCCGGGGTGTTTTCCCGCTTTGGCCGGGCGGTGGAGGCGCTGACCTTTTTTGTGGCGGCCGGCGTGGTCACGCTGGCGGAAACCGATTCTGCTGCCCTGATCCACCTGTACGAGATCGCCGGCGGCGGTCTGCTGCTGGTGCTGCTGCCGAAAAGCTGGGACCGGCGGCTGGGGCATCTGTTTATCCGCAGCCGTGATCTGCCGGCGGTGGAGGGGATGCGGCGCGCCATGACCATGCGGCTGGAGGTAGCTGCGCAGGCACTGGAGGATGTGGCGGATACCGTGGGGGTGGTATCCGAACGGCTGGCGCGGCACGGCGCACAGGATACCGCGGCGCTGCTGCGGGATTGCCGGGCGGCGGTGTGTGCCGGCTGCCCGCTGCAGCAGCTTTGCTGGGAGCAGCACCGGGAGGAGATGCTGGCGGCACTGGAGGCCACCGTGCCGCTGCTGCGCCAGCAGGCGGCGGTTGCGGCTGATCAGCTGACCGGTTGGCCGGCGCAGCACTGCCGCCAGCCGCAGCAGCTGGCGGATACGCTGAGCACCGGCTATGCCGCCATGGTGGCGCGGGAGGGCGCGTGGCGGCGGCTGGAGGAGCTGCAGGTTTCCCTGCAGCAGCAGCTGGGCGGCACCGGCGCCCTGCTGACGGATATCGCCGGGGAACTGCAGCAGCCGGGGCAGGTGGATACCGAGCTTTCCGGCCGGGTGCTGGCGGTGTGCCGGGACCATGGGATGCCGGTGCAGGATGCCCTGTGCACCCGCAGCCGGGGCAGCCGGCTGACGGTGGAGATCCTGACACAGGATGTGGGGGTGCGGCTGGATGGCGGCCGCTGGCTGCGGGAGATCCGGGAGGCCTGCGGACGGGATTTTGCTCCGCCGGCGGTGGCAGAATGCGGCCGTCAGCTGCGGGTGACGCTGACAGAGCGCCCGCGCTATTCTGTGGAGATCGGCCGCGCACAGCTGTGCTGCGGCGGGGAGAAGCTGTGCGGTGATGCGGCGGAGCACTTTTCCCAGCGCGGACAGACGGTGGTGCTGCTCAGCGATGGCATGGGCAGCGGCGGCCGCGCGGCGGTGGATGGGGCCATGGCGGCCGGTCTGGCCACC